>CAZXFP010000003.1:0-46335 GCA_964640675.1 uncultured Prevotella sp. | reverse complement strand
CTGGAACCCATCGAGGAGTGATGGTTGCGCCATTGGCCTTCTAAATATCCTCCAATGGAGGGTCGTCTTGAAGGACAAGGAGGGTGGAAGAGCAAGAATGGCCGTCGTATGTCGGCCGCACGCGGTATTGTTTTTGGAATATGGCGGGCTGAAAGCCAAGTGGTTGCGCTCGTGCAGGTCTTTCGAGGGCATAGGCAGCACGAAGTTGGAAAGTTGAAAGCCAAGTGGTTGCGCTCGTGCAGAGCAAAGAACAGAGATTAAAACTAAAAAACATAAGAATGAAAAAATTATTTATCATTGTGCCTCTGCTGTGCTTGCTGTTCTCATCATGTGGGAACATGTCGGAGCAGGACATTGAGAAGACAACGTCATCGGGCGTTGTGCTGGTGCAAAACAAAAGTTATTATGAGGTAGTTCTGTCGAATGGGCAGTCGGTTTATTTCTCCTCGTTCGATAATGAGGGTGATTTGGACGGCTTCACCGCAGAAAAGGATTCCGTAAAGCCCGTTACTGGCTACGGAACCGGCTTTTTTGTCTCTGAGACGGGAGAGATTGCCACCAATGCGCACGTGGTGTCGAGTACCATTTCCGATAAAGATGTGAACAAATCGATAGGTGAGGTTATCTCGGCGTTGAAGAAACTGGTGGCATACGCCTATAATGAGTATGAGGCAAAGTTAGATAGCGCACAGGCTTTGTACGACTATGCCAATGTGAGTTCAGACGTTAGCTATGAGGATTTCTACAGAATCCGCGACATTCGTGATGCCATCAAGGGCGAAATGGAAGAGTATGCGGAGATTTATAACAACTTGGACGAGATCAGAGTGAGTGATTCGGAGATTAAATACCACAACGAGGTGAGCATTGCCTACAATGACACCTACGTGACAAGTGAGAAAGACTTTGTGTCGTGTGTGGTGACGAAGACCGATACCGAACATGACTTGGCCATTGTGCAGCTCAAAAGCAAGCAGATGCCGGAGGGTAAGTATGTCTTTATGGTAGAGGAGGAAGACCCGCTGGAGACGTATGACTGGAAAGAGGAGCTGACCCGGAAGGTCAGCGATGACAAGAACGACAAGCTGTTTATGTCGGGATTCAACCTCGGACCGCAGCTGGCGTTGACGAAAGAGGGTGTTAAGTCGCAGTTCAACAATGGCACAATCAGCCAAAAGACCAGTGAGCGGCTGATGTACTCCATTCCCACGCTTCCCGGAAGCAGCGGTTCGCCGGTGGTGAACCATCAAGGGCAGTTGGTGGCCATCAACTTTGCGGGACTGAATGGCACGCAAAACTTCAACTATGGAATAAGGGTGAAGTACTTGAAAGAGCTGCTTGAGAAATAGGAAATCATTCTGAATACAAAGGAATGCCGCTCCTTATGGGGCGGCATTCTTTTGTTTTGGTCAGCTCGGAAGGTTGCTGTTGCTGGATAAAGAAGGGCAAATTGCCATACAGGTTTTGAGCGGATGAAAGCCACCAGAGACGGCATGGACTGTAATTGAAATCCGTATCAATGTGTGAGAAATCATCAGATTAAGGTTGGTCGATGTGATATGGCCAGCCGATAAGGCACTCTTCTTCCTGCCAAGAAGGCTTGGCGGGAAGAAGAGTGTGGCTATTGCAGTCCCAGCTTCTGCGCCGCCTCGGTGAAAGCCTCCATGATGGCGGTGGGGCGGTGCTCATGGAATGCGCCCAGCGGGTAAGCTCCCTCAAGCTCGGGTGCCCAGTAGAACACCCCGTGGCAGTGGCCGTCGCAGTCGTTCAGTGCCGCGTTGATGACGGCGGCCATGATGCGCTTGCCCTCTTCGGGCTTCTTCACCTCCGCGCCGGTCTCCACCACCATGCACTCGCTGCCATACTTGGCATGGAGACGGCGGATGTTGGCGGCAAAGTCGCGCACCGTGCCCTTCCAGTCTTTCTCCAGCTGCGCCTCGATGTCCCAGTAGGGATAGACGCTGAGGCCAATCATGTCCCACCGTGCGCCGTATTTCTTCAGCCCGTCGAAGATGAAATCGTAGCGCGCGGGGTCACATCCGCCATCAAGATGCACGATGACCTTGGCTTCGGGATACACCTCCTTGACGGCCTGATAGCCCGCATCGGTGAGTCCGGCATACTGTTCCATGTTGTCCTCGGCGCGCCCCATCGGCCAGAGGAATCCGTGGGTGGTCTCGTTGCCCACCTGCACCCACTCCACATCGATGCCGTTGTCTTTCAGCAGCTGCAGCACGTCGCGCGTGTGCAGTCCCAGCTGGTACTTCATTTCGTCATACTTCAGGTATTGCCACTGTGCCGGGATGGGCTGTTTGTTGGGGTCTGCCCACCAGTCGCTGTAGTGGAAGTCTATCATGATGGCCATTCCGTAGTATCGGGCGCGCTTGGCCATCTCCAGCACGTCTTCCGCGCCCGACCATCCGCCGCGCGGATTGACCCATACGCGCAGCCTCACTGCGTTGAGACCCAGTTCCTTCATCAGCGCGGTGTTCTCGCGCGTCTCCCCTTGTGCGTTTTGCAGCCTCACGCCGTTGTGCTCCAGCTCTGTGGTGCCGCTGATGTCGGCGCCGAGCCAGAATGTTTTTCCGTCTTGTCCCATAGTCGCAACGGTCATGCAGAGCATGAGAAGCAAAGGCATCATTCTTGTTTTCATCATTCTATTGTTGTTTTGTTATGTTGTTGTTCGCTCGTTTGGCGGGCGGGTGGCCGTGGTGTGGCCTCTGCAAAGGTAAGCATTTTTATCCAAGGCGGATTGTGTGGCGGGCGAAAAGGTGAGGGGCGGTTTTTCAATACGTCACGTTTTGCCCTGCAAAAGGTATGGTTTCGCGTTGCAAAAGGTATGGTTTTGCGCGCCAAAAGGTAACCTTTTGTGGAGGGGTATGGTGTCGCGCGTTTTTCGCGGCATTCTTTCTGCTGTGTGTGCGGGTGTCTGCCGCGGGGCAGATACGGAAAGCCCTGCCGCCATTAGGGGGAATGGGGGCAGGGCAAAGGGGGGTGTTTTATAAGGTGTGGCGTGGATTAGTTGCGGAAAATCTTGCGGCTCTTTCCCCCTTGTCTCATGATGGTTACGCCCTTGCTGAGGGGCTTGCTGAGGGCGCGTCCGTCAAGGGTGTAATAGCGCGGGGCGGTGTCTGACGGCGATGTTGCGGTCGTGTGGATGCCGGTGGATAGGAGTTGGGAAAGGCGCAACTGTTCGGCGTTCTCCACGATGCAGTTGTTGAGGTTGTCGGGGTCGTAGTCGCCGATGGCTGCGATGACAGACAGCTGGTCGCGCCGCCAGTTGTCGCTCAGCCGTATGCCGTAGTCGTAGCTGAAAGTGCCGTCGGGCTGCCACTCTACGGGCACTCCCCACGCGCTGTTGATGTCGCGCTCCACGTGCATGTGCTGGTATCCCGCGCTTGCGCCCACTTGCTTACGTGCCGTGATGCTGTCCTCTACGAGGAATAGCGTGAGCCGCGTGGGCGTGCTGCCAAAGGGACGCGCGCGGAAGCCGCTCACTTGCACGTGCAGGCTGTCGTCTGTCACAAGGTTGGCCGCGATGCTGATGGAGGTGTAGGTGGGTTCGGCCAGCCGGTAGTCCACTCCGGCCTTGAGATCCTCGGCCGTTGGGTCGAATACGGGGCAGAGTCGTCCCTCGTTGTTGTTCATAAACGGGTAGCGGTCTATCATCAGTGCCGGGGCGTAGGTGGTGGTGCTGTTGTAGAACCACAGGTATTCAGCATCCTCCGGGCGGGTGAGCCAATCGTGAGAGAAGCCATCGTGGTGGCACACGGCGATAATCTTCTCCTCATAGTCGGGCTGCTCCATCAGGTCGTGCAGCGTTTTGGCCAGTCGTGGGCAGTTTACGCATCCCTCGGAGGTGAACTCCTCTATCAGCACTTTGCGCTCATGGGCGAAAGGCAAGGACAGATGGTCGTTGGATGGATTCTCGTCCGTCATGCCGTTCACCTCGTCTATGGCTATGCGGGCATCGCTGACGAACGCCATCCCGGCGGGCAGGCTCTCGAAAGTGATGGTGGTGTCGCGCGCTTCGCCCGGCGTCAGGGCCATACTGATGTGGCTGCTGCTTTGCGCGCCTAAGCTGGCAGAGCTGATGGTGAGGGCAATGTCTTGCACGGGTTCGCTTCCGAAGTTTTTCAGTGTGGCCGATATGGTCACGCTGTTGGAGTTGGACATCATGCGTGCGGCTTGGTTGAGTATGCCCACGTCGTGGGTGTAGATGTTGTCTCCCGCAATGGTGGCCTCCAGGCACAGTGCGCCGATTGCGCTGTTGTCCTGCCAGCTGGCGTTTTCTCCCAACTTAATGTAGAAGGCGTTGGCCGTGGCACCGTCCACATAGGATACGGCGTTCACCGTTCCCCGCTGTTTGAAGGAGTAGCCCACGTAGATGTCGCCGTCTTCGCTGCCGATGTTGTAAGGCGCAGCGAGAGCCACGTCATTCCATCCGCGCTTGATGTCGCTGCGGGTGATGGTGCCCTCGGCAATGTTGTCGCCGTCCAGCGCGGTGCGCAGCCACACGGTGAGCGTGTCTACGTTCAGACTGGAGGCCAGTCCCACGCGCACATGGGTCAGTTGGTTGCCCCCATAGGAGCTGATTACGTTGCCGGGCAGCAGGATGGCGGCTTCTACCCATGCGCGTCCCGTAGTGCCCACATCGCTGTGCAGCGTCACTTGGTCGTTGCAGTAGCCCAATCGTATTTCTCCGGCTGTTGCCGCAGGCAGAATGGCGAAAAGGAACAGAAATAAAAGCGTACTTATCTTCTTCATAATCTTTAATTGTTGTGTATAATGATGCAAAGTTAGGTCTTCGAAAACTTTGCGCCAAAGGTTTCGTTGCTTTTTTCTTTTGGCGTGCTTTTATTTCACTTGATTTAACCAAATTGGCATTTTTATTGCTATTATGTTAAATAATATTTAGCCCCCCCCCAATTTTTCATCTTTTTTATATGTTTTCTCTGCGGTGTTTTCTAAATTTGCATCCGACAATGTGCCTTTTGTACATGCGTTATGTCCATTATGGTGCGTTTGATATGTTTATATTTATTTCTAATTATGTTCTAACATGAGAAAACTTCACCCTGCAACAGCCTTGTTGCTTTTTGCCTTTTTGGCAATGTTTTCTTCTTCGGTGTCGGAAGCCCGCACGGTCACGGATCGTGCCAAGGGCAACGTGCCGACGCGTGTTCTTCCGCAGCAGCGCGAGGTTGCGTCCTCGGCTTTGCTGCGCTTTCCCGGTCTTGTGCCCTCCATGTCTGCTGGACAGCAGGCGGGAGCATCGGGCAGTGTGCCCTTGACAGTTGCGCCTTCCATGCGGAAGACGCCGTTGCTGGCCACGGCTGATGGTACGCAGATTTGGGGATTGCTGATTAGCTCCGATGAGTGGTCAGACCTTTCGGAGCAGGAGCGTCCCTACGGAGTCTACGCTTTCAACAGTGCCAACCTTGCCACGAAGTCATTGCTTGGCCAAGTGGGACTGGCCAACGGCGGAGGCTCGTTCAGCAATCACACCCTGCGCTACACGGGTTACGCAGTGGAGCGCAGCATTGTGGCCTATTACTATGAGTATGACCTCGACACATGGGAGGTGACCGAGCAGCCGCGCACGATGGACGGGCACATGATCAGTGTGTGCTCAGCCTTCGATCCAACGACTTATCGCACTTACGGTGTCTACTACGGTGAGGACTTCAATGCAGACGTGTGGAACTTTGGCATCATTGACTACGATCATGAGACAACAACCAAACTTGCCGAGATAACCAACATCTGTGTGGCGATGATTTGCGACAACGAGGGACAGCTCTATGGCATCACCCTTGACGGCAACTTGAACCGCATAGACAAGCAGACAGGTGCGTTTACGGTTATTGGCCATACGGGCGTGGCCGTGAAGGGCATCATGCAAAGCGCGGTCTATGACCGCCAGCATGGGCGTATGTATTGGGCGGCCATGACTGCGGCGGGCAACGCGGCACTCTATGAGGTGAGCTTGATAACGGGTGTGGCCACCAAGGTGGGAGACTTCCCCAACAATGAAGAACCAGTGGCACTGTTCATTCCCATGCAGTATGACAACGGTCTTCCTGCCGCGCCGGCCAATCTCTCGCTGACTATCCGTGGGGCAAACACCTCCGGCGCATTGCGTTTCGATGCACCATCGGTCACCGTGGATGGGAAGAAGCTGACGGAAAACCTCTCTTATGTTGTAAAAGCTAATGGCCAGGAGATAACCAGCGGCGAGGCGGAGGCAGGCGAGGAGGAAGTTACTGCCGTGCTGAGAAACCTTTCAGAGGGCTACAACACATTTGAGGTGGCGTTCTCCAACAGTCAGGGCGCGGGCAAGAGCGCCTATCTCAAGCAGTGGATAGGCCGCGATGTTCCGCAAGCTCCCCGCAATGCAGTGTTCAGTGTGGATACATCGAATGGCAATCTTGCCACGCTGTCTTGGGACGCGCCGTTGGTGAATGGCGTTCATGGCGGTTATGCCGATCCATCGGAGTTTACTTACAAGGTTGTTCGTTATCCCGGCGCGGTCACTGTTTCGGAAGGGCAGAAGGAACGCACGTTCACAGAGAACATTCCGCAAGGCCAGTGGGCAACGCATTATTACATGGTGTATGCGGTCAATGGCGAGCTGACGGGTGGCGCGGCCACTTCCAACATGATAGCCTTTGGTGAGGCACTTGATTTGCCGTATGTCAACTTGATAGACTCTCGTGATGACTTCTCGGCCTTTGACATCTTTGACGATGGAACGATCAATACGTGGGACTTGGTGGTAAGCTCTACGGGTAGCGTTTGTGCGTTCTGCAACACTTGGGGCGAGACAGCGGCCAATGCGTGGCTTGTAGCTCCGCCCGTAAAATTGCGCTCGGGCTATCAGTATGAGGTGGCTTTCCAAGCCTTTGCCAATTATCGTGAGGATGAGAAAATGGCCATCTATTTGGGGCAAGGTACGGACATGGAGGCTTACAAGCAAAACGTGATAGAGCGTCCGGTTGTCTATAATGGGCAATGGACGAACCGCACGACGCGCAATGTGCGGTTCGATGCTCCGAATACGGGAGATTACCGTGTGGCATTCAATTGTGTGTCGGATGCCCAGTCGCAATATCTGTATATTGACAGCCTTGTCATCAAGGAGATTCTTTGCTATGCGGCTCCCGATTCTGTGCGGCAGCTCAAGGTCACGCCTTCATCGGATGGCACGCAGGCTGCCACCATCTCTTTTGTCGCACCCACTAAGCGCAACGATGGGCAGGCTCTTGACGGCATAGATCAAATAGAGATTTGCCGCGATGGAGAGGTTATCAAGACGATTGAGCATCCAGCAGTTGGCGCAAGCCTTTCCTATACAGACGATGAGGCTGTAAATGGCACAACGACCTACAGTGTTACGGCTATCAACAGTGCCGACCGCGGCCTGACGGCTTCGGCCACGGTCTATGTGGGCATTGATGTTCCCGTTGCTCCTACCGGCGTGCGGCTTAAAGACAACTTTGATGGCACGGCCACGCTCAGTTGGAATGCTGTTACGCAAGGCATCAACGGTATGTTTATCCCGCAAGACGGTGTAACCTACAATATCTATTCCATTGTCAATGGCAGTCCGGTGGCTTATCGTTCGGATGTTACTGGGACGAGTATCGTTATTCGCGACCTGCCGCAAACAGGCACGCAGTCCAGAATATACTATGGTGTGCAGAGTCAGACCGAAGCGGGCGCGCAAGGATACACGCTCTCCAATCAGCTGCTCACGGGTGCGCCCTACGATTTGCCCTATTATGAGTCGTTTGCCAACAGCCGTCAGCAGAACGGGCCTTGGACGGTATCGACCAAAGGCACGGGCACGCTGGGCATCTCCGGATCTTTGGCACAAGACCAAGATAATGGCTCCATTGTTTGCTATCCTCGCGCGATGGGCTTCGAGGGCTACCTTTGCAGTCCGAAGGTGACGCTTAGCGAGGCTGGTCATCCCGTAGGCTCGTTCTATTATTATTGCACGCCTGGCGCAAATATAGGCATTGACGTGCAAGTGGTGCGCGAGAATGGGGACACCATGCAGGTGAAACAGTTTGACTTCGTTGAGGAGACAGGGGAGACGGGATACAGACTGGGTACGTTTGACTTGTCGGCTTTCATAGACGACCACTATGAGCAAGTGTTGTTCCATTTCTATTTCTATGAGACAGGCACGTCTATCCTTGTCGACAATATCACGCTCACGGATATGCTGCCCAATGACCTTGCGGCATCGCTGTCTATTCCCGTAAGTCTGCAAACTGGCGACACGGGAAAGGCCACGGTGACGGTGGAGAACATGGGCGAGAGGCCCGCGACCGGTTATGCCGTGAAGTTGTTCCAAGACGGAACGCTTGTGGATACCAAGGACGGTGAGGAACTGGCTTCGGGCGCATCGCGCGATTATGAGATGACATTCAAGGCCAGTCCCGTTAGCACGGAGGCCATTACGTTGCAGGCAGTTGTGGAGTATGCTGCCGATGGCAATACGGAAAACAATCAGTCTGCCAGCCGCACGGTCTTCGTCTATGCGCCCGAATATCCTGCGGTCAATGACCTTTCGGCCAAGGAGGGCAATGACGGAGTGACGCTGAATTGGTCGCCGGTTGTTGTGGAGAACAAGGCTGTAACCGATGGTTTTGAGAACTATTATCCACTGGAGACTCACCGCATAGGCGATTGGGCTACCATAGACAACGATGGCGGAGAGCCGTTTACGTTCGGTCTGAACTACATCAAGCAGTTCCGCGATCCGTTTGCCTACGTGGTGAACAATCCTGCGGCCATTGGCTACGACCTGACCAGCGACCCGGCATGGGGAGCGCATGAGGGCGAGCAATATCTGGTGGCGTTTGGTGTGCAGCTGGAGACAACGGAGCTTATGCGCAACGATGATTGGCTTGTCACTCCGCTGCTGTCGGGCGAGGCTCAGACGGTTAGCCTTTGGATAAAGAGCTATAACAACACATTTGGATTGGAGGATTATCAGCTGCTTGCTTCCAGCACGGGCAAGGCCATGGAAGACTTTACGGTTGTTCTTGAGGGGCAAGCACCACTCGAGTGGACTCAAGTGTCTGTGGATGTGCCTGCCGGTACGCGCTATGTGGCTTTGCGTCATACGTCTTCCGACAAGGCCATGCTGATGGTGGACGATGCGACTTACGTTCCAGGTGGCCTCACCGTCAAGGGCTACAACGTTTATCGCAATGGGCAAAGCGTGGGAACGGTTGGCGCGGATGCCACAACGTTCTTTGACGCACAGCCCGATGGCGATTCCCAAACTTATAAGGTTACGGTTGTTTATGAACTGGGAGAGTCAGGCCCGTCTAATGCCGTTACCGTTGCCACGGGCATCACGCAGCCAGCCGTGTCGGCCGTTGCCGTGTCGGCGGCAAAGGGCAGCGTCATTGTTGACAACGCTGGTGGAAACCTTGTTGAGGTGTTCTCTGCCGATGGTGCGTGCCAGATGCGAAGCAGCCGTGCGGGAGTGCTCTCTGTTCGTGTGCCGGCTGGCGTATATCTGGTAAAGGCCGGAGGAAACATCCTTAAGGTGTTGGTGAAGGAATGAGCCGCGCCATATAATATAAGGAGAAAAAGAATTGAAGTGAAACTGAAAAATCAGATTAAGTTATGAGACAATTATTGAAGGCTTCGGCCATATTGCTTGCCATGCTGGGCACCGCGCCCGCGATGGGGCAGGAGAGAGTGGTGTTGCGTGCGGCTGGCGGACAAGAGCTGTGGGGCAACGTCATTGACAGCGACAACAAGAAGAGCAACGGCATCTATCGGTTTGGCATTTACAATGCCGATCCGCAGGCGTTGGTCACGGGAAGCAAGGTAGTGGCCAATGCGGGATGCGTCTACTTCGATGGGCGATTCCGTTTCATCTCTGCCGACTACTCTTATGCCGACCAAGGCTATGTGTCGGCCAACCTCTTCGACTATACGGTCAATGACAATGAGTGGGTCTCCTCCGGACGGCACACCACCTTGCAGGACGACCAAATGGGGCTTTTGGGCGTGGAAACGGCTTTCGACCGGGCTACGGGAAAAGTCTATGGCGTGTTTTACAAAGACAAGTCGCTGACGGAGATGGAGTTTGGCGTGGCCGACTATGACGCGCTGACGCGCACCACCATAGGCCCGGCCACCCGGAAGTATGTGGCCATCGGCCTGACGGCAGACTTGGTGATGTATGGCGTGGCCGAGGATGGCAACCTTTACAGGATTTCCACCGATGATGGCACGGAGACGCTCGTTGGCTCAACGGGACTGACGCTGCTCAAGGAAGACGGCACAACAAACGTGCAAAGCGGAGAGATAGACCAGCGCGATGGTACTTTCTATTGGGCGGCCACCGATGCGGAGGGCAAGTCGGCACTCTACACCGTCGACCTCACCACCGGGGCGGCCACCAAGCTGTCTGATTTCACGGCGTATGGGCAGATGTATGCCCTCACAGTGCCTTATCCCATAGCCGAGGATGACGCCCCGGCTAATGTGACCAACTTGAAGGTAGCGTTTGAGAAAGCCACCACCAGCGGCACGGTCACCTTCCGTATGCCCGCAGTGACCTTTGCCGGCGACGTGCTCGATGGCGAGACGGAATACCGTGTCATTGCCGGGACGGACACCATCTGTGGAGCAGCGCAACCCGGCGAGCGCGTCAGCGTGGCCGTTACGGGCGAGGATGGCGCAGAGTGCGGATACACGGCCTGGGCGGTCAATGGCGCGGGCGCGGGGCCGAAGCGGTCGGCCACGGCCTATTGTGGCATGGACTCACCATCGAGCTTGCAGGGCTTGACGCTCTCCAAAGGCGATGCCGAAGGTCAGCTTGTGCTCAGCTGGGAAGAGCCGCAGGGTCGGCGTGGCGGCTACGTGGGCGATGTGGTCTACACCGTGCTGCGCAATGCCACCGACACCGTGGCCAAGAACATTGCCGAGCAGACATTCACGGAGACGCTGCCCGTGGAGGGAATGAACGCATACAACTACAAGGTGGTGGCTTTGTGCAACAACGACAGCAAGGTTTCCGCCACATCCAACACCGTTGTATTGGGCGATCATGTGGATGTGCCGTTCGTAGACGACTTTTCCAACGAGACGCGCTTTGGTATTTACACCGTGGAAGACGTCAACGGAGACGGATTCACATGGAAATACCGCTCTTACACGCCGATGTCGGCCTGCTACAGCAACAGTTACACCGATGCGGCCGATGACTGGCTGCTCACGCCTCCCGTCAAGCTCACGGCAGGAAGAATCTATGCGGTTCGCTTCTGCGTGAGCGAGAACAATGCCAAGTACACCAACAAGCTGGAAGTGAAGTATGGCGAGGGAAACACCGCATCGGAACTGGCCAATACGGCTTTTGACACCTTTGACGTGGTGTCGAAGGACACTACGGAGATGTCGTTCGATGTGGTGGCCGAGCAAGAAATGCTGCTGCGCGTGGGCTTCCATGTCACCAGCGAGATGGTGCAGGGCAACCTTTATGTGTTTGGCATCAGCATTACGGAAAACGGGGTGACAGGCATCACCGAGGCCAAGGAAGCTGCACTTGAGGCCAAGGGCAACGTGTATAGCCTTGATGGCCGCCTTGTGAAGACGGGATACACGCCTGCCGACACGCTGCCCAAGGGCATTTACCTCATCAATGGCCGCAAGGTCGTGATAAAGTAGCCTTGTGCATGGCACGTTTTCCGCCATGACGGTATGGTGGGAAACGTGCAATATTGTGATAACGCTGCGCCGCGCGGAAAGCGATGGTGTTGGAAATTTTTGTTTGACGCAATGCGTTGAAGTTGAGGTGGATAGAGGAAGAATGAGAAGTGGCGTTCTTATACGTTACGTTTCGCCGCCCCAAACGTCCGCTTTCGCATTGCAAAACGTATGATAACGCACGCCCATAGGTATCCTTTTGGAATGGCCTATGGGCGTGCGTGCATTTTGTCGGGTGATTTTACTTATGTTGGATTCACAACAGCAGTACAAGGGAAAGTCTTCATTATGACTCTTTTACTGTTGTTAGTGAGTTGGTTAAACATCTTTGTTCTTGGAACTTCTTTTAACAATGTCGCTAAGTTTTCTCCCTTCTTCATCCTTCCAAGCGTCCCAGCCATTACTTGAGCGGCCTAAGACAAAACAGGAAGCACCACTTGGGCTATCAAAGGGGAAGTCATGAGTAAGGACTATTTGTCCATTGTCTTTTTTGCAATGTTCTTTGATAAACTGGTTGCGTGCCGCGATGGGCTTAAAACTTTTCGTAACCTCTGTGGCGAGAACGCTTCCTCTCAGCAATATAAAATAGTTCTTTTCTTTATCATAGAATCCAGTTCCCTGTGCAGGACGGTCAATGGATTTCACAAAGAACAAATGCTCTTTATTATCTTGGGGCTTGGCTGTTTCAAATATACCACAGCCATAGAATTTGCATAACAGCTGAATGTCATGGAAGAAAACTTCCATGTCGTTTATACGATAGGGGGCAATGTTGGGCTTTTGGGGATTGGCACCGTTTAGCAATTCAAACGACTCTGCTTTTTGTGCGGCTTCAATGCCGAGATACTCCAAGTACTTCACATCGTCACCATAGATCTTATGATTGTCGGAGACAAAGACAAGTGCCAAGTTCCAAAAATCCTTCTTTTGCACATGGTCATTTTTCCTGTTTGCAAAATCCGTTGTTTGTCCAATATAAGCCTGTGGTTTCTTTACACCAAGAGAGCTAAGCAAGATGTAGAAGGCAGGATGCCCTGCAATGTCATTGGTTGTGTTTGCCAAGGTAATTTTTTCACGGGGAATCACATAAAGGTGGCAAGTGGAATTTGCACCCATATATATGTTTCTTGCTCCATCGAGTGTGCCGTCAAGAAGTTCGGTATGTATGGTGATTTTGCTTTTCATATTTTTATCTATTCTAATAAGCTTGGTGACAATCGATGCCAAGCAATTTGGCAAATCTTTCAATTCTTTCTAAGGACGGTGGTAAAGGGGGGGGGCACTGTTAGGCACAGTGAGTGTCAACAATCCAATAGCTCAGCCATCTATTTATAGCTCCTTTAATCTCTGCGAAAATCGCGTTTAAGCGACGCTGTTTTTTGGTTTCGTCCATAATTAATGATTGATAGTTGCAAAGGTAGGGAATTATCTTCTAAATCAATATGGTTTTCTCTATAAAAAGAGGTAATCTTATGTAGCTTAAGAGTATGTTTTGCTTTCGCAAAATTCAGAATAATTAAAGGCAAGTTTTTTTCAGTTCAATAATAAAAGTGAAAAATAATCATTATATTTGCAAACAAAAGATGCGACAATGGAAGATGTAAATCGAATTAAACTCGTTTTGGTTGAGGATAAGCGTATAAGCAAATGGCATTTTTATATTGTTTAATTATTATATTTGCGAATAAAAAAGCATCTTAGAGATTTATAGATGTTCTATTTGCAAAAGCAGGAAACTCAAACCATTTGTTTTCGCATTGTTTTCGCAAAAAGAGAATCAGCGACTTAGGAAAGTTTTTAAGTCGCTGATTCTCAGTGTGGACCAGCCAGGGCTTGAACCTGGGACCTCCAGATTATGAGTCTGTTGCTCTAACCAACTGAGCTACAAGTCCAGTGAGACTGTGTTTTTAAGTTCTCGTGGTGCAAAGTTACGAAGATTATTTTATTGCAGCAAATATAGGAGCAAGTTTTTTCTTTTGCTCCGCATTTTTGGGCTATTTAACGCTTGCTGGTGTGGCCGTTGCGTGGAAAGATAGTACCTTTGCAGTCTGTATAATAAGGTGAACAAAGGACTTAGCTTTGAGAATAATTTATCTGAACAAGGAGTTTCCGGGCGACTTGGCGGAGAGCGTGGCCACTATTGGCTTCTTTGATGGGGTGCATCGTGGGCATCAGTTTTTGGTGAGTCATGTGGTGGCCACGGCGCGGCGGGAGAATCGTCAGGCAATGGTCATCACTTTCGATAGCCACCCGCGCGAGGTGCTTCATGCCGATTTCCAGCCGCAACTTCTCACTACGCTTGCCGAACGGTTGCGCTTGCTTGAGCATACGGGGGTGGACGTGGTGGCTGTGCTTCATTTTGATGAGGCAATGGCCGGACTGTCGGCGCAGGCTTTCATGCGCGATGTGCTTCTTGGGCAGCTTCGTGTGGCCAAGCTCTTTATTGGCTACGACCATCGCTTTGGCCACAATCGTGCCGAGGGCTTTGCCGACTATGTGCGCTATGGCCGTGAGATGGGCATGGAGGTAGTGCAAAGTCCTGCGTTTGAGTTGGAAGGCGTTAATGTCAGTTCCACCGTTTGCCGTCACCATGTTGCCGAGGGCGAGATGGAGAAGGCCGCTCACGGCCTGGGCTACCCTTATATGCTGGAGGGGACGGTGACGCATGGATACCGAAAGGGTAGGGAATTAGGTTTTCCCACGGCCAATTTGGCTCTTTCCGACAGCCGCCGGCTTGTTCCGGCTCTTGGCGTTTATGCCGTGCGGGTTAGGATAGGGCAGGAAGATGTGTGGCGCATGGGAATGATGAATATTGGCACGCGTCCCACGTTTGGTGGCAGCGGGTTGTCGCTTGAGGTTCATGTGTTGAGCTTCTCGGGCAATCTTTATGGGCAGACGCTGCAAGTGGCGTTCCTCTCCCGTGTTCGTGAGGAGCGGCGTTTTGAGTCGGCCGATGCCTTGGCACGGCAATTGGAGAAAGACAAGCAAATGATTATAAAACTGGAGAATAATGAAAGAGAATAGGAATATAGGCAAGGCCATCACCGACATAGTGCTGATGGTGATTGCGTTTATCGTTATCCAAGTGGTTGTGGAGTCGGCTACGTTCTTGGTGTATGGGGCGGTGAATCATGTGAACACCGCCGCGCTGATGCAGCAAGTGGCCGAAGGCAAGCTGGGCGAGCTCATTGCCTGCACCACGGTGATGTCGAGTCTCATCACCATCATGGTGTTCCCCCGCCTCAAGTGGTCTCCCATCGACCGCACCTATCTGCGCTCCCGCCCTTGGGGCAC
This sequence comes from uncultured Prevotella sp., assembly GCA_964640675.1. Taxonomy (GTDB): domain Bacteria; phylum Bacteroidota; class Bacteroidia; order Bacteroidales; family Bacteroidaceae; genus Prevotella. The sequence continues at coordinate 31,299 of CAZXFP010000003.1, read as the reverse complement.
GCTCCTTTGGGCGGCCATCCTCACGCTGGGCACGATACTTCCCTTTGAGTGGATTTATGAGCAACTGCAAATTCAGATGAGCGACTCCTCGCAGGCTCTCTTTGAGAGCGTGATGCGAGAGCCGTGGGGCTACGTGGCCTTAGGCGTTCTTGCCCCTGTGGCCGAGGAACTTGTGTTCCGTGGCGGTGTGCTGCGTGTGCTGTTGTCTTTGTTTGGTAAGAAAGCCCATTGGGCTGCCATCGTCTTGTCGGCCATTGTCTTTGGCGGCATCCACATGAATTTGGCGCAGGGCGTTCATGGCTTTGTCATGGGGTTACTGCTGGGCTGGCTCTACTATCGCACGGGGAGTTTGGCACCGGGCATCATCGTCCATTGGGTCAACAATTCCGTGGCCTATTTCATGTTTGTGGCCATGCCTTATATGGCCGATGGAAAGCTCATAGACCTTTTCCATGGCAGCGAGCGCACCATGTGGCTTGGGCTGCTGTGCTCGGTTTGCATCTTTGTGCCGGCTTTGCTGCAAGTGGCCTTGCGCACCAAGAAAAGATAAGCCCTTGGATTGAAACTTGATTAGAATGAAACTATGACAGACAAGGATATAACCCGTTATGAGGTGATGGCTCCTGTGGGCAGCCATGAGTCGCTGGCCGCAGCCATACAGGCCGGTGCCGACTCGGTTTACTTTGGCGTTGGCAAACTCAATATGCGGTCGCATTCGGCCAATCATTTCGGCCTTGGCGACCTGCGGCAGATTGTTGCCACGTGCAATGCCCACGGTATCAAGAGCTATCTCACCGTCAACACCATTATCTATGATGGCGATTTGGCCACGATGCGCGAGATTCTCGACACCGCGCGCGCTGCCGGTGTGACGGCCATCATTGCTTCCGACATTGCCGTGATGGCTTATTGCCGCAAGATTGGGCTGGAAGTGCACTTGTCCACCCAGCTCAACATCTCCAACGCCGAGGCCTTGCGCTTCTATGCCCAGTTTGCCGATGTGGCTGTGCTGGCGCGTGAGCTGAACATGGAGCAGGTGGCGCACATTCACAACGAGATTCATTCCGCCAACCCCATCCTTGGCCCGGCGGGTCAGCCTGTCCGCATAGAGATGTTCTGCCATGGCGCGTTGTGTATGGCCGTGTCGGGCAAGTGCTACCTCAGCCTGATGGCGCAGCACCGCAGTGCCAATCGTGGCGAGTGCGTGCAGATATGTCGCCGCTCCTATATGCTCACCGACCGTGAGACGGGCAACGAGATAGCCGTGGACAACCAGTATCTCATGAGTCCCAAAGACCTCAAGACCATCCGCTTCGTAGACCGCATGATGAAGGCCGGCGTGCGCGTGTTCAAGATTGAGGGGCGCGCCCGTGGCCCCGAGTATGTGCTCACCGTGGTTCGATGTTACAAGGAGGCCATCCAGAGCGTGCTTGATGGCACGTTTACTGAGGCCAAGAAAGACGAGTGGGACAAGCGACTTGCCGCTGTGTTCAACCGCGACTTCTGGGACGGATACTATCAGGGGCAGACCATGGGCGAGTGGAACAAGTATTACGGTTCGCGAGCCACGGAGCGCAAGGTGCTTGTGGGCAAGGTGGTCAACTACTTCTCCCGTATCGGCGTGGCCGAGATGGCCGTTGAGGCTACCACCTTCAAGCTGGGCGACAAGCTGCTCATCACGGGCACCACCACGGGGGCGATGTATCTCCACGCCAACGAGATTCACGATGATGACGGAAGTCCCGTTTCCGAGGCGTTGCAGGGACATCGTGTGTCGGTGGCCGTACCCGGCAAGGTGCGTCCCGGCGACAAACTGTTCAGAATAGACATAGATCAGCAGGACAGGGCGTAGCCTTTTCCTCTGCAGACGTTTTCGGCGGGCATGGAAACGGATGTGCCGCCGCAAAGAACAATATAAAAAACAAAATGGAAGAGAATAAAAGCATCAATGAGTTGCAGGATGAGGTAATCGCCGAGTTCAACGAGTTCACCGATTGGATGGACAAATACCAAATGCTCATCGACTTGGGCAACGAGCTCGATGCCTTGGACGAGAAGTATAAGAACGAGCAAAACCTCATAGAAGGTTGCCAAAGCCGCGTGTGGCTGCAGTGCGACCATGTGGATGGCAAACTCGTGTTCACTGCCGACAGCGATGCGCTCATCACCAAGGGCATCATTGCGTTGCTCATACGCGTTATCAGTGGCCATGCGCCGCAGGAGATTATCGATGCCGATCTCTATTTCATCGATGAGATAGGACTGCGCCAGCACCTTTCGCCCACGCGTTCCAATGGCTTGCTGTCTATGGTGAAGCAAGTCAAGAGCTACGCCATAGCCTACAAGGCCAAGGAGGGCGCGGCCTGATGCGCAAGCTCACCACTCCCGAGATGCACCGCCTCACGGTGCGCCAGTTTCAGGAGGCGCGCAAGTTGCCGCTTGTGGTAGTGCTCGATGATGTGCGCTCGCTCTACAATGTGGGCAGCGTGTTCCGCACGTGCGATGCTTTCCGGGTGGAGGCGGTGTGCCTTTGCGGCATCACGGGCACGCCTCCGCACGCCGAACTCCACAAAACTGCGCTTGGCGCGGAGGACAGCGTGGCCTGGAAGTACTATCCCTCCGCGCTCGATGCCGTGGCCGAGCTGCGCCAAGAGGGCTTCACCGTCTATGCCGTGGAGCAAGCCGAAGGCTCAATGAAGCTGCAGGAGATGCCCATGCCCACCACGCCCGTGGCCATAGTCTTTGGCAATGAGGTGAAAGGCGTGCACCAAGAGGTGGTGGATGCGTGCCACAGCTGCTTGGAGATACCGCAGTTTGGCACCAAGCACTCCCTCAATGTCAGCGTCACGGCCGGTATGGTCATTTGGGAGCTGGCGCGGAAAGCCATCCAGGCAGGTTCTTTGCCGTTCGGCAAGGCGGAGTAGGGACGGCGTAGAGGCTTGCTGCCAAGGGCGTTAGGGCATCTTGTGGCTATGTGCTTTTAGGCCATAGATGCGGAAAGGTGCTGTGCTCTACAACGATACGTTACCTTTTGGTTTGCGAAACGTCACGTTTTGCAAGCCAAAAGGTATGGTTTCGCGCTGCAAAAGGTAACGTTTTGCAAAGGCGGTTGTCCGCGCCCTGTTTTTGAAAGGATGAATATAAGGAAGCGTTTGGCTTTGCCGTGGCGGCAAAGCCAAACGCTTTTGCTTTATGCTCTCATGTCGGGAGTGGTTCGATGGGGCTACTCATCCACCACGCAACGCAAGCTGTGGGCAAACGCGGGATTGCCCATGGCCTTGGTGTAGATGCCGCCTTTGCTGGCAATGAGACGCCAGCAGGTGTCGAACGAGTCTCCCAGAAGGATGTCTACCGTTGTCTCGGCGCAAGCCGACCAAACGAACGTGCAGGCCGAGCCAATGATATTGCAGCCGGTGTCGAACTCGCGGCCGCTGCCGGAGGCTGGCCACCATGCGCTGTTGCCATCAAAGGTGTAGGTATAGCCTACGTTTGTCTCGTCATACGTCATTTGGCTCAGCTCCGACCATTGCTCCGGCATCGGCAGACGATAGCCGGCGGGGCTGGGATCGTAGTCGGTCTTCTTGCTTCCCCAAAGGCTCATGTTGGTGGGGGTTATCCAGTCGCACGTGATGGAGTCGCCGTAGAAGGTGAGCGGCGTGGCGATGGCCTCTTCAAGGGACGTGGCCGCGGGCTGGAACTTCCAGCTGAGGTCGTAATCGGAGTTGACCACCGTCCATTTTCGGGCTTGGTCGAATGCCTCATCGGCGTTCCACTCGTTGTCGTATCCGGCAAAGAACGGGGTCATACGTCCCCATTGCCACACCAGTCCCCATGTGGCGGCTTGGTCGGCGGGGTCTGCGCTGGTTGCGCCCAAGTAGCGGTCCATGAATGTTGTGCCGTTCTCGTAGGTCATGGTCTGCGGTGTGTCGGTGAGCCAGAGCAGCCAAGTCCATACAATCTTTCCGCTGTCATCGAAAGCGGCTATCACAATGTCGCCTTTCTTGTCTGTTGCGGTGAAGGTCACCTTGCCATCGGCGTAGCCAATGTCGGTGATATAGTCCTGCGTTTCGCTGTCGGCCGACTTCGTACACCATATCCAGTCCACGTGGCTGATGTTCTGTATCGGCTTGCCGCTGACGTGGAGTGTCTCGAAGCAATATGTTCCGGCATCGGGAACGATGTAGGTGTTTGCACCTTCTCCCAAATCTGTGGCGGCAGGGGAGGGAGTGTCGTCGGTGGGACTGAAGGTGATGCTGTCCACATCGGCAATTTTATAGGTCACTACTGTTCCATCCGTGCGATGGATTTTCATGAATCGGTCGGCCACATCTTGGGCTTGCGCCGTGAGGGAGCAGGCCAGCAGGGCGGCGGAGAATAGGATTTTGTTCATGTGTTAGCTCCGTTGGTTGTTGTTTGTTGCGTTGTTATCTCTTCAGCACCTTGGTGGTGTGGTTGCCTTGCTTGACGATGTACAAGCCTTGGGGCAACCGGCTGACGGCATGGGCATCTCCTTTGGCCACCAGCTCGCCCGACACGGTGTAGATGCTTGTCTCGTTGCTGCTGGCAGAAGCACCAACCGTGTGTATGGCTGATGCGGTGCTGGGGTCTATGATGCGCGGCTCGGTGCCGTCTCTTCCCACAATCACCCACTTCGATTCGTGGCTGATGCCCTCAAGACCGTATGTGCTGATGGTGTAGAGGTAGTCTTCGCCATCCGCAAGCTCGTTGGTGCTGATGTATTCCTGGGCGTGGTTGAGGTCGTTGATGATGAATTTGTCTTGGCAAAGTGCGCGGGCGGTTTCTCCCTTCTTCAGTTCCTGCCACACTTGCATATCATCGATGAAGTAATACATGCCCGTTTGGTTGCCCATCTCGTTGCCCATGAAGAGCAGATCGCTGTTCTTTGCGCCTCCTTGCAGCGTAAACTCCACGTCTTGCCACTCCGTTGTCACGTCAATGTCTTTGGCGTCGAGGGTGTTGTTGGCATAATTGGGGTTGTCGCAATCGCGCATCAGCACGCGAAACTTCGATGTCGTGCCGTCGCCTTTGATGCGCAGCTTCACGTGCACCACTCCGCCGCCCACGCTGAGGTCGCTAATGGCCAGCGCGAATTGACCGTTGCAAGCGATATAGTTGTAAGCGCCGTTCAAACACAGCTCGCCGTCAACGTATCCGGGGTTGAGTACGGTCCAGCAGTTGCGGTTAGGCAGTCCCAAACCCTCTTGTACGAACATGTTGCTCTCGCTCACGTTGGTCAGCGGGGCTTCCTCCGTGCCTTCAGATTGCAAGAAACTGAAGTCGGTGTTCATATAATAGAATTTCTGTCCGTCCTCCTTGGCGGTCGTGGATACGTATGTGCGCAGGTAATAGCCAAGAGCCTGCCCTGTGGGATCTTCCAAAATGGGATTCCAATTGGCGTAGAAGCCGTATTCGCTCGCATTTGTTGCCAGCTTAGGTTCAGGTATGGGCATATCTTCGATGATCATGTATTGGGCTTGCGTGGTAAGTGCGAGGCACAACATGGATGCGGTGAGAAGTAAATTTTTCTTTTTCATAAGCTGATAGTTTATAATTTTGTAATTGATGCCCCCCGCCCCGCCGCGCGGCAGAGGCAGGAGGAGATGTCGAAAAGTCTATGATTATTTCACGCAGATGGTGGCCTGCGCGCTCGTATTGTCGTCAAACACTGCCCGAACCACGTAGAGTCCAGCCCGTAGCGCACCTGTGCCGATGGTGTTTGTGCCAAAGTTCATGGCCAACTGTCGGCCATCGATGGTGTACAAGGCCATAAGGCTCACCGTTTTGTCGCCCAGCACGGTGATGCGGCGGTCGGGCGTGGTGCGGAACTGCGCCTTTTGTATGCTCTCCACCAAGGAGACGCTGTTCACGGTGGAGAGGTCGAGATACACGGGGACAACTTTGACGCCGCCCAGTGGGTCGTTAGACGTTATCTTGATGGCTGCGTCGTAGTATGGCTCTTCCAAGCTCGATGCGTTGGCTGTGACGTTCAGTTTGCTCTCATCTCCCGCACCAATGCTGACGGTGCTCTTGTCGAGTTGCAACCAGTTGACCGCCTGTGTGCGTTCGCCGGAGAATGTCGCGCGAAGGAGCACATTCACATCGCTGCCCAAGTCGGCCAACGACCACCAATAGCCGCTGTTGTCGGTCGAAATGAGGTCGCCGAAGCCTATTTTTGCCGCGCCGTCGTCCGTACCCACAAGATAGCTGATGCCGATGCAGCCCTCCAAGGCGCAGCCGATGAAGAGATCGGAGCCATCGATGGTGATGGGCGTGTCCAATACCACGTGATTCCAGCCATTGGCCGTTGGTGTGAACTGCTGTTTGACGAGCGCGGAGGTCTCGGAAGTGTACTGCGTGCCGTTGGCTTTCCACACGGCGACAAACGATTTGCGCGCCGTGGAGGCGATATAGACATCAATGGCCGAGAGCTTCATGCCCTTAATGGCTTCCAAAGATTTGCCAGGGTAGAAGTGGGCGTAGCTCACGTAAGTCGCGTTGGCACCTGTGCTGGCGTAATAGTCCTTGGCGTAGCTCAGCGTGAGGTCGTCTTGGCTGTTGGCGGCTTTGCTCTGCATGGCAGCGGTGGCGCGTGAGCTGGCTGTGCTTGCCGGTTCGGCGCGGCCAAGGCGTATCTCCGGCATGGTGGCCGGGCGCGTTGCGGGTGCTTGATAGTGGGGCGACACATCGGCAGAAAGGGGCAATTCGTAGCGCACCTCAAAGTTGCTGTTGAGCTGCGCGGAGCCTTCGTTGCCCACGAATACGGTTTGCGTGCCGCTTCCGTTGAAGATAAGCTCGCTTTGATTGAGCGTGAGGGCGGCCGAATTGTCGGGTCTCACTACGTTGAGCGTATAGTCTTCGGTCTCGCCGTATTGATATTGCTCGCAGGGCGACACATCGTGATCGCACAGCACGATGCGCAGCGTCTTCGGACCGGGCGACACCTCCGCACCTTCGGGTATGCTTATGTCCACAGTGCCGTTGGGCAGACCGCCTATAAATTCACCCGGGTCATCGAAAAGCCCGTTGTCGTTCCAGTCTACCCACACCTTGTTGTAGTCGCCGTTGGCGGCCATGCGCTGCACACTGAGCGTCAGCGTCTGTCCAACGGTGATGTCGGTCTGCAAGTTGCGGAAGTCGGAGTAGGTGGAATGCGCGCTCTCGTTGTGTATGCTGCCCACGTCCACGCACGTAATGTATTTGTATGCGCCCGTGTAGCTACCGCCCGAAGTGCAAGTGCCATCGTATTTGGCCACGGAGAAGCTGACGCGCTTGTCGGCGTAGCCCTCATCGCCCGGCGTGGCATTCTCGATGGTGAATGTTTGTGTGCCGCTGGCGTAGCAGTCGATGCGCTTCTTGAACGTATATTTGTAGCTTGTCTGCGCCCAGATGTTGGCATCCACAGTCTCTGTGGCCAGCAATTGGTCGCCTTCGTAGAGGTTGAGCGTGGCATCTCTGATGTCTTCCACGCCATAGTTTGTCAGTTCCACTTGCACCTTGGCATATTTGCCCGTTTCCGTGGCCTGCGGACTGAGCACGCGGCTTAGTTTGATGCCTCGCTGGGCAAGGCTCTCATTGGCGTTGCCGAGGAAACAGAAGTTGAAAGTGGCGTAGGCCATCTGTATATTGCTGCTTCCGGCTGCGGTGTAGAGGCATATTCCCGTGGGCTGCCCCGAGTCGCCAACGAGGCTGAATGCCGTTTCGAAATCCTCGGAAGTGTCTTCCGACCACACACTGACGTAGCCGCTCTCCATGCGCACCTTCTCCTTCATGTGGAGGGTGAAGGCATAAATGTTGGCCACCATGGTGCTGTCGCCGCCGCGATTGTCGAGGCTGGCTTTGGTTTTCTCGCCATACACCTCCATTGATTCGCGATATACCTCCTTGTCGGGGTAGCCATCCTTGATCTCGTAGAAGGCTACGCACAGCTTCAGCGGCTTGGTCATGTTGCCATCGGCATCAAGATGCAGGCGCGTGTCGTCCACGCGGAACTCCTTGTTGAGGAAAGTGCCAAACACCTGCACGCCTTCTATGGGGTGGGTGTTGCCGCTGAACGACTGATAGAGCTGCGCGGCTACGGCCTGATAGCCAATGTCGGAGCGCGTTACGGCATCCATGCCCGTGCCCGCCGTGTAGGGCTGGGAGTAGACAGTGCCTTCGGGGCATGGCAGTGAGCCGATGACCCAGCCATGAGAAACGCTTCCGGAGGGATGTGGGAAGACGATGTGGGCTTCGCGGGTGACGGGGTTGGCCTCTTGGGCAAATGCGCGAAGAGGCGAGAGAGCCAAGATGGCTGCGAGGAGGGGAAGTAGGCAGTGTCTCATAACGCAATAGCTTTTTGCGCAAAGTTACGGTTTTTGACGAAAATAGCCAAAAGAATGGTTGGGAAATTGCAGTGTGATTTGTGAAAAACATAATTCTATTGCAAATTGATTGCGATTTATTGTAAATAGAAACTTTTTGATTTGGCGGGTAAAACGTTACCTTTTGGTTTGCGAAACGTCACGTTTTGCGCTGTAAAAGGTATGGTTTTGCCGTGCAAAAGGTGACGTTTTGCAATGCGGGAGGTTGTGCCCCATGCTTGAAAGGGGGTTTTGTGGGGCGGAGACTGCCACCGATTCCGAAAAAATGCCTACCTTTGCACCGTCAAATCGCAAGGAAAGTCTTGACGTGTGATGCCTTTCGCCAGCAAGCCGCCGCAAGGATGGAGGGCATGTAAGTCCAGTTATGAACACATTCCTTGCACGATGATTTTTTAATCAAGTTCATAACAAAACATTAAAATGAAAAAAGTATCTCGACGCATCACAGGCACTATCCTGTCGATGTCGCTGCTCACGGTGATGGCCGGTGCGGCCATTGCGCCCGCTTTGGACATTATCCGCAGTCATTTCTTCTATTGTTCGCCGCTGCTGGTGCAGTTTGTGGTCAGCATTCCCGCGTTGTTCATCATCCTCACCAATCTGTTTTTCCTTGCCATCAGCCGGCGTTGGGGCACGCGCACCATTGCCATTGCGGGGCTTCTGCTCTATGTGGCGGCCGGCGCGGGCTGCTATTTTGCCGACAACATTTGGCTGTTGCTGGCCTTGCGCGGTCTGCTTGGCGTGAGTGTGGGACTTGTGATGCCGCTCTCCACGGGGCTTCTGGCCTATTATTATCCGCCCGAGGAGCAGTCGCGGCTGATGGGGCTGTCGGCGGCCATGAATCAGCTGGGCGGCGTAGTGGCCACGCTGCTGGCCGGACTGCTGGCCACGGTGCGCTGGAACTGCGCTTTCCTGGTCTATCTCTTAGGATTGGTGGCCATTGTGCTTGTGGCCGCCTTCCTGCCCAACGATCGCATTGGGTCGAGCAACAAGCGCGGCAAGGCGTTTGCGCCCTCGCAGCTGCTGAAGTTTCATCCCTCGGTGGTGGGAATGCTGCTGCTCATGATGATATTCTTCATTTTCCCCACCAATTTTGCCATCACAGCGCGCGCCAGCTCGCCGCTCTCGCCCACGGCCGTCACGCTTCTCATGGTGGGACTTGATGTGGTGGCCTTCTTCGTGGGGCTGTTTTTTGGCGGCGTGATGCGTGTTTTCCGCCGTGGCGTCAAGTATTTTGCCGCGCTGTTCTTCCTCGTGGGCTACGCCTTTTTTGCTTATGGTGCGGGCACGCTGCCGCTTGTGGTGGGCGCGGTCTTTGTGGGCGTGGCCAATGGCGTGGGCGTGCCCTATCTGAACACTGTCGCCTCCATCAAGGGTGGGCGCAATTCGGCCACAACGGTGATGCCGCTGCTCTCGGCGGCTCTCTATTTGGGGCAGTTTGTGTCGCCGTTGGTGGTCACGCCGTTGTCCGTTGCGCTGTTTGGGGCGGCTGATGTGGCGGGCTGCTACAAGGTGGGCATGCTGCTTTGCGTGCTGTTCTGCGTTCAGGTGTGGGCCACCCGCCACTTCCAAAGTCTGCCGCCCGAGTAGGTGCGGTGTGGGGATGGCCTTGTTTGGCAACGTATTGCAGGGCTTCGGGCGGGCTGTTGGCGTGGCTTTGGCTTGTTGAGGCTTTTGTTTGGAGACGTTTCAGCGGCTTTTAGGCCTTAATGTGGGGCACGGCGAGGCTGCTGATGGAATCCTGCGGGCAAAATGCGGCTTTTCAAGATAAAAGCCGTATTTTTGCAAAAACAATGCGCCGGGGGCGCGTAACGGATTAAGGAAAGGCATCATGACACCAGAGCAAAGGCACAAGACCATGGCGGCGATTCGGTCGAGCGGAACGAAGCCCGAGATGCTGGTGCGCAAGTTTCTGTGGCGGCGTGGCTTTCGCTATCGGCTCAATAGTCCCCGTCTGCCCGGCCATCCCGACATTGTGCTGCGCAAGTATCGCACGTGTGTGTTTGTGAACGGGTGCTTCTGGCATGGTCATGAGGACTGTGCGGTCTTCCATATGCCCAAGACCAATACGGCGTTTTGGGAAAACAAGATACGACGCAACCGGGAGCGCGACCGTGAGGAGCAGAAGCGGCTTGCCGAGATGGGGTGGCACTGTGTCACGGTGTGGGAGTGTGAGCTGAAGCCCAAGGTGCGGGAGAAGACGCTGGAGGCTCTGGCGCATACGCTCAACCATATTTTCCTGCAAGATCATGCGCTTCGGCAGTCTGCCGTGTCCTCTTCGGCCTATCCGCCGGTGTGGGAGGACGAGGCGTGGGGTATGGCGGCCGAGCCTGATGTGGCGGCATGGCCGGAGCAAGACTGACGGCGCGGCGCGTTTCTCCTTATTATATATAAGGCTCAATGTTGTGATTGCTGGCGGCGATAATTCCGGCAGCGTGTCTTTTCCTTATCATATAATAAGGCGCGATGTGTGGAAAAAGGCGTGGGGTGGGGCGTTTTCCGCATTATTTTCGTAATTTTGCGCTCTGTAAGAACCAAAAAATACATCAAGATGAAAGAACTTTTAGTGGCCGGAAAAGCCGTGCTGAGCAGACGGGCATTGTTGGCCTTGTGTCTGATGGCGGTGATGATGGTGGGCGTGCAGGCTCAAACGCCGTTGAAGAAAGTGTACGATGAGAGCATCAATCCGATGGAACAGGTGACCGCTGCCGTGGCCAAAGCCAAGGAGGAGGGCAAGTTTGTGGTGTGTCAGGTGGGCGGCAACTGGTGTCCGTGGTGCCTTCGCTTTGCCGATTTCATCTCCAAGGACGAGGAGATAACCCAAGTGATAGACAAGAACTTTGTCTACATCCACGTCAATTACAATCCCCGCAAGTCGGCCGGTGCGGAACAGGCCGAGGTGGCGGCAGCTTTGATGCAGCGACTTGGCCAGCCCGCGCGTTTCGGATTCCCCGTTTTTGTGGTTCTCGATGGCGAGGGTGCAGTGCGCCACATTCAGGACTCCAGCTTCTTGGAGGAGGGAAAGGGCTACGACAAAGCCAAGGTGCTGCGCTTTCTCAACAATTGGACACCGCAGGTGGTGGCTCAATAGTGTCTCGTTTTTCCAAAGGCTATATTGGAAAGCATTGTGCTCGCCATTGATGTGGGCATCAACGCTTTCCCCGTACCATCGGTTTGAAATCCCCCAGAAGCAGTGCTAAAAGGCCGCTTGTGGGGGATTTTGCGCAGTAAAAGAACAAAAAGATGAAAAAAAGTGCGCGAAAATTTTGCAGGAAACAAAATAATGCGTACCTTTGCACTCGCAATCGGATGATAACCGAGTTGCAAACGACATTGGGATATGGTGTAATGGTAACACTACAGATTCTGGTCCTGTCATTCCTGGTTCGAGTCCGGGTATCCCAACCAAGATAAGCCAAATTGCTTTTTAGGCAGTTTGGCTTTTTTATTGCTACTTGCTGTATCCCCCGTAGAACTGTTTTTGTTATGCGTAATGTCGACTACGCGCTGGAGGAGACGGGCGAAGAGTGAGACCGTAGGGCTGGTTTTGTCATGCGTAATGGCGTTTCTGATATTTCTTTTTTTCGTTGTGTGGATTGTTAATTTGTAATATCGGCTCCCGCACAGATTGTTTCTGATGTGTCTTTGTTTGTTATGTGGTGGGCGATAGTTTCCTTGCCGGAAAGTGCCAAATGCTTTGCTGTTGCCCGTGCTTCGGTTGATATAGGCCAATATTTAATGTGGTGCGCGGAATTTTAAACCAATTATTTGGAGTTTTAGGACAATCTGCGTACCTTTGCAGCCGTTTTATCAAAAAGAACATTAACGAATGCAAAGAAAGAAACTGGCGTGCATTGCCGTGGCGATGCTTTCGCAGACGACCGCCTTTGCCGGCGGCATTCTCACGAACACCAATCAGAGCGCGGCTTTTGGCCGTACATTTGCCCGTGCGGGCGTTATTGCCATTGATGGTGTCTACTCTAATCCTGCCGGCGTGGCCTTTCTGGGAAAAGGATTCCACTTGTCGCTCAACAACCAGAGTGCTTTCCAAACCCGCATTGTGCGCAGCGGCATGACGCTTTCCAAGCCCTCGTCGCTTCCCTACACGGATGAGCAGTGGCAGCAGTCGCCCTATTATCACCCGCTGAGCCTGAATGGTGGCGATGCGCAAGGCATCAAGGAGTTCAAGGGTGAGGCTTCCGCGCCAATCATCCCCTCCATACAGGCAGCGTTGAACTACGACAAGTGGGGTTTCCAGTTTGGTTTTGCCCTCGTGGGCGGCGGTGGCAAGTGCTCGTTCAACCGTGGTCTCGGCTCGTTTGAGCGTCAGGTGGCGTTGTTGCCTGCGGCCTTGCAGCTGGCCAACAGCACTTACCAGCAGCAATATGGGCTTGACTTGGGGTTGGGAAGCAACACTCCGGGCTACTCGGTGGACAGTTACGTTCACGGACAGCAGTATGTGTTCGGCGCGCAGTTTGGTGCAACCTATAAGTTTAATGAGCATTTGGCCGTCTATGGTGGCTTCCGCTTCAATTATGTGTGGAACAAATACGAGGGAAGCATCACCAACATCACGGCGAACGTGGGAGGACAGAACGAGAATCTCTATAATTATCTTGGAGTAAAGGCCAACGCTCTGGCCACGCAGGCTGGCAATTACCAGCTCTTGGCAGAGCAAGCACAGCTGGCGGGCAACGCCGCGCTGGCTCAGCAGTATGCCGCTGCCGCACAGTTGGCGCAAGGCGGTGCGCAGACGATGGAGGGCGTGCGCGACCAAGTGGCCGATCGCTACCTTGACTGCACGCAGCGCGGATGGGCCATTACGCCGATTATCGGTGTGGACTACCGCGTGGGCAAGCTCAATTTGGGCGCGCGCTTGGAGTTTACGACCCACTTCAACATCGAGAACGACACGCGTGTGGACGACACGGGACTGTTTACCGATGGCGTGAACACGCCGGGCGACACGCCGGGCATAGCCACCATTGGTGCCACCTACGACATTCTGCCCAAGTGGCGTGTGATGGCCAGCTACCATTACTACTTCGACAAGAATGCCGACATGGACAAGGACAAGCAAAAGCACCTCTCGGGCAACACGCAGGAGTGGGGCTTGGGCACGGAGTATGACGTGACGGATGCCGTTACCGTCAGTGGAGGTATGCAGCGCACGCTCTATGGCTTGGGCGATGGCACGTTCCTCTCCGACATGTCGTTCGTGACGAGCAGCGTATCGTTTGGTTTTGGTGCCAAGGTGCGCGTCGCTCCCAAGGTGAGCGTGGAGGCCAGCTACTTCTGGACGCACTATGAGAAGTTCAACAAGCAGTATGACGAGCAGTATAGTGCAGGAACGATGACGGCCACGGCTCACAACACCGACCAGTTTACCCGCACCAACAAGGTGTTTGGCGTGGGTGTGAACCTCGATTTCTAATCGCTGGCCGCTTTGTATAGAAGGAATTAGTGCTTAGTGTTAGTTCGTTAGAACTATAATGGTTTAAATAGTGGTAATGCAGTCGGGCTGCTTAAGCCGTTGCGTTTGAGCGGTCTGCGCATTGTTTTCATCTTGGCCGGATGCCCTTGCTGGGTGTCCGGCCTTTTTGTTTCGGGGCGTTTCCTCCTTGTGCCTTACTCTTTGGCAAACGCTTGGCCATGCTATGCCACAGCCGCTTGTGCGTTTTGGAGACATCGGGGAAAGTGATTGATATTGAGAATGTTATCCCGCTTGCTGGCGGTGATGGAAGCGGCGTGCGGCAAAACCATACGTTTGACGCTGCGAAAGGTATGGTTTGAGGCGGCAATATGTGCCCTTTCGGCTTGCAAAAGGGCACATATTGCGGGATGGTGCGGGAAGCGTGAAAAACGTTCGGTGCGAAAAAGCCTTTCGGCAGATAGGCGGGGGGCGTGAGGAAGCAGGGATGTGGCGGCTATCTGATGATGATTTTCCGGCCGTTCAGGATGTATATGCCTTTTTGACTGGGCGTTTTGTTTAGTTTGATGCCCGTAATGGTGTGGCAGGCTTTGTCGTTTTGCCTTGCGGTGGTGGGGATGGTTGCGGCCTTGGTCACCTCCGGGTCGGCCAGTGCCACCCTGTTTGCCACCGTTGTCTCGGCCGATGGCAGCACGAAATAAGCCCTTGTGCCCTTGATTTTTCCGCCCTCCACGTTGCTGTAGTCGAGCGACAGCCCATCGCTGCCCACCAAAAAGCGGTACTGCGTGTCGTTGCACGGCATCTCGAAGGGGTCGTACACGCCTATGAAGCGCACGCCGGCGTGCTCGATGGTCTTGGGTGCCACATCGTGCATATTGACATTGGTGAACATGATTTCCGCGTCTGTGCTTTTGGAGGGTCTGATCAGATAGGGCGTGCCGTTCACGATGGGATATTCGCCCGTCACGGGGGAGAAGGTGAGCGACAGTGTGCCGTCCTCCTGTTCCTCTGCGGATGTGAACTCACACACTTCCACCTCATCGCCAAAGGTCTCCCTCATCTGATTCCAAGAGCGATAGAACGGAAGGCAGAGGGTGTACCATCCGCCATCGGCCACGAACTTCCGCCTCAGCATGACGGAGAGTTTGGTCTTTCCGTCCTCCGCGTTTATCATGCTGCTGTTTATGGCCGATGCGCTCGAACCATCGATGATGAGGTCGGGCAGGGTGATGGTTACGCTGATGGAGGTCAGCCACAAAGATTTGTCATTGTTATTGAAGTCGATTCTGTTGATGCCTTCATCATGCTTCCATGTGGCCAGTTTGTTGGAATTGCTGTAGCTTAGCGAGCCGGTGTTTTTGTATTCGTCCGCCAGTTTGATTTGTTTGCAGTTTGAGCCGGAGTTTTCTCCGCTTTTAAGCCCTTCGCGCGAGAATACTATTTTGGTGATTTTGCAGGGCGAGGAGAAAGAGAGCGGCTTGTCATAATACCATCGGTAATTGGTGAGGTCGTGATCCTGGTTCCAGTCGCCACTGTAGGCAGTAATCGTGACGTGGCTTTTGGTGATTTGGCTGGCAGACGTTTCAGTGTCGATGGTGGAGAAATAGTCGCTTGCGGCGTTGAATACGATGGTCGTGTCTTTGGCCTGCGCACTGATGAAGAGCAGGGAAAGGACGGTCAGAATGGCTAATCGTGCTTTGATTGTCATAAGGCAAGCGTTCTTTTGTTTTTTGCAAAGTTACAGAGAAAAAACTGTATAGCTGAAGGCTTTTGCCAAGTTTTTGATGCCCGGGCGGGAAAAACGCCATGAAAAGGATGCTTGTGGGCGCAAAATGGCCGTGATTCTGCCATGCCCAAGGTGGGGAGGCTATGGATTTTTTTGAAATTCTCTTGTTGCAAAGATGGCGAACTTCCGCCATGCCTTAGTAGGAAGCGATGGCATATCATTACCGCCGAAAGACTACCAAACGGGGGATTGCGTGTTTATGACCCGCAAAACGGCAAAATCATTCAAGACTTCAAGGCTTATGCTAAACGGTTTCTTTTGAAGAGCGGCATAAGAGTGTAGCGTGTCGATGAATTGAGAATCAACACAAGCATAATCTCAGGAGTGGTCAGAGAATCAGCGAAAAAATGATTCAAAGACAGGGCGGAAACGTGATATCCCAAATAACATCATATTCTTCTTGGGTGGTGATGTGGCGGGCGTATCCGTCTTTCACAACGACAAACATTATGGTTTCATCCTCAATGTCCTTGTTATAGGCCTCGAAGATGTCGCAATCCTTAATGTCGGGGTGTTCCCAAGGTTGGGGCAAAAATTCCACTTTCTTGAACCCTTGCAACAAGGCGTAAGCCAATGCGATGTTTGCGTTTGTCATAATCGTCTTTTTTATACTCTATCTTTGAAAAAGTCTGCCCAATATGGATTTTCCTTATCAAATAGTTCTTTCTGTTTCTTTGTTAGTTTCGCTGGATAATCCCGGAACATATTAAACACGTTCTTCTTGTCGAACGAAAACAACCATTCGCCTATTTTTTCGGGGTTGTCAATCCACCAAATGACATCATCGGGGTCATTTTTTATGAAATTGTACTTTGTCATAATGATATGGAAGCAATTGGCAAAAGAATTTGGATTCATTTATAAGTATGAAAAGAATGGCTAAACACATTCTTTGTTGAATTTATCCCGAACGTGCTTGTACTTTGCCAAAAAGTCCAAGCATCGTTCTTCAACGTGTTTGGGTCTTCTTTATCCACAATGTCGAACAAGTCTTCTCATAAATATATGGCGGCTTTCGCTTCTTCTTTCATGCCGTAATGCTTCAATGCGTTTTCAAGGCAAAGAAGTTTGTCTTGTAGTTCAAAATATCGTTCTATTTTCATAATGTGATGTAATTTATTGGTTTAGTGCCTTGCAAGCCACGAACAACGCAATGGAAGAAGCGATGGTGGTTATTGTCGTGGTGATTATCCATTTCCAATCTACCGGGTTGCGCAAGCGTGGATTGCTTTCAAGGTACAACTTGCCATAATCGGTGAGGCACATAATTTCCACGTTGCCGCCTTCTTCCTCAAAGCAGATGGCAAGATGGTTGCTTTCCAACTCATGTGCGCCGTCATTGAATATGGCGAATGGCGTTGCCTTTGGACAAGTGTATTGCCCTTTGTTCAATAGATGCAATACAAGTTTTGCATCCTTGGATAACCTTATTCGTTCTTTCCATTGTTGCGATGCTTTGTTTGCAAAGTTACTTCATTTATGAAATAAAACACCAAGAGGAAGCAAAAGATTTTCTGTTTTCTCTTGCCTCCCCCGTTCTGTATGCCCGATTCACATCACTTCGGGGTACTTGCTGATAACCAGCCTACAATTTGCCCCCATTCCGTATGCCCGTATTATATCTCCTTGGGGGCTTCAGCATCTATGTTGTTTGTGATGCTTTCGGTGACACTCAGGCCCTCGCCGCCCTTGTTCAGGGAGCAGCATCTATGTTGTTCGTGATGTTTTGCAGCGTCAGTTCTTTCAAGCGGCTTTCCAATGCCTTGTATTCGGCATAGAAGTCCGAATGGACGATTCAAGGCAAATCGCTTTCGCTGAATGTCAGTTCAAGGGCGGAAAATGCGTCCGAGTATAGCCCGTTGTACTTACGCAGAATATCTATAAAACGCCCGATGCTTTCGCTGATGCGTAATTCCTTGCCCGGTGTCATGCCTTGTCTCCTTTCTTGCTTTCGATCTCCGTCCCGTTGCCCTTCTCCTCCGCCGTGGCGGCTGCATCGTAAAGGAACTTGCTCACGAAGTAAACTCGAAGTAAGGGTGCAGCATCTTGAGGTCTAAGTATCGTAAAGGAACTTGCTCCGAAGTAAATCTGTCCCTTGCCCGTGACCTTGGTTGTGGTCTTGACAAGCGTCTCGCCGCCGGGCTTGGTTATCACTATCTTCTTAAGCTCGAACAACCCCATTTGCAGGGCTTTCTGCGTGGGGTGGTTGTGCATCTCACCCTTTTTGCAGAGATATCCGTTGGCGCGAAGCCACGTGAACAGTCGTTTTTGCCCTATCTCCACGCCGTTCAGCCTAATGATGCGCGCCCGCTCGCCAATCAATATTGAATGCTGTTCTGATTTTATAAAGGTACGAGTAAGACGGTGTCAGACCCATTCACGGCGGCTATACTCGACAGTTTCAATTCCATAAAGGTACGAGTAAGACAGATTTTGGATTATCGTACTGCGTTCGATGGTGATGTTTCAATTCCATAAAGGTACGAGTAAGACGCGTGTTCGGAAAGGCAGTAGTGAAAGACGATGCAGTTTCAATTCCATAAAGGTACGAGTAAGACCCTCGTCCTTACTCACTGCCACCACGTTTACCGTGGGTTTCAATTCCATAAAGGTACGAGTAAGACCAACGGCTCTATTATCCCTGTCAAGCATATGGATAGTTTCAATTCCATAAAGGTACGAGTAAGACTTTCGATTTGCAATAGAATATACCGTGATAATGCGGGGTTTCAATTCCATAAAGGTACGAGTAAGACAAACTTTGTGCTCTATTACGGCCTTCAAGATATTGTTTCAATTCCATAAAGGTACGAGTAAGACCAAACTTTGTGCTCTATTACGGCCTTCAAGATATTGTTTCAATTCCATAAAGGTACGAGTAAGACGCAACATCAGAATGAAATGAACCATCTTCCATCATGTTTCAATTCCATAAAGGTACGAGTAAGACTTGCTGTTGGTACAGATAAAGCCATGCAAGGATTTAGTTTCAATTCCATAAAGGTACGAGTAAGACGGCGGGGGGCGGGGTTCGGTTCGTGCGCGTTCGGGGTTTCAATTCCATAAAGGTACGAGTAAGACTAAGCGGCCGTCAGCAGCGAGAATCGGCCTCCCCAGTTTCAATTCCATAAAGGTACGAGTAAGACCAATGCCGCGAAAGCGGCACGGGGTCAAAGTTCCTGGTTTCAATTCCATAAAGGTACGAGTAAGACAAGTTGTTGCAGCGTTTCCCGAAAGCAAAGGTTTAGTTTCAATTCCATAAAGGTACGAGTAAGACTAACTACTCTTGTTCAGCTATGTTCGTTTAAGGAGTTTCAATTCCATAAAGGTACGAGTAAGACTGGCGGCACGGATGAGAGCGTAGCGGCGGACAAGGGTTTCAATTCCATAAAGGTACGAGTAAGACGTCGGCGCGCATTGCGCAGGGCACAACGCGCATAGCGTGTTTCAATTCCATAAAGGTACGAGTAAGACACTTTATCAATCTTGCCTCTATACTCGCTATATATGTTTCAATTCCATAAAGGTACGAGTAAGACTTAAGCTAAGCTTATGTGTATGTGGTTATTTCCAATTGTTTCAATTCCATAAAGGTACGAGTAAGACTTAGGTCAATTGTCGGGCGTTGGCAAGTCTACGCTGTTTCAATTCCATAAAGGTACGAGTAAGACCTCCGCGTTCGGAGGTGCAGCAGGTGGTATATCTGAGTTTCAATTCCATAAAGGTACGAGTAAGACGCGTTTTTGCGACAAATCAAAGGCGTTTCTACCTAAGTTTCAATTCCATAAAGGTACGAGTAAGACGGTGAAATGGTCATCACGGAGAGGACACCGGGGAGCATGTTTCAATTCCATAAAGGTACGAGTAAGACAGACAACTGACCTAATGAAGCATCAGAAGTAGCAGGTTTCAATTCCATAAAGGTACGAGTAAGACCCACAAATCGCCACCTTTCGGCACAGAAGCAGAAGACGTTTCAATTCCATAAAGGTACGAGTAAGACGCTATACTCGACAAGGAGAGTGATGGCAGCTACGGTTTCAATTCCATAAAGGTACGAGTAAGACACTGAGAACAAGCGTGACAACAGAGGCAACGACTTCGTTTCAATTCCATAAAGGTACGAGTAAGACTAGAACCACCTCTATCGGGAACAATCGCCAGCGGGGAGTTTCAATTCCATAAAGGTACGAGTAAGACCACCTACAGCCGCGCCTTGCGCTTGTGGGTCAACACCGTTTCAATTCCATAAAGGTACGAGTAAGACCCAACGCTCAAGAGCGTAAGCGGCGCGCAACTGAAAGTTTCAATTCCATAAAGGTACGAGTAAGACTCAAGCGGGTAATTACGATAGCGAATATAAAAACGGTTTCAATTCCATAAAGGTACGAGTAAGACAGCTACATCAGAATGAAACGAGCCATCTATTTTCATGTTTCAATTCCATAAAGGTACGAGTAAGACTAGGTAGTAATGCGCGTAGAACGCGCGTGAGTTTGTGTTTCAATTCCATAAAGGTACGAGTAAGACATAAAACAACTCTTGCGCAGCATACATACCTAAAGTTTCAATTCCATAAAGGTACGAGTAAGACTAGAGAGCTAACTCCGCAAGATTGGCACTGCGCAGTTTCAATTCCATAAAGGTACGAGTAAGACATGCCGAGCAGCCGAAGACGGAAGAGAAACCGAAGTTTCAATTCCATAAAGGTACGAGTAAGACTATCGAATCGTTATCGTAAGTGAACGTAACGAAAACGTTTCAATTCCATAAAGGTACGAGTAAGACGCTCATTAGCCACGTGTCTATCGTGATTTAGGATGTTTCAATTCCATAAAGGTACGAGTAAGACAACTAAATTACACATACCGACACTATTATAAACATGTTTCAATTCCATAAAGGTACGAGTAAGACCCGGACAGCTACAAGCCAGTGCTAACACCGTTCCAGTTTCAATTCCATAAAGGTACGAGTAAGACTGAGAACAAGCGTGACAACAGAGGCAACGACTTCGTTTCAATTCCATAAAGGTACGAGTAAGACGCGTGAACTGATACGCGAGAATCAAAGCGAGATGTTGTTTCAATTCCATAAAGGTACGAGTAAGACCATGGCACCCGTTTTGTTGTCTTTTTTCATGACAACGTTTCAATTCCATAAAGGTACGAGTAAGACGAAGGACGTGATTGCGCTTTCGAACGCTCCCGGTGGTTTCAATTCCATAAAGGTACGAGTAAGACGATTGCGCTTTCGAACGCTCCCGGTGCGGTGACCAAGTTTCAATTCCATAAAGGTACGAGTAAGACATGGTTGCGGACAAGCGGGCGGAGCTGAACCGGGGTTTCAATTCCATAAAGGTACGAGTAAGACTTTCTTCGAGATTGACCGCACAGTAAGTAGTGAAGAGGTTTCAATTCCATAAAGGTACGAGTAAGACTGCGGCCACACCGTTCACCGCATCAAGTACGCCGAGTTTCAATTCCATAAAGGTACGAGTAAGACTTTCTTCTTCGTGCCTTTCCGCTGTCTCTCTACGCGTGTTTCAATTCCATAAAGGTACGAGTAAGACGCGAGAATCAAAGCGAGATGTTCGGCGAGTTCCTGCGTTTCAATTCCATAAAGGTACGAGTAAGACGAAGAGATGAAGAACCCGCAATCGCACGTGGATATAGTTTCAATTCCATAAAGGTACGAGTAAGACTGTTGGATGATGTCAAGGCAGAGCTGGCGTCTGCGGGTTTCAATTCCATAAAGGTACGAGTAAGACAGTAACTTTGTTTGTATACTAATTATTGCTGAGCGAGTTTCAATTCCATAAAGGTACGAGTAAGACGATGTAGCAGCAGTAGAAACATTCTCATTTATAACAAGTTTCAATTCCATAAAGGTACGAGTAAGACCAAAGAAATTCAAATCCGAACTAGAAGAGTTAGCAAAGTTTCAATTCCATAAAGGTACGAGTAAGACCAACGTTCAAGAGCATAAGCGGCACGAAGTTGGAAGTTTCAATTCCATAAAGGTACGAGTAAGACCACGCAGCTGCGCAGGCTTGTGGCACGTGTGGTGTAGTTTCAATTCCATAAAGGTACGAGTAAGACACAGAAAACGGCGGCGAGATGCGACCATACGCGCGGGTTTCAATTCCATAAAGGTACGAGTAAGACTCCGATATTTCAAGTTAATTATATGTCTAAGGTTGAGTTTCAATTCCATAAAGGTACGAGTAAGACGATGCCACGCGCGCGCGCAATGACGCGTACCGTGAGTTTCAATTCCATAAAGGTACGAGTAAGACGTACGCGACACGATAGATGATGAGGTTTCCATAGCGTTTCAATTCCATAAAGGTACGAGTAAGACCAGCGCGCAGGATATACTCGATTCATATAATGAAGGTTTCAATTCCATAAAGGTACGAGTAAGACTTCTTCTTCGTGCCTTTCCGCTGTCTCTCTACGCGTGTTTCAATTCCATAAAGGTACGAGTAAGACCCGCAAAGTCAACGGCGGTAAACAATGTTAACAAAAGTTTCAATTCCATAAAGGTACGAGTAAGACCCACTTTAAAAAGTGGGGGATGATGCGAACAACACTGGTGTTTTCGCACTGCAAAGGTAAGAAAAAAGTGTTATAAAAATGTCGATGTGAGAAAATAAAAAAAATGCGGGGCTTCGACAACTAATCCAAAAAGTGTTTTCTTGTTGAGATTCCTCTCGGAATAAAGAATTATCTTATTAATAACAGGAAGGAAGAGAATACGTCCATTGGTAAAGTCCTCCTGAGTGAAATCAGTTTAGTACCTTTTTGTAGCAATAAGTCAAAGAACGCTTTGGAGAGTTTGTAGTTATCGAGTTGTATGCGTTTAGCTTAGAAGGGCTGGCTTGAATCCAAGGTGGAAATCACTTCCTTGAAAGGCTGCATACACTTGATGTAAGCGAGGAGTGCGGATGCAGTGGCAGACAGTGCGATTCCCCTTGAAGACGTTGGAGGACAGAATGACCGATATGGTGGGGATTCTGTGACAGGCGGCGCAAGCTTCTTGACTGCTAACATATTGGTGTGAGGCATAGCCGCTATGCTGCCGCTCCGAACAAGCTGCGACCGAGAACGAAGATACAATGATGGTTGTAAAGCATAGCATCTGTATCGCTGCAGGCATTTTTGGAAGCCTTGACTGGCAACATACGCGTTTGGTGTAAAACATGGATGCCGTGCCTGTTTTGTTTACAAGAAGTTGTCGGTCGACATACGCTCCTTGCCAATTATCTCCCGATTCATGTTGTATCCCATTTTGTTGGCAAATACAATAACACTGTCTTCGTTTTTATCTATAATCTGATTTATTTTATACTTTAGTTCCCTCATCTTGGCCTCCGACAACTCTCCTTCGAATACCGAATTTTGAATCCAGTTGAGGTATTGGCGGCAGAGTTTCAGCATACGCGCAACGCGCTTTACACCAACGTCATAAACAAGAATAACGTACATTACCAATACATTTTAAAGGGTTTATACTCTTCTATGCCGAGAATGTCTTTCAGCAGCTTGTAGCATTCCAGCTTGATAAGGTGACGGTAGCTGACGTTGCGACCAAGCGAGCGGTGCCGGAAAGTCTCGTTGTAGCGGTCTTCCACCGCGCGTACAAATATCTTTTTCCCTTTGTCGTTGAGTAGGCAGCTGTTGAGCTTATGGTCGAAATGTTGTGCTTGGAGGAGTTGTTTGTTGAGAACCTTGAAGATAACTCTATCAACGATTATAGGCTTGAATATCTCTGATATGTCAAGGCACAGGGAATACCTGCGTTCGCCAGGAGTATGCAGGAAACTGATGGTAGGGTTGAGTTGGGTCTGATGAACGGCGCGCAAGGTTTCCGCATAGCACAGCATATTGCCAAAGGAGATAAGGGCGTTGACCTCATTCTTTGGTGGTAGTTTTGTCCGCACACCCATACAGAAATTATCAATGATAGTATCGAAAGCGGCATAGTAGATTCTGCGTATATTGCCCTCAATACCCATCACCTCTTCCACATTCTTTGCTTCGGAAAGTGCGTCTGTGAAGGATTTGATAGTCTTTATTTCCTCGCCGAGGTCTTTGCCACGGCGATGATAGTAGTTGAGATTCATCACCATGTTCCATGCTGCGCCCTGTATGAACTTTCTCGCAAATTCCGTTCTTCTTTTTTTGCTGCTGTGTGCTTTGGCCTGAGCCAGCAGTGCGCGCCCGGAAAGCAAACCGTCACGGGGCATGAAACTTCCGGTATAGTTTTCGTAATAGTCGAAAAAGTGTACGGGTATGTCTTTCTGTCCTAAGAAGTTAAACAAGGCACTGTTTGCCCGCAGACTTCCAAAGCAGAACAACTCTGCCACGTCTTCTATGGGGATGTAGCGTGGTTGTTGCTCGTGTTCTAGTCCTTCCTCGTCTGTCAATATGGCTGTGAACTTCAGCGTGTTGTCGCGCCGTTCCAGCGTGCCAGGGTTGAATAAATAAAATGAACGCTTCATGTATTATTCCCTTTTTCTGATTATTCGTTCATGGTGTCCTCTGCATAGCAGAAGTCGAAGTAGCTGCATTTGGCGCATATGCCTTTCTTGGCACAAGGTGGGCATTCCTCCTGTGTGGCAATCCGTTCTATGTCTGCGGTCATCTCTTGGATGCGCTCGCGGTCAACATCGCTTAGCAGCACCTCGCTTGTCTTGCGCAGCACTGGATACTCCAAAATGCCCCGTACGCCATCCACTCCGTGACGCTCAAAGACATACATATAGTATTTCAACTGCCACTCATGGGCGTAGTCCACTTTGTTCGACTTCTTGACCTCATGAATCACCTTGTTGCGTGCATCGTAGTAGTCCACTCGTATGCCATCCAGCAGCACTTCCTCATAGCGCGATGAGCGTTGTGGATAGCTTTCCTCGTGTATCAGTTTCCCCTCGTAGACGAGTTCCGATGTATGTTCCATACTGATGCCATTCGCAAAAAGCCAAAGTTTGCGGTGGCACAGCTGATAATATCCAAAATGTGTTCCTGTGATTGTCATAAGAAGTTGTCTTCCTCCTCCTTTGAGGTTGAAAAGTTCAAGCCCAATCTCTCATCATAGAATCCTTCCCTGACAATATCTATTGACAGAGCTTGTTCATTGAGCGTATTGCCAACGAGCACCGTTTCTTGATCTATGCGATGGGCTTTTCTGATTTTACTTAGTTTATAAAGTGGTATGTTTATTCCATGCAACAATTCATACTCTTGGAAATCTCTCTTACTCATCCGTTTGGATTCTGGCTTGTGAACAAACACAGTCTTTTGTGGGCCGATGTCCCTGCTTTTCCATTCCATGGTGTCTTCGTCTTCCCTGTTTGTTTGCTCTTTGGGGTTGATAAGCCAGTTATTCACAAACATCTCTTTCAAAGATTGTGCGTTTTTCTCTGCTCTGTAAGATAGATGGTGCTTGTCGTGATACTCATCATTCAGCATCTGCGTTAATCTGTTTGAACTGTATCCACCCAAATCCAATCGATTGTCTGTGCTGGCTAAGTGCTGGCTCGGAGTCCAATTGTTGTTTTTGGGGTCGTATTCACCATACGGGGCTGGGTATAAATTGCCGTTCTTTTTTGGGCGCAGCAAATACAATACTCCTCTTTTAGCTTTGTCAAAGCGGCACAATCTGCCCACTCTTTGTATAAGACGGTCTATTGGGCACAAGTCGGATAGCATAATTTCTGAACTGATATTGATGCTCATTTCTCCGATTTGCGTCAATATGGCAATGCCGCTGGCTTTTCCCTCTTCCCAGGCCTTGCGGCCAAGAGCTTCGATTAATTCTTGTTCCTTCTTTTGCTTGTCTGTTTCCGTGAAGTGGCTATGATAGAGATATAGGCGCACGCCTTTTCCTGTCTCCCAAAGTCGCTGCTCCAAACATGAATAGCATGCAATGGCTTTCTCTACGGTGTTTACGTATATTATGCCATTTCCTTTGTTGATGCACAAGTCAAACCATTTGATCAGTTCTGGGAAATCCTCATAGTCAACTTTTTCTGCAAGTTCAAATCGTATTCTCTCTGTGTCAGCTGTATCCTCCAAGATGTTTTGAACATTAAATCCCGCATAAGAGTTTATCAGAAGTGGCATTGATGATGGCATGGAGGCACTCATCATCAGCACGGGCACTTTCCATTCACGCATGACTTTAAGCAGAAACATGATGTTTGCCATGGTAAAGTCATCGTAGAAGTCGGCCTCGTCAATGACGAGACAGGCATTGGCCATGTTAAACCCTATCAAGTGATGCTCCTCACGCGTTATCGTCAGCGACATGAGTAAGTGGTCAATGGTGCATACAGTTAGGGGAGTGAGCAGTAATCGAGCGTGTTGCGAATGGGCGGATGCTTCCTGTTTGTTGCTGTTTAAGGATGCCGTAAGCCATGCGCTCGAATGATACAAGCCTGTGTCTGAAAGTGCATCGGCCACGTTAATGGCCAAAGCATTGGATGTGAATCGCGTGGGCATTGCCATGATCACTCTGTCTGCCCGTTGGTTCTGCACTTGTTGTGATGCCCACAATAGTGCGGCATCTGTCTTTCCCGCTCCCGTTGGGGCACGCACAAGCAAGATGTCTTCTTGCCAGTGTTCCTCCATCAGCTTTTGTACACCGCGCTTTGTGGGGAAGGGGAATTGATACTCAAAGCGTATGAGCCGCGCTTTTGCCTCGTTTTCCTCTTGGGCACTTGCCCTATGATCGGCCAGTCTTAAAAGTCCTCTCACCCCATTAAACTCATAGGCTTTGGCGGCTAAAAGAGTAAAGTCCTCTTTCTCTATGATAGCGTTCGATTCCTGTACGAAGTCATTCCAGTATTCCTTGAAACCGCCGTCTTCCCATCTTTTCTCAAAAGCATGGCTTAGCTTGGAGTGGTGAGCGGCGATGGCGGCTTGCAAAGGCAGGGGAAGTTTCTTCTTGCGGCTGTGTTTCAAGGAATAGAACTCATGTCTGATGTTGCTTTTGCGAATTGCTTTCCCGGCATCTGTTCCAACTTCTTTTTCATATTCTTCGAAATCGGCTTGTGGATGCTCTTTCTTCCATTCCGAAAAGCTATTGTAGTCATGTCGGCATGCCGTCTGCCATTGTGGGCATTGTTTCCCCAAATCATGTATCTTCGCAGCTATAACAACACGTTGCGTAAGGCTCTTGCCCATTGTGAATGCATCGTATTTAAGGCATGAGGCTTTCAAGAAATGGCACAAGCATTCAGCCTCCGACATTACATCAGAAGTGTGTTGCTCTAATGTAATGCCTGAAGGCTTTGCCAACAAAGCACTGTTGGAATTGCTGCTTTTGGGCATGCTTTATAAGAGGCCTAATTCCAGTTCTTCCGTCTTTTTGCTTATCTCGTTTTTTTTGTTGTTTTCAAATACCTTTTGGAAAGTGGTAACCTCATCATCGCTTATGTTTGCGCAATACAGCTCATTTTCTTCCAAATACCGCAAAGCGGCTTCATAGGCGTCTGCAACGCTCATCTTGTCTGCTGCCGTATCATCTCCCAGGAAGTATACAGCTTTTCGCAGGGCAAGTTCTTTCAGTATGTTTTTCTGTTCGTTCTCATTAGCAGAGAAGTATCGGGAGGCTTTCCTGCTCAATGAGGGGTCAAATACTATCAGCACCTTTTGCGGCTCACCGCAAACAGCGTTGCGTGCTTGATTAGCATAGTCGTTCATCATTCGTGTGGCATTGAGGAACAGCCGTACCCTGCGCTTGCGTTCGGCTTCGTTTGCGAACTTGTGCGTAAACGTCTTAAGATTAAATTCTTTCTCGTATTTGAAAGTTTTGGCAAGGCTTAGGGAGGTGATGTCAAGGAAGAAGTTCATCCGCATATTGTCGGCCTCGCTAAACTCTCGCGTTGCGATGGCTTGGTCTTTGGCCGTAGCAGACGTGTCCTCCTTGATGCGCAGAAGCAGGTCGCGCCCGATGCGGCTTTCTTCCTCTGCTACGGCAGGTGTGACGGACAAAGGCGAAGTGCGGCGCCCCGAATAACCTCCTTTTGAGGGATGCATGAAACCGCCCATGTCGGCACGTAAGTCCTTTTCTATAAAGTTGGAAACGCCATCGCCGTTGGATACGAACGTATCGCCCTTGCAGGGGTCGTCTTGGTTCAGCCGATTTATTGCCGAGAACAGCACGTGGCGTTGCATTTGTCCTGATACGTAAACTCTTCCATCGGGTCTTCTTTTGATGGACGAGGCATTGCCCAACAGTTTTTCTCCTCCATTGGCCATGTGGTTCTCAAAAGGTGCCAGAATCGACACCAAAATTCCTTGTATGATCATAATTGTATTTTTTAAATTCAAACTTCACTATAGTCTTCCTCTTCTTCACTCCCTGTATCGTCAGTTGGGGAATCTTTAGGATTGGTTTTCTCAGCTCGAACTCTTGAAAATGCCATCAGCAGATTTTTGGCTTGCTCTAAGCTTAAAACTCCCTCTGCGGCCTTTCTCATAAACAGAGCTGCTTCCTTGGGTGCATCGTGTCCCGAAAGTCTTCCTGCTCTGACAATTACTTGCGCCACCAGCGCATCGCCGCTTTTGGCCGCGATGATGCTGCTTTCCAACTGCGATAGAATCTTGGCTTTCTCTTCCCGTACTTTTCCTTCTTCCGAGCCTACTTCTTTTGCTGCCGAGAAGTAGGCGACAGAGTTGAGCCATCTCCCCAATGTTTCCGCAGATGCTACAACATCCGCGTCTATCTTTTCTACTTTCATAAAATAAACGGTTAATAACAATTCAATGCCTTTGGGATATTCTGCTCTGAAAGCGAGAAAGTCCCGAAAGGATGGTCTATTGAGTAGTCGGGCAAACCGACTTGCAAAAAGTTCAAACTTGCGTTTCTCGTCTTTTTGTTCGTTATTATTATATAGTCTGCTTCCATTCAGTGCGCCCACAATAGTGCGAAGGTGTCCACGGCTCGACAGCTCGATCACAAAATGATGAAACCCGAACACCTCTGCCTTCCCATATTCAATGGAGTAAATGTTGGCTCCTTTCAGACTTTTGAGCACTTGAAGGGCAAGTTCTGACACTTCTGCCTCCTTGATCAACTCTCCAATCACGCTGAGCAAGGACAGACTGAAGAACGCGCTGCTTCTTGGCGCATTGGGAAAGTTGCCATGGAATATGGCTGGCTTTATAGGCTTATAGCTCACATTCTTTTTGCCCTCTTGCAGAACGTTACCCTGCATTAAGTCCGAAGCGTTCTTCTGACTACATATACGCTTGAACAGCTTGATGAATCTTATCAAGTCGGGAACAGGGAGGTCGGGAATCAGACATACATTGGAATAGTCACCTTGTCTGCACAAACTTGGTTTCCAGCGCGTGAGTGTTGTGATGAGAGCCAGACAGTAGTCGTGTTGAGTGACAGAGGGTTTACCTCGCCCTATGTTTCCTTGCAATGAAAAAGAGCTGTACTCACCAGTTATAGGCATTATGCCTTTCGTGATTTTCTCTTTTGTGGGCAATTTGTCAATAGGCATTTCGAACTTGCTCATTGCCACATCGTATAGCTTGCCTGCCGTCTTGTCGGATGTTATCACATGAGGTGACAAAAAGACAAATGCCGAGGCTTTGTTTTTTTCTTTGCAAAAGCCAAACTTTATTTGCTGCTTACCCACATAATCCTCCATGGGCTTGATGCAGAATGCGTTCAAGCCGTTCTCTATCTCTCGTTTTAGCATCTCGGCGGTTACCATTGAAGGATCGGTAAGGTCGTTCTCCTTCATAACCAGTGCCAAGGCGTATTTCAAATACGGATGTTCCATCATATTATCTCTATGTCTACCCAGCCTTCGCTTGTTCCCAAGTAGCCCACGTTGCGTGTCGGCAGACTTTCGAGCAGTAGCTGCAGTAGTCTTTTGTCCATGAGGGTCTCCACCATAAACTCACCGTCTAAGCTCATAAACTCCCGCTCGGTGGGTGTGGTGTAATACATGGGTACTTTATCTTGGTTCTCTTTGCACCATTCCTTACGCTTGAGGTCGGCTTCCTCTTTTTCCTTTTTTTTCTCGGCTTCCTCGTTTCCTTTTTTTCCTTCGGTTTCCTTTTTCCCCTCGTTAAAGAGAGCGTGATATTCGGCCAACACGTCTATGCTGATGTTTCGGCAGCCGTTAATATGTTTTTGCAACGAGTCTTTCCTGCGGTATCCTCTGCTCCATAAGTCTTTGTAGAAGCAAATGGAGCGCAGATTCTCAATTCTCACCTTGTCGTTTATCTCGAAGTAGTCTATGAGAAGTGGCACGTAGCTTGATCTGTCCTCGGTTTTAACTTTGCCCAATCCTCTTTGCTTTCGTGAGTGGTTCAATATGTTTTCCCGGTCTGTCCACGACAAGTGCCATCCCAGCGCGTTTTCCATGAGTCCGCACAACATTCGCTTGTCGGGCAGACGCATTGTTTTATAGAACGCTCCTGGCATTTCCGAGACCATCGACAGAGGTGCCAAAGGCGTAATTCGTAGTGTTACCTTTTCTGTCAGTTCGGGCTTCTCCTTTAATAAAGAAATGTCTATGTTCATCGTTTCCCAATTCTTTCTATGAAACCAAATCCTTGCGAGCACTCCTCCCCCAGTCCGCCACCGTAGGCAATTCTTTGGAGTTCGGGCGGGGCAACAAGACGAAAACGATAACGGTAGCCCCGCATATTGATGCCTTTGATGTTGACCAATGATGACTTGACAGTGTGCACTTCAGGCTCAAATCTGAAGCCCGACAAGTCGCCCTTAAAAGGCTGTCTGTGAAGAGCTTCGTAACGGGAGAGCAAACCCTTACGTATTGCCTCGCCATAACATACGTTTGAGGGGGCAAGATGTATGGTTTTGCCTTCCGAATGTTGCTTGATACATACGGGCGATGTGGCTTCGTAGGTCATATCGTCAAGAAAAGGCGGTGATTGTAGTGTCTCCACACTGGTGATGCGAAATGTCACGCGATGTTTACTATTGCCGATAGTGAAGGAAGTGTTGTCCATCAGACCTTGTATGAACTCTGTCGTAGACAGCTCGGGTAAAAAGCCAATGGTCCAATTGGCTAAGTGGTCTGTTAAGCGGAGTGTCCGCGCTTCGCGGTCAAGCTGGTATCTCCCCAATTGGAAGCGTGAGTAGCAAAACAGCTTGAAGCGTTTGCCATTACCAAGTTGGTATCCGTTGTTGTGAAGCCACGATGCGTAAGTCTCGTTGGATGCACACAAGATCTTGTATATCACTGCCGACTGCATATATTGGTAGTCAATAGGCAGCAAACACTCTTCTTTGTCATTGGTTGTGGTCAATCGCAATAGAAATCTCATAAAAGATTCGGTTTTTGTTGTCAATGGCAAATTTAATCATAATATTTTTAATTACCAACTTTATGGTGGCTTTTGTCTCATATTGTAGTAAAAAAGGCTTTTTGGGGGTGGGGGAGAGTGATGGCTGTTAGGTTTGGGGGATAGGGTGGGGGAGTAAAGGCTGTGTCGAAAAGAGATCTTTTGGTATAATTGTTTGAGCTATTCCGAAGTGAGGGGGTAAAAGTAGTGTAAGAGAAAGTGGTGGATTGATAAGCGCAGAACGCGGTATTCTCCTTGTTGGAAGATACCGCGTTCTGCGTTTGCGCCCATGCTTATGCTGAGTTGCGCGTTATGAGGGGTTTTGGCCCAAAAACATTCCTTGTGGTGGCTGTCTGT
>CAZXFP010000002.1:182493-213737 GCA_964640675.1 uncultured Prevotella sp. | reverse complement strand
TTTCCTGCCCCACCACCTCCCGCCATACAGGCGCATGAGGAACTGCTGCGCGCAAAAGGTTACCTTTTGCCGTGCGAAAGGTATGCTTTTGGACGGCAAAACGTGACGTTTGGCAAGGCAAAACCATACATACTGCCCACAAGGGGAGAACACTGAGGATTCTGAAACAGGAAAACTCATTGACGGTAAAGATGTTTAAAGAGATTCGGATGAGGAAAAACAGCCCGAAAGAGCCTACAAGAAACGGAATAATCCATAACTTTGCAGCCGCGAGAACTGTCGGCAAAGGGAATATGACTTCACTCCCCAACACTCCAAAGGAAACAAGAACAGACCAACAAACGCTTTCAGAACAAAAATGGGAACAGCAATCAACATCATCGCAACCGCAGCGACAGCCATGCTGATGGCATCGCGCGCCACGACAAACACGCG
Organism: uncultured Prevotella sp.; assembly: GCA_964640675.1. GTDB lineage: Bacteria > Bacteroidota > Bacteroidia > Bacteroidales > Bacteroidaceae > Prevotella. The sequence goes on along the minus strand of CAZXFP010000002.1, from coordinate 213,302 downwards.
CTTCCTAACCAAGGAAGACACCTGACGATGGGTAAGAAAGCCGATAAGTTTCTGCGCATTAAGACCAGCATTCCCGCCTTCCGCAAGCCAAAATTACTTGCAGAAGGCGGGAATATCTTTCAACTTATTAATCTAAAAATACGCCAGCCATACGTGCCAACACCTATACTGTGTGCCGACAGGCTAAGAATCGGCACGCCTAAACGTGCTCGCAGAACCAATTGACAATATGGTCGATGACCGGCTGCTGAAACCAATGGTCGTCGCCATGGTCTGCACCGTTGAGCACAACATACTCCACCTCCGTGCCATTCTCGGTGAGCGCGTCAAACAGATGGTCGCTCTGCCGCTGCGACACCATGTGGTCGTTGTCGCCATGCATGATGAGGAAGGGCGGCACATCGGGATGGACGTGTCCCATGGGGCTGGCCTCCATCACCTTGTCGGGAATATCGTCGAGCAAACGGCCAGGATCGCCACCATACACTACACCATTGACAAGCAGTGCCTCACTGGCCGCGCGCGAGTCGTGGTAGGCGCGCACCTCCTTGGGGAATCCCTCGTCTACGGAAGCCAAATTGGTGGGGCCGAAAATGGAGCAGCAGGCCTTCACGCGCGAGTTTTCCTGCAAGTTGTCGCCCTTCTCATAGCGCGGATCGTCCATTGTCATGGCCACCATCGAGGCCAGATAGCCGCCCGCGCTGTTGCCCATCACGCCAAAACGCTCCTTGTCGATGCCAAATCGCCAAGCGTTGGCCTTGAGAAAGCGCACTGCCTGCTTGCCGTCTTCCAGCAAAGCGGGGAAAGCGTTGGGCACAGTGCGATACTGCACCGCCGCCACGACAAATCCCGCACGCGCCAAACTCATACGGCACTCTATCCACTTGCTGTAGTCGCTCGTTGTGAAGCCGCCGCCGGGGAAATAGACCACACACGGTTTCGGCTCTTTGGTGCGCGGAATGATGAGTGTCATGTGCAGCGAGATTGTTCCCTTGGCATAATGCTGTGCATAAATAATGTTGTCGACCACACGCAGCGTGGTTCTCGTCACGGGAACAGTCATCGACAACTTACGACTCAAGTTGCTTTTCTTATCTTCCATGTTCTCTTTTCTGAATTATCTTAGAAGCATTTGTCAGCCTCAAGCCCTCCGCTTTCAGCAAGCGGAAAGGGCTTTTGAATTTAGCAGCAAAGGTAGCTATTTTAATCAGAAAACAATTTGCCGAATGCATTTGCTAATGTTTTTTAACGCATTCAAATAAGAAAAGCATCAAAAGAGTTGGAAATACTAAAAAAACTATTAACTTTGCAGCCAGCGCATCCAGTGTGCTTACATACAATCTATTAATTACGGCAACCAATGGATAAGAAAATATACTACAGCATTTTCCTCTTGTTGCTTTCCTTTGCCTACGCGCTTAACGGCACGGCACAAGTAACCCTAAACATTGATGTTAAAGACGCAAACAACGAGCAAGTTCTTGGCGCAGAGCTTTCTGTTGCAACGGGCGACTCCACCGTATTATTTGCCATAATGGCTGAACCGAACTACGCCATAACATTGCCTTCGGCGGGAACTTACGAAATATCCATCGCACACATGGGGCACGCCCCTTTTAACCTAAAAGAGTATTTTGACCGCGACAGCGCCCTGCAAGTAGCGTTGGCACCTTGCACCTACGAACTGGAAGAGGTGGCCATTCAAGGGGAAACACCAAGGAAGATAACCGCAACGGGAGAGATTTTCCACCTCTCACAGAAAGCCAAGAAGACGGGAGACCCCTTTCGGGCACTCTCTGAGATACCTTTGCTGAATGTGGACATCGTCAACCAGAAAGTTACGACAAACTCCGGGGAGCAGTTGCTGGTATTAATAGACGGGAAACTGCAAAACTCGGAGATTAGCCCCATTGATCCGAAATTCATAGAAAGCGTGGAAATCTCTGAAGTGGCAAGCGCGCGTTTCTTAAAAATGGGCGTTCGGAAAATCATCAACATCAGACTGAAGCCCAACCGCCCCATGTATGCATACACCGACATACGCACACGCCACGACATTCCCTTGCGCGAAGGCTTTGGAGGCACCAACTTCGAATTCGGAAGAAAGAAACTGGCTTTCTCGGGGTCGCTGTTCTACTCCTATCTCCATCAAGACAAGTCGGATTTTGAAAGCAGAGAAGAGGCAGAGGGCGTATCGCGCATTCTGAATGGTGAGCAAATCAACGGCAACCACTCGTGGGACGGCAGCCTGATGGCCAAATGGACACCCAACGAAGCCAATTACTTTTCGGCCATAGTGAAACTGCTGTCGCAAGACAGAAGTGCAAACAAGAACTTAAACGGACAGTACATCCAAAACAAAAGCTACGAATTAAATTCAAAACTTGAAAACAAGATTGCAGCAGATGGCCTTTTGATAGCCCTTTACCATGAGCACACTTTCAGAAACAAAAGCCTGACCACCACAACAGAACAGCCTGTCTATAAAAGCTGGCAACACGATTGCTTCAAAGGGATGAGTCTGCGTCCATGGCTATTAGTATCATGGACACTGAGAAAGAACGCCAAGGAAGCCATACCCAACAAAATGCCCTCCATATAACTTCAAGACACAGGGCACGGACTATCTCCCAATGTCGTGAAAAAAACAGAAACAGTACTGACCATTTCACAAAAACGTTATGGACATCATTCATCAAAGAGACACCATGGATTGCGGCCCGTCGTGCCTGGCCATGATCATCAAACACTACGGACAACAACCACAACGCGACCAGTTGCGCTACTTCTGCTCTCTTGGCAAAGACGGGGTTTCGCTGCTTGGCATCAGCAAAACCGCAGAAAGGATGGGATTCAAGACGATTGGAGGAAGAATAGGCTTCACTCTCCTCGCGAAAGAAATCCCTTTGCCCTGCATCATCCATTGGGATCAGAACCACTTTGTGGTGGTCTATAAGATAAAGAAACACAGAAACGGCAAGCACACCATCTATGTGGCAGATCCCGGCAAAGGACTTCTAACTTACTCCGAAGAGGAGTTTTGCGAGCACTGGATAAGCACCAAGAACAATGGCGAAGAGAAAGGCATCGTGCTGCTTCTCGAGCCAACCAACAGCTTTTACGCTCAAAAGCAATCGGAGACGGCACCGACCAAGAACAGAGCCAAATTCCTTTGGGGCTATCTCAAAAGGTACAAACGCTTCTTCACACAGCTGATACTTGGCTTGCTGCTTGGGTCGCTCTTGCAACTGGTATTTCCCTTCCTCACCCAAGCTATCGTTGATACGGGCATCGGAGGCAAAGACATAGGCTTCGTATGGCTTGTTCTGCTTGCAGAGATGATGCTTCTGTTCAGCCGCACGGCGATAGACTTCATCCGTTCAAAGATACTCCTGCACATCTCCACACGCATCAACATCTCCCTCATATCGGATTTCTTCATCAAACTGATGAAACTGCCGATGAGATTTTTCGACACGAAGCTGATGGGAGACCTGCTGCAACGCATCGAAGACCATCGGCGCGTGGAGCAATTCCTCACGTCGAGCAGCCTGAGCCTGCTCTTCTCGTTCTTCACGTTCCTTGTGTTCGGCATTGTGCTGGCCTTCTACAATCTCGGCATCTTCCTTGTCTTCCTTTTGGGGACGGCTCTCTATGCCGGCTGGATCGTCCTATTCCTCAAAAAACGCAGACAGATCGACTACAAATACTTTGAGCAGGCGGGACGCAACCGCAACGTAACCTACCAGCTCATCAACGGCATGCAGGAAATCAAGCTGCAGGGATGCGAGCAGCGCAAGCGTTGGGAGTGGGAAGACGTGCAGGCCGACCTATTCAAGGTAAACCTGCAATCGCTCAACCTCGGGCAGATACAACAGGCGGGGAGCATCACCATCAACGAGATAAAGAACATTCTCATCACCGTGCTTGCCGCCACAGCCGTGATACATGGCAACATGACGCTGGGCATGATGCTGGCGGTGCAGTACATCATCGGGCAGCTCAACAGTCCGGTGGAGCAACTCATACAATTCGTCTACTCATGGCAGGACGTAAGCATCAGCCTCGACCGCATGAACGAGATACACACCGAGGCCAATGAGGAAAACGCCGAGCGAACCCAAAGCTCCTATACCGCAGAAACAGCCGAGGGGCATTCCATTACCATAAAAGACCTTTCCTTCAAATACAACATTTACAGCCATCGGGATATCCTGTCGGGCATCAATCTTTCCATCCCCAATGGCAAGGTAACAGCCATTGTGGGAGCAAGCGGAAGCGGCAAGACCACGCTCGTGAAACTTCTCCTGGGATTCTACGAGCCTTTGCAGGGAAGCATACAAGTGGGCGACAACCTGCTGAGCAAGTACAACCTTGGCTGGTGGCGAAGCCAGTGCGGCGCGGTGATGCAGGAGGGATACCTTTTTTCCGACACCATTGCGCGAAACATTGCCATCTCCGATGAAGAGCCGGACATTGAGCGGGTGCGCCATGCGGCACGGGTGGCCAACATAGCCGACTACATCGAGACACTGCCCTTGGCCTACAACACCATGATAGGGCAGGACGGACAGGGCATCAGCCAAGGTCAACGGCAGCGCATCCTCATCGCAAGAGTTGTGTACAAAGATCCCATGTTCGTATTCCTTGACGAGGCCACCAACGCCCTCGATGCCAACAATGAGCGGGCCATTACCGAAAACCTGTCCGACTTCTACAAGGGGAAAACGGTGGTCGTGGTGGCTCACCGCCTCTCCACCGTGCGCAACGCCGATCAAATTGTTGTATTGGACGAGGGCAGAATTGCCGAGGTGGGCACACATGAAGAACTGACCGCCAAGCGCGGAAAGTACTTTGCCTTAGTGAAGAATCAACTGGAATTAGGCAACTGATGATTATGGAAGAAGAGAAAAAACAAGAGCGGAGCTTCGAGCTTCGGAGCGAGAAGGTGCGCAGCATTGTGGGACAAATTCCCTCATCGCTCGTCCGCCATGGCATTACCGCCATCGGGGTGGTGCTGCTTTGCCTTTTTGCCGTAACCTATTTCCTGCCCTACAAGCAGATTTATTCGGGAACGGCCATCATACACCAAATCACCACACCACCAACCGACAGCACCGACGCAACCCTTTGGCTCAAATTCGAGACCAATCGCCCCAGCAATGCAAACGGACAGTTCATTTACATGCAACTCCCGAATGCCACACTTGCAGGACAGATAAAAGACCTCTCCCCCGTGCGCGACACGCTGGAACGCCAGAAGGCGCGCTGCCGCTTCAAATCATCCGAGATAAAGTCGATAGAGAATCAAACGGTGGACTTTCAGATTGTTTGGTCTTCGGGAAATCTTCTGCAAAAGATGCTTGGCGGACTGTCCAAATAGCCGATGCCGCGCCACGCTTACCCACAGTTTGCCGAGGAGCGGCATATGCACCTCCTCCCATTCCGCGTGCGGTCTATACCTGCTCCACCCGCTGAAATGTGCTAAAAATAGCTATTGCGCACTACGAAATACTAAAAATGTGTTGAAGGTACTTGCCGCATCGGCACGAAAAACGTAATTTTGCAAATGCCGCCCCTGCCGCAATGGCACACCAAGGGTGCGACAGTAACCATGGCACACCTTTTGCCCGACAACAAGAAAAAACAAAAAAACGACAAATAAATGAATTTAGACAACTATTCGAGAATCGTAAACGACCGCAGTCGTGAGCTGGAAAAGAGCCACTCTTTTCCGCTGCTGATGCGCAAAGTGTACACATGGATGACGATGGCACTGGTCATCACCGCCATCACTGCCCACACCATCGGCAGCAGCCCCGCGCTTGTGCAGGCCATCTACTCAAACAGCCTGCCCTACTTCATCATCGCCGGTGCCGAGCTGGGCATCGTGTTCTGGCTCTCATCGCGCCTCCACCGTATGTCGCTGTTCACGGCCACGCTGGGCTTCATCGTCTTCTCTGTGCTCAACGGCATCACGCTGGGCTGGGTGTTTGCCGCCTACACCACCGCCTCCGTCGCACAGGCGTTTCTCGTCACGGCCGGTACGTTCGGCGTTATGTCGCTCATCGGCTTCACCACCAAGAAAGATCTCTCCGGCATAGGGGGCATTCTGATGATGGCGCTCATCGGCCTCATCATCGCGACTGTGGTCAATATGTTCTTCCACAGCTCCATAATGAACCTCATCCTGAGCGGTATCGGCGTGCTGATCTTCGTTGGTCTGACGGCATGGGACACGCAAAAAATCAAGGAAATGCTCACGCAGATGCCCGACACGGGCGAGACGGCGCAGAAGATTGCCCTCTTTGGCGCGCTCAGCCTCTACCTTGACTTCATAAACCTGTTCATCTACCTGCTCCGATTCTTCGGAAGCAGCAGGGATTAGGCCATAGCCGCCTAACGGCAAGGCCGGAACAATGCTGGAAACACACAGCGTTGTTCCGGCCTTTTTCTTGCCCTCCCGCGCCACACAACACCCCTGCAAGCACAACGAAGCCACCGCCAGACACAACGCACGGAATATGGATACGGGCAGAGCCGAAAAAGCAATAAATTTTCAAAAACATTCTTGTTTAATACTTTTTTAAGCCCTCTTATTTGCCTTATTTGAATATTTATCGTAATTTTGCAAACAGAAGGCAGAACCAAAGCCATAGCAACATGAAAGCAAAGACTATAAGAATGGAGACCTTGAAGATGCTGATTTCAAGCAATGAACTCAGCTCTCAGGAAGAGGTGCTGAAAGCACTGGCCAAGGAGGGATTCAAGATTACGCAAGCCACTCTGAGCCGCGACTTGAAGCAGCTGAAAGTGGCCAAGGCAGCATCGATGAACGGCAAATACGTCTATGTGCTGCCCAATGAGACGATGTACAAACGCGTGTCATCGCCACAACGCGCCACCGAGATGATCAACAGCTGTGGCTTCCTGTCGCTCACATTCAGCGGACAACTTGCCGTAATGAAGACCCGCCCGGGCTATGCCAGTGCCATAGCCTACGACATCGACCAAAAGGAAATACCGGGAGTGCTGGGCAGCATTGCAGGAGACGACACGCTGTTCATAGCCTGCGAGGAGGGATTCAGCAGAGACGAGCTTGTCAACGGGCTGGCACAGGTCATCCCCGGCATCTCGCGCGTGGGCATCACGCTCCACAACTACAACGAGACAAGCGAGGAGTAAGCCCGCACAACGGCCGCCACCGCGTCCGCACACACCACATTTTGGCACAAAAAAAGAGAAGCGATGTTTCACAACACCGCTTCTTCATTCAAACTAAAACTGCCTATGTAAAATACTTTCTTCTAAATCTTACTGTGTCGACACTTGGATTCGAACCAAGGACCCCCACCATGTCAAGGTGATACTCTAACCAACTGAGCTATGCCGACTCAACGCTTGCTTTGCCATAAAGCCACAGCCACAGGGCAAGGCTTTCAGAAAAGCGAGTGCAAAGTTACAGTTTTTTCCCCTACCCGCCAAGAAAACGCACAGCCATTAAGTAGTTTTAACAATACCTAATTACACTTACTGGCTTGCAACAGCCCCCACTATTCGTCCACAGCCTACCCACTAATGGGTATTTACGGGGATTGCCCGACTCGCGAGAGGGCAAATTCCGCCCAAAATTGGTAACTTTGCAGCAGAACAAAACGTAACATGATGAACCCATATCATATCCTCTCGGCCAGCCCCCACGGCAGTTTTGCCAGCCGGCTGGCCGACCTCAAAGACCAACTCGCCCGCTTGCAGCAGCAGGAGGCACAGGCGGGCAACGCCATATGCTATGCCAGAGTGTTCCTGAGCGATGCGCAGAACCAATACCAAAGCCTCATCGAGTCGGAGCTATACCAAGGCATACTGGCCAACACGCCCACAAGCGTGGTGGAGCAGCCGCCCCTCAACGGCAGCAAAGTGTCGCTGCTGGTGAAGATGGGCAAGGAGGAAAACGGCATTTTCCAAAGCCTGCGCCTCACGGAGGAGGAGACAAGGACGGCCGACAGCTACATGCAGACGCTCATGCTCTTCGAAAAGTACATCCAAAGCATGGACGGCAAGGGCGTAGACATGAAGACACACTTGGTGAGAACATGGATATACGTGGCCGACATCGACATAAACTACGATGGAGTGGTGCGCGCCCGCAACGACATCTTCCGCCGCTACGGCCTCACGGCAGAGACCCACTTCATCGCCAGCACAGGAATTGGCGGCCGAACCCACGTGCGCCACGCCTCTGTGGCCATCGACTTCCTCACCTATCCCGACATTGAGGAAACCGACAAGCACTACCTGCAGGCACTCGACCATCTGAACCCCACCCACGAGTACGGCGTGGCCTTCGAGCGGGGCACCCGCGTAACGCTCCCCACACGGCAGGAGTACTTCATATCGGGCACGGCCAGCATCGACCGCTGCGGCAACGTGCTCTATCTGGGCGATGTGGAGCGGCAAACCGAACGCCTTCTGGAGAACATCGACGCACTGCTGCGCGATGGCGGGGCAGAACTTGCCGATATGCGCTACTTCATCATCTACCTGCGCGACCTCTCCGACCATGACATCGTGGCACGCCACATGACCCGCCGCTTCCCCAACACGCCCCACATCATCGTTGAGGGCAAGGTGTGCCGCCCCACATGGCTCATCGAGATGGAGGGCGTGGCCGTAAGGTAAGAGCCATTCCGCCTGCACCGCGCCGCCTCTCCGACACCCCTCGGCAAACCATCTGCCGCCCAACACCGCAACAGGCATCAAGCCCGAATCCCCCCTTGGCGATTCGGGCTTGATGCTTTTGTCCCCTCCCCTCCTCTCTCCGTCAACGCCCACCCACCGCCTACAACACGAGAAACACAACCTCCTATGAGCCAATAGATTACATCCCGAAAAATCAAACTCTGATGATCAAGCTGCAAAACGTTACCTTTTGCAGCGCAAAAGGTAACGTTTGACCACGCGAAACGTCACGTTTCGGAGGGCGAAAGGTGACGTTTCGGAAACTGGGGGATTCACCACGCACAATCCTTTCCGTTATCATCAATTACCAACAAAGAAAATCATGACAAGCATTAAAATCAAATTCCGCCCTTCAAACACCGCCAACAAAGAGGGAACCATCTATTATCAAATCATTCACAATCGTATCAGCCGCCAGTTAAGGACGGATTACAAGATTCTCACCAATGAATGGGACAGCAAAAACGCCTCCATCATTTCTGACAGTAAAAGCCGGAAAGAGCATTTACTGTCCATCGAGGAGCAAATCAACTGGGACATCAAGCGCATACTTGCCATCATAAACCATTGCAAGAGCTATCTGACAGCATACAACGCCAATACCATCGTCTCCAAATTTCTCCGGCAAGGCGACATGTATTCCTTTTCCCATTTCATGAAAGAAACTATCACACTGCTTCAACAACAAGGGAAGCAACGAACTGCCGAGAACTACCAGACAAGCCTTAATAGCTTCATGTCATTTCGCAACAACAAGCCTCTACTACTGGACGAAATCAACTCAGAAATGATGATAACGTATGAGGCTTACCTACATCGCAAAGGCGTAAGCAAAAACAGCAGTTCCTTTTATATGCGAACCCTCCGAGCCGTATATAATCGCGCGGTAGAGAAAAGGTTGACCACACAGCGCAATCCCTTCAAGTACGTTTACACGGGAGTAGACAAAACCATCAAACGGGCTATCTCCCTAAACGCCATCAAGCAAATCAAAATACTTGATTTGTCATCAAATCCCCACTTGGACTTCGCTCGCGATATGTTCCTCTTCTCGTTTTATACCCGTGGAATGTCTTTCATCGACATGGCACATTTGAAGAAACAAGACTTGGCAAACGGCACTTTGTCATACCGCCGCCGAAAAACCAAGCAACTGCTTTTCATCCATTGGGAAAAATGCATGCAAGAAATCGTGGAAAAACACAACCACAACAACGCCAGCCCTTACCTTTTGCCTATTCTAAAAAGCTCCGGCAAGAATAGAAGTCAATACAAGAACGCCCTTTCCCGAACCAACAAGCTCCTGAAAGAGATTGCCCAACTGTCCGGCATCTCCATCCCGCTAACCCTATACGTAGCGCGCCATTCATGGGCAAGCATTGCCAAAAGCCAAAACATCCCCATCGCCATCATCAGCGAGGGTATGGGACACAGCTCGGAAACCACTACACGCATATATTTGGCATCGCTTGACAACACCAAACTGGACAAAGCTAACGCAAAAATATTGAAAGCACTACAAGGAATCTGACCCCTTAACACGCAAAAGCTCTCTACGCAAGAGGTACTTAATTCTTTGCAAAAGTAAACAAAACAACGCATACAACGGCATTTTAAATGCTAATAAAATTTATCATATACGCTTTAATTCTGTTTTTTGTTTAGCAAAACAGCCTTTCCCGTGCCATATCAGACTGGCTTTCATGTGCTTCCATTTGTGAAAGTACCTCTTGCGTAGAGAGGATTATCACAAAATGGACAATCAACACAAGAAAACCAAACAGCACGGACAGGTATTCACTCCCAAATATCTGGTAGAAGAGATGCTGGATTATGCGGGCTACCAAGGCGTTTCCATCATCGGGAAACACATCATGGACAACAGTTGCGGCAACGGAGCTTTCCTGCAATCCATCATAACAAGATATTGCGAAGCGGCCGTGAGCACAAATCAGCGCGCAAGCGACACACGGCAAGACCTTGAAAAGTTCATACACGGCATTGATACCGATGCGAATGCACTGCAACAATGCAAAGAAAACCTTGACCGCATCGCACAAAGCTACGGAATAGGGCAAGTAAAGTGGGACTTGCATCACGAGAACGCACTCCACGCAGAACGTTTCAACAACAAAATGGACTTTGTCGTAGGCAATCCTCCATACGTGCGTGTCCACAATCTTGGACTTTCATACGCCGAAGTAAAACAAGGACAATTCACCCAACGCGGAATGACAGACTTATACCTTGCTTTCTTCAAGTTGGGACTGAACATGCTGTCGCCAAAAGGAAAACTATGCTACATCACACCAAGTTCCTGGCTTGGCAGTATTGCCGCCCGCGAAATGCGGCAATACATCCTTCAAGAGCGAAATCTTGTTTCCCTGACCGATCTTGGACACTTCCAAGCCTTCAAAAACGCAACGGCATACACCATTATTTCCTTGTTTGCAAAATCAAAGCACGACAAGCATTTTGATTATTACACCTTTGACGAAACAACTTGCAAAAGAACATTCCAGAACAGCATTTCCTTGGAAGACTGTTGCATAGACAACTGCTTTTATCTTGCCAATGTCAACCGCCTCAAATGGCTTCGGGAAATCAAGAGTAAAGGCACTCCACAGTATGTTTTGGTCAAAAACGGCTTGGCGACACTGGCCGACAAAGTGTTCATAGGCGATGACATCCCCAACTCAAACATCACCATTCGGGCACTGAAAGCCTCAACGGGCAAGTGGTATCGCTGCTTATTCCCTTACGACAAAGCAGGAAAGCTGCTTCCACCAGCCACTGTGCTTGCCGACAACGCCGTTGCCTCCCACCTCGAAAGTCACAAGACGCAACTCTTAAAGGGCAGAAAGGAAGACGCCACATTCTATGCTTACGGCAGGACGCAGGCTCTGGCAGACGTTTGGAAACCCAAACTGGCCGTCAACACCCTCATTCGCACAGAGAAAGACCTCAAAATTGAATTGGCAAAAGCGGGGGAAGCCGTTTACAGCGGCTTATACATCACTTGCGCACCAAGCATCCCTTTGGAAAGCATTCAAAACATTCTGACAGACAAAAGCCTGACGGAATACGTCAAACTGCTCAAAAAATACAAGAGCGGAGGCTACTATACCTTCAACTCAAAAGACTTACAGCAATACATCAACTACTCCCTCACACACCAAGCAACCAAAAACTATGCTGAACAACAATACTTTTTTGAAGAAGATTCAAGACTCTTTTAGGGCATTCATCACCTCGGGCACTTCAAGAAGTACTGCGAAGCTGAAACCGCTTCACGGTGCAATCGCACAAGACATAGCCGACAGACTCGGCAATAACTATATTGTCAAGTCACAAGGCTTCGGCGATGGGAAGGAAGCCTGCATCAAAGGCCGCTATGTGAACAAAATGGTAGACATAACCGTAAGAAACAAAGCCACGGGAGAAGACATTGCCGGCATTGCCGTCAAGTTTGTGATGCAAAACTATTCCCAAAACTCCAACAACTACTTTGAGAACATGCTTGGAGAGACTGCCAATATCAGAACAGCCAACTGCCCTTACTTTCAAATATTCATCATCCTTGACGAGCTTCCATACTATAAAAGCAACGGAGAGTTGTCCAAATGGGAAGAATTCACCAGCCATAACATCATGAAATACTGCCTTTTGTCGCACGATAACACAAGCTGCTTCTTCCATACGCCTAACAAGACCTTGATCTACGTAGTTCATGTAAGCCCGGATGCGGGCAAACACAATATACACAACAAAGCAGACTACCTAAATTTCTTTCAAACACACGCCCCAAAAGTGAGACTTTCCACCAACCAATACCCAAAAATAAAGCCCAACGGCACAGTAATTCTCAACGATTATGAATCTTTCACCAGCAAAGTGTACCATACCATCATGGCACACTAAAAAGCGGACTATGCGAAAGGGAAGCATCTTAATGCCACGGCACAACATCTGGCCAATGATTTTCTCCGCCAATACAATACAAAGCATAACACATTAATAACCAGCAAGATAAACAACACAAAGCAAAACATTACCTTTTGCAGCGCAAAAGGTAACGTTTGACCACGCGAAACGTCACGTTTCGGAGGGCGAAAGGTGACGTTTCGGAAACAGGGAAGTAAGGCGGGGATATGCGGAAGGAGAAGTGGGGGAAATGAAAACGTGCGGCCTTGCCGGGCAAGACCGCACGCTTAGCGCGCGCAAGGCGCAGGGGACGCACAATGACTAAATGATGCTCGTCTTGCGAGTCCACTCAATTATCTCGGGAATATAGCCGAAGGCGAGTCCCGTCACAGTGTCGGCGCAACCGTAATAGACGGCCACGCGGCCGGTGGCGGGGTCGTGAAGCTCGGCGCAGGGGAAGCAAACGTTGGGCACATCGCCCATGCACTCGTATGGCTTCTGCGGCGAGATGAGGTAAGGGCCGCTGCGATAGATGGCCTTCCAGGGCTGCTCAAGGTCGAGAAGGGCAGAGCCGAAGCTGTAAACATAGCCGTTGCAGCTGCGCAGCACGCCATGATAGAACATCAGCCATCCCTCACTGGTCTCGATGGGGATGGGGCCCGCGCCTATCTTCATGCACTGCCACGCGCTCTGCTCAAAGGGTGCGGGCGACATGACATGACGGTGGCGACCCCAGAACTCCATGTCGGGGCTTTCGCTGTAGAAGATGTCGCCAAACGGGGTGTGTCCCGTGTCGGACGGGCGGGAGAGCATGGCGAAGCGTCCGTTGATCTTGCGGGGGAAGAGCACGCCGTTGCGGTTGTACGGAAGGAACGCGTTCTCCAGCTGATGGAAGGTCTTGAAGTCCTTCGTCCAGGCCACTCCGATGGTTGGCCCATGGTATCCGTTGCACCAAGTAACGTAGTAACGGTCTTCGATGTAGGCCACACGGGGGTCGTAGCCGTACACCCACTCGCCCACTTCCTTGTCCTCGCACTGGAAGCGGAGCGGATTCTCATCGATGTTCCAGTTGATTCCGTCCTTGGAGAATCCCACGTGGAGCACCATGCGGCGGTTGGTGTCATCGCAACGGAACACGCCCGCATAGCCATCGCCAAAGGGGACTACGGCCGAATTGAAGATGCTGTTGCTCGTGGGGAGCAGGTCGCGCGGGATGATGGGGTTCTCACTGTAACGCCACATGGGGGCGTTGCTGCCACAGGGTCTGTCCTGCCACGGCATATTGGGGAGGGGCTGTCCCTCGATTCTGATTTCTTTCATATTCTTTAAGTTGCTATTGGGTTTTCTTGCAATGCCCTTCGGGGGCGCGGAAGAACTACAGCTTCTCTTCCTGATAGGTGAACGGCACGAACCAAGTGATGAGCAATGCGGGCACGGCACACAGGAGCACCACGACAAAGAAGGTGCGATAGCCCAGCGCATCGCTCACGTAGCCGCTCAGCATGCCGGGCAACATTACGCCCAAGTTCATGATGCCCGAGGCGAAAGCGTAGTGGCTCATCTGGTGTTTGCCCGGTGCTATCTGCTGCATCATGAAGAGTGTGAGACCGACGAAGCCGAAACCGTAGCCGAAATACTCCAGCGTGATGGCACCTCCGATGAGCGCAAGGCTCGTGGGCTGATAGACGGCGAGGAGCGTATAGGCCACAAACGGCAGGTTGAATACCAACGCCAGCTTGAAAAGGCTCTTCTGCAATCCCTTGCGGGCGATATAATGGCCGCCGAGAATGCTGCCGATGACGAACGCCGCCGCGCCAAACGTGCCGTAGCAAAGACCTATCTCCTGCTCGCCCATGCCCAGTCCCTGCTCGGCGCGGGGGGCTTTGAGGAACAGGGGCACTATTTTCATCACGAATCCCTCGCAGAAACGGTAGAGGATAATGAAGAAAATGTAGTAGACAATGTGCTTCTTGCGGAAGAACTCCACAAATACGCCCCACAGCTCGCGCAGTGCCTGCCCGGCATTGCGGCCGTCCTTGCTCTCCAAGGAGGGTGTGGTGGGGAGCACAAAGAGGTGGTAAACGCCCATCACACACATCACAGCGGCTATGATTAGCATGATTATCATCCATGCGCGGGTGACCCCGAAGTGGCCGATAAACACGCCGGCGAGATAGACAAGGCCACCTGTCGCGGCTATTTTGGCGATGTTATAGAACGCGCCCTGCCACCCAATCCAGCGCGCCTGGTCCTCTTTCGAGAGCACGCTCATGTATGTTCCGTCGGCAGCGATGTCGTGTGTGGCACCACTGAGGGCGATAACGGCGAGCACGGCAATGGTTATGGCGAAGAACTGGGGCAGGTTCAGCGCGAAAGCAACGAGCGCAAAGCACACGCCGGAGACGAGTTGGGTCAGCACAACGAAGAATTTCTTCGTCTTATACATCTCCAAGAACGGGCTCCAGAGCGGCTTCAGCGTCCAAGGGAGCATGATCAGCGATGTCCAAAAGGCGATTTGGGCATCGCTAACGCCCATTCCCTTGTACATCAGCGTACATACCATGTTCAGAACCACGAACGGCATGCCCATGGCAAAGTAGAGCGTGGGCACCCAAGCCACGGGGCTTACCGCCTTGCCCTGCGCCTTTCCCGCCGCCGAATCGCTTCCGTCAAGCGAGGCGAACGCTTGGTTCGCCTCTTTTTCCTTTACTTTCTCCGGTGTCATGGGCGGTCTTTCTTAGCCGTTCCGAACTTAGACGGCTGCGAACCCATAGTAAACTCCAGCTCACCGCCGCTCATAATGTCGGAATACATGATGTATGACTTCGTGTAGGGTTTGCCATTGAGGCGCACGCTCTGCACGTAGACATTGTCCTTGCTGTTGTTGATGGCCTTGACGGTGAACGTCTTGCCCTCCGGCAGACCCACCGTGACCTCATCGAAGAGCGGCGAGCCAAACACGAACTTGCCTCCGGCAGGCTCTACTTGATAAAGTCCCATGGCCGAAATGACGTACCATGCCGACATCTGGCCCACATCCTCGTTGCCCGACAAGCCATCGCTGCTGTTCGAATACATCTCGTTGAGCGTCTGACGGATGAGCTTCTGTCCCTTCCAAGGCTGCCCCACGTAGTTGTACATGTAGAGAACGTGGTGGCTCGGCTCGTTTCCGTGAGCGTATTGGCCGATAAGTCCCGAGATGTCGGGGGACGCCTCAGCTCCCATGTCGCCCGTAACGATGAACAGCGAGTCGAGTTTGGTCACAAACGGCTGCTCTCCGCCGAAGCAACTCACCAGTCCATGCACATCGTGAGGTACGAGCCACGTGTACTGCCAAGCATTTCCCTCCGTGTAATCGTCCATGCGGTGCACGGCGTTGAGGGGATTGAAGGGCGTGCGCCAGTTACCCTTGGAGTCCTTGCCACGCATGAATCCCACGCGTTTGTCGAACACTTTGCGATAAGACTGGCTTCTGTTCCAGAAGAACTTGTAGTCCTTGACCGCTCCCATCGACTTTGCTGCCATCGCGATGGACGCATCGGCCAAGGCATACTCCAGCGTCTTGGCCACTGTCTCGTGGGTTGGGTCCTCATCGAAGGCCACATAGCCGTTCTTCTTCAGCGAGGCGAGGCCGCGCTCATCGAGCAATGCCGATGCCTTCATGGCTTCCAGGGCGGCGCGCTTGTCGCTCACGTAGCCCTTAATGAGCAGGTCGGCCAGCACGGGAATGCCCGGATTGCCCACCATGCAGTCGGTCTCGTTGCCCATCAAGTGCCATATGGGCAGCTTGCCTTGCTCCTTATATATATGCAGGAAGGTCTCTGCCATGTCGCGGAGCTTGTCCGTGTGCAGGATTGTCATGAGCGGGAAGGCCGCGCGGTAGGTGTCCCAGAGGGAGAAAGTGGTGTAGTTGGTGAACGTTCCCTGATGCACCTCAAGGTCGGAGCCGCGATACTGGCCGTTGACATCGCCAAACACGGACGGAGCCACCATGGTGTGATAGAGCGCGGTGTAGAACACGGTGCGCGCATCGGCATCCTCCGTCTTCACCTGCACCTTTCCCAGTTCCTCGTTCCAGGCGTTGTCGGCCTGCGCCACAACGGCGTTGAAGTCCCATCCGGGTATCTCCTGCGCCAGATTGGCCTTGGCGTTGTCCTCGCTCACGGCCGAAAGTCCGGTCTTGATGAGCAGCGGAGTGCCATCGTTCTCATAGGAGAAGACGGCAATGGAGTCTTGGTTCTTCTCCAACTTCACGGGTTTGTTGAACTCGGCATAGAAGAACACATACTGATGCCTTGCCCATCCGTTTGACTCGCGGTAGCCGCTGATGGCGCGATCGCCCACCATGCGGAATCCCGCACGCTTCATCTTGTCCCATCCGATGCCCTGCTTGAGGTCCAGGCGGAACTTGCCGCTGCGCACGTTGGCACCCGCCGTGTAGCGTTGGAAGCCCGCGCGCTGCGTGGCAGTAAGCTCCACGAGCACATTGGGGTCTTTCAGCTTCACGCTGTAATAGCCCGGTGCCACGTTCTCGGCCTCATGCGAGAACCTCACCTCCTTCTGGCGGCAGCACGAAACGGGCAGAAACGCCACGTCGCCCAAGTCGCCGATGCCCGTTCCGCTGAGGTGCTGATGGCCGAAGCCTATGAGCACGGAGTCGCTCTCATGATAGCCCGAGCACCAGTCCCAGCCCCGCGTGGGCTGAGTGGGGCCGAGCTGCACATAGCCAAAGGGCACATTGGCACCCACAAACACATGACCGTGCCCGCCGGAGCCTATCTGCGGATTGACATACTGCGTGTACTGCTGCGCATTGCCCGCAAGCGAACAGGCGACACCGAGTAAGAATAATGCGATTTTCTTTAGTCTCATATCTGAATCACTTAATTATTATGTTGCAAAAGTACAAAAAAAAATCATGTTAGCCTACAAACTGTCCACCATTTTATGCGCCATCCGCCCCTCGCAACGCATCTGCCGCGCCACCAAACCGCCACCACCGCCACGCCACATCGCCTCCCTAACAAACCGCCGCCTCATCACCCGCGCGGCAAAACCATACCTTTTGCCTCACGAAACCATACCTTTCACACGCTAAAACCATACCTTTTACAAGGCAAAACGTATGGTTTCACAATGCGGCAGAGCGCATTTTGTCAACCATCTGACAAACAAGCACTTACAAAGGCCTCCAACAACAGACGCAAAAACAGAACCGATGCGAGCCGAGCACACCTCAGCACGCACGGAAAACCGCCACGGACACGCCGCGCAATGGAAAGAAACGGGGAGCGGCAAACGCATGGCAATCATTATTTTCGGGTATTTTCCCACCGTTTTCAAATCGCAATTTTTAAGTATTGCCGCTGCTTTTCCGTATTCCTACCTTTGCACCCCGAAAACGAAACATCGACATCCAACATGGAATACCGCATCACACCCATGGCAAACCGCCTCCTCCTGACCGCCGCAACTCTGCCGCTCGGCCTCACCATGTGCCTTGCCCAGCAGGCCAACGTGAGCGGAAAGGTGGTGAGCCGTGAGAGCGGAAAGCCCATAGAGTTTGCCGCCGTGCTCATCAAGGGCAGCGAGCTGTGGGGAATGAGCGACAAAGACGGACGGTTTGTCATCCGCCACGCGCCCCAAGGCAAGGCCACGCTCAGCATCCAGTGCCTGGGCTATGCCCCGCAGACCCTCTCCATCGACATCAAACCCGAGATGCGCCCCATCACCATACGCATGGACGAGGAGACACTGCAGCTGGACGAGGTGGCCGTGGTGGCCAAGCGCGACGACAACCAGGCCACAACGAGCTACTCCATAGGCCGCCAGGCCCTCGACCAGCAGCAGGTTCTGACCATCGGCGACATTGCCGCGCTGCTGCCCGGAGGCAAAACGCAGAACCCCACGCTCATGAACGACACGCGGCTGCGGCTGCGCAGCGAGAGCGGGGAGGCGGGCAACAGCGCGTTTGGTACGGCGGTGGAGATAGACGGTGTGCGCGTGGGCAACAATGCCGCCATGGGCGAGACCAACGGGGCAAGCCTGCGGCAGCTGGGCAGCAGCAACGTGGAGGCCGTGGAGGTGACGCCGGGCATCCCATCAGTGGAATACGGCGACCTGACCAATGGTATCGTGAGGGTGCGCACAAGAAAAGGACGCACGCCATTCATCGTTGAGTCAAAGATTACGCAGCACACGCGGCTCGTTTCTGCAAGCAAGGGCATCGACTTGGGGGCAAACGCCGGTCTGCTGAATGCCTCCGTGGAGCACGCGCGGTCGTTCAGCGACATCGCATCGCCCCACACAGCCTACCAGCGCAACACATTGAGCCTCAACTACACGAAGGTATTCATGCCCACATCATCGCCGCTGACGTTGACGGCAGGCCTCACAGGCAACGTGGGCGGCTACAACTCCAAGTCAGACCCCGACGAGCAGCTCGATGATTACAGCAAAATGCGCAACAATCAGTTCAACGCCAACTTCCGCCTGCACTGGCAGCCCGGTCTGTCATGGATTACCTCGGTGGACATAAGCGGCTCGGCCAGCTGGTCGGATAACCTCACCGAGACCTACAGCCGCGAGAGCAGCTCCACCACGCAGCCTTATCTGCACGCGCTCACGGAGGGATACCACATCGCCGAAGAATACGATGCCAACCCCGGCGCACCTATCATACTCGGCCCGACAGGCTATTGGTATGTGAAAGCGTTCAACGACTCCAAGCCGCTTGACCTTCGGCTGAAGCTCAAGGCCACTTGGGCGCGCCGCTTCGGCTTTCTGAGCCACCGACTGGGAGCCGGCGCGGAGTGGACACGCACCAGCAACGCCGGAAGAGGCACTTACTATGAGGATATGCGCTACGCACCCACATGGCGCGAACGCCGCTATGACCAGCTGCCGGCCATGCAGAACATGGGCGTTTGGGCAGAGGAGGCACTGTCGGCAAGCCTGTCCAAGGCATCCACGGTGGAGCTTACGGTGGGTCTGCGCAACGATATGACGCACATAGGAGGGTCTGATTATGGCACGGCGGCAAGCCTTTCGCCCCGCATCAACGGCCGCTACGTGTGGCGCAACACCCGCGATGGCTTCCTCAGCGAGGCCGCCCTACACGCAGGATGGGGCAAAGCGGTGAAGCTGCCGTCCTTCCAGGTGCTCTATCCGTCGCCTGTCTACGCCGACCGGATGGCCTTTGCATCGACAAGCGATGCGGAAAACCGCTCCTTCCATGCCTATTACACCATCCCCTCGAGTGCCCGCTACAATCCCAACCTGCAATGGCAGTACAGCCATCAGTACGATGTGGGCATCGACATCAGCACCAAGGTGGCGCGGTTGTCGCTCTCCGGCTTCATCAGCAAGACGCTAAACGCCTACATGGCCACAAGTATCTTCACGCCATTCACCTACAAATACACCACGCCATCGGCGGTGCAGAACTGCGGAATACCCGTGGCCGACCGTGCTTTCTCCATCAGCAGCGACGGAATCATCACCGTGAGCGACAAAACGGGTCGCCTCGCCCCCGTCACGCTCGACTTTCAAAGCCGCAACACCTACTATGCGGCGCGCCAATATGCCAACGCCTCGCCCGTGGAACGCTGGGGAATGGAGTGGATAGTGGACTTTGCGCAAATCAAACCGCTGCGGACGCAGGTCAGAGTGGACGGTAACTACTACTGGTACAGAAGTTTGGACGGCCAGCTCTTCGCCGATGTGCCCTACGGGCTGACCAATCGCATGACGGATGGTCGCCTTTACCAATACATTGGCTACTATCTGGGCACCAACGCCACATCTACCGGCTACACAGCCACCGCTTCCGTGAGCAACGGACACGTAAGCCGCGCCTGCAACCTCAACACCACCATCACCACACATATCCCGCGGATTCGCATGGTGCTGGCGTTGCGCGTGGAAGCGTCGCTCTATGCCTACAGCAGAGCCAAGTGCGAGCTTCCCGACGGCTCTGTGAGAGGCTATGAGGTGCTGGAAAGCGCGGATTTGTTCGGCGAACCCTACACGGGAGGTGAGGGAAAGACCGTCATTGTGTACCCCGTGTATTACTCAACGTGGGAGAATCCCGGCGAGCGAATACCTTTCCTGGAGCGTTTCCTTTGGGCAAAGGAGCACGACCAGAACCTTTTCAACGACCTTTCGAGGCTTATCGTGCGGTCGAACTATCCCTTCACGATGAACGGGAACCGTGTTTCGGCATACTATTCCGCCAATTTCAGTGTCACCAAGGAGATTGGCGATCATGTGTCGGTGAGCTTCTATGCCAACAATTTCCTCAATACCATGCGCACGGTGCGCTCCTCACAGACCGGCTTGGAGACTTCCTTGTTTGGCAGCGGCTACGTTCCCTCCTTCTATTATGGACTATCCTTGAAACTGAAATTATGAGAAAAGCCATACAACTCGCCCTTGCCGCAGCCACGCTGATGGCCGTTTCGTGCAGCTACGATGAAGAAGTGGAGCTTGTTCCGGTCACGGTCAGGCTGGTCTACCCGGCCAAAAGCGACATCAAGCCCTATGCCGGGGCACGCGTGGAGATGAAGAACGCCGCCGCATCGGTGTTCGTTGAGCTGACCGACACCGCCGGAATCGCCCGCTTCATGCTCCCCTCGGGGCTATACGAAGCTACGAGCGCATCGCGTCTGGACACGCTGGACGCGCGCTACATCATCAACGGCGTGCTGGGCAAGACGGCCATATCGAAAGACAGCATCAATGCGCTTGACATGAAAATGAGCGTCACCAAACGACGCAAAACTCAATAAACAACGTAAACCAATGAATTTATTCATGAACAAAAACTTTATCATCGGCACCGTGGCAGCAGCGGCGATGACGCTTTCCCTGCCCGCCGCGGCACAGGAGAGCCACTCCGAGGCCGCAAGCCTGCACCTGGTGCTTACCCAGACCGACGGGCAGACGGTGAGCTTCGCGCTCGCCGAAAGCCCAAAGCTCACCTATGCCGGCAGCGAGGTGACCATCGCCATCGGCCAGGATGCCATCACGTACAGCCTTGAAGGCATCAGAGAGCAGCATTTCGAGACCAAAGACCTCACAAACGTCAACGACCGCCTGCGGCAGGACAGCCCCAAGCCCTCATTCTCTGCCTCCGGGGCTGAGTTTGCAGGCCTGCAACCCAACGACCGCATACAGGTGCTCACCACAAACGGCCAACTTGTCATGACGGCAGTGGCCGATGGCGAGGGACGCGCCACGGTGCGGCTCGACCATCTGCCCACGGGCGTCTACATTCTGCGCACTCCCACAAAGAGCTACAAGATGGTGAACAAATAAAAGAAAGCGACTTAACCTCACAAAACATCAAAAAAAGAAGAAAACAACATCAAAGCAATGAAGAAGACAATACTTTCCCTGATGGCCATCATTGGCATGGCCGCCAACGCCAGCGCACAAGAGGCATGGAAAATGGTGGTGACCCACCACGACGGAACCAAGCAAGAGATTGCCGTGGAGAAGATTTCGGAAATCACCTACGAGCTGACAAGCGGCGAGAAGCCACAACTTGAGGAGAAGAACGTGGACCAGCTCATCATCAAGGAGCTGTACAACGGCGGCTGCCTCACCGATGACGGCACGAGCTACTTCCAGCAAGACGGCGGAGTTGTGCTCTATAACAACGGAGCCGAGGAACTGGTGGTGCGCAACCTGTGCTTCGGCATAGGCGACCCGTTCAACGCGCAGGCCCCGTTTGCCGACTGGCGACAGGACGGAAAGCTCATCTACGAGGATGAAGACGTGGAGTACATCCCCGCCATACACGGCATCTGGTACTTCCCCGAGGCACTTACCATCCCGGGATACTCGCAGGTGGTAGTGGCCATACATGGCGGAGTGGACCACACGATCACCTACAAGAACAGCGTAGACTACGCCAATCCGGACTATTACGTGATGTACGACCCCGAGTCGGGCTACAACAACTCGCGCTACTACCCCACCCCGTCAGACGTAATCCCCACTTCCCACTACCTCAAGGCCGTGGAGTACGGCATGGGCAACGGATGGACGCTCAGCGTAACCTCGCCCGCGCTCTTCATCTTCCACATGGACAACGACCCGGGCGAATATGCCATGAACCCGGAAAACATCATCTACGCCCCGGGGCAGGACGCATCGCCCGTGAACGCCAACCTGCGGGTGTACAAGGACTGGATTATCGATGGCTTCGAGGAGTTCAGCAACGACTACCTGCAGTCGTCGCAGAAGCGTCTTCCCGCCTCCATCGATGCCGGCTACGTGGGCTTCACCTTCCGTCAGGGCCACTCCGTCTATCGCAACGTAGACAAGGAAGCCACCCTCGCCATACCCGGCAATGCCGAAAAGCTGGTCTACGGCTACAGCATGGGGGTGACGGATGGCGACCCGAGCGGCATTGATGCCGAGGCATCCATCAAGAACGGAGCGAAGATAGTGTATCTCGACGACAACAATTCCTCCACCGACTTCCACGAGCGTCAGGCTTTCTCCGTCAGGGGAAAGTGATACGGAAGGCCTCAGTTGGCTTCTCGCACAACCAACTGAGGCTCAACAAGTTGGCAAAACGTATGGTTTGACACGCCAAAACGTTACGTTTCACACGCCAAAAGGTAACGTTTCGCACCCCAAAACGTTACCTTTTGGAATACCAAACCAGCCTTCGGGACACATCAACAACAAACGACAACACAGCTTGAACCGAAAAACCATCATCACAGCAGGGCTTCTGAGCTGCGCGCTCGCCGCAGCGGCACAAGACAGCCTGTCCGTGCGCGACTTCCGTCTCATAGCCGATGCCAACGTGTGGCTGACGCAGCAGAACGCGGCGGGGCTTACCCGCTATGCCCGACGCAACCTGTCGCAGGCCGAGGTCTACGGCAGCATGAGCCACGGAGGCTTCACCAGCTACAGCGGCTCGCCCCACACCCTGCAAGGGGGCGCAAGCGCGGAGTCGTTCTTCCGCCTGTCGCCCCACACGGTGGCCTACGGGCGAATGCAGTACGACAATTTCAGCGGACGGGAGATGTACGGCTCGGCCTTCATACAGCAAGACCGCATGCCGTTCAACATCGTTGAGGACTCCCTCACCAACCCCGGCCGAAAGCACATGGACACCTACCGGCTCACGGGAGCAGTGGGCGTGGACGTGTGGAGGGGCTTCGCCGTGGGCATAAAGGCCGACTACACGGCGGCCAACTATGCCAAATACAAAGACCTAAGGCACAAGAACAAGCTCATGGACCTGAACCTCGCACTGGGCATATACGCCCCCTTGGGGAGGCACATTGCCTTGGGCGCGCACTATTTCTACCACCGCAACACCGAGAGCATCAAGTTCTCCACCTACGGAAAGTCAGACAAGAGCTACAAGTCGCTCATCGACTATGGCGCGTTCATGGGCTTCACGGAGCTGTACGGGGCGGAAGGATTCACCGACAAGTCGCGCGAGCAGCCCCTCGTGAGCAACTACAACGGGGCGGGGGCGCAGCTGCAATGGAACATTACGGACGCCCTTGCATGGTTCAACGGCCTCACCGCGGCGCGCCGCAAGGGCTATTACGGGCGCAAGTCGCCCTACACGCCCATCCACACGCGCCACGACAGCCACACTTACACGTGGCAATCGAGGCTGCAGCTTACCTCCCGGCAAAGCATCCACCACATTGAGGCCACCATCAACGCGGAAAACCTGACCAACCGGGCCAATCACTACCGCACGGAGGTGAACGAGCAGGGGGCGAGATACTACGAATACTTCGACCCTATACGCACGGCCAACAAAGTGTGGGTAAGCTCCCGCGTGGCCTACACGGGATGGCTGGGCGTGGAGGGAGACATGGCGCGCTGGCAAATCAACGCGGCGGCCACCTTCAACCACCGCCGCCAAACGTCATACCTCTACCCCTACTTCCGCAGGCAGCACATCGACAGCCGCGAATTGTCGGCCGGCGCAAGGCGCAACATCGTCATACGCAAGGGAGTGCTCACCCTCGGGGCGGCATTCTCCTTCCTCCGGGGGCAAGGAAGCGCGGCCGATGACGGTACAATGGCACAGCCGAGCGACAAGCAGTCGTTTCCCGCCACCATGGAGGCTTGGCTTCTGCGGGAGCACAGGTGGCTCACCGCTCCGCAATACCGCACGGAATGCACCCTGCGCTACGCCTTCATGCCGCCCCGGACGAAGCTCGCCACATGGGTGGAAGCCTCCGTGGGCACACACAAGGCCAACGGAATCGACACGACGGAGTACTATGCAGGATGCGACAACACCACGCTGAGCGTGTCCATAGGCTGCCAGTTCTGAGCGGGCAAGCCTCTTCCGGCAGCAGACATCTGCCCCCTCGCCATCCAAGAGCCACATTCCCGCCATCCAAGAGCCGCACTGCCATCACGCAATAACTGCATTGCCATCACACAACAGCTGCATCATCATCACACAACATCAGTAATTCCATCACTCAACATCTATTTTGTAAACAATGAAAAAATCACTTCTTACCCTCCCACTCCTGCTCGCCGCCATGGCCGGAACGGCACAAACGCTGCCGCAGGATGCCACTTTCCGAACGGGAAAGCTGCGGAACGGACTCACCTACTACATCCGCCACAACGCCAAGGAGAAAGGTATTGCCGACTTCTACATCGCCCAGCGCGTTGGCTCCATACTCGAAACGCCCGCCCAAAGAGGACTTGCCCACTTCCTGGAGCACATGGCCTTCAACGGAACGGAGAACTTTCGCGGCGCAGAGGGCAGCCCGGGCATCGTGGAATGGTGCGAAAGGCACGGCGTGAAGTTCGGTGCCAACCTCAACGCCTACACTTCCGTGGACGAAACGGTCTACAACATCTCCGCCGTACCTGTGACCAGCGAGGCCGTAATCGACTCCACGCTGCTCATTCTGCACGATTGGAGCCACTATTTGCTGCTCGATGAGAAAGAGATAGACAAGGAGCGGGGCGTGATACACGAGGAATGGCGCAACCGCCGAAGCGGCATGGCCGCACAAAGGCTCATGGAGGAGGCACTGCCTGTCATCTATCAGGGCACGAAATACGCCGACTGCCTGCCCATCGGCTCAATGGACATCGTAGACAACTTCCATCCCGACGAGCTGCGCGACTACTATCGCAAGTGGTATCGTCCCGACTTGCAGGCCATAGTGGTGGTGGGCGACATCGATGTGGACGATATGCAGCGGCGAATCGTGCGCGACTTCGACACGATACCGATGCCCGCGAATGCCGCCGAGCGACCTTTCCACCCCGTTCCAGACAACAAAGAGCCTATCATAGTGGTGCGCAAGGACGCGGAACAGCCCATTATACTCGTCACGCTCTACATGAAGCGCGACGCTACGCCACCCGAGGAGAAGCGGAAGGAGGACTATCAGCGCGCCAACTATCTCGATGGGCTGATTGACTACATGGTGGACGCACGCTTGGAGGAGACACAAAAGCGGGAGAAATCGCCCTGCCTGAGCGTCAGCGCACGCAACGGCGGCTTCCTCATATCGCGCTCCAAGGACGCGTTCTCGCTCTCGTTTGGCGCGAGGGAGGAGAATGTGCAAGGCTCTTTCGCTGCCGCCGTGGGCACGGTGGAGCGCATTCGCCAGCACGGATTCACCCTTCCGGAGCTGGAACGGGCAAAAGCATTCTGCGCAAAGGCCAGCGAGAAACGCTACAACAGCCGCGCCGACCGCCGAAACTCCCACTACGTGGGCATGGCCACGCGCCATTTCCTGCACGGCGAGCCGATGATTGACGCCGAAACGGCCAAGACGCTGGCCGACAAGTTTGCCCGCGAGGTGACGCTCGATGAGGTAAACGCCTATATGCGCACGGTGATTACAAACCAGAACCAAGTGCTTGTGGCCTACGCGCCCGACAAAACGGGGCACGAAACGCCCACCGAGGCACAGCTGGGCAGCTACCTGCGCGAGGCGCAGGCACGCACCTACGCCCCTTATGAGGAAGCTCCCGTGGCGCAAAAGCTGATGGACAAGCTGCCCAAGGAGGGGAAAATAGTCAGCGAGACCACCCTGCCGCACGGCGTGAGGCTGCTGCGGCTGGGCAACGGGGTGAACGTGTATCACAAGCAAACCGACTTCGACAAGGACCAAGTGATGGTGAGACTGTGGGGAGAAGGGGGCACTTCGCTCTATCCCGACCACGATGCGCCCAACTTCAGCTTCATCGCCACGGCCATCAGCAAAGGCGGCGTGGCCGGATTCGACGAGGCCACACTCTCAAAGATGCTCGCCGGCAAGACGGTGAGCGTGACGCCGCGCATAGGCGATGAGACACAGGCCATCGGCGGAAGCTCCTCGGTGAGGGATGTGGAAACGCTCATGCAGCTGACGCACCTCTACTTCACTCAGCCGCGGCGCGATGAGGCCGCATTCCAGGACGAACTGGACCGCATGAGCTCGTTCCTGGCCAACCGCGAGGCCAATCCCAGCGTGGCCTACAAAGACTCTGTGACGGCCATTGCCTACGGCGACAGCCCCCGACTGCGCCCCGTGAAGCGCGAGACGCTGCCGTTGGTGAGCTACAACCGCGTGATGGAGATATACAAAGAGCGATTCAGCGATGCCAACGGCTTCAACATGATAGTCATTGGCAACATCAGCACCGACTCGCTGCGCCCCTTGCTGCGCCGCTACGTGGCCTCGCTGCCCTCGGCAGGACGGCAAGAGACCTTTGCCCACACACATCCGCAGGTGCGAGACGTGGACGAGGCGCACGTGTTTCGCAGCAAAATGCAAACGCCAACGGCCAAAGTGACCGTGCTGCACACATGGCCGGAGGCATACAACGCCAAGTCTGACCTCACGCTCGACATGCTCGGACGCGTGCTGCAGATAGCTTACACCGACAGCGTGCGCGAGGAGAAGAGCGGCGTCTACGGCGTGAGCGTGCAGGGAAGCCTCGACAAGCACTCCGCCCCCACGGCCTTGATGCGCATCGGCTACACCTGCGACCCGCAACGCTATGAGGAACTGGCCGCCGTGGTGGACGCGCAGCTGCGCAACATTGCCGCCCGAGGCCCATTGGAGAGCAGCGTGGAGAAGGTGAGGAAGTACCTCGTGAAGCAGTGCGGACAAGCCCGCGTGACGAACAACTACTGGAACTACGTGCTCTACAACATGGTGAGATACGGCATAGACTTCGATGACAACTACACGGAGCTGGTGCAGAGCATCCAAGCCGCCGACATTCAGGCCATGGCCAAGCGCATACTCGCATCGAAAAGGAGAATTGAGGTGACCATGCTGCCGCTCTGACGCAAGCCGCAGAAGCGGTTTCGCAAGCCGGAAGCGGCACAGGCGGAGACGCCACACACGGGAAACGGCCAGGCAAGACACAGCTCTTGCCCGGCCGTTTGTCACTTCTTGCCGGGCAAAAGGTAACATTTCACCTTGCAAAAGGTGACGTTTTGCCTTGTAAAAGGTAACGTTTCACCAGCCAAAACGCCACCTATCGCCAACCCGTTAACAATCAAGCACTTAGAAGCACAACGTTTTTCACCATCAAACCTCGCTCATACGGCACTCGGCAGAGCGCGCATCGCCCTGGAAAAAGAGCCTTGGCCAAGGCTGTCTCCTAACGTCTCACAGCCTCATCGGCTTGATGCCAAACAACATCCCGCGCCTTCCCGTGCTCCCATTCCTGCCTCCTCCCTGCCCCATCGGTATGCTGCCTAACAGCCGAAAAAGGCAGCTTGGAAGCCCGCAAACTGAAAAAACACCCGCAAAATTTGGCCGTGTCGGCTTGTTTGCGTACCTTTATCCATTCAAAACAAAAACTAAACAATGAGACACGTAAAGAAATGGATAGCCGCAGCATTGGGCGCGATGATTGCCCTCAACGCCACGGCGCAGAAACTGACCGACTACGTAGACCCGTTCATCGGAACGACCAACTTCTCGGTGTGCAATCCCGGCGCGGTGCTGCCTCACGGGCTGATGTCGGTGGTGCCCTTCAACGTCATGGGCAGCGACCTCAACCAGTTCGACAAGGATGCCCGCTGGTGGTCGGCACCCTATGAGTACCACAACAAGTATATGACGGGCTTCGCCCACGTCACCCTAAGCGGCGTGGGATGTCCCGAAATGGGCACGCTGCTGACGATGCCCACCAGCGGAAAGCTCAATGTGGACTACCGCCAGTATGGCTCTGAGTATGCCAATGAGCAGGCGCGCCCCGGCTACTATGGCGTGACGCTCACCAAGCACGGCATTCAGGCCGAGGCCACGGCCACACTGCGGTCGTCGAGGGAGCGGTTCACGTTTCCCAAAGGCGAGGGCCACGTGCTGCTGAACATAGGCGACGGACTGACCAACGAGACCGGCGGCATGGTGAGACGCGTGAGCGACACGGAGATAGAGGGCATGCGCCTGCTCGGAACGTTCTGCTACAATCCCCAGGCCGTGTTCCCGATGTACTTTGTGATGCGAGTGAGCAAGCAGCCGAAGACGCAAGGCGCATGGAAACAACAGCCCAACCGCACCGGAGTGAAAGGCGACTGGGACCCGGACAACGGTAAGCTGAAACTGTATCCCAACTATGGCAAGGAGATTGCCGGCGACGGGATAGGCTATTACTACACTTTCGACTGCGAGCAAGGCGAGCAGGTGGAGGTAAGCATGGGTGTGTCGTTCGTTTCCATAGCCAATGCGCGCGAGAACCTTGATGCCGAGCAGCCAAAAGGCGCATCGTTCCAGGCCATGGCGCAAAAGGCCGGCGACGAATGGGAGCGCACGCTGGGCAGAATCACCGTGGAAGGTGGCACGGAGGCACAACGCCGCATCTTCTACACCGCACTCTACCACTCACAACTGCACCCGAACATCCTGCAAGACGTGAACGGCGACTACCCCGCTATGGAGAGCAACGAGGTGAAGAACACCAAAGGCAACCGCTACACGGTGTTCTCGCTGTGGGATACGTATCGCAACGTACACCAGCTGCAGACGCTGCTCTACCCGGAGTGGCAGGTGGACATGGTGAAATCCATGATTTCCATGTATGAGGAATGGGGATGGATGCCGCGCTGGGAGCTGTTCGGCCGCGAGACATGGACAATGGAGGGCGACCCCGCCATACCCGTCATAGCCGATACGTGGCTCAAGGGAATCCGCGGGTTCGATATCGACAAGGCATACGAGGGATTCCGCAAGAGCGCGACGCTCCCCGGCAAGGAGAATGCCATGCGCCGCGACATCGACCCGTACATCTCGAAGGGCTACATTCCCCTTGGCGTGTTCGCGCAGGACAATTCGGGCGACAATTCCGTGTCGCACGCGCTCGAATACTACGTGGCCGACAACGCACTCTCCTTGCTTGCCAACGATTTGGGGAAGACCGACGACGCGAAACTGTTCCGCCAGAGAAGTCTTGGCTACAAGCACTACTACGATAAGTCCACAGGCGCATTCCGTCCCATCAACCCTGACGGCTCGTTCCTCACCCCGTTCGACCCGAAAGATGGCGAGAACTTCTCCAACGCACCCGGTTTCCATGAGGGTTCTTCGTGGAACTACACGTTCTACGTGCCCCACGACGTAATGGGACTGGCCAAACTGATGGGCGGCAAGAAGAATTTCGTGGACAAACTGCAATATATCTTCGACAACGGCTTATATGATCCAGCCAACGAACCAGATATTGCCTACCCATACCTCTTCTCTTACTTCAAGGGAGAGGAATGGCGGACGCAAAAAGAGGTGACGCGGCTGCTCGGAAAGTACTTCTCGGACAAGCCCGATGGCATTCCCGGCAACGACGACACTGGTACGATGTCGGCGTGGGCGGTGTTTTCGATGATGGGAATTTACCCCGACTGCCCCGGAAGTCCTTATTACACCATCACAACACCCGCTTTCGACAAGGTGACGCTGCACCTTGACCCGCAATACTATCCCCAAGGCGACATCACCATTACGGCAAGGCACGCCGAAGGAGACAAACAGGGCTACATCAAGTCGATGACGCTGGGCGGAAAGCGGCTCAACAGCTTCCGCATATCGCACAAGCAGCTCACCGAAGGACGCACGCTCACGCTGCAACTCGGCGCAAAGAAATAACAAAAGCTAACTGACAACAAACTATTCGGCCTCAATCCC
>CAZXFP010000002.1:123930-182393 GCA_964640675.1 uncultured Prevotella sp. | reverse complement strand
CGGCGCAAAGAAATAACAAAAGCTAACTGACAACAAACTATTCGGCCTCAATCCCTGTGGAGATTGAGGTATAGATTGAAGTTACTCGCAGGAGTGTTAGATACGATTTGGCCTCAATCTCGGTGGAGATTGAGGCCAAATGGTTTTACAAGGAAGCCACAAAGGCAGCGACTTAGTTATGCGAACGCCATCTGTTTGACTCACAAGCGGGACACGTTTAACGCATAAACAGGATGCCTTTGAAGAACAAACGCGAAGAGGTTAACACACTAACGGGAAAAGCTTAACACACAAACGTGATGCCTTTGACGTGCGAATGTGATGAACTTAACACCCCGACGCGATGCCCACGTGCCGCCTACACATCGTAATCGAAGCTGAAACGCTTCTCGGTGGTGAGCGAATTGCCCACCGTGCAGCCACGCATGGTGAACGCCTCCAAACGCTTGCGCTGCTCCTCGGGCACATCTTGACCGAAATGGAAGCGCACGGCGATGGCCGTTACTTTCTCGTGGCCCTCGTCAAAGCACACTTCCAACAGCTCGGCATGCCATCCCGTAGCATCAAGACCCACCTTTTCAGCCCCTTTGGAAGCCGTGGTGAGCGCGCAAGCCATCAGCGACTGCGCCAGCAAAGCCACAGGCGAGGGGTAATTGCCTAAGCCGCCATACTCCGCCGGCGCATCGGTGTGAACCCATTCCTCGCCATTTCTCAACTCCATACGGAACTTTCCCGCATTCTTTACCGTAATCTTCATATTCTGTTCTTTAAAGTTTCACACAGCAACTTGCAAACTCCGTGCCATCGGCAATGCGCTTTCATGCCTCGCCCGGCACGCTTTCGGACTGCTCAAAGCGTAAACTTGCCGTTCAAAAGGATATTGTCGGACGATGAGCCGACCATCACCTTGAACTCGCCGGGTTCGATTACGCGCCGCAAATCGCGCCCCACAACGCTCAGCTCGTCAAATCCGAGCGTGAAGCAGAAGTGCTCTGTCTGCCCGGCAGGAATCATTCTGCGCTCAAAAGCCTTAAGCTGCATGACCGGCTGAGCCACGCTCGCCACCTCGTCATGGAGATAAAGCTGCGCCACCTCATCGCCATCGCGCGCACCGGTGTTGGTTACGTCAAACTCCACACGCACTTTGTCGCTCCCCTCACGCGTAATCTGCAAGCCATCGTAGCGGAACGAGGTGTAACTCAAGCCATAACCGAAGGCATAAAGGGGCTTCGCGCTCATCTCAACATAGTTGTGCGGCACGGGAGCTTTCTTGTTATAGTAGACTGGAAGCTGCCCCACGTTGGCCGGAACGCTCACGGGAAGCCGCCCGGCGGGGTTGTAGTCGCCAAACAATACATCGGCCACGGCCTGCCCGCCCTGACCTCCGGGATAATAAGCCGTGAGCAGCGCATCGGCATTATCGGCCGCCCAAGTCTTCACAAGCGGACGTCCTTCAATGTAGACCACCACCAAAGGCTTGCCCACACGCTTGAGTTCGCAGAGCAAACGGTCCTGCAAGCCCAGCAAACCCAGCGTTGCGCGGTCGTAGCCCTCGCCACAATCCATGTCGCTCACGCCTTTCGTGTCGGCCTCGGCAGCCCCCGTTGCCTTGTAGCTGGTGCGGAAATCGCGCGCGCTGCTGCCTCCCACGGCCACCACTACCACGTCGGCACGGCGCGCGGCAGCCACCGCCCGGGCTATACCGTTGCTGCTGGTGTCGCGCACGGCGCACCCTTTCACATACTCCACATTGGCCTCCGGCAGCTTCGAACGTATGCCATCGAGTATGGTCACCACGCTCTCATCGGCCTGCGGGGCGGTGTAGTCGCCCAAAAGGTTATAGCGGTTGTCGGCGTTTGGGCCAATGACGGCCACGCGCACATCCTTGCGCAGCGGCAGAAGTCCGTCCTTGTTCTTCAACAGCGTCACCGTCTCCTGCGCCACACGGCGCGAAAGCTCCACATCGGCTTCCGTCCGGACGCCACGCCGAGCCTCATCCACGCTCACATAGGGATTCTCGAACAGCCCCATGCGGAACTTGAGCGACAGGATACGGGCACAAGCCGAGTCGACAAGTGCCTCATCGGCCTGCCCCTGACGCACGGCCTCGGCCAGTTCGCCAAAGGCCAGCGCGCCCAAGTCGGCCTCTACGCCCGCACGCAAGGCCATCACGCCAGCCTCCTGACGCGTGGCCGCCACATGATGGGTGTGCCAGATGCCATCAATACTGTAAAGGTCGCTCACCACGAAGCCAGGGAAACGCCACTGCTGGCGCAACACCGTGCGCAGATAGTAGTCGTCCATTGTGCTCGGAACGCCATCGAGCGAGTTGTAGGAGGTCATCACCGAGAGCGCGCCGGCCTCTATCGCCTTGCGGAACGGAAAGAGAAACTGCTCATGAATCTCCCTTTGCCCCAGGAAAGTGGGGTTGCCGTTCTGTCCGCCCTCCGTTGTGCCATAGCCAATGAAGTGCTTCAGCGTGGCGATGGTGCTGTGGGGCTTGGCCAAGTCGCCTCCGCCCAGTCCGCGCACCTCCGCCACGCCAATGGCAGCGGTGAGCACCGGGTCTTCGCCCATGCTCTCCTCAACGCGGCTCCAGCGCGGATCGCGGCTCAAATCCATTACCGGCCCATAGCTGATGTGGCCGCCCTGCAAGCGCACCTCGCGCCCCACAACCTGCCCCATCTGCTCTATCAAGGCCGGATTCCACGTTGCGGCCAGCCCAAGTCCCGTGGGAAACACGGTGGTGCCGATGGCCATGTGACCATGGGGAGCCTCCTCGGCCAGAAACAGGGGGATGCCCAACCGCGTGTTCTCGATGTTATACCGCTGCAAGGCGTTGCCCGCCTTGGCCGCCAGCTCCGGGTTGAGTCCGCTCTCAAGGCTCTTCTGCGTCCACGGGTCGGCACGGTAAGTGCCCCAGAGCATACCGATGTGCCCCTCGGCAAGGTCTTTCTTGAAACTCTCCGAGGGCGCAATCTTGCTCCCATCCTTCACCCAATAGTTCCAAGCAAGCGTGCAGCGCAGCTGCCCCACTTTCTCTTCGAGCGTCATACGCCCCAGCAGGTCGGCCACACGCTGCTCCACGGGCAGCGACGGGTCTTGATAGGGAAGCTTCTTCTTGCTCTTTCCGCTGACCGGGAGGGCAAGGAGGAGGGCGGACAAGGCCGCCAACATCGTTTTCATCATCATATTTTCTGTCCTTTCTTCTTCTGTTGTTTCTGTCAATTTGTTTCGTTTCCGATGGCCGAAAGCTCTGCCATGGCGCGCGGCGGCCTTTCTTTCGCCGCCCGTTCTCACGACCCTTTGGCCGCAATATGCAACCCCTTGCGAGTCAGCAGCTTACCTACCGCAATAAAAATAAATTAAAAACGGAACATTTTTAATTTATTTTTCCGCCATTTTTAATTTAAAAATTCCCGCAAAAGGTTACCTTTTGCATTGCCGCAGAGAAGCTCTTGGATTGCAACATCTCACGTGCCCTTCTGCGGCAATGCCTTTTGTCTTATCATTTCATGCCCATCGGGCGCACGCTGAACGCGAAATGGTAGCGGCGATTGGCGGGCAACTGATGGCGGCTGTCGGGTCTTGCGCCCCAACTGTCGTATCCGCCCACGCCCTGCATGAAGCCATCGAGGCACACCTCCACGAAGTTGCGGGGCTGAATCTCATCGGCATGGTGGTTCTCGCGCTTTCCTTGGTCGAAGTCCTCAATGCTGTTGCGCAACACATTAAACTCTATCAGGCTGTCGGCCTTGACCAGCAGCCCCTCGCCCGCGCCATCATCGATGCGCAACCAGCGCACATCGGTGTGGTGGCCGTTCTCCTGCGGGCGCACATAGGGATAATACAAGTCCCAAGCCTTGGCTCGATACTCGCCCACAAGTGTGCCGTGGTTGCGGTCGGCATAGTTCTCCTGCGGCCCGCGACCCAAGTAGGCCACGTTGTCCATGCTTGCCGGCAGGCGGAAGCGCACGCCCACGCGGGGCAGCTCGGGCGTGCCGTCGGCAGCGGGGGCATAGTCGGCCGCCACGTGCATCATTCCATTGGGATAGAGCGTGTAGGTGAGGTAATATTGGTTGCCCGTCGGGAGGTCGTAGGCCACGGCCACTACCGTGTAGGCAGCCTCTTTGGTCACGCGCACGGAGGGTTTGAGCTGCTGCCCGGCCTCTTTCCACACGGCCAACCGCTGAGGTGCGCCGTTGCCACAGTCGTTGTCGTTGGGCGCGCGCCAGAAGTTGGGGCGGAAACCGAATCCCTCATGGATGTATTCCTTTCCGTCCACCTGATAGGAGGTGACCACCCCCTGCTCGTTCAACGCAAAACGGAGGCGCGGACTGGTCACCTCGGTAGTGCCATCCTTGACACGATACTGCATAGGAAGGCTCTCGATGGTGTCCGTGCGCAGCTTGCGCGCCACGGGAACAAGGAACTGCTCCATGGCCACGGTGTCGCCTGCGGCCACGGCGGGACGCGTCTTGAAGGGGTTTCCCTCTGTCATGAGCGGCTCCTCGTGCTTGGCCAGGACATAGAAGTTGACGAAATACTCCGTCTCGGACTGCTCGCTCATGGCCGGCATCTCTATGCTCGCCTCCACACCTTGCTGTGCCGGCACATCGAGTTGCAGACTTCCCGACGCAATGGACTCGCCGTTGCGGCGCACGGAGTAGCAAACGGAGTAGTCGCTAAGGTTGGTGAAGTAGTGACGGTTGAAGAAGTAGAAGCGTCCGCGGCTGATGTCAACGGGGCGAATCTCCACGTTCTGATACACATACTTCACCTCGCTCATGGCCGGATGTGGCGTACGGTCGGGCGCAATGATGCCATTGCAGTTGAAATTCATGTCAGATGGCATGCCCACGCCGTAGTCTCCGCCATAGGCATAGAACGTTTTGCCCGCAAGGCGCGACTGCTCACCGGCCGAAAGCGATGCGAACGGCACGGCGTTGCCCTGCGTGCTGTCCTCGGGATGCACAGAAAGGAGGCCTTGGTCTACCCAGTCCCAGATGAAACCGCCTTGCAGGTTGGCATAAGCATAGATGGCTTGCCACTGTCCCCAAAGGTTTCCCGTGCTGTTGCCCATCGCGTGGGCATACTCCGATGGCATAACGGGGCGGTCGCTGCCTCTTTCGCCCTGCGACATGAGCCAGTCGGCAGAGGGATATTGCGGTACGAACATATCGGTGTTCCACTCCCACAGGGCGCGCTCGTAGCTCACGGGGCGCGCCATCCATGCCTCGTCGGCCGCTTTCAGCCACCTGTAGGTCTCATAGAAGTTGGTTCCGTTGCCCGCCTCGTTGCCTAACGACCAGAAATTGACGCACGGATAGTTCTTGTCGTGCTCATACATGTTGCGCGTGCGGTAGGTATGGGCGTCCAGCCATTCGGGATGGTTGCCCAGCGTGCCACCTTTGCGCAGGTCATAGCCCATGCCGTGGCTCTCGATGTTGGCCTCATCGTAGACGTAAAGTCCATACTCGCTCGCCAACTCGTAGAAACGGTGTCCCTGCGGGTAGTGGCAGAGGCGCACGGCGTTGATATTGTGCTGCCGCATCAGCTCAAAGTCGCGCCGAATCAGCTCTTCTGTGATGTAATGGCCGGTCAGTGGGCTGTGCTCGTGTATGTTCACGCCCTTGATTTTGACGGGCTGCCCATTCACCAGCAGACATTTGTTGGTGCGGCCGTTGGCCTCGTAGTCCTTAATCTCCACACGGCGGAAGCCCACGCGATAAGGTATCACGGTCTGCTCCTTGCCACACGCCACCTTAATATATAAGGTATAGAGGTGGCTGTGCTCCGAACTCCACTGCCTGACATTGGGTATGGAGGCACTGAAACTGACCGTTGCCGATGTGTCGGCTACGGAAACGGCCTGCGATGCCTGCGCCACTACGTCCCCACTGCCATCGGCCACCAGCTCATAGCTCACTGTGGCCTTGGCCTTCTTGCCCGTGGCGTTGCGCAATTCGGCCTGCAAGCGGAATACGCCATCGCGATATTGGTCATCAAGGGTGGAGGTAACGTGGAAGTCGCGCACCGCTACTTTCGGCTCAGCGGAAAGCCAGGCATCGCGCTCAATGCCACTAATGCGCCAGAAGTCCTGACATTCCAGATAGGAACCGGTGCTCCAACGGTAGATTTTGAGCGTAATGGAGTTGTCGCCCTTGCGCAAATAAGGATTGAGAAGGAACTCCACCGTAGACTTGGAGTCCTCATTATAGCCCACCTCACGTCCGTTGACGTAGACATACACGCCCGATTTGGCACCATCAATGTGCAAGAATACGTTCTTTCCGTCCCACTCGGCGGGCACGGTAAAGGTGCGATGATAAACGCCCACGGGATTGTCGGCAGGCAAAAGGGGCGGCTGCGGACGGCTGCGCGTAAACTCGTAGGTGGTGTTCACGTAGATGGGCGTTCCGAAACCCTGCACTTCCCAGTTGCCGGGCACACGAATGTCGCTCCAACGGGTTGTGTTGGGCGCATCGGCCACGGCATCGGCGGGAAGCCGGGTGTCGTTGTCGGCATAGAGAAAACGCCATGTGCCGTTCAAAGTCTTGTGCCAAGGGCTGCGTTCATAGCGCAACGACGAGGCCGAGGCTTTGTCGGGATAGGCCATAAACATGGTGCGGGGACGCTCCGCGCCCACCGTAGACACCTGATGGTTGAGATGATGGGGAAGCGAAAGCAGCGTTCCGGCCATCAACAGGGATGATATGAGAATACTCATGGGATTCTGTTTGGAAACGGTGATGAAACTTTGATGTGGTGAAAAAGCCGCCCCGGCCTACCGAACGGCCAATCGGGCATACTTGACAGCCTCACCATCGCGCACCATACGTGTGGCATGGAGGCGAAGATAACGCGCCGTGGTGGGCGTGAAGTACACCTCTTGCATGACGGGATTGTTGCGAATGTTGGAGAACTCGCCCTCCGCCACCTTCTGCATCTGCTCCGGCGTGTCGCCGGCATAAAGTTCATAGTTGGCAATCATGCCCTCGTGGCGCGCGTTTTGGCTGGGAAGATAGAAGAAGGAACGCACCGTCTGCGGTTTGCCAAGGTCGAGAAGCACATCATTAGCACCGCTCTCAACCACTGAGAAATCAACGCTTTGCACGTCATCTACGCGCTCCACGTAGCGTTCCTTGGCATTGGGCGCGTAGAAAGCTCCCACCTCGCTGATGCAAAGCGGGCCTTTTGCCTCGCAAAATGTCACCCTTATCCGCTTCGCATTTATGGTTTTGAAACGCAGCAGTCGACGATAGCCCACCGTGGTGGTCTCCTCTCCCACGCTGATTGGTCTCCATTGGTTGCCATCAAGGTACTCCACCGTGAACCGCCGGACGCGCTGCCCGAGCGGAATATACTCTTGCAGGCTGATTCTGTTCATACGTACCGGACGCTTGAAGGTGAAGGTGAGCGTGGCCTCCGTCACACCATCGGGTGTGGCCCAGTAGGTATCATAGTCTCCATCGGTCACTGCCGACAGGGCAAATTCCTTTCCGCGCGTGTCGCTGGCCTTGCCCTTGGCTTTCAGCAGCAGGTTGTCGCGCAGCTCGGCAGCCACTTTCTGGTGAGCCTCCACGGCTCTTGCGGAGTCAACGGGATGGATAAGGCCATCCTTATCCACAGGGAAATTGATGAGCTGCGTGCCGTTATGCCCCACACTACGGTAATAGAGGTCTACCAATTGGTCCACCGTCTTCACCTTATCGTCCTCCCGCTCATGGTAGAACCATCCCGGGCGTATGCTCACATTGCACTCTGCCGGTACCCAGGCATCGCCATCGGCATGGCCTTGCTGCAGTTCCCAGTGCTTGTCGTAGCCCGGATAGACCTCATTGCCGCGCAGAAGCGACCAGTTGGTGGCGAAAGCGTAGCCCTTCTCGTTGCCCACCCATCGGCAACCCGGCCCTCCGTCGGAGAAGATGACGGCCTTTGGCTGCAGCTCGGCTATCATTTTCCATGCCCGGGGGAAGTCGTAGTAGGTGCGGCGGTCGATGGTGCGCGTCTCCTTTGCACCTCCGTACCAGCCGTCGCCGCCGTTAGCGCCATCAAACCACACCTCGAACAGCTCGCCATACTGCGTGAGCAGCTCCTGAAGTTGCGCGTAGAAGTATTCCACGTAGAACGGTGAGCCATAGAAAGCTTGATGCCGATCCCACGGCGAGAGATAAAGTCCGAGCTTGAGTCCATGCTTGCGGCAGGCTTCGGCCAGTTCTCCCACGATGTCGCCTTTGCCTTCCTTGTACGGTGTGTTACGTATGGAGTAGTCGGTGTACTTCGTTGGCCACAGGCAGAAGCCATCGTGGTGCTTGGCGGTGAGGATGATGCCCTTCATGCCCGCCGCCTTCACGGTGCGTGCCCATTGGTCGCAGTCAAGGCGGGAGGGATTGAAGATTTCCAAGGGAGCATCGCCGTAGCCCCACTCGCGGTCGTTGAACGTGTTGAG
Source organism: uncultured Prevotella sp. (assembly GCA_964640675.1). Classification (GTDB taxonomy): domain Bacteria; phylum Bacteroidota; class Bacteroidia; order Bacteroidales; family Bacteroidaceae; genus Prevotella. The sequence goes on along the minus strand of CAZXFP010000002.1, from coordinate 173,941 downwards.
ACCGAAGTGAATGAACGCGTAAGTTTCCATTTGCTGCCACCGCACCTGATTCTCGCTGGGCAATGGGGGCACGGGGGCAGGGGCGGAGGTCTGTGCCGGCAGGGCGAGGAGTCCTCCCAGAAGTGCCGCCAGCAGTGTTGTTATCCTTTTCATAAGCTGATTTCGTTATTCAATCTGTCAGGCCGGACGAATCTTTTCCGCCCGGCCTGACCTTTCATACCTTAAAGTTTACTTTCTCTTGGCAGTCTGTCTGCTGAACGAGTAAGGCGCGTCGGCCTCCTGCGTGCCACGGTTCTGGTTGGGCGTGGCAGACATGGTGAAGTCGAGCCTCAGACCTTTCAGCAAGTCGGCGTGCGTGACATAGTTGCGCGACAAGGACGCCCCGTTGCTCCGAAGCTCCTTCACGTAAGGCCCATCGGGGCAGTCGCGGGTCACAAGCACGGTGTTGCCATTCTCCAAATGCAGCTTGGCCGTGTCGAAATAAGGCGCGCCGAGCACATACTCGTTGCTTCCCGGGCAGACGGGATAGAAGCCCAGGGCGGAGAATACGTACCATGCCGAGGTCTGTCCGTTGTCCTCATCGCCGCAATAGCCATCGGGATGGGCACTGTAAAGGCGATCCATCACGCGCCGCACCCAGTATTGCGTCTTCCAAGGCTGCCCGCTGTAGCCATAGAGATATATCATGTGCTGAATCGGTTGGTTACCGTGCGCATAGTTTCCCATATCCATGATCTGCATCTCACGTATCTCATGGATGACCTGACCATAATAACTGTCATCGAAGATGGGCGGCACGACAAACACGCTGTCCATCATCTGGTTGAAGCTATCGCGTCCGCCCATGAGCTGAATCAGCCCCTCGGGGTCGTGGAACACGCACCACGTCCAGTGCCAACTGTTGCCCTCGGTGAACGCATCGCCCCACTTGAAGGGGTTGAAGGGCGACTGGAAGCGGCCATCCTGCAAGCGACCGCGCATGAGACGCGTCTCCGGGTCGAACACGTTGCGATAGTTCATCGCACGGTTCTTGAACGGACGCAGCACCTTCTCGCTCTTTCCGAGTGCCTTGCCTAAGCTATAGATGCACCAATCGTTGTAGGCGTACTCCAAAGTGCGCGCCACATTCTCGTTGATTTTCACATCGTAGGGCACGTAGCCCAGCTTATTGTAATACTCATAGCCCTTTCTTCCCGTCGAGCCTACCGTGGGATGACTGGCGTTAGCCCCATGCACTACCGCCTCCCACAGCGTCTCGATGTCGTAGCCGCGCAGTCCTTTCATGTAGGCATCGGCCACAACGGAGGCCGAATTGTTGCCCACCATGCAGTCGCGGTGGCCCGGGCTGGCCCATTCGGGCAGGAATCCGCTCTCCTTATAGGCGTTGACAAGTCCCTGCTGCATGAGCGTGGCCATGGAGGGATAGACCAAATCGACAAGCGGCATCAAGGCACGGAACGTGTCCCAGAAGCCTGTGTCGGTGAACATCGCCCCCGGGAGCACCTCACCATTGTACGGACTGTAATGGATAGTGTCGCCCTGCGCCGTCACCTCGAAGAGCATACGGGGGAAAAGCACACAGCGGTAGAGGTTGCTGTAGAACGTGCGCAGGTGGTCGGAGTCCGTTCCGCTCACCTCGATGCGCCCCAGCACCTCGTTCCACCGCTTCTTTCCCTGCTCGCGGACGCTCGCCAAGTCGCCATCGCCCAGCTCGCGGAGGTTCTGCAAGGCTTGCTCGGCCGACACAAACGATGATGCCACACGCACAGACACCTGCTCTCCCCGGCGGGTCTTGAAGCTGACGGCGGCCACAGCATGGTCGGCGGTGGCGCAATCGTCGTCGGACGACACGAAAGTGTACTTGCCGTCAACGCTCCCCACGCGGCTAACGGTGAACGGGCGGTCGAACTCTATCACGAAATAGTTCTTGAAATTGTCGGGCACACCGCCACTGTTGCGGGTCGTGTAGCCCACAATGCGCCGCTCCTTGGGAAGCACCGTCACCGAAGAACCCCTGTCGAACGCATCAACAAGGATGTTGGCCGAGTCGGTGGCGGGGAAAGTGAAGCGGAACATGGCCGCGCGCTCTGTCGGGGCTATCTCCGTGGTCACATCGTAGTCGGCCAAATACACCTTATAATAATAAGGAGTGGCCGTCTCTGCCTTATGCGAGAACCAGCTGGCGCGCCGCTCCTCGTCAAAGTCTACGGCACCCACGGTGGGCATAATGGAGAACTGGCCGTAGTCATTTATCCACGGACTGGGCTGATGGGTCTGCTTGAAGCCTCTGATTTTGTCGGCCGAGTAGGTGTATTGCCACCCATCGCCCATCTTGCCCGTCTGCGGCACCCAGAAGTTCATGCCCCAAGGCAGGGCAATGGCTGGATAGGTGTTGCCGGTGGACAAACTGTACTTCGACAAACTGCCCACCAACGTGCTCACATAATCGACGGGCGACTTCATCTGCTGCGCCTTGGCCGGGCCGCCAACAGCCAGCAGAAGGGCAGCGGCGAGGAAAGCGCATGGCTTACGAAATAGTCTCATTGCGTATGTATTGTTTTATTGTGTAATTATCTCTGTGCAAAAGTAATAAAAAAAATCGGCAAACACGGAGGCCAAGCACGCGAACTGATGCCGAAGAGAGGGATTTCCGTAAAATAGTTCATAAAAGAATGATTATCGGTATCGCTTCCGCCACATTTCCGCCCACAATTCCGCCACGCCAAGACCACCCTCGCCACACGCTCAAGCCACCCCCTTCCGCTCCCCCGCCGCACCGCCGGCCACCCGGAACGAAAGCCCACGGCAACCATTTGAGCAACAAGCAATTGGGGAAACGTTACCTTTTGCCCTGCAAAACCACACCTTTCAGCTCGCAAAACCATACCTTTTGCCGCGCGAAAGCATACCTTTTGCCCACAGAGGCCTCACCCCTTGCCTCCTAAAAGCCTGCACACCCCATCCCGCACAGCGCGCTCCGCGCAAGGCAAACGGCGCACAGGGCGGAGCAAAACAGCCTCGCGGCACAAGCAAAAAACAAGAAACGGGGAAGCGCGTCAGACGGCGGCAAACAGCTCGCGAAGCACCGAGAGCGACCGCAAGTCGGGCATGCCGGGCACGTGCAGCCGGTAATAGGCCAGCATCATCTCCGCTATGCGGTTGCGCTCCTCGCGCGAGGGGCGGAAAATGTGCATCGTGGCATAGCTCAACCGCATGAGCAAGCCCACGCGGGAGGCATCGGCGGGCGCAAGAAAGTCGGGATGGAGCGGGCGCAGGGGCGAGAAGGCCGCCTCGCGCAGGTCGAAATAGCAGCCGTCACGGTAGTCGTCAAGGTTAGGCCAGAAGCCCAGGAAGCGGCTCAGACGCGCCATCAGCACCAAATGGAAATTGGCATAACGCCCCTCGGCGGCATCGAGCCACAGCAAACTGGAGCGAAGGAAAAGGAAAAGAGCCTCGTTGCGCTGCTCATCGCGCGTGGCATAGGTGAGAAACTCGGCTAGAAACATCATGATGGCCTGCTTGTCGGGCGAGCCGGGAATGCGCGTGTAGGGGCAGTCGATGCGCGCGTCCCTGACACGCTGCAAGCTGCTGCGGGGGCGGAAGTCGTAACTCACGGACAACAGCGTCATCGGCATGAAGTACTGCCGCCTCACGCGCGCCCTCGCCGACTTGGGAAGGCTGACCAAAAACGACACGCGCCCCTGCTGCTCGGTGAGCAAATCGGCAACAACGGAAGACTCGCCATACTTGACGGTGCGGAGAACAAGTGCCCGCGTAGTAATGATTTCCATGGATACAAAGGTACAAAAAAAACGCCAGCCAGCGTCCCAAACAGCCCATAAGGCACAAAAACCATGCGATTTAGAAAAATTCACTTTGCAATATTTGGCCAATCAAAATAAAACCTATACCTTTGCACCCGCAATTCAAAAAGCTGGTCCCTTCGTCTATCGGTTAGGACGAGAGATTTTCATTCTCTAAAGAGCAGTTCGACTCTGCTAGGGACTGCCAGAAAATAAAAAAAGAAAAGAAAATATAGAAGATGGCAAATCACAAATCATCATTGAAAAGAATCCGTCAGGACAAAGTACGTGCGCTGCACAATAAGTACTATGCCAAGACGATGCGCAACGCCGTGCGCAAGCTGCGCGCCACGACCGACAAGGACGTAGCCGTGAAGCTGTATCCTTCGGTGCAGAAGATGCTGGACAAGTTGGCCAAGACCAACGTTATCCACCAGAACAAGGCCGCCAACCTTAAGTCGAGCCTGACGAAGCACATCGCCGCGCTGGGATAATCTGAACTTTAGCACATAGTCTTACAACTATTGACGAGAGGAGCAGTACCTTCGGGTATTGCTCCTATACTGTATTGGGCACACCACACGCGCCGCCACGCCGCGCCTTACGCACGGCGAGCCGCAAAAACCAAAAAAGCACACGCGCGGCAAAGATGATTTTTGCCCGCAAATATTTCCGTATTCACATCATTTTTCGTACCTTTGCATACCATAAAGAAGAGACGAAAAGAAATGGAAGATATTCAGACCGCCGAGCAGAACTACTCGGCCAGTAACATCCAAGTACTGGAGGGACTGGAGGCCGTGCGCAAACGCCCTGCCATGTATATCGGCGACATCAGCGAGAAAGGTCTTCACCATCTCATCAACGAGACCGTCGACAACTCCATCGATGAGGCAATGGCAGGCTATTGCCGCAACATCGAGGTGACACTGTGCGAGGATGGGTCGGTCGTTGTGGAGGACGATGGCCGCGGAATCCCCGTCGATGAGCACAAGAAGCTGCACAAGAGTGCGCTGGAAGTGGTCATGACGGTGCTCCACGCTGGCGGTAAGTTCGACAAAGGGTCGTATAAAGTCTCCGGAGGACTGCACGGCGTGGGCGTAAGCTGCGTCAACGCCCTGTCAGCACATATGAAATCGCAAGTGTTCCGCGATGGCAACATCTACCAGCAGGAGTACGAGCAGGGCAAGGCACTGTACCCCGTGAAGGTCGTCGGACAAACCGACAAGCACGGAACACGCCAGCAATTCTGGCCAGACGGCAGCATCTTCACCACAACAACGTACAAGTGGGACATCGTGGCACGGCGTATGCGCGAGCTGGCATACCTCAATGCCGGCGTAAAAATCACGCTGACGGATCTCCACCCCGACCCCGAGACAGGCAAAACACGGCAGGAAGTATTCCACGCCAAGGACGGTTTGAAAGAGTTTGTGTGCTATATCGACCGTCACCGCACCCATCTTTTCAACGATGTCATTTACCTTAAGACCGAGAAGCAAGGCGTTCCCATCGAGGTAGCCATCACGTACAACACGGACTACAACGAGAACTTGCACTCCTACGTCAACAATATCAACACCATAGAGGGCGGCACCCACGTGACGGGATTCCGCATTGCGCTGACCCGAACGCTGAAGGCTTACGCCGACAACGACCCCCAAATCTCGAAGCAAATAGAGAAAGCGAAGATCGACATCGTGGGCGACGACTTCCGCGAGGGTCTCACCGCCGTTATCTCCATCAAGGTTGCGGAGCCTCAGTTTGAAGGCCAGACCAAGACAAAGCTCGGCAACAGCGAGGTGTCGGGAGCGGTGCAGCAGGCCGTGGGCGAGGCTTTGGCCGACTATCTTGAGGAGCATCCCGATGAGGCGAAGCTCATTTGCAACAAGGTAGTGCTTGCCGCGACAGCCCGTATCGCAGCCCGCAATGCCCGGGAGAGCGTCCAGCGCAAGAATGTGATGAGCGGAGGCGGACTGCCCGGTAAGCTGGCAGACTGCTCCATACGCGATCCGAAACGCGCGGAAATATTCCTTGTCGAGGGAGACTCGGCAGGCGGCACCGCAAAAAACGGCCGCGACCGCCACACGCAAGCCATCCTGCCGCTCCGAGGCAAGATTCTCAACGTGGAGAAGGTGCAGCGTCACCGCGTGTTTGAGGCCGAATCGGTGATGAATATCATCCAGAGCATTGGCGTGCGCTTCGGTGTGGACGGCGAGGACAACTTCGAGGCCAACACAGACAAGCTCCGCTACGACAAGATAATCATCATGACCGATGCCGATGTCGATGGTTCGCACATCGACACACTCATCATGACACTCTTCTACCGCTACATGCCCAGGGTGATTGAGGAGGGACACCTCTACATTGCCACCCCCCCGCTCTACAAATGCACGTACAAGAAGACCTCAGAGTACTGCTACACTGAGCAGCAGCGTCAGGCTTTCCTCGACAAATACGCCAACGGCGCGGAAGACGGCAAAGGCATTCACACCCAACGATACAAAGGTTTGGGAGAGATGAACGCCGAACAGCTTTGGGATACCACCATGAACCCGGAGACACGTCTGCTGAAGCAGGTGACGATAGAGAACGCCGCACAGGCCGATGAGATATTCTCCATGCTCATGGGCGATGATGTTGAGCCGCGAAGAGAGTTCATCGAGGCCAACGCCACCTACGCCAACATTGACGCATAAGGGCACAACGCCCTACCACACCACACACCCGGCCGCCAAGCCTTCCCAAAAAGGAATGCAAAAAAGCCACGGCCTCCCTTGGCGAAGCCCCCACCAAAAGGCATTCGCCAAGGGATTGCAACGGGCAAAGACACCTTAGGACAGCAAGCCAAGACACTTTGGAACTGCAGGCGGACACACCTTAGGTTACGGGACGACAACGCTTAACCGCAACTCATCAAACTAACAGGATGGAAGAGAGCAACTATGCCGAAATCACAGTAGCTCACGCAAGGGCATTCTACCCGAAAGGGCACTTCATAGACGAGGATTTTCTCGTCTATGAGCATTTCTGCGAAGTGCCCTTTCCGTGGGAAACGTGCCGCATCCAGTGCCTTTTCTTCGCCCTCTGCACCAGCGGAGAGGCCAGCTACACGGTGGATGCGAAGGCGTTCCACATCAAGCGGGGCGACGTTATCATCATTGGCGAGGGGCAAGTGGTGGAAAACTTCACGGCCTCCGATGACTGCGATGGCGTGGCCATCATGATTTCCTACGACTTCTTCAACGACATCATGGCCGGAATCCATGATCTCAACACGCTCTTCCTTTTCTCCCGGCTTCATCCCGTCTTCTCTCTTGCCGAACGGGAGATGCGCGTCATATCGGGATACACAGACACCATCATCACCAAAATCATGGAGCCGCAACACCATTTCCGCCGCGAACTGGTGAGCACGCTCATGAAAGCACTCATCTACGACATCAGTAACGTCATCTACCAGTACCAGCTTGTGGAGACGAAACGTTTCTCGCGGGGCGAGGTGGTGTTCTTCAACTACATCCGATTGGTGCGCGACCACTTCAAGCACGAACGCCGCGTGAGCTGGTACGCCCACCAATTGTGCATCACCCCCAAGTATCTCTCCGAGACCATCAAGACCGTGAGCAAGCGAACGCCCAACGAATGGATCGACTACTACGTTGTTCTGGAACTGCGGTTGCTGCTCAAGAACTCCGACAAGAGCATCAAAGAAATAGCCGAGCACCTGAACTTCCCCAACCAAAGCTTCTTGGGCAAGTTCTTCAAGGAGCACGTGGGCATGAGTCCATCGGCATTCCGGAGAAGCTAAACGCCTCTACCACTGGAACAAGAAACTCGTCAGCGCGCTTGGCGTGCTTCTTTCCAGAGAAGCTAAGCATCCCTACCACAGCATTTTCATTCACAAAAACGCAAGCCTTGGACGGCATTCCGACAAAGCAGAAAGCCTCCATGAGCACCTCCGCGCGCCCAATTCTTCCTCTTTTTATTTCCCTTTCGCTCGCAGCATCCAGCCTTTGAGACGCGTCACACCAAGATATAACTAACAAGCATCAATGCTTTCGCTCGCAGCATACGCCCTTTAAAGCATAAGGGCGTGTCACTTATTCGCGCACTGTACGAAATTTCGCCCGAAGCAGCCGCCTTCAAGGATGCCGCTAACCTCAGTCTTAGTAAGGAGCAGGTAATCCCCTAACCCAAAGCATCTTAACTTAAAAGGAGAAACTTTCACCCCATTCTCTCCCACCCCTTTTCCCCTTCGCCAAGCGCGGACAAATCACCCGCGCCACCAAACCATACCTTTTGCCTTGCCAAAGGTATGGTTTCACACGCCAAAACCATACCTTTTACATTGCAAAACCATACCTCTTGAACGGGCAAAGCACATCTATGCGATGCCAACCGATTTCCTACCGTCCCGCATTCACCCATCCACTGCCCACAAGAAGACGCAAAACGGGCACTTTGCACCTTATTCGGGCAAACCCACAGAAGCCACAACCCACAAGGAAGAAACATGACACCACAGGCCAACCATTCCGCCCCCGCGCCCCCACAAAAGGCACAACAGCAAGCCACACACCAACGGCCACCCCCGAAAGCACAAGCACGGATTGACCAACAGCACCAACGATTTGACGAAAGCTGATATTAAATAAAGTTAATCCAACTATGCGAGCCGCCCGCATTGAAGAAAAACCCTTACTTTTGTAGAAATATAAGATGCCCATCATGACAAAAGAAGAACGACAAGCCGCCATTCTCGACCAGCTGCTCAAGCAAGGCTCCGTACTCGTATCGGCACTGAGCGACACGCTTGAAGTGTCGGCCGTAACCATCCGCAAAGACCTTACCGAGCTGGAGCGGCAAGGCCGCCTCTACCGCAGCCACGGCAAGGCCATCCTCATCAACCCCTTCACGGCCAACCGCTCCGTGAACGAGAAGGAGAAGCTCTATCCCGAGGAGAAATACAACATAGGAACAGCCGCGGCACAGTTTGTCAACCCCAACGACTCTGTGGTGATCGCCTCCGGAACCACCGTCACGGCCTTCGCGCAGTGCCTGCAGCACAAGCCCAAGTTCACCGCCGTTACGGCATCACTTAAAGTGGCCGAGGCCCTGGCCGCCAATCCCGACATCGACATCATACAGCTGGGCGGACGATTGCGCCACAGCAGTCTGTCGGTGGTGGGGCCCGATGGCGAACAGATGCTTTCCGGCTGCACATTCAGCAAACTTTTCATCGGCGTAGACGGCATCGACCTCGAGTATGGCATCACCACCACCGACCTGCGCGAGGCACATATTAATAAGGTAATGATGAGTGTGGCGCAGAAAACCATCGTCCTGGCCGACTCGTCCAAGTTTGGCCGCCGCGGCTTTGCCAAGATATGCAGCATGGAGGAAGTGGACATGATTATCACCGACAGCAACATTCGCGCCACAGACCGCCGCGCGCTGGAGGAGATGGGCATAGAAGTGGTGGTGGTGAACTGCGGAAACTCGCCGCTCGGCATCCTCTGATGCCCAACACCACAGCACCCGTTATCCACCAAGAGCCATGCGGAAAGCCCTCATCGCCTGCCTTCTGACCGCCGCCACCGCCGCCTGCACAAGCGAAGCCTACGACAGTGGCGACACCGGCCTGTCGTATCTGTCGACGGAACTGGCCGATGCCACCACCAACAGTAACGGTCTGTTTGCCCACGCTGTGACCGATGGCGGCCAACGCCTCACGCTCTCGCCGCCCTACCGTGCGGAACATATCACCACCACGCCCGACACCACCTGCCGCGTGCTGATGTATCACGGGCGAGTGGACGGGGGAACGACCGATGTGAAGGCCATTCAGTCTGTCCTCACCACAAGCATCGTCAACCGCCGCGATGACATCAGCCCCAAGAAAGACCCCGTGGGGAAAGTGAGGGCATGGGTGTCGGCCAACAAAAAATACTTGAACATGGTCGTCACGCTGAAAGTAGGGCAGCAAGACGGCGCGCCCACGCAGCAGAGCGTGGGACTGCTGCGCGACTCCGTCACCACGCTGGCCGACGGAAAGCGTTGCCACTGGATTTCATTGATACACAATCAGAACGGCATGCCAGAGTATTACTCGCAAGAAGCCTACATGAGCGTGCCCATGAGCCAGCTTGGCGATGACGCGCACATACGCCTAAGAGCAAAGACTTACGATGGAGAGAGCCTCTTGGAGGTGAGATAGCCTCCTCTGTCTCCATCATTTCCCAACATAAAAACAAATCACTCAACCATGAAAATAGAAGAAGGATATATGCCCTTTATGGGCTATCAGACTTACTACCGCATTGCGGGAGAAGCCAAGGAAGGCAAAGCACCGCTGCTGTTGCTGCACGGCGGGCCGGGAAGCGCGCACAATTACTTCGAGGTACTCGACCGACTGGCCGACACAGGACGGCAAATCATCTCCTACGACCAGCTGGGCAGCGGCAATTCCTACGTGGCCAACCGCCCGGATTTGTGGAACAGAAAGGTGTGGACAGATGAGCTGATGGCTCTGCGCGAGCATCTGCACCTCGACCGGGTACACATTCTCGGACAGTCGTGGGGCGGAATGCTGCTCATCGGCTATCTTATCGACCACAAGCCCGAGGGCGTGGTGTCGGCCATCCTGTCCAGCACGCTGTCCAACAGTCAGCTTTGGGGACACGAGCAGCACCGCCTCATCCGCCTGATGTCGGCCGAGGACCAGCAAGCCATAGCCCGCGCCGAGCAGACGGGCAACTACGACAGTGAGGAATACGCCCAGGCCAACGCCCGATTCATGGAACTGCATTGCGCCGGAGCCGTGACCGAGGACAGCCCCGAGTGTCTGCGCCGCAAAAAGCAGTCGGGCGAGGAGTCGTATATTGTGGCGTGGGGGCCCAACGAGTACACGCCGATGGGCAATCTGCGCGATTTCGACTACACCGATCGCCTTCATGAGCTGCAATGCCCGTGCCTCATCACCAGCGGAACCAACGATCTCTGCACGCCGCTCGTGGCCAAAACCATGTTCGACCGTATCCCCAACGCCCGTTGGGAACTGTTTGATGGCACGCGCCACATGTCGTTCGTTGAGCAAAACGACAAGTACAGCACGCTGCTGGCCGAGTGGATGGACACGGCGGAGAAACGCTAAGCAAGGAAAAAACAGGTGGCGGCGAGGGCTATGCGTCAGTCGGCCACTGCCGAACGCATCACCCTGGCTGCCTGCTGCGGACGAAGCGGCACGCGACCGCGCGTCAGTTCGGGAATATTATAGCTCTTCATCAGCAGCAAATGACACTCTGGGTCGCGCTGCGGAAGCTCGAATGCTTTCGTGGCGCGGCCTTTTTTGTCTATGTGGGTGAAGAAAGGACGCGTGTAGTTGCCATCGGTGCGGCGCGAGGAGAACACCACCCAGCTGCCGTTAGACGACCAAGTGTGGTAGCTTTCCGTATCTTTTGAGTTGGCGGCACGCAGCGGCCGCGCCTCCTTCCGGCTCAAATCCATCAGCCAAAGGTCGGCATCGTGATGCCAAATGTGGAAGCATCCGTAGGCGGCCGTGGAGAAAAGCAAGTGCCTCCCGTCGGGCGACAGGCGCGGAAGCGTGGCACTCAGCCCCCGCCCGGCGGCATCGAAGACCAGCTCCTCTGCGCCAAAGCGGCGCGTGGCGGCATCAAAATGGCAGCGATAGATGTTGTAGCGTATCTCCTTGACGTGCTTCAAGGCCAAGGGAATACTCACCGTGTCTGACTGATAAGGCACTTTCGCGCTGCTGTAATAGAGCCATTGCCCATCGGGCGACCATGCGGGATAGGTGTCGAAGCGGTCGGCGCGTGCCGATATGGTGGTGATGGCATTGCAGGCAATGTCGTACAGGATGAGATTGGAGGCCGCGTCATAGACCTCAATCTTGTTTAAGTCGCGCGTGTGGAAGCTCTGCACGGTCTTGTTGGTGGAATAAGCGATGACGTCCAAGCGTGGATGCCATGCCGGATACACCCCCGCCGAGAGCGTGGAATCGTTCTTCAAGGCCACCTTGCGCATCTCCCCATCCCTCATAAGGAACGTTCCGCCATGGTTTTGGCGCGCGTGGAACTGCATCCGGCGTGGGTTGTAGTTCTGAAAGCTGTGGCAATTGACGCACTGGCCTTCCTTTTCATCACTGCAAAGCATGTTGTTGACCATCACTTGCTCATCAAATCCCTCCAAATTGCGCTGGCAAAGCGTCAAGTCCTCATAGCTCACATAGGATGGCGAGATAAGTCTGTACACCAGATTGGGGTCTATTTGCTCCTCCGCCACCGTCCATTCGAAAGGCTTGAACGCCTTCCACGTGTCGCCATAGCGGCCATACACCTGCACGGAGAGCCGCTTTCCCTTGTTTGCGGAGAGCAACTCGCGCCACGCATCGGCATCAAACAAAGCCTTGCATCCGCTCTCCCGCACATACTCCGCGCCATTAACGTCCACCACAATGGCCTCCGCGCCATCCATAAGCATGAAATTGAGCGGCGCAATGTTGGGCGGAACCGTCACATCGGCATAGTCGGGATAAATCGCCGGCTGCTTGCCTACACGGCGCGCATCGTGCGGACGGCTCACACAACCGCACATCAACAAGGATAATATGAACAGTATACAGAATCTATATCTCATCTTTTCCATCTCGTGCTATAAGTTTTTCTTCTTTGAGAACGCCCGGCCGATATGCCATAAAGCACAATCGTACAGCCCGGATACTTCCGCCGGGGGCATCAGCCCGCCCGTTGCGGCCCGTTGAGCAAGTACTCATAGAAGTAAGTGTCACCATAATCGGCATACAACGTCTGCCGCACCTCGTCCAAAGAAAGCCCCCTGCAAGCGGCGGCATCGCGCATAAAGCGTTGGAAAAGGCTCTTTACCTCCGGGCTTACATCCACATTCCGCCCTTCGAGAACACCTTCCTGCTGGGCAAAAAGCCACGCCGCCTGCTGATAAAGTGTGGGCACTCGCTTGCCCGGATGCAGTTTGAGGTACTGCCAATACTTAGGCCAGAAGAGGCCACTGTCGCGCCCCTGCATGGCAAAGAGCAGCGACTGTTCCTGCAAAATGGGGTCGGAGCTGCTGATACGGGCGAAATGATTGAGCAGGAAGACCGGAAGAATCATGTTGTCGTTGGTCAAACGGTCGTGACCGGCCATCAGATGCCGCGCGAAAGCAAGCTCCTTGTCGCGCGCCATCACCCCCGGCTTGCCAATATAGGTGGCATAATGGTTGGCCATATCCTTATAATATAAGGTGTGACGCAACAGTCCGACATACTTCCGGGCTGCATTCCACTCCCCGTTCATCAGCGCGCACTTGAGCATCAGGGCGAGATGCTCCTGCTTCCAGCCCAGTTCCACACCGTCTTCCATGCACCAGCGCAGACAATAGTTGGTCTGTCCATACGCCAAATAGACGAGCTTGCCATCCGTGCGAATCATATTCACCTCGAAAGGTGCCACGCTCCGCGCCGAACCATTGCGGTATCGGTACATATCATCGCCTTGCGTGCCCTTGCGCATCAGCGCGATGTTCTTCAAGAACCATATCAGCCGCGTGGGATTCTGCACCTTTTCCGCCTCTGCCAGCACTCCGTCGTTGTCGCCAAGCTGCAAGGCGCGGTGCATTCTCAGCTCGCTGTAGAAGTTGGCATCGCGATACCAGTTTGCCGCCACATAGCCCACGCACAGCACCAGCAAAGATCCCGCAACGCCATACCTGCGCCACGGCTTCCATTGCTCCACCGATGGCCACCTGCCATAAAGGAGAGCAAAGGCCAAAAGCGTGCCGAAAAGATAGAAATAGGAGGAATAATAAGGCCAATAAGTGGTGCCGGAGATGTTGAAAAGCGGAAGTCCGGCCAGATAAATACGCTCCAATGAGGTGGCGCAGAACGCCCACTCATAGCACACAAGGGGCACAACAGCCATGCCTACAAGGGCAAGAAGCGTGTCCACAATGGCCTTACGGCGACCCAGCGGGCGCACTTTCCACGCCATAACGCCCATGCACAGCACGGCAAAAAGGGCATAGAAGCCAAACAGCGGGTAGCCTACGGCCACACTGGCAAGCAGCATCAGCGACCTAAGATGGCCGCCATCGGGCAAGCGGCGGTAAGCCCACACAAGCCAAACGCTCACCAACGTGCCCACGCTGCCTGCGAAAAAGAAGCCTTGCAGCTTCAAATAATAAATCCAATAGCCCAGATGGAAGCAGCCAATAGCGAGGAAAGCGACCGGCAACAGCGCAGCCACCGCCCACGGACGGGGCACGGCAAAAGCCCGGCGCGCACCTTCGGCAACGCCACACCACAACGCCAGCAGCACAAACGCGCCCACCCAAGGATGAAAGAGCTGCGCCGTGAGCAGCGCGCTCACCCACGAGAGAAAGCCGCCAGCCACGCCGACGCTCTGCCAAAAGAATGAGCCTGTGGTGAGAAAAAGCCCCAATTCCTGCACACGGAACAGATAATCGCCCTGCGTGAGCACAATAACAATGCCCAGCACCGCAAGCAACGCGAAAGGAAGTATGGTCGCAATGGTTTTCTTCATGCCTCTATGACGTTGTTGGAATTCCACTAATGATACGCAAAGGTACGCATTCCTTTCGGCTTCACCAAACGATTCACCCGCTTTTACGTCCTTCGCCAGCACAGGCGGCATGGCCACAAAACATTCTTTTTGCTACTTTTAATGGATATTTTCTGAAATAAAAACCGCAAAAGCGCGTTATTAGGAGCGTTAGACCATGACTATATCATTACGTAATATAATTTTCAAGATGAAAAAATCGATTTTATTCGCCGCCGCGATGCTCGCCATGGGCACCACGGCGAAAGCCGACGAGGGTATGTGGACGCTCTACAACCTTCCGGACGCTGTGTACGAGCAGATGCGCGCAGAGGGTTTTGAGCTGGGCGCAGACCAATTGTTCACCGCCCCCGGCGCATTGAGCAACTATGTTGTCAACTTTGGCGGCTACTGCTCGGGCGTTGTGGTCTCCCCCAACGGACTTGTGTTCACCAATCACCACTGCGGTTTCTCGGCCATCAACGCCCATTCAACCGTGGAGCACGACTACATGATTGATGGTTTCTATGCCAAGACCTATGAGGAGGAGCTTCCCAACGACAACCTCTTCATCTCTTTCATGAAGAACCAGGAGGACATCACCGCCCGTGTCAACGCTCTCATCAACGGACAGACCCGCGAGCGCACCGCGCAGATACTCGACTCGCTGGAGAACGCGCTCACCGACTCGGTGAAACTCACAGACAAGACGCTCCATGTGAGCATCAAGCCTTTCTATGAGGGCAACAAATACTACGCCACAACCTATCAGGACTTCACCGACGTGCGTCTGGTGTTCACCGTGCCCAAGTCGATGGGCAAGTTTGGTGGCGAGACCGACAACTGGATGTGGCCGCGCCAGACCTGCGACTACTCGGTGTTCCGCATCTACGCCGACCCGAAGACCAACGGCCCCGCAGCCTACTCCAAGGACAACGTGCCCTACCGTCCGCAGCACTGGGCACCCGTGAGCCTCCAAGGCTACGAGCCGGGCAGCTTCGCCATGACCATCGGCTATCCCGGATCAACGAGCCGCTACCTCTCAAGCTACGGTATCCAGGAGCGTCGCGACATCTCCAACGCCACGCGCATCCAGAGCCGCGCCATCAAGCTGGCCATCATGAAGAAGTACATGAGCCAGAGCGAGAAGACGCGCATCCAGTATGAGGACACCTACGTGGGCGCAGCCAACTACTATAAGAACTCCATCGGCATGAACCACTGCATCGACTCCATCGGACTCATCCGCGACAAGGCGCAGTATGAGGCCAAAATCCAGCAGTGGCTCGCCTCCGGCGCATCCAAAGACCCCTATGTGAACGTAGACTTCGGCGCGCTCAAGCAAGCCTATGCCGACCGCGCCGCCTCGGCAAAGGCCATCGCCTACTGGCAGGAGTCGTTCTACAACGTGTCCGAGCTGCTGAAGCGAGGCATCCGCATCTTCTACGGACGCGAGGCCATCAAGGGCGGAAGCGACCCGAAGAAGCAGTACGTGGAATTCGATGACAACAGCGACACATGGAATCTTGACCTCGACAAGGAGCTGACAGCAGCGATGATGAAGAACTACAGCGAGCAAGTGCCGCAGGAGTTCTGGCCCGCTTTCTTCAAGACCACCGTGCAGAAGCAGTTCAAGGGCGACTTCGTGAAGTACACCGAGTGGCTCTACAAGAAGTCGGCCCTGCTCAAGAAGGGCGCGAAACTGCCCGTGGGCGACAAGGACAAGCTCATGAAAGACCCCGCAATGGCTGCCGTGGCCGACATCATGGCCATCTACCGCACGTGCATGGACAGCTATCTGCCCGCCGACGAGGCCGTGCAGGCACAGGAGAAGAAGCTCTGCGAGGCCAAGGTGCAGATGGAAATGGACATGCCGCACTACAGCGATGCCAACTTCACGATGCGCCTTTCCTACGGCCAAGTGGGCGGCTACATGATGGGCAACCACGACAGCGGCTACTATACCGACGCGGCCAGCATCATCGGCAAGATGGATAAGGCAGGAAAAATAGAAGACTACGCCACGCAGCCCATCATGCGCGAGCTGATGAGCGCATCCGACTACGGACGCTATCAGGACAAGAAGACGGGCAAGATGCAGCTCTGCTTCCTCACCAACAACGACATCACCGGCGGAAACAGCGGCTCGCCCATCTTCAACGGCAAGGGACAGCTCATCGGACTGGCCTTCGACGGCAACTGGGACAGCCTTGCCTCCGACATCAACTTCGACCGCAAGCTGGCTCGCTGCATTGGCGTTGACGTGCGCTATATGCTCTACCTCATGGACAAGTGGGGCCACGCAGACCGTCTGCTGAACGAAATCAACCCGCAATAAGGCTTCGGGCACGCTGCCCAAGCCAGCCTCAAGGAGGAGACACGGCCTGCCCGGCAAGGGCGGAGGCCGCGTCTCCTCCTTCCTTTTTGCCCGTTTTTCTCCCTCTTTTGTCGCCATCCGCGCGCCACGACCGCGACCCGGGAAAACAAAACCATACCTTTTGGCCTGCAAAAGGTAACCTTTCGGGCGGCAAAAGGTATGGTTTCGCAAGGCAAAAGGTAACCTATTGAATCACGCAAAGGCCGCACCGCCAAGCAAGCACCGCATTCTCCCCCACGCAAGGCCGCACGGCGGGCAAACCGGCAGAAGCAATAAATTTCCTTAAATGAGGTGGCAATGTGGGTGGAAATTTGTACTTTTGCGGATTATTCGGTAAACTATGATTCAGATAAAGGTCATCAACAAGGGTCGCCACCAGCTGCCCGAATACGCCACAGAGCAGAGCGCGGGCATGGACTTGCGCGCCAACATAGCCGAGCCGCTCACCCTGCAGCCACTGCAACGGCAGCTCATACCCACCGGGCTGCACATGGCACTGCCCAAGGGATACGAGGCGCAGGTGAGGCCACGCAGCGGACTGGCACTGAAACACGGCATCACGGTGCTCAACTCGCCCGGAACCATCGACTCCGACTACCGCGGCGAGGTGAAAGTGCTGCTCGTCAACCTGTCGCAAGAGCCGTTCACCATCAACGATGGCGAGCGCATAGCCCAGCTGGTTGTGGCACGCCACGAGCAAGCCACGCTCATCCCGGCCGACACGCTCGATGAGACCGAGCGCGGAGAGGGAGGATACGGCCACACGGGAGTGGAGTGACCCAGACGCAACCAAACACCACCGAAGCATGAAGAAGACAAGTGCCACACGCCACCGGCTGAGAGCAAGAATCGTAGCCACGCTGCTCCTGCTGACCGCCATCGCCCCCATCATGAGGGCGGAGGAGGCCTCGCAGGCCGACAGCACGCGGCAAGAGCTGAGCGAGAACGACCGCAAGCGATACCAATACTTCTACCTCGAAGCACTGCGGCAGCAGGAGATGGGGCACTACGCGGCGGCGTTCGACCTGTTCAGCCACGCCTTGGAAATCAACCCCAACGCCCCGGAAGCCTACTTCGAGGTGGCAGGATTCTATTTCGACCTCAACCAGCCCTTTGAGGCTCTGGCCTGCTATGAGAAGGCAGCCCGCCTCGCCCCCGCCAACAACGACTATCTGGAGCGGCTGGGGCAGATGCTCATCAACCAAAAAGACTTCAGAAGAGCCATAGATGCCTACGAGCGCATCTATGCGGCCAACAAAAGCCGACTCGACGTGCTGCACATACTCTACCAACTCTACAGCACGGAGGGGCAGTACGACAAAATACTGGACGTGCTGGACCGCATGGAGCTGACGGAAGGCTGCAACTCGCAAATAGCACTCTCACGTCTGCAAATCTACGACATACAGGGCGAAAAGGCGAAATCGCTGGAAGTGCTGAACAGACTGGTGGAGAAGAACCCCTACGACTCCAACTACAAAATCATGAAAGGATGCTGGCTGCAACTCAACGGGCAGCCGCAGGAGGGATACAAGATTCTGCGCAGCGTGCTGGCCGAGGAGCCGCGCAACGTCATGGCGCGTATGTCGATGCTCGACTACTACAACGCCAACGGCAAAAAGGCCAACGCCGACAAGATGCTGCGCGAGCTGCTGCGCGACAGCGAGACGCCCAAGGACAGCAAGCTCGCCCTGCTCAGACAAGCCATATCAGCCAAAGAGCACACCGCCGACAGCACGCAGGTGATGAGCCTCATAGACGAGGCACTGACAGGACCGCAGGAAAACGGCGACATCCTGATGCTCCGCGCAGCATGGATGACGCTCCGCAACTATCCCGCCGACTCGCTCAACAACGTCTACCGGCAGGCTTTGGCCGTAGAGCCGGACAACGTGACGGCACGCATCCATCTGTTGCAAAACCTTGTGGAGGTCAACGACTACGACCAAATCATCGCAACGTGCAAGCCGGCACAACAGTACAACCCCGAAGAGATGGCATTCTACTACTTCCAAGGGCTGGCCGAGTATCAGAAACATCAGAACGACGACGCGCTGGAAACGTTCCGCAAGGGCGTGGCACAGATAAACAGCAACAGCAACGCCACTTTGGTGTCGGACTTCTATGCCCTTATGGGCGAAATTCTGCACGAGAAGAAACTGTTTGAGGAATGCCACGCGGCCTTCGACAGTTGCCTGACATGGATGCCGGAGAACATCGGCGCGCTGAACAACTATGCCTACTACTTGTCTATCGATGGTGGCGACCTGCAAAAAGCAGAGCAAATGAGCCGCAAGACGGTGCAGGCCGAGCCGCAGAACACCACCTATCTGGACACTTACGCATGGATTCTGTTCCTCGAACGGCGTTACGACGAGGCACGCGCGGCCATTGAGCCAATCATTACCAGCGACAACGCACCCGACGGAGTAGTGGCAGAGCACTGCGGCGACATCCTCTACATGGCCGGCGAGCACGACAGAGCCATCGACTACTGGGAGCGCGCGGCAGAAAAGGGCGGCGGAAGCGCAATGCTGCAAAAGAAAATAGAACAGAGAAAATACATCGAAGAATGAACACAAGACATATTTTACTGACTGCCGGGCTGATGGCGGCACTCACAGCGTGCGGGTCGCAGAAGCAACTCGTGGGCGAGGGACAGGCCACGGCAAAGACAGCGGCGGCCAAAACGGCAAAGACTGGCAACGAGGAGAACCTGCGCTTCATGCAGCGGGTGGCCGACAACGCGCTCTATCAGAAGAACTTGGTGTCGAACCTCACTGTCGACATAGAGCTGGACGGCAGCCACATTCAGGCACCGGGCATGCTGCGGATGCGCAAGGATGAGGTAATCCGGCTGCAACTGCTCGTGCCCATCCTGCGCACGGAGGTGGGGCGCGTGGAGTTTACGCCCGACTATGTACTCTTTGTAGACCGTCTGCACAAGCAATACGTCAAGGCTTCCTATAACGAGGTGGGCTTCCTGCAAGACAACGGCATCACGTTCTACTCCTTGCAGTCGCTCTTCTGGAACCAATTGCTGCTCCCGGGGCAGCAGAAAGTGGGCGAGGCACAGCTCGGCACGTTCACGCCCGACTTGCAGGGCGGCGACAATGTGCCCGTGAGGCTTCACGATGGCAAGATAGACTATGAGTGGACAACGGCCAAAGCCACAGGGCAAATCCTGTCGGCTCTCATCGCCTACACCAGCCAGACGCACGGCGTGTCGACGCTACGTTGGGACTACGACAACTTCAAAGCCTTCGGCTCAAAGCAATTCCCCCACACCCATGTATTGTCGGTGCAGACCGAGGCCACAAGCAAGAAGAAGTCGCTCCGTGCCAAGTTCAGTCTGAGCGACGCAACCGCAGACAGCAGCTGGGACGGACGCACCACACTGTCGGAAAAATACAGCCAAGTGGCCTTGGAAGAGGTGCTGGGCAAACTCATCAAGCTCTAAATGAAACAGTACTTAGCATATCTGCTCATTCTGCTGGCGTGCTCCTTGCAGCCCGCAGTGGCTCAGAACAGCCGCACGCAAAGCAAGAAGAAAGCGCAAAAGGAAGTAAAAGGGAAGACGTCGGCCAAACAAAAGGCCACGGGAAAGGCCACCACGAAAGGCGGTCAACGCGCCGCGCGCGGCAAAAAGCCCGCACAAAAGGAGACGGCACAGAAGCAACAGAAGTATGTTGCCACCAAGGAAATCAAAGGATTGCAGCAAGAGAACCAGCGCATCAAGCAGGAAATCAAGCAGCACGAGGCCGAGTATCAAGAGAAGCAGCGCGATGTTGACACCCGGCTAAAGAAGATTATCACGCTCGATACGGAAATAGAGCAGCACGAAAAGGAAATCAATGATGCGACGACCGACATCAACAACATTGATGAGAACATCGCCATCCTGAAGACACAGCTCAACAACCTGGAGCAACAGCTCGGCGAACGCCGCGCGCGGTTCATCCGTTCCATGCGCTACATGGCTCGCCACCGCAGCATTCAGGACAAAGTGATGTTTGTTTTCTCGGCCAAGAGCCTCTCACAGATGTACCGCCGTCTGCGCTTCGTGCGCGAATACGCGGCCTATCAGCGCGCACAGGGCGAGCGTTTGCAGCAAAAGCAACGCCAAGTGGACGAGAAGCGCGCGCAGCTGAGCCAAGTGCGCCAGCAGAAGAACAACCTGCGCTACCAAAGAAGGCAGGCCAAGTCTGCCGTGGCCAGCAAGAAAGCCGAGCAACAGCGCATGGTGGAAACGCTGCAGCAAGACCAAAAGGTGCTGCAAAAGGTCATATCAGACCGCAAGAAGAAGCAGCAGGCACTTGACGCGCAGATAGAACGCCTCATCAACATTGAGATAAGGAAAGCGCGGGAACGCGCCGCCGCAGAGGCCAAGAAGCGCGCTGCCGAGCAAGCCGCACAAGCCAAGAAGCGCGCAGAAGCCCTGGCCAAGAAGCGGGAAGCCGCCAAGAAGGCCGCAGAGGAGAACGCACGCCGCATAGCAGAGGCGAAACGCAAGGAGGCGGAGGCGCGGAAGCGTGAGGCAGAGGCACGTGCCAAGGCCAAAGCAGAAGCCGAGAAAGCCGAAAAGGAACGCCAGCGCGCAGAGGCTGAGGCTCGCGAGGCCAAGCGCGAGAAGGAACGGAAGGCAGCCGAGAAGCGGGCACGCGAGGCGGAGCAGCGGGCGCGTGAGGCAGAGGAGCGCAAGGAGCGCGCCGAGCAGCAAACGCGTGAGGCAGAGGCACAACGACAGGCCGCAGAGCGCAAGGCGGCAGCCGAGAAGCAACGCCACGAGCGGGAGGTAGCCGAAGAACAGAAGCGCGCAGAAGCCGCCAAGGAGAACCTTTCATCGGCCGACCAGGCCATGACGGGCAGCTTTGCCAACAGCAAGGGTCGCCTGCCGATGCCCATCTCGGGACGTATCGTCAGCCACTTTGGCGACTACAACGTAGAGGGACTGAGCGGCGTGAAGCTCAACAACTCCGGTATCAACATCAAAGCATCGGCCGGCGCACCCGTGAAGAGCGTGTTCAAGGGCGAAGTGAGCAGCATATTCAGCTACGGAGGCACAACGGTGGTGATGGTCAGACACGGCGCGTACATCACCGTCTATGCCAACCTGCGCTCCGTAAGCGTCAAGCAGGGACAGCAAGTGGGCACAGGCCAGACACTTGGAACTGTCGACTCTAACGGAATATTGCAGTTCCAGCTGCGCAAGGAGACCACGAAGCTCAACCCGGAGGCGTGGTTGCGGTGATGGAATGACAAGTTGGGAAAGCCACCATCTGAAAGGTCAGATGGTGGTTTTTCCGCTTTCGGGTTAAAATAGTCTGGCAAATGTTTCCCGTTTTGCCAAACTTTTCCTATTTTTGCAGTAATTAAAACAGTACATGCCATATGCAGACGAATTGTCATCTTTCCGTTCTCATCCATGAACAGGCGAAACTATACGGGGCAAGACCCGTGCTAACATTCCGAAATTTCGGCAGCTTGAAGTGGAAGAGCGTGTCGTGGAACCAGTTCTCTATGCGGGTAAAGCAAGTGTCCAACGCCCTGTTGAACCTCGGCGCGAAGCCGCAGGACGCCATCGCGGTGTTCTCGCAGAACTGCATCCAGTATCTCTACACCGACTTCGGCGCGTATGGCGTGCGAATGCTCAGTATTCCGTTCTACGCCACAAGCTCCGAGCAGCAGATACAGTACATGATTCGCGATGCGGGAGTGCGCTTTCTCTTCGTGGGAGAGCAGGAACAGTACGACAAGGCACACCGTGTCTTTGCCCTTTGCCCCACATTGGAGCGCATCATCATCTACGATTCGAGCGTGCGCATCAGCCCGCAAGACCCCAACGCCATCTATTTCAGCGACTTCCTGAAGCTCGGCGAGGGGCTGCCACGTCAGCCGGAAGTGGAGAAGATGTGGGCAGAGGCCAGCTTCGAAGACATCTGCAACATCCTCTATACGAGCGGAACGACCGGCGACAGCAAAGGTGTCATTCTCACATACAAGCAATATCAGGCCGCCTTGGAGGCCAACGCCAACAGCGTTCCCGTGAGCAAGGCCGACCGAAGCATCAGTTTCCTTCCGTTCACCCACATCTTTGAGCGCGGCTGGACCTACCTCTGCCTCTCCGTGGGCGCACAAGTCATCATCAACACTTACCCCAAAGAGATACAGGACAGTATGCGTGAGACCCACCCCACCTGCATGTCGGCAGTGCCACGCTTCTGGGAAAAGGTGTTCATTGCCGTCAAGGCGCGCATTGACAGCGCACCTCCCGTGCAGCGCAAGCTCATGCTCCACGCGCTGGCCGTGGGACGGAAGCGCAACATTACGTACCTTGGACGCGGCAAGCGCGTGCCCCTGCACTTGGAGATGGAGTACCAGCTCTACAACAAAACCTTGCTGAGCGTGGTGCGAAAGCAGCTCGGACTGGAGCAGCCCAGCCTCTTCCCCACAGCAGGCGCATACGTATCGCCCGAGGTGGAGGAGTTTGTACACTCCATCGGCATACCCATGGTGGTGGGATACGGACTCACCGAGAGCCTCGCCACCGTCACCTGCGATCACAAAGGCTCTGCCTACACCATCGGCTCGGTGGGCTATCCCATCAAAGGCATTGAGATAAAGATTGGCGCAAACAACGAGATTCTGCTCAAAGGCCCCACCATCACGCCGGGATACTTCAAGCGCGACACGGCCAACGCCGAGGCTTTCGATGAGGACGGCTTCTTCCACACGGGCGACGCCGGCTACTTGAAAGACGGAGAGCTGTTCCTGCAGGAGCGCATCAAGGACCTCTTCAAAACCAGCAACGGCAAGTACATCGCCCCGCAGATGATAGAAGGACTGCTGCTCGTAGACAAATTCATCGACCAAGTGGTGGTCGTTGCCGACCAGCGCAAGTTTGTTTCCGCCCTCATCGTGCCCGAGTTCCAGACGCTCGAGGCATGGGCAGGCAGCAAGGGCATCGTCTTTGGCACAAGGGAGGAGCTGTGCCGCAATGCCGCCGTGCGCGAAATGATGACCGAGCGCATCATGACGCTGCAGCAGCAACTCGCCCCCTACGAGCAAATCAAGCGGTTCACGCTCATCGCCCACCACTTCTCGATGGAGAACGGCGAGCTGACCAACACGCTGAAGATACGCCGCAACGTCATCTACAAGAACTACGCGGCCGACATTGACAAGATGTACGAAAGCTAAACGCGGACATAACAGCCAATACAAAGAATGATTACAGCCGACCAACTGAAAGACGTTCAGCAGCGCGCAGAGGCTCTGCGCCGCTACCTGAACATCGACCAGAAGAAGATAGAGTACGAGGAGGAGCAGCTACGCACGCAAGCTCCCGACTTTTGGGACGACCCCAAGCGTGCCGAGGCGCAGATGAGGAAAGTGAAAAGCATTGAGAAGTGGATCAAGGACTACGATGAAGTGCGCACGCTGACCGACGAGCTGGCACTGGCCGTGGAGTTCCACAAGGACGAACTCATCAGCGAGGAGGAGGTGGACGCCGCCTATGCCAACACCATCAAGGCCATTGAGGCCGTGGAGCTGCGCAATATGCTGCGCCAAGAGGAAGACCCGATGGATGCCGTACTGAAGATTAACTCCGGCGCGGGAGGCACGGAGAGCCAGGACTGGGCACAGATGCTCATGCGAATGTACATGCGCTGGAGCGAGGCTCACGGCTACAAGGTCACCATCACCAACCTGCAAGACGGCGATGAGGCCGGCATCAAGAGCGTGGAGATGACCATTGAGGGCGAATATGCCTACGGCTATCTGAAAAGCGAGAACGGAGTGCACCGTCTGGTGCGCGTAAGCCCGTTCAACGCGCAGGGAAAACGCATGACGAGCTTCGCATCCGTGTTCGTCACTCCGCTTGTCGACGACACCATAGAGATTTACGTAGACCCGGCAAAAGTGAGCTGGGACACTTTCCGCTCCAGTGGCGCGGGAGGCCAGAACGTCAACAAGGTGGAGTCGGGCGTGCGTCTGCGCTATCAATACGAAGACCCCGACACGGGCGAGAAGGAGGAAATCCTCATCGAAAACACCGAAACGCGCGACCAGCCCAAGAACCGCGCCAAGGCCATGCTGCTCCTCAAGAGCCAGCTCTACGACCGCGCGCTGAAGAAAAGACAGGCCGAACAGGCCAAGATTGAGGCGGGAAAGAAGAAGATAGAGTGGGGAAGCCAAATCCGAAGCTACGTGTTCGACGACCGCCGCGTCAAGGATCACCGCACGGGATGGCAGACCTCCGATGTGGACGGCGTAATGGACGGCAAGATAGACAACTTCATCAAGTCTTACCTCATGGAGTTTGCCGCAAGCGATGCCGAGAAAAGAGCAGAGGAATAACACGGCGCGGGGCTGACAGAGCCACACCCAGCACTTGCCACGCACCCCGCGCGGCAAGCCGCCACGGCACACAAGGCCAAGCCCCAAGCCCGCCAACAGAATAAAGAACAACCAAAAACGACAACGATTATGAGCGACAAAAGCAAGGTGAACCGCAAGAAGCGGGAGGAGATGCAGGAGAAGAAGGCACAGAGACTCATCGCGCTGATATTCGGCACACTGATATTCCTGGGCTTAGCCTTCCTCATCTACACCACAGTCATCATCAATTGATGAGCGGACTGGAGATAGAGCGCAAGTTTCTCGTGCGCAAGGACAGCGGCTGGAAGCGGTTGGCCACATCAAGCACGCACATCAGGCAAGGCTATTTCGCCGCCACCAACACCGTGCGCATACGCATCAGCGACAACGAAGCCTTCCTCACCATCAAAGGCCCGTCGGCCGATGGCGGGCTGAGCCGCTATGAGTTCGAGAAAGCCATCACCCCGGACGAGGCGCAGCAGCTGTTGCGCCTCTGCGAGCCGGGCATCATCGACAAGCGGCGCTATCTTGTGCCCCACGGGGGGCACATCTACGAGGTGGACGAGTTCTTTGGCGACAACGAGGGACTTGTGATGGCCGAGGTGGAGCTGAGCAGCAAGGATGAAACCGTGGAGCTGCCCGACTTCCTTGGCCCCGAGGTGACGGGCGACCACCGCTTCTACAACAAGCAGATGCGCCACAACCCGTTCAAGGCTTGGCGCGAAACCTTGCCCAAAGAATACCGATAGGCAAGGCAAACGTGGTGCCGAGGGCATCGGCGGCAAAGTCGAGCCAGTCGCCACTGCGCCGTCCGCCCGTGCAGTAGGCCTGCAACAGTTCTATGAGGCCGCCCATCAGCGTGGGCAGCAGCCATGCGCAGACGAGCAGCCACATGCCGCCCGCCTTGTGGCGCGTGGCCGAACACTCATGGCACACGCTCAATCCCAAGGCCAGATACATCACTATGTGCGTCCACTTGTCTATCAGCCGCACCCCGCTGAGCGGCGTTTCGGGCAAGGGAATAAAGCAAAGCACCCAGATAATCAAGAGAAGGGCGCACGTAATCTTATATTGCTTGATGAATTGCAGCATTTTTCCGTTGTTTAATGCTGCAAAGTTAGGCATTTTCCGCCTAACAATCCTTTCACTTCACATATTTTATAGGCGCGCCACAACGCATCGTTCCCCCGCCATAACCACTAACACAGCATGGCTACGCGAAAGCGGGAGCGCATTGCCAACCGTAATTGCCGCCGCCATAAGCACTGACGTGGCTTGCCACAGAGAATCCCTTTGTAAACAATTGAGCTATAAAAAAACTCCATAACCTCTAACGCTGCATAGCCACGCGAGAGCGGGAGCGTATTGCCCACCTCGGTTGCTGCCACCATAAGCACAAATGTGGCATAGCCACGCCCCAAGCCCCATTCAGCCGAAAGCACGGATTTACCCGCGCCAAAGACCGTGGAATTATCGGGGCAGAACACGCTTGCTCGGCCGAAAGCACAGCCTTGCCCGCACAAACTACAAGCCAAGGCAAACGCAATACAAGGAGCGGCTGCGCAAGAGGTATGGTTTTGCGTTGCGATAGGTAACCTTTCGGCGGGCGAAAGGTATGATTTCGCGCGGTAAAAGGTAACGTATTGCGGCAAGCTGAATTGCGCGTGGCTGCGCAAGGCACAAAAAAAGATTCCCCAAGGGCTTTTCATTGCCCTTGGGGAATCCTCGTTATGCGTTGTCCGTCAGCAAGTGGCGGACGCTGTTATCGGTCGGTTTACTTCTTGTCCCACCACACGCGGCTGTAGAACTTGTCGCCGCGGTCGAGGCGGCTAACAGCCTCATCGTAGTTGGCCTTGTTGATCTGGCCCTCAGAGGTAGGATAGATGAAGCGGCGAGGAATGGTTCCGCCGTCCTCATACGTACCACTCTGAGCATAGTCCTTGGCCTTCACAGCCGGCGTGAGCTTCGGGAAATCCGTGCGACGCCAGTTGGCAAATACCTCGTGGGGATCGCCGAAGGTGGTGATGTAGTACTGCGTGTTGATCTGCTCCAAGGCATTAGCCGCGTCAAACGGATTCTTGGTCAAGTAATCAGCAGCATAATCACCAAGCGTAGCGTCCTTGATACCCACAGTGGCATCGGCATTGAGCGCGCTGAGAGCCTTGCTGTAAGCCGGGAACTGTGCGAACTGCTCGAAGGCTTCCGTCACACCGGCGTTGTAGAACTGCTCTGCACTGCCGCTGATGTAGCCACGAACAGCGGCCTCGGCCAACAGAAGGTTGGTCTGAGCGGCCGTCACGATAAACGTCGGAGCGGTCGGGTCGCTATAGGTGTAGCGGTTGGGGATAGAGAAGTGTGCGCTGTAGTTAGCGAGGAAGTCGCCATCGTTGAAGCGCGTGTCACCCCCAGGCTGACCGATGAAGTAATCGGTACGGTCGGGGTTGTTACCATAACCGCCCTGCAACAAACCTTCCTGTGCGTCGAAGTTCATCACACCATAGTCAGCATCAGTCCATCCGTCCTGAATGCTCTTCACCTGTCCGCCCGTAGACGTAGGAATGATGGTGGCGATGAGGCAGAGGCGCGGGTCTTGCGTGTTCTTCAGCATGCTGACGAAGTTCTCGGCAAGATAGAACTCGCGATCCTCGTGCGACATGATCTTGGCAAACGGCTCCGCAGAGTCGTTGGTGGTCACACCGCCGGCGTGGTTGAGCTTCACGTTGTCGGCAGCGTCGGTAATCACGCCGTGGGCGTAAGCCTTGGCGGCATACTGCTTGGCAGTGGCCTCATCGACCTTGACCAAACGCATGGCCAAACGCAGCATCAGCGAGTTGGCAAACTTCTTCCACTTCGAGGCATCGCCTTGGAAGTAGAGGTCGTGCTGACCCATCTTGGCCGTTCCAACCAAGTTGGCCTGTGCCTCGTCAAGCTCTGCGAGCATGCTCTTGTAGATGTCCTCCTGCTTGTCGTACACTGGATAAGAGAACAAAGAGGGGCGGCCGGCCTGGCTGTAAGGAATGTCTCCATAGAGGTCGGTCATCTTTGCGAAAGCGTAGATGCGCATCACGCGGGCAATATTCCAGTCCACGCTCAAGCCCTCTGCGCCGTTCCACTGGTCGTAGCAGGTGGTCACGTCGCGCATTGCGCCGCGATCGCCGCTGAACGTATCCCAGAACGAAGCCGAATAACCATCGCTGTAACCGTAGCGGCCATAGCTGTCCCACCAGTCGATGGAGACAAGCTGCTGCGTGAACTGCGCAGAATAGATGCAGCCCGTACGCCACATATCCCAGTCGGAGCCCAAAGCTTGGTGCTGTGCGTTGGAGAAAATCATCTCGTAAGGCACGTTACCCTGATTCAGGTGCTCCGGATCGACGTTCAGATCGTCGAAGTCGCCGCAGCTGGAGAGTCCCAGCGCGCCAAAGGCGACCATCGAAGCCAATGCGAATAATTTATTTCTTTTCATTGTTTTGTCTCAATTTAATAGGTTAGAACTTCACGTTGATGTTGAAACCAAGGTTACGGGTGGTGGGATAGCCGTTCAGCTCAAGTCCCTGTCCGTTGGTATTGTTGATGGAAGACTCCGGATCGATGTTCGGCGTGTGCTTCATGATCGTCCAAAGGTTGCGTGCAACGAAGCTGACGCTCAATCCCTTAATCCACGTTACGTTCTTCAGCAGTGCCTTGAAGTCGTAGCCAAGGGTAAGCTCACGCAGCTTGATGAAGTCTGCACTGTACACAAACTCCTCACCAATGCTCTCGCTGCAGATGGCCTGATAGTAGTCCTGTGCGGTCACACCCACCTCGTTGGCAAGGCCGGTAGCCTCGTCGATGCCCGGGAAGACGTAAAGTCCAGCGGGGTTGTTCACGTCACGACCCACCAAGGTGTTCTTGTGCAAACCTGCGCTATAGAGCGAGTAGTTCGTACCGGAGAAGAGCTTGGCACCAAACTTGAAGTCAATCAAGAAGCCAAGGGTGAAGCCCTTATAGCTGAAGCTGTTGCGCCAGCCGCCCGTCCACTTGTACACGCCGTTGCCAAGAGTGGTCTGCTCGCCTCTCTGGGGAAGACCCTGGCTGAGCAAGAGGTTGCCATTGTCGTCTCTCTTGTACTTGTAGCCAACGATCATACCGTAGGGCTGACCCACGATATTGTAGATGTAGACATTGCCACTACGGCTCTGTGCGCCGTCAATGCTCAGACGATCCACACCGTCACCGAGGTTGTCGACGTTGTTATCGTTATAAGCGAAGTTGAAAGTGGTGTTCCAAGAGAAGTCGCGATTGCGTACGGGGTAAGCATCGATCATCATTTCGAAACCAGTGTTGGTAATCTTACCCACGTTGTCGATCTTCGAATTATATCCCGAAGTGGAAGAGGTGGAGACAGTAACGATGTCATCCGTGGTGCGCTTTCTGTACCAAGCAGCATCCAAGCTCAAACGGTTGTTGAGGAAGCTGAGGTTCAAACCAACCTCAAACTCGGAGATGTGAACCGGCTTCAGGAGCGCGTTGGGATATACATTGTTATTGTTCTGCGTGATGGTGCTCTGTCCGTTGACGGTGTAGTTGCGGAGCTGATAGAGCAAGAGGTTCTTGTAGGCCTCCGTACCGTTAGAGGATGCACCCCAACCAGCACGAACCTTACCGAAGTCGAACCACGTCGGGAGGCTCTCACGGAACGTATCAGTGAACACCCAAGAGAGGTTCACAGAGGGATAGAACACGCTGTTGTGGTGATCGGCGAGCGTAGAGAACCAGTCGTTACGGCCCGTTACGTTCAAGAACACCTGGTTGCGCCATCCCACATTGGCCGTGAAGTAGAGCGAATTGACCTGCCAACGCTCGAAGACCTTCTTCGGACGGCGGTCAGTAGACTCCGTATTGTTCACCGACCACAGTCCATCCACGATGAACGGGCGGCCACCATCGGTCACGTAGAACTCCTTCTTGCTGTCGTACTGCTTGTTGCCACCAACGGTTGCGCCAAGATCCCAGTCGCCAAACACTTTGTTCGCACCGATGAGGAAGTTGTAGTTGTTCTCGTAGTAGTTCTTCTCATACTCGGTCATCCATCCCTTCGGGTCAGCTGCCGCACCAATGGGCTGCACCTGCTTGAAGTCATAGTTGTAACCGTCGTGAGACATACCAACCTGTGCATACAACCAGCTGAACACGTCCCAGCGCAAGTTCATACCGCCGGTGAGACGCTCACGGTTCATGTTGTTGGTCTTGCGGTACTGCAGCCAGTAGGGGTTGTTGAAGTAGACGTTGGTACCGGCGATCATCTCCGAACCATCCGCGTTGGTACCCCATCCGGCCTCGGTGCCCTTCAGCCAGTCGATGTCGAACGAGTTACCACGATAGAGCAACGAAGCGTTGGTGTTGCCGTTGCCATCGGAGAGGTTCGAGCGGCCGTTAGACTTGTCGCGCACGTAGTTGGCGGTGACGTTCAAGTGCAAGTTCTTCAGAATGTCATACGTGGTGTTCATGTTCACACCCACCTGACGGTTGCCTGCGTTGGGCAGGATGCTCTTCTCGTGGTTGTAGCTCAGACCAAAACGATAGACCACCTTGTCGGAAGCACCCGAGAAAGAGGCCGAAGTATTGCTGGTTACACCCGTGCGATAGAACTTGTCCCAGTTGTCAATGAGGCTGTAAGAGTAAATGTCGCCAAGGAAGTTCATGGCCTCCGAGCCATCGAGTGCGGCACCCCACGAGCTGCTCTCGGCTTTCTGCGCGCCCTGGATGGTCGTAGGCTTCACGCCGTCAAGACCCATACCGAACGTCTCCTGCCAGTCGCGGTAGTCGTAGATGGTGTTGAACGTAAGGTTCTGGTTCACCTCAATCGACGTAGGCTGGTTCTTACGACCGCTCTTCGTGGTGATGAGGATGGCACCGTTACCGGCACGGTAGCCATAGAGTGCGGATGCGGCAGCACCCTTGAGCACCTGGATGCTCTCGATGTCATCGGCATTGATGTTGGCCAGACCGTCACCCATGTCCGTACCGCCCCATGTGCCGGCCGAACCCTGGTTGGTGTTGTCGAACGGAATACCGTCCACCACGTACAGCGGCATGTTGTTGCCCGTCATGGAGGCGTTACCGCGGATGATCACACGCGAAGAACCCGTGGAACCCGTAGCGTTTCCGGCCACACTCACACCGGCCACCTTACCCGAGAGGGCGTTACCGATGTTCGGATCGCGAGCCAAGTCGAAGTCAGAGCCGTCCACTTTGGAGGTGGAGTAACCCAGCGAGCGAGCCTGGCGCTTGATGCCAAGAGCCGTCACCACCACCTCGTCCATGCTCTGGGCATCGTCCTGCATGGTGATGTTGACTTGAGACTGTTTGCCAACGTTGATAACTTGGGTCTTGCTGCCCACGTAAGAGACTTCGAGTCTCGAGTTGGGCGGGCAAGAGATGGAGTAGTTACCGTCCAAATCGGTAACCGCGCCCATCGTAGTACCCTGTACTTTAACGGTAGCGCCGATGACCGGAAGCCCGTCGGGACCCGTCACCGTACCCTTCACTGTTTGATTCTGCGCGCTTGCGGCGACAGCAAACATCATGAACAGACCTGTCATGCTGCCTTTCAAGGAAAGGCGGAGTGCATTTTCTTTCTTCTTCATGCGTTTCAATTAAAGGATAGTTATTAATAAAAGTTAGAAATTATATGTTCACCCTATTGACTGTGCGGACTGCCCCTTTTTATAATAAGGAACACATTCCGTGTTATTACATCTTGAAGACGACACCCCAACCCTCCGCAAATTCTCCGATGGTGGAGAGAACGCTGTGGGCTGAGGGCGGTTATGTGGCGTTATCTATTGTACCTATTTACCTTATGATGTTGCAAAGATAGTGTTTTCTTTTCACATTGCGCAACGGTTGTTGCAAATATTTGACTAAGAATTGTTAAAAACTTATTGTATTCAGCAGAATTTGCTTAGAGGCCACCCGCCCCCGGCTCAACGCCGACCTGCAAAACAGCCTCCGCCGCGCGCAAAACCCCATCTACCAGCCACCGCCAGCCATCCGCGGCAACCCAATACCGCCGCCTCTTGCCACCGCTTTATCACGCGCTGCAAATCGTTATCCATCAATCACTTATCAAAACCATACCTTTTACGATGCCAAACGTATGGTTTTGCCCCGCAAAAGGTATCCTTTCACCCTCCCAAACGTAACCTTTCGCGCGCTGCGGCGTGGTGCGGGCTGCGTGCAAAAGCCATCTTGCCCTGCCCGGCGCGCCACGCCGCCCCGCAGCACACTCCCCCTCCACGCGCCAAACAGAAGGCGCAAGCCGACCAAACCGCGCCCTTCAAGACAAAAAAACAGGAGATACTCACCACAAAAGATGGTGAATATCTCCTGCATTGCCAAGCCCTTGCAACGCGGCTGTGGCGTTTACTTGCCGTGATGCTCGTCAGAAACGGTGAGCTTCTTGCGACCCTTGGCGCGGCGGGCGGCCAAAACGCGACGGCCATTCTTCGTGGCCATTCTCTCACGGAAGCCGTGCTTGTTCACGCGACGGCGGTTGTGGGGCTGAAATGTTCTTTTCATCTTCGTTATTTTTTATTTATTGTGATCTAAACGTGCGTTCGGGAAAGGCGAAGCCACTCCCGTTACGGGCTGCAAAATTACGGATTCTTTTTGAATTGGCCAAGGAATCAGCAAGTTTTAGCCCGCCATTTGATGTTTTTTTACCAAAATCGCCCGCCAGCGGCTCTTTTGTGAGCTGCGAAAGAGAATAAATTGCCGAAAATACTTTGCCATTCAGCTGATTTACTGTAACTTTGCAACCGCAAAGCGACAAGCTGACAGAAACAAAACATCAAGAAACAGAATATCAAAGCAGAATTATGATTAATTCACAGGAAATCAAAATTGGAACGTGCATCCGCATGGACGGTAAGATTTGGACTTGCATCGACTTCCAGCACCGCAAGCCGGGCAAGGGCAACACGGTGATGATAACCAAGCTGAAGAACGTGTCCGACGGCCGCGTCTTGGAGCGCACCTTCCAAATTGGCTTCAAGCTCGAGGATGTGCGCGTGGAGCGTCGCCCCTACCAGTACCTCTACGAGGATCCCA
Organism: uncultured Prevotella sp.; assembly: GCA_964640675.1. GTDB lineage: Bacteria > Bacteroidota > Bacteroidia > Bacteroidales > Bacteroidaceae > Prevotella. Next base: position 140,687 of record CAZXFP010000002.1, on the reverse strand, counting down.
CGGGCATGATCTTCATGAACCAGGAGACATTTGAGCAGATCCCCATCCCCCGTCACCAGATTCAGGGCGCAGACTACATGAAGGAAGGCGATGTGGTGGAAGTGGTCACCGACACCTCTGACGGCACCGTGCTGCTGGCCGAGATGCCCGTCAAGACGACTTTGAAGATCACCCACAGCGAGCCGGGTGTGAAGGGCAACACCGCCACCAACGCCACCAAGCCCGCAACGCTGGAGTCTGGAGCCACTGTTCGCGTGCCGCTCTTCATCAATGAGGGCGAGACCATTCAGGTAGACACGCGCGACGGCAGCTATCTGGGCCGCGTCAACTCATAAGCAATTCCCCCCATCCATAGCCCGGGGCACGCACAAAAGGCGCGCCGGGCTATGGATTTTTTCATTCTCACGCCCCGCCAAGCACCGTTTGGCCGGCTTCTTCCCCTTCCATCACAAGGAAATTCAGCCCGTTTCAGCCCATGAAATACAGCATCATCGTTCCCGTTTACAACCGTCCCGACGAGGTGGACGAGCTTTTGGAGAGCCTCACCCGGCAAAAAGAGCACGACTTCGAGGTCATTATCGTTGAGGACGGGTCGGCCATCCCATGCCAAGAGGTGTGCGACCGCTACGCCGGAAAGCTCAACCTGCACTATTTCATGAAGCCAAACTCCGGCCCGGGGCAAAGCCGCAACTACGGCGCGGAGCGTTCGCAGGGCGACTACCTCATCATTCTCGACAGCGATGTGGTGCTCCCCGAGGGCTACCTTGCGGCCATCTCGCAGGAACTGAGCCACAATCCCGCCGATGCTTTCGGCGGTCCCGACAGCGCACACAGCTCCTTCACGCCCACGCAAAAGGCCATCTCCTACTCCATGACCTCCTTCTTCACCACGGGAGGCATACGCGGCGGCAAGAAGAAACTCGACAAATTCTATCCCCGCTCGTTCAACATGGGCATCCGCCGCGAGGTATACCAGCGGCTGGGAGGGTTCTCCAAGATGCGCTTTGGCGAGGACATCGACTTCTCCATCCGCATCTTCCAGGCCGGCTGCAAGTGCCGGCTGTTTCCCGAAGCATGGGTATGGCACAAGCGGCGCACCGACTTCCGCAAGTTCTGGCGGCAAGTTTTCAACAGCGGCATAGCCCGCATCAACCTCTACAAGAAGTATCCCCACTCGCTGAAAGCCGTCCATCTGCTGCCCGCAGTTTTCACCTTGGGCGTAGCCATGCTGCTTCTGCTGTGCGTCAGCGGCCTTATCAGCCTCCCGTTTGCCACCACGGCGGCGCAAGAAGCCTGCTCGCTGGCAACCATCGTGGCCGGACTGCTCCCCCTGCTCCTCTATTCGCTGCTCATCCTCGCCCACTCCACGGCGCAAAACCGCAGCCTGCACATCGGCCTGCTGTCCGTTTGCGCGGCCTTCGTGCAGCTCACGGGCTACGGATGCGGATTCATTGAGGCATGGTGGCGGCGATGCGTGCGCGGGAAAGACGAGTTCGAAGCCTACAAGAACACCTTCTACAAATGACCGCCAACCGTCTGTCCATCAACGAATGGGCCGAGGACGACCGCCCAAGGGAGCGACTGGAACGGCTGGGAGCAGAGAGCCTGTCGAACGCCGAGCTGCTGGCCATACTCATTGGCACTGGAAATGCCGAACTGGATGCCGTGCAACTGATGCAGCGCATACTCAACGACTGCCACAACAGCCTCAACTCGCTGGGCAAAATGACCCTCGCCGAACTGCAAGCCTACAAGGGAATAGGCCCCGCCAAGGCCATCTCCATCCTCGCCGCCTGCGAACTGGGCAAGCGGAGGGCAAGGGAGAAAGCCGAGGAGCGGAGAAATCTGAACTCGGCAACGGCCATCTACGACTACATGCACACGAAATTGCAGGATGCCGACGTAGAGGAGGCATGGATTCTGCTCATGAACCAGGCCTGCAAGCTCATCGAGGCCAAGCGAATATCGCACGGAGGAATAACCGAGACCGCTGTCGACGTGCGCATTATCATCAAGGAGGCACTGCTCAAGAACGCCACCGTGCTGGCCTTATGCCACAACCACCCAAGCAACAACGCCCACCCAAGCCGCGAAGACGACCGACTGACCGAGCGCATAAGCAAGGCTTGCGAGCTGATGCGTATCCATTTTCTCGACCACATCATCGTTTGCGACGGAAGCTACTACAGCTACCACGAGAACGGAAGAATATAAGGCAAGGCCGCAAGCCCGAACAGCCACTGCCAGCAACGCGCCGGCAAAAGCCGCAGACCACCCTCCACAAGCCTCAACAGAAGCCAAAATCCCAATAAAAAAATGGTTTTGCCTCTCAAAACCGCAAAACCATAACAAACATTAACTTATCATAACGGCACAAATCACAAGAAAACGTGCAAAAAACACTATCATACTGATTTATTTTTCGTAACTTTGCCCCCATGAAATTAAGTCTTGACCAACTGGCACAGACCGTTTACGACATCGTTGTATGCATTCCCGAAGGCTGCGTGACCACCTATGGCGATGTGGCACGTCTTGCGGGGGTGGCCAACCATGCCCGTATCGTTGGCAAGATTCTCAACGAAGCCCCCGCCGACATGGGCATTCCGCGCCACAGGGTGGTGGGCACGGGCGGCAGGCTCACGCCGTCTTTCCTTGAACAACGCATCATGCTGGAAGAGGAGGGCGTTCCTTTCCTCAAAAGCGGACGCGTGGATATGCGCAATGCCTACTGGGACTACAACTCGCTGCTGCGCCTGTAGCCCGACGGGGAACAGCTTCCGCCATCACCAAACCTTCCCTTTTTTCCTCCTTTTTATTCTCCCTCACGCGCCAAGAAGCTGCAAACGGGAACAAAGAAAAATGGCCTTGCCCGGCAAGACCATACCTTTTGCATTCCAAAACCATACCTTTTGGGCTGCGAAACCATACCTTTTGCACGGCAAAACCATACCTTTTGCAAAGCCACACCATAACTTGCACTAAATGAGCACATAAGACTGCAATGGCCATACGCCACAAAACACCACGCTGCCGCCGCAAAAACGCCACGCGAGAGCGCACGAAAAGCGGGGAAACGTCAGACGATGGGCAGACTGATACCGTTGATTTTCTGATAGATATCCAGCGCGTAAACATCGGTCATACCGCTGATATAGTCGATAACGGCCATGATGCGCTTCTCCAGCGAAGGGTTGTGGATGTCGTATTGGCCGGAGAATCGGCGGATAAGCTGTTGGCTGTGGAACTTCTCCGGATGCACCGCCGCATCGACAAGTGCCTCCATGAGCGTCTCCATAATCTTGTATCCCGACAGCTCCACATCGAGTACGGGCTTGGAATGATAGATTTTGGCCTTCGACACCTCCGAGCATCGCTTGTAGGCATCGCGCAAAGGCGCGGCAATATGCTTGATGAGAGAGCCTTGGAACTCGCCCGCCAATATCTCCTGCTCGTGCTCCACGAACGTATCCACGCAAGCGCGCTCCAGTGCACCAACGACACAAGCGCGCATATAGACCACCTTCTCATTCACATCGGTCACATCCTCCTCCACCAAACGGCGGCGGATGGCCTCCCGCGCATCGGCCGCGAAGAAGCCAAGAAGCAGCTCCTCCGTCTCGGCGTAGGACAGCAGGCGCAGCTTGTGGGCGTCCTCAATGTCCATTATCTCGTAGCAGATGTCGTCGGCAGCCTCCATGAGGTAGACAAGCGGATGCCTTGCGTAGCGAAGCGACGTGCCCTGCCGCTCCAAGCAGCGTATGCCGAGGTCGTCGGCCACGCGCTGATAGTCGGCGCGCTCCGACTCGAAGAAGCCAAACTTGCCGTGCTGCCCCGCGCAATCGGAACTGAAAGGATACTTGACGATGGAGGCCAGCGTGGCATAGGTCATGACGAAGCCGCCGGGGCGGCGACCTTGGAACTGGTGGGTGAGCAACCGGAAGGCGTTGGCATTGCCCTCAAAGTGGGTAATGTCGTCCCAGAACCTTTCGCTCACCTTCTCTTGCAGCCCGCAGCCGGGGCCTTCGGTAAAGAAACTCTGTATGGCCTGCTCGCCACTGTGGCCGAATGGCGGGTTGCCCATGTCGTGGGCAAGTCCCGCAGTCTGCACTATCGTGCCTATCTCCTCGAAGAGCGTGCCGCGCAAGTGGGGATGCCGCTCTGTCAGCAAGCGCGCCACATCATCGCCGAGCGACTTTCCGAGCGATGACACCTCAAGCGAGTGGGTCAGCCGGTTATGTACGAAGACCGAGCCGGGCAAGGGAAACACCTGCGTTTTGTTCTGCAAGCGGCGGAACGGAGCCGAGTAGATCAGCCGGTCGCCGTCGCGCTTGAACTCCGAGCGGTCGTCATGGCGCAGCGGATGGCGCGTCTCCTGCCCCAGCCGCTTGTTGGATATGAGCCGTTCCCAGCTCATCATGCTGCTGTTTGCTGCCATAGTGTGTTCTGTCGTTATGGTTTTGTCCTGCCCGCCGTGCGCCGTGGCGCGTCTTTATCGGCTCAGCCAGTACTCAGTCTCTTGTGCGGAGCTATCTGTTTTTACGCACTTTTGAGCACGTTATCGGCTCAGCCAGTACTCAATCTCTTGTGCGAGGTCGGCTATCTGCGCGTCGCGCTTCTGCAATTTGTTGTCCTTGTCTATGATGAAATAGGTGGGAACCTGCTGTATGTTGTAGGCTACGAGCGTCTGCGACTGCGCCCCATCGGCATCCCACACGCACGTCCAAGGCAGCGAAGCCGTCTGTGTCTTGAAGAAATGCTCGTTCGTATCATACGAGACCTGATAGATTTCGAATCCCCTCGCGTGGTACTTGTCGTACAGCGCACGCAGTTTCATGATGCGGTCGGGCGACTCCTTGGAGGCAAACACGTGGAAATCGAGCAGCACCACCTTGCCTTTGAGCGACGTAAGGTCGCGCTCCTGCCCCTGGTTGTCGCGCAGCGTGATGGGGATAACGCCCAAAGAGCGCACCTTGGAAGCCTCCACCTCCATCGCCCGCTGATTGTTCTCGGCTATCCGGCCATCCTTCATGCCCTTGATGGTGATGTTGTGCAGGTTCAAAGTGCGGTCGGTGCCGGGATAGAACGTGTCCCACGAGGTGGCAACTGCGCCAAACACCTTGTTGTCGGTTGCGTCCTGGCGCGGATTGAACACCATGATGGGACGGCCTCCGATGACCACATACTGGAAGAGAGCGAAGTAAGCGTAGCCCCGCATCGGCTCTTTGAAGATGTAGTTGCGCGTCACTTCGTCCTTGTAAGCCTTGATCAGCCGCTCAATCTCGGCTCCGGCATCGGCCTGCGCGTTCTCCACGACCTGATTGCACTGGCTCTGCAGCGTGATTTGGCGCAACGCCAGCTCGCGAATCTTCTCATTCTCGTAGGAGCCGGACACCTTATAGTTGGTCGCCATCAGCGGATAGGCCGCCTCAACGCTGACCGTCTCGGTGGAGTCGATGCCGATATTGATGATCTGTCCTGCGATGCGCAGACGGTAGAACTCGGGGTTCTGCGCCTTGTCGCCCGCAAATTCGAACTCCCCTTTGTCGTCGAGCCTGACGGAGTCGACCACCTTGAAGCCGTCCAAACCGTTGTGCTCGAAGTAGAGCGTGGAGTCCTTGGCGTTCTGAATCGTACCCGTGACGCGGAACTGCTCACCCTTGCAGCCCACGAGCAGCAGCAATGCCACCAACGGCAACACGCCGGCAATAGTCTGAAATCCTTTTCTTATCATTGTGTTTCTTCTTTTATGCGTTATTTTTCTCGCTGCGCACGCGCCGCAAATCCACCAACAGGATGCGGGCGGCGAAGACTCCGATGAGCAACGTGTTGACCGCCACGGCGGCAAAAGCCCCCAACGAGGCGTTGCTCCACTCGATTCCGGCAAAGAGAACCGCCGCCAGCAGCACATAGATCATGATTTCCCGCACGGGATAGTTGATGGGATACTTCTTCTGCCCCACGATGTAGGAGAGCAGCATCGCCGTGCCGTAGCCCGCAAAGCCTCCCCACGCGCACGCCATATAGCCATAGCGGGGCACGAAAGCCACGTTGACACCGATGAGCGCGGCGCAGCCGATGCCCGAGAACACCGCTCCCCACACTGTTTTGTCGATGAGCTTGTACCAGAAACTGAGGTTGAAGTAGACACCCATCATGATTTCGGCCGCCATCACTATCGGCACGACGCGCAGTCCCGGCCAGTAGTCGCGCCCGATGATGTGGCGCAGCACGTTCATATAGCCCACCACACAGAGGAAAGCCAGCAGCGTGAATATCACAAAATACTTCATGGCCTTGGCATACGTGCCGAGGCTGTCCTTGTCGCGCGCCTTTCCAAACACAAAAGGCTCGTAGGCGTAGCGGAAGGCCTGCGTAATCATGGCCATAATCATGGCTATCTTCGACGCCGCGCCGTAGATTCCCAGCTCCGAATGGGCGTTGCCCGCCTTGTAGAGGTAGGGGAAGAGTATCTTGTCGGCCGTCTGATTGAGTATGCCGGCTATGCCAAGGAGCAGTATGGGCCACGCGTAGGACAGCATCCGCCGCATGAGCGCGGCATCAAAGCCCTGCGAGAACCCGCGCAGCTCTTTCCAGAAGCAGAATGTTATCGTGCCTGTGCAGAAGAGGTTGATATAGAACGCATAGCCCACCTCGGTGCCGCCGAGCACAACATAGTAGGCTATGTTGAGCACAATGTTCATGACGATGAACAGCAGCTTCAGCGCGGCAAACTTGACAGGCCGCTTCCGGTAGCGCAGATAGGCGAACGGGATGCACTGGAACGCGTCTATGGCCACGGTGGCGAACATCACCCACACATAGGAAGGATGGTCGGCATAGCCCATGAACGCGCTTATCGGACTGAGAAACGCCAGCACGAGCAGGAAGAAAGCGGTGCTTGTGGCGGCCACCATCCACAGCGTGGTGGAGTAGACACGCCCCGCGTCCTCGCCCTCCTTGTTGGCATAGCGGAAGAAAGTGGTCTCCATGCCATACGTGAGGATAACCAGCAGCAGTGCCGTATAGGCATACATATTGGTTATCACGCCATATCCGCCGCTCTCGGCACTCATCTTTGCCGTGTAAAGGGGCACAAGCAGATAGTTGAGAAAACGCCCAACGATGCTGCTCAGGCCGTAAATGGCCGTGTCTTTGGCCAGACTTTTCAAATTAGCCATCGCGTCTGTGTTGTTTTGCGTCTACGCCCCGGCTCGCGCCCGACGGCATCCGCGAATGCCTTTCCGCCGCCGGCTGCGGAGCGTATGTATTGCGTTGCAAAAGTAAGAAAAATATAACACATGGCAAAACGAATCGTTGCCCAACAAGCCGCACGCGCCGTTTTTTCCCGTTTTCGCCCCCTGCGCCCCGCGCCGATTGCGCCCCCGCGCACGACCGCCGCACAGCCGCCCCGCAAAAGGTTACCTTTTGCCTTGCAAAACCATACCTTTTGGCGGCCAAAACCATACGTTTCGCACGCCAAAAGCATACGTTTTGGAAAACCGCCGACCAAACCTCCCTCGGCAATAGAACATGAGGGCGAAGGCAAGGGGTGCTTTACGGCACGCGCAGGAGGAGACAACGGCCGTCAGAACTCAACATAATGGGAAAGCCGCGCCGACAACTCCTGCCATGTCATTTAAGAAAACCAAAGTCAGAACTCAACGTAATGGGAGAGCCGCTCGATGGCTTCGGGCGGGAAATCACGCTCCAGCAAGCGCAACTGGTCGAGGCTGCGGATGGGACCTTTGAGCCGGCGGTAGTCGCAGATGGCCTTGGCCTGAAAGTAATTGATGTAGGGATGGCGGCGAAGCTGACTGATGGTGAGCCGATTGATGTTGATTCGCGTGACCCTGGGGGCGGAGACGCGGAAGAAAGGCAACGCCTCGGCGGGAAAATCGTCAAGCTCGCGCAGCTGCCCCACGGCGTAATAGCCGCCCAGCCGCTTGCCGTAGGCCACGATGCGACGCGCCCAGCCCGACCCTATGCCGGGCACTTTCTTCAGCAAAGTGGTGTCGGCGGTGGCCAAGTCTATCTGCTCGCCGGGACGAATCTTGACGGGATAGCGCACAGTGTCGCGGTCGTACTCGCGGTAGGGCACGTAGTTGTCGGCGGCCTTGTAGCGTTCGTATTGCTCGCGCGCCTCCTCCCGCCTCGACTTAAACTGCTCGTAGGCGGGCAAATAGTCGTCGCCGATGCGGATGTAGGGTGCAAGCTCATTGTATTGCTTGCGGGTCATGCCGTAGAGACGGCCAAAATCGTGCGGCGTGCGGTAGACCCCGCCCTTGGCGCGGTACTTGTAGACGGCGCGCACCTGCCACGGCTGCAGCCCAAGGCGCAGCAGGTCGGTGCTGTCGGCGGTGTTGGGGTCGAACGGAAACAGCTCCACACGCCGCCCGTCCTCCACCCGGTAATAGACAGGGGCACGCCGCCGGCCACCGTCACGCCCCGCAACGCGCCCCGTGGTGGCCACACTGTCGGCCGGAGTGAGCGGCGTGAGGGGGTCTGACTGCCCCAGCCAGCAAATCAAGACGGCAAAAAGCCCGCCCAAGGCCAGCAGGAAGGCAAGCACCTTGCGGTCGGACTTGCGGATGAAAAAGCATTCGGGACATTTCATATCGTAGGAAGAAAAAGGCTGATATGGGGAAAAACGGAGGCCGACAGCCGATGCGGCGGCATACAGAAAGCACGCCGCCCCCATCTCCCGGAGCGGGAAATGGGGGCGGCAGAATGGGTCAGGCTCTCGTGGCCTCGATATAGTTGCGCGCCGGATTGGCGTACATGGTCAACAAACGCTCGCGCAGGAACTCCTCGTCCTTGTTGGGAATCTTGATCTTCGCAAGCTGACTTTGCAGGTAAAGCTTGAAGCGGCGCACATCGTCCTCTGTGTAATGGTCGGTGTGATCGGTGCCGTCAAGCTCATCCATGGCAATGTAGTTGTTGGGATAGAGCCGGTAATTGCGGTGAATCTCGTGATCGATGTGCCGGCAAATGGCATCAAGCAGGTCGGTCTTGCTAAGTTCCTGCTTGCGCAAATCGCGCAGATAATCATCGATGCAAGCCGCCACGCGGTAGTGGATGCGGCCTTTCAGTCCGAAGATGCCTATGCGCATGCTCACCAAGTCGTCCATCAGGCCCTTCTTCCATTCGGGATTGTCGCGGCGGAGCTGGTACTCCTGCGCCTTGAGGAAGTCGCAGGGGTCGTACTCGTAGCTGATGGCGAGCGGCGCGATGTGCAGTTCGATAAGGCGGTCGATGAAGTCTCCCTCGCCACCGAGGGCAATCATCTTGAGAATACCTTTCTGCGTGCGGTCATCGGAGTCCTTGGCGCGTCCCTCACGCTGCGCTATCCAGAGGTTCTGGCTCTTCTCTCCCACGGCGAAATGCATGTAGCGGGAAAGTTTTTGGCTTGCCTGCAATCGCTCACGGGCCATCAGTCCGCGGCGCACAATGAACGATTTGTTGAGCCTCACCAAGTCGAGCACCCACGGGAAGGAGAGCAAGTTGTCGCCAATGGCAATCTCGCAGGTGGTCTGGAAGCCGGCATCGATGAGCAGCACGTCGAGCAACGCCGAGTCGAGCACGATGTCGCGGTGGTTGCTCATGAACGTATAGTTGCGCTTATTGTCTATCTCGCTGATGTCCATGTCGATTCCCATGCTGGCTTTCGACACGAGTTTCTTCAGAAAACGGTAGGCAAAGACAAGCTGGAAGTCCATACTGGTCTTGCAGTCGTGCATCTTCTGTGAGATTTCCTCAATGGTAGCCTCGGGGAAGAGGAACTGCACCATAGACTGGAACTGTGGATTCTTTAGCAGTCGGTCGTACACTTCGGGCAGCTCTTCAGGCTCGTATGGACGGATGTCGTTGAATTCTTCGGGTATAACCATGATGACAATAACAGTTAAAAGATTTTGTATTTAGGATAACATAGCAACGCGCCGCCTCCCGCCTTGCCTTGCCCGGCGGGAGACGGCGCGATAATCAGAACTGGTTCTCCACTATTTCGGTCAGCACATCCTTGATGTCAAGCCCTGCCGCACGCACTTGCTGCGGGATGAAGCTCGTTGCCGTCATGCCGGGAGTGGTGTTCACCTCGAGCATATAGATGGTTTCCTTTCCGCTCTCGTCCTTGGTGATGATGTAGTCGATGCGGATGATGCCGTTGGCATGGAGTATATCGTAGATGCGGCTGGTCTCCTCAGACACGGCCTTGGCCATCTCGGGGCTGATGCGAGCCGGTGTTATCTCGTCAACCTGCCCGTTGTACTTCGCGTCGTAGTCGAAAAACTCGTTGTTGGTGACGACCTCGGTGGCCGGGAATACCACGCTGCGATCGCGGGTCTTGTAGATTCCCTGCGTAATCTCTGTGCCGTCGAGGAACGCTTCCACCATTACCTCGTTGCTTTCCATGAATGCCACGCGCAAGGCGGGAGCCAGCTGGTCGGCGTTCTTGACCTTTGACACGCCAAAGCTACTTCCGTCGGTGGACGGTTTCACAAAACAGGGCATGCCGATGCGGCGCGCGATGGCCTCCTCATCGTAGGGTTCGCCGCGGCGGAGCATCACGCTGTCGGCCACATTCACACCAAATCCGCTCAAATAATGGTTGAGCACGTACTTGTCGAACGTCATTGCCTCAACCAAAACGCCACTCGTGGAGTACGGAAGGTGCAGCAAGTCGAAGTAACCCTGCATCGGACCGTTCTCGCCGGGCTGTCCGTGGATGGTGATATAGGCGTAGTCGAAGACGACCACTTTGCCGTCCTTGACGAAGGAGAAGTCATTACGGTCGATCGGGGCTATGTCGCCGTTGGGAAACTCCACGTGCCAGTCGGTGCCGCGCACGTCAACGATGTAGACATCGTAGCGTTCCTTGTCGAAGAAAGAGTAGATTCCCTGCGCAGAGCGTAAGGAAACGTCGTGCTCGGAGGAGTCTCCGCCACACACAATCGCAATCGTTCTCTTTAGATTTTTCATTTATCTGTACGTAAATTGAATTTCTTGTTTGTCCTTATCGCACCCCGCGCATGCCGCCGGGCACTTTCTCATGCCACCGGAGGTCACTCCCCGGCAAACGTGTCCTGCGCCGTGCCGTGCACATAGCCGCGCCATTTGGCTATCAGAGCCTCCAGGTCTTCGGGCATGGGCGATGTGAAGTCCATCTGCTTGCCCGTTGTCGGATGCACAAAGCCCAATGTTCTGGCGTGCAAGGCCTGCCGCGAGCACAGGCGGAAGCAGTTCTGTATGAACGCCTTGTAGGTGCTGCTGCGCTGTCCACGCAGAATTTCCGTGCCGCCATAGCGCGCGTCTCCGAAGAGCGGATGGCCGATGTGGCGCATGTGGGCGCGTATCTGATGCGTCCGACCCGTCTCCAGCACACACTCAACGAGCGTTGTATAGCCGAAACGCTCCATCACTCGCCAATGGGTGACGGCCGGTTTGCCCACGCCGGATTCGGGATCGAACACCGACATACGCAGCCTGTCGCGCGTATCCCTTGCTATGTTGCCCTCGATGCGGCCCTCTTCCTCGGCGAAATTGGCCCAGACGAGTGCCACATAGCTGCGGTGGGTGGTCTTGGTGTAGAACTGGCGTCCCAATGCCGTCTTGGCTTCGGGCGTTTTGGCCACCACCAGCAGGCCGCTGGTGTCCTTGTCGATGCGGTGAACCAGCCCCACCTCGGGGTTGTTTGCATCAAACGACGGCACGTCGCGCAGATGCCACGCCACGGCATTGATGAGCGTGCCATGGAAATTGCCCGCTCCCGGATGCACAACCATTCCCGCCGGCTTGTTGACCACCATCAGCTGGTCGTCCTCATACACCACATCGAGCGGTATGTCCTCCGCCACGATGCCGCTCTCGTGCTTCGGCTGCGCGAGCATCAGCGTGATCACGTCGCCCGGACGCACCTTGTAGTTGCTCTTGACGGGCTTCCCGTTCACGTGGATTGCGCCCGAATCGGCGGCTCTCTGTATGCGGTTGCGACTCGAATGCTGCATTCTGACAAAGAGATACTTGTCGATGCGCTCCGGCTCTTGCCCTTTGTCCACCTCCACACGGAAGTGCTCGTAGAGCTGGCCAGCCTCCTCCGCAGGAGTCTCATCGGCCAGTTCGCCGTCCAGTTCCAACAAATCGTCGTCGAATATATCTTCTTTCATTTTCTGTTTTCACTTATATAATAAGGAGAAGCCCTACTGCTTGGGCGCGGCAGACGGCTGCGGGTCTGACGATGGCACATCGCCGCTTATGATTTCATCATCGGGCTGCACCTCATCGATGGGCACTTCGATGTACTCGAAGTCCTCCTCGTACTCGGGACGCTCCTCCTCCACTTCCTCGTACTCAAACCGCGGCGCGTTATACTGCGATGTGTCGGATGGCATACGCATGCCATCGCCCACCTGTATGAGCACCCGCGCCTCCGAGGACACACGCTCCCCGGCCTCCACCTTCCGTCCGTTGGCCGTGATGGCATACACCCAGTCTTTCTCGCCCGGCACATACTGCGGCTCCACATACTTGAATCCCATGGAGAGCAACGCGGCGCGCGCCTCGCGATAGGAGCTGTTGTCGGCCAAATCGGGCAGGACGAGAGCCGGAGGCTCTGCGGCGTTGATGGTAACGTAGACCACGTGCGTCGACTTGATGCGCTTTCCCTTGCCCGGCGTCTGCTCCAGCACACAGTCGGGCGGCATCGTCTTCACGTAGTTAGTGTCTTGAACAACGAGCGTAAGCCCCGCCTCGGCCATCTTGTCCACGGCCTTGTCGAGCTGCATACCCACCACATTGGGCACGACAAGCGTCTCGCCGTGATGCGTATAGCGTGCCACGCCATACTTCACGCCGATGCTCAGCAAGACCACGACGATGGCCACGGCTGCGATATGTCCCCAGACGTAAGTGCTGAACAGCTTTCTGAAAAACTCTTTGCTCGTCATTCTCGTTCTCTTCTAATATCGCTACAAAGTTAATAATAAGTTTAGAAACCGAAAAGGAAAAAGGCGTAAAATTCCTTATTGTTATGAAATGAAACCACGGCTTATGCTTTGTAAAAGAAACCATCCGACCTGCGCGGTGCGATGACGCAAATCAAGCGACTTGACAAGGGTCAAAAATACGCCCGAAAACGCGTATTCCGGCCACCAAATGCTTTGACAAAAGCGGGATTCTGCCTAACTTTGCACTGTCAAAACAGACACACGTTTAGATTAATAGTATTGGATTTAGGTTTTTAGTTGTAATAGTTTTTTAGGTGAAGTAAGGACAAGCGAGTTCGTTTTCATAAGCAAGAAACAAGGTTTTTAGTCAGTTGGTAATTTAAGGTTGTTAAAAATATTGGATAACATCGGCACTCGAATGCGGGGAAACGCCGTGAGGCGCGCACTCAAAGTTAAGTGTCGGTTTTCAAGAGAGACTATAATTTCTGTAGAATCGGGCAGGACGCACACCGTCTTGCCCGATTCTCTTTTCCCCCGCGACCATCTCCGCCGCCAAGGAGCGCGCCCCCATCACGCCCCGCCACAAAGATGATCCGCAACAAAAGCATATCCCACACACCACATACACGCGCGGAAGCCGTTCTGCCACAACGCTTCCCAAGGCAAGGGGGATGAACCTCCACACCATGCCCACGCCAAAAACCGCCCCAACGCATCGCCTCGCCAGACGAAAACGCCCCTCATGACGCTCCGCCCACCACAAGCCACACCACAGCGCGCCCACCTTTTCCTGCCAAACAACCCTCCACAGCCCACCGAGCCAGCACGCCTCAAAAGCAGCAGAAAAAGCCACCGCAAAGTCATACCGCAACAAAGGCGATGCAAAACCATACCTTTTGCAGAGATTTTTAATTTAAAAATTGGAGAAAAATAAATTAAAAATTCCGCATTTTTAATTTAAAAATAATCACAATGCCTAACCTTTTGACTCCCAGCATCTTACACCCCGCACCCCAACACCCGCACATCGGCACGCCCACCCATCGCCCGCGAGCGGCCAAAGCATCCCTGCGGAAGCGGCAAACCAACTGACGGACAACCCACAAGCATTCATTAAAAAAACGAAATAATAGGTACTTTATTCGTCTATTTGAAGAATAATAGGTAATTTTGCACGATTTAATTTTTTTGGGAAGACATTGTCACGGCTGAAGTGAAGAAGCTGGTAGGTGAAATTTTAAGATGCGCCTTTCCCTTGAGATGCAGGTCAAAACAATAAGATTGATTTATTTTTAGATGAACGTAATTACTAAGACAGTTCAATTGCCAGATGGAAGAACCATCTCAATTGAAACGGGAAAGGTTGCTAAGCAAGCCGATGGTTCCGCAGTGCTCCGAATGGGCAATACCGTGATCCTGGCCACTGTTTGCGCAGCCAAGGAAGCAGTACCAGGCACCGATTTCATGCCTTTGCAGGTAGACTACCGCGAGCAATACGCCGCAGCCGGCCGTTTCCCCGGCGGCTTCACCAAGCGCGAGGGCAAGCCCAGTGACAACGAAATTCTCACCTCACGCCTTGTCGACCGCGCTTTGCGCCCCCTGTTCCCCTCCGATTTCCACACGGAGGTGTACGTACAGCTGATTCTTTTCTCCGCCGACGGCGTTGACCAGCCCGATGCACTGGCTGGATTTGCGGCCTCCTGCGCCATGGCATGCAGCGATATACCCTTCGAATGCCCCATCTCCGAGTGCCGCGTGGCCCGCATCAACGGCGAGTACGTGATCAACCCCACCACCGAACAGATGAAAGAGGCCGACATGGACCTCATGGTGGGTGCCACCAAGGAGAACATCATGATGGTGGAAGGCGAGATGAAGGAGGTTTCCGAGCAAGATCTCATCGCCGCCCTGAAGGCCGCCCACGAGGCCATCAAGCCCATGTGCGAGCTGCAAGAGGAGCTGATGAAGGAGCTTGGCACCGACAAGAAGCGCGAATACGATGACGAGATCAACGATGAGGGACTGCGCCAGCAAATCAAGGACGAGCTTTACGAGAAGGCTTACGACCTTGTGAAGCAGGCTTTGCCCAAGAAAGACCGCGAGGAAGCATTTGGCAAGCTCATCACCGACTTCCTTGCACAATACGATACCGACCATGCCGACCTCAGCGAAGAAGAGCTTGAGGAGAAGCACGCAGAGGCTGAGCGCTATTATGCCGACGTGGAGCGCGACGCGATGCGCCGCTGCGTCCTCGATGAGGGCATCCGCCTCGATGGCCGCAAGACTACCGACATCCGCCCGATATGGTGTGAGGTGTCGCCGCTGCCCATGCCCCACGGCTCGGCTTTGTTTACGCGTGGCGAGACGCAGAGTTTGACCACCTGCACCTTAGGTACGAAGCTTGATGAGAAGCTCGTCGACGACGTACTGGAGAAGTCTTACCAGCGATTCCTGCTCCATTACAACTTCCCGCCGTTCTGCACGGGCGAGGCTAAGGCACAGCGCGGCGTTGGCCGTCGCGAGATTGGCCACGGACACTTGGCATGGCGCGCGCTGAAAGACATGATTCCCGAGGAGTTCCCGTACACGGTGCGCCTCGTGAGCCAGATATTGGAGTCTAACGGCTCAAGCTCGATGGCCACGGTTTGCGCCGGCACGCTGTCGCTGATGGACGCCGGTGTTCCGATGAAGAAGCCCGTGTCGGGCATTGCCATGGGTCTGATCAAGAATCCGGGCGAGGACAAGTATGCCATACTTTCCGATATCCTCGGCGATGAGGACCACTTGGGCGACATGGACTTCAAGACCACCGGTACAATCGACGGTCTGACGGCCACGCAGATGGACATCAAGTGCGACGGACTCTCCTTCGAGGTGCTTGAGAAAGCCCTCATGCAGGCCAAGGCCGGCCGCGAGCACATTCTGGGCAAGCTCACCGAGACCATCGCCGAGCCGCGTCCGGAGATGAAGCCGCACGTGCCGCGCATCGAGGCCTTGGAGATTCCGAAGGAATACATCGGCGCAGTGATTGGCCCGGGTGGCAAAATCATCCAGCAAATGCAGGAAGACACCGGCGCAACCATCACCATCGACGAGGTAGACGGTGTGGGCAAGGTGCAGGTGAGTGCCCCCAACAAGGAGAGCATCGATGCCGCCATACAGAAGATCAAGGCTATCGTGGCCATTCCCGAAGTGGGCGAGATCTACGATGGCACCATCCGCTCCATCATGCCTTACGGCTGCTTCGTGGAGATCATGCCGGGCAAGGACGGATTGCTCCACATCTCGGAGATAGACTGGAAGCGTCTGGACTCCGTAGAGGAGGCCGGGCTGCATGAAGGCGACAAGATCAAGGTGAAGCTCATGGAGATCGACCCGAAGACGGGCAAGTACAAGCTCTCCCACCGCGTGCTCATCCCGAAGCCCGAGGGCTATCAGGAGCAGCGTCGCCGCCCGCGTGGCGAGCGTCGCAACGGCCATCGCCGCCCCGAGAACGATTAAACAACAGGCATTCCCCGCGCCGACAGTCCACGAGGAACAAGCGCGGGGGATGGCAAGAAGACTTTAAGTCTCTCTTATACATTCTCCCTGCCGCCGCCAAAGGGCAGACTTGCCCTCACTGCCGGGACAAACAGGCACGGAGAAGAAAGTTTTCCAATATTAGAACCCTCTACTGCGCGATGCAGTGGAGGGTTCATTGTTTTGCAGCCTTTCCACCGCCGCAGGCCATACCCAAACTTCCCAACAGCCACAGCAAGCTCCCCTAACCTCCATACCCAACTTCCCGACAGCCACAACAAGCTCTCCTAACCT
>CAZXFP010000002.1:52732-123830 GCA_964640675.1 uncultured Prevotella sp. | reverse complement strand
CTCCCCTAACCTCCATACCCAACTTCCCGACAGCCACAACAAGCTCTCCTAACCTCCACACCAAACTTCCCAACACCACAATGCCCCCATCCTCCCCAGCTCAACGCGCATTGCCCGGTGTCCGATTCCTTCCCCGCCACGCCATCAAAAAGTCTGTTTTTTGACGCAGCACGGCAGCCTTCACCGCCCGTCCACCTCCTCTTACCCACGAGAAAAGTCTGTTTTTTGACGCAGAAAAGACCTTTCGCCATCCCCCATTTCCCCCATCGCCCACAACAGGAAATCACCCGCTTCGCAAAAGGTAACGTTTTGCCTCGCGAAACCATAGGTTTTGCACGACAAAACGTTACCTTTCATCAGCCAAAACGTATGGTCTCGCAAAGAAGCCCCATGAGAGCGTCTCCCCGTATGTGCCCCAACGCGCCCGAAAACACGTATATCTATACACAACACACAACATAACAGCACCCCATAGTTGCTCTTACTGTTTACACTTTGCATAAAGTTTTCTAAAAAAAAAAAGCATTTTGTTTGGTCGTTATAAAAATTTAGCTTACTTTTGCCATCGAAAGCAAAAACAAGAATATACTGTTACTAACATACGTATTCACCTTTTAAAAATCATTTGCACATGAAAAAGTTTACATCATTGCTCGCATTAGCCCTTTTGACAGGCGTCTCGGCAAGTGCACAATCACTCGGCGACCGGCTCAGCCAGCGTCTTGAAAGCCGCCCGAACTTCCCATTCGTGCAGCAACACAGCACCCGCGCCGACTTCATGCAGTCCGCTTTCCAACGCTCCAGCGCACGCAAGGCCGCGCCAAAGCGCGTCTCCCTGCCACTCGCCTCTACGGAAGCGGTCATGGAAACGCCTGAGGGCACGGAGTTCAAGAACCAGTCTTTGAGCAGCTTCTGGTTCTATTCGTTCTTCGGATACCTGTTCAACGGCAACAACAGTGCCGCCATCAGCAGCTATGTGCTGGCCGATGATGGCACGATATGGCTCTACTGCCCCATCAGCCAGTACAACACCGGCTACCTGAAACTGGAGAAGCAGGACGATGGCACTTACGTAGCGCACACGCCACAGGCCATCCTGAGCGAGAACTACGGCGATGAGGACGTGGTCTACTACGCCACCCGCCTCACGCTGCAAGACCAGGGAGAGGGCTATTTCTACTATCCCGAGGCCAACGATGAGGGTGGCTACAACCTCGATATGCGATTCACCTACGAGGATGGTGTGCTCCGGCAGGTCAACGACGCACTCGACAGCGAGGTAGGAGCACCGGTAGAGATGATAGGACTTACCGACAGCGAGGGCACATGGTATGGTTATGCCGACGGACAGATTGTCGTGCAGCCCATCAACGAGACTGCCACAACGCTCCCGGAGGGCGCGCAGCCCATCGACTACGTCATGGGCGACAAGGTGATCAACACCTCCGACGGCACGCTCTCACTGCGCCAGCAGATCGTCAAGATGGCCGAGGTGGGCAATGATGTCTATCTGGCCGCACCCGAGCAGGTGGATATGTGGATCAAGGGCAGCAAGACCAACGATGGCTCGCTGACTTTCGAGTCCCAGTATCTCGGCGCGAGCGAGTCGGCAGGCAACCACGTGTGGTTCAAGCCGGGCACTTTCACCATCGACTATGATGAGACCTACGAGGACCAGCCTTATCTTATGATGTACACGCTGAGCGATGAGCCACTCACGCTTACGCTCCAAGAAGACGGAAGCTACGCAGCCACCGAGCCGAGCACGCTGCTCGTCAACGCGGCCAAGGACAAAGTGTACTACGTGAGCGCAAGAGCCGTGCCGCAACTGAAGCAATTCAAGGAAGTGGCAGCTACGCCGTCGACACCCACATTCACCGGCTACTCCCCGTTTGATGTCGACTACGGCTACGGATTCTTCAGCTTCGACCTGCAGCCGACCGATGTTTCGGGCAACTTCCTCAACACCGACAAGCTCTCCTACGTGGTGTTTGTCGACGACACCGAACCTTTCGTCTTCATGCCCGATGAGTACATAGCGCTGGAAGAGGAGATGACGGAGCTGGGATATGCGTTTACGGACAAATACGACATCTATGTCTCCGATGCATCCCACAACATTTACTTCTATTTCGACAACCCGGACCTCATCGGATTGCAGGCTATCTACCGCGGCGGAGGCGAAGAGCACAGGTCGGAGGTGAGATGGCTCAACGTGGCGGAGTTCCTCACGGGCGTCAAGAGCGCGACCACAGCCACCAACGGCACACCCGCAGCCTGCTATGACGTGCAAGGCCGCCTGCTCCAGCAGCCGCAACGCGGCCTGAACATCGTGCGGATGGCCGACGGAAGCGTACGCAAGATGATTCAGAAGTAACCCTCCCGCCTCACGAGGCACACTATAGCGTTTGGCCGCCGCGCCACTGCCGGCGGCCAAACGGCTTCAACCCAATCCTTTCACAGAATCTTTCAGACATCATCTTATGAACAAAAGAACACTCACACTATTGGCTCTCGCGGGCATAACCACCATCGCGACGGCACAGACCACCACATACGGTGCCTACTCGGGCGAGGAAACGATCGGCGTTTTCGGCACCAACAAACAAGAAAACTACGATGTCGCCATCCGCGTGGCCGGCGATGGCCTTGTGGGCAAGCAGCTGACGGGCGTGCGCGTACACTTCCCGGAAGGCGTGGAAAACATATCGGAGGCCAAAGCCTTCATCAGCAAGGAGCTGAACATCGAGAAAACCGTGTTCACACCTGACGGACAGACCAAGGAATTTACTCCCGTGGAGGGATTCGTGGAGGTAACGTTCGACACTCCCTACACCATCACCAACGAAGGCATCTTTGTGGGCTACTCATTCACCGAGGATGCCACCGTGGCCAAGCCCATCTCGGTGGTGGGAAGCACCGACCCCGACCTCTTCTATCTGCACAGCAGCCGCACATACCGCAGCCGCTTCGTGTCGAAAGCCGAGGATTTGGGCAAGAACCTCGCCATGCAGGCCATCATAGACGGCCTCCCGGCCAACGCGGCCATGCCCGAATCGGCCGAGGCATACATAGAGGCGGGAAGCGAGAACAACACGTTCAGTTTCCGCGTGCTCAACCAAGGCTGCACGCCGATGCAGTCTGTGGACGTCAATTACTCCGTTGCGGGACAGCAGGGAACGGCCCACATCAACTTCGACACGCCCGTAACGGCCCACTACAACGCAGCCGGCGCAGCCTCGTTTGTGCTCCCCAAGATTGCCGACAGCGGCACTTTCCCCATCACGCTCACCGTAACGAAGGTGAACGGAGCAGACAATGAGGCCGCCACAGGCCAGGCTTCGGGCTACGTCCACAGCATGAACTTCGTGCCCAAGAAGCGCGCGCTGCTCGAGGAATACACAGGAACATGGTGCGGATGGTGTCCGCGCGGATTCGTAGGCTTAGAGCACATGAACGAACTGCTGGGTAATGACTTCGTGGGAGTGAGCTATCACAACGGCGACCCCATGGGTTTCGCCGACAGCTACCCCAACAACGTGACCGGATTCCCCGATGCCTGGATAGACCGCAAGCAGCGAACGGACGCCTATTGCGGCGACAACTACGACGGCCACTTCAATATCGACAAGACATACGCAAAGGCTTGCGAGGGCATTGCCGCGGCAAGCATAGACTGCAAGGCCTTCTTCACCAGCAACAGCCAAAAGACGGTGAGCGCGCAAGCCACCGTGCGCTTCCCGGTGGCCTACGCCGACAGCCCCTACCAGCTGGGATTCCTCCTCACGGCCGACGGTCTGAGCGGCAGCGGAGACAACTGGGAACAGAGCAACTACTACTCCGGACAGGGCGGAAGCTATCCCGATGAGGACATGACCCAGTTTACGGACGGCGACTCCTACATGTCCGGGCTGATCTACAACTTTGTTGTCGTGGGATACAACGGGACACGCGGAATAGAAAGCAGCCTTCCGCAAAGCATCGAGGCCGACAAGAGCTACACTTACGACTTCAGCTTCGACCTCAGAGGCACCACCGCCAACTGCGATCCCTCCATCATTCAGGACAAGAGCAAGCTGAACGTGGTGGCACTGCTCATCGACAGCACCACAGGATACGTGGCCAATGCCATCAAGGTGAAAGTATATGACAGCGAGGCCAACGGCGTGAAGTCCGTAAGCCAAACCGATGCCGACCAAGCCACGCCCGTGGCCTACTACAGTGCCGACGGACGCGCCATGGCAGGGCCGCAGAAGGGACTGAACATCGTCAGGATGAGCAACGGACGCACCGTGAAAGTGGTGCGGAAGTAGCCCCGCCGCAGGGCAAAAGCCCCAAGAATACCAGCCGGCAGGGCACACCCGCCACCGCGCCAGCGGCCGCAGGCGCACCCGACGGCTGCAAGAAGACAATTGAAAAGCAATAACTCCAAGGAGGCAGGACACGTGCACAACCCCGCACAGCGTCCTGCCTCTTGCGTTGCCGGCGCGCCCCTTACGCGCCCCAAGAGCCGCCTTGGGCAAGCACCGCCTGTCATGCGGACGGCCACCGAAAAAAGACGGTTTTCCAAAACCATACCTTTCGCCCTCCAAAAGGTTACCTTTTGCACGCCAAAACCATACCTTTTGCATTGCAAAACCATACCTCTTGCAAAACCAAGGTTTCCACCTCGCCACAACAATCCACAACAACCACAAAACAAGCCCTGCCATCCCGCCACACCAAACAACCGCCCACGCAGACCAAAGCCGCAACAAACAAAGGCCACAAAGGATTTTTTAGACACAAAACAAGCTACTTCTGTAAAAAAAAAAAACATTTTCGGTTGTTTTCATAATTATTTTCACTACCTTTGCCGCGAAAATCATCTATCACAAGAAACCATTATTCTTAACATACATCACATTAACACATTTATATCTTATGAAAAAGATTACATCACTAATGGCTTTGGCTCTTATGGCCGGTGCCGCCGCAAACGCACAGACCGCAGGCGACCTGCTCAGCAAGCAGCTTGAGAGCCGCCCAAGTTTCCCATTCACGCAGCAAAACAGCACGCTCGCCGACCGCCTCTCGGAGGTGTTCCAGAACGAGGCCGCCAGAAACGCCGCGCCAAACCTGGCCGCACCCACGCCCGTAACCACGGAAGCGGTGATGGAAACACCCGAGGGCACATTGTTTGGCAACCAGTCCATGAGCAGCTACTGGTTCTATTCGTACTACAATTACCTCTTCAACGGAAACAACTACGCCAAACTCACCGACTACGTGCTGGCCGATGACGGCACGATATGGCTTCACTGCCCCATCAGCCAGTATCAGACGGGCTATCTGAAGCTGGAGAAGCAGGAGGACGGAACCTACGTGGCGCACACGCCGCAGGCCATTCTGGACTTCAGCTACGGGGACAGCCAGCTCATGTATTACGCCACACGCGTGACGCTGCAAGACCGCGGCGAGGGCGTATACTACTATCTGGAGACCAAAGACGACGGCAGCTACGACCTCGACATACACTTCACCTTCGAGGATGGTGTGCTCCGTCAGGTCAACGACGCCATTGAGCCTTCGCGCCAGATACCCATCGAGATGATAGGACTTTGCACCGATGCGGGCAAATGGTATGGCTACGGCGATGGATGCGTAGTGGTTTCGCCCATCAACGAGACCGCGACAACCCTCCCGGAGGGCGCGGAGACCAAACAGTATCTCATGGTCGACAACGATGTTACGCCCATGCAAGGCACACTGGAGGAGCGTCCGCAGGTCATCGAAGTGGCCGAGGTGGGCAACGAGGTCTACTTGGAGGCACAAGGCGTGGACAATATGTGGATCAAGGGCACCAAGGGCGAGGACGGCAGCATCACAATTCCGTCGCAATACCTCGGCATCAACGAGCTGACCAGCACCCACGTGTGGTTCAAACCGGCCAACTACAGCATCGGACATAATGACATCGACTACGATGAGCCTTATTTCTACACCTACACGCTGGCCGATGAGGACTTCACACTGGCACCGACAGAGGACGGAGGCTACACCACAAGCGGCACAAACACCATGCTCGTCAACGCAGCCAACGAGCAAGTGAACGCGGTAGACTCACGTGTCATGCCCGTGCTCACGCCGTTTACAGAGGTGGCAGCCACTCCCGCAGCACCCACTTTCACCGCCTACTCGGAGTTCAACCCAAGCACTTACGACGGATACTTTGCATTTGACCTTGAGTCTAAGGACACCGAGGGCAACTACATCAACCCCCACAAGCTGTCATACTCGGTATTCTACAACGGTTCGGACGAGCCTTACACGTTCTCGCCCACCCTTTACATTGGCGTGGATGAGAGAACGCAGGAGTTGCCTTACCTCTTCACGGACCACTACGACTTCTACGCCCGCAACAAGGCACATATCGTCTACTTCTTCTTCTCCGACGTGGACAAGATCGGCTTGCAATCCATCTATCGCGGCGCAGGCGAGGAGCACAGATCAGACATTGTGTGGTTCGATGCAAAGGGTTATCTGACCGGCATCAACGGTGTGGAGAACGCAAACAGCACCGAGGCCGTGGCCTACTACGACATCCAGGGTCGCCAGCTTAAGCAACCGCAGCGCGGAATGAACATCGTGCGCATGGCAGATGGCAGCGTCCGCAAGGTGATGCAGAAGTAAAAACAACCTCCCTTTGGCTCTCTCGCAGAGCCAAAGGGCAAGAACGAACAAAGAAAAGGAGCTTTTTCCTCTCTCTCCACCTGCCCTCAGACAAGGGACAAGAGCCTACGGGACTTGGCAAGACGGGGACAAAAGCAACTCTCCACCTATCCTCGGATAAGGGAAAAGGGGAGATGCTGACGAAGAAAAGAAATATTTTTCTTCTCCCATACCAATCCTTAGGCAAAGGAAAGGAGGAGAAAAGAACAAAGAAAAAGGCAGGGCACGGTGACCAAAGTCACACGTGCCCTGCCTTTAAAGTTGCCCCGCTGCGGCTAATCGTCGCGCATCTTGATGATGATAGTTGTGGTAACAGTGGGGAAATACTGTTCGTTCGAACGCTTCATCATGTATATTCGGCTGCTCTTAGCGTCCTTGGTGACAACGGTAGTGGTCGTATAGCCACCCTCTTTGTGCGTTGTCGTGTTCCGACACCGCCGCGCCTCTTCCTCAAAAGTATCAATGAAGCCGCGCGAACTCACCCCACTCACCGTGAGACGCTTCACCACTTTCTCCACCTTACGTGTCTTCGGGTCGCGCTGAACCACCGTGGTGAACGTCGATCCACCCACCGTTGAGAACTTCTCCACCATGCGGTCGATGCTGTTTTGGGCACATACCGGCAAGGCCAAGAGCACCCAAAGGCCGGCAAAAGCCAAGATTCTGTGATGTGCCATATTCTCTTTTCCTCCTAAACTCTTAAATATCATCCGTTTTTCTCACACTCATCTCACCCCGTTCGGAACCATTCTATCCCTTATTCCCTCAACAATTGCTCTATCTCCCTGCGTTGCGCAGAGTCTCCGATGTGCTCCAGCACCTCCTGCTCCATCTCCTCCACCGTGGGGCGGGCGGCTACCTTGCGCTCTATGCGCTGCGCTTCGGCCAGCGTGCAGCGTATGGAATCCTTGATTTCCGACAAGTCATCGCACTTTATTCCGTCCACTATCACGTAGCTTCCATCATAGACTTGCGCCAGCAAACGTTCCTCGCGCCAGTTGTGCAGCCACACACTGCCCAGCAACAGCAGCGCAACCGCAGCCACACTCGCTGCCACACGCAGCCACAACCGCAGCCTTGACGGCACGCGAGCCGACCCGCCACGCGCCGGAAGCGGCTCTTCCGCCCGCCGAGAAGCAGACAACGCAGGCGAGGGAGAAGCCAACGCAGGGGCGGGAGAAGCCAACGCCGACAAATCGCGGAAATAATCCGCATAGCCGGCCAACGTATCGGGCAGCTCCTCGCCAGAGTTGAATCGGTCGTAGAGCCGCGTTTCCTCCTCAAGGGTGGTCTCCCCATCGAGGAAACGCCGCACCAACAGTTCTAATTGTTCGTCTTGCATGATGATGAAGTGTATCTTTGAAGTATCGTACGTCTTGCCCTGCTCACCGCTTGCCGCACCGCGGCCGCGCTTGTGCCCGTCAGTTCGGCTATGTCGGCATAGTCCAGGCCTTCCATGTGACGCATTCTGAAGATGGTTTGCTGCCACGGCGGCAGCTGGCCAAGCAGCGACACGATGCGCTCATAGCGCGAATCGTTAGCAGCGGGACTGTCGCCCACGTCTATTGCCTCCACGCTCACGGTGCGCTTGCGGCTCCGCAGCGCGCTGATGGAGAGGTTGCGCACGAGCACACGTGCCAGCGCGACCATCGGCGACCGCAATTCGGCGCGTATCTGCCACAGCCGGAGCAGGGCATCCTGCACGATGTCCTCCGCCTCATCGGCACTCCCTGAATACCGGCGGGCATCTCTCGCCAGCACGGGGCGCAGCGCGCGTGCCTCTTCCTTGAATTGCGTCTCGTCCATTCCGTCGCCGTTGCCGCGCCCCATGTGCGGGGGGACGGCCGTGGCGGGGGCTTCCCGGCCGCCCGCCTAATACTTGTTGAGCTGGTCGGTGTCTATCCTCGACACGCCGGCATTGTTGATACTGGTGTTGTCGGCGCGTCCCGAGAACTGCATGGTGGACACTCCGGAGCAGGAAGCCGTAAGATAGTCGCAGTCGAGCCTGACCGCCATCTTGGCCACACCGCTGCTCTCAAACTTGGCTTTCTCGCCCTTGAAGCTCAGCCCCACGCTTCCCACGCCGCTGCTTTCCACATCCAGCGACTTGCCCACAATGCTCATACTCACCGTGCGCACACCGCCGATGTCCAAATCCGTGTCATCGCATTCCAGACGCTCCACCTTCAGCGTGCCAACACCATTGAGTTCGATGTCAAGCTCGGGCGTTTGGATGGTTGACGCCTCAAAGGAAGCCATGCCTTCGAGGTCTAACTTGCCAAGACGGGGTGAGGTAATGTACACATCAATGTGGTTGTTGCTCTTCACATAGTCCGACCCGTTCCACGCTTCATTGTCCATCTGCTTCTTCCTCTTGTGGGCTTTGAGCGGCTTTTTCCGCTCTATGCGCAGGCATCCATCGCTGTTGCTCAGCTCCACGTCATACTTCTCGTCGGCATCAATCACCACCTTCACGCTGCTCTGGCTTCCCTGCGTGAAGTGGATGTCGCAGAGAGCCGATGCCGAGATGGCACTGAATGTGCCCATGGCATAATCTCTCGTGGCCTTGATGCGATGCGCGCCGGCCGCGCAACCATTGCCGCCCGTTGTGACGGTGGCGGTACTGTAAACCACATCGCTGCCACCGCGCAGCTTATACAGCTTGCGGGCGCGCGGCGCGCCCTCCGACAGAATCGAAATCTCGCTGCCCGACTCCATCTTTATTCTCCTGACAGCCTCCGCATCGCCGGCGGCGTTCACCTGAACAGTGGATCCGTTCCCCTCATTATAAGTGGCCACATCGGCATCGGGGGTCACTACGTAAATATCGGCCGCGCCATAGGAGCGCGTGTCCTTCTTCCTGGTCTTCAAAGAGAGCACGCCCGAGGTGACCACAACCGAGAGATTCTCGCAGTACTTCTTGCTCGCGCGCACATAGACGGCACGCTGCTCGCCCTTGACAAGGTGCAACCGCGTGTAGGGGGCTTGAAGCCGAACGGCGTGGAACGCTCCGCAAACGCAGCTCACCACACGAATATCACTCTTTTTCTTGCTGTCCGTAAGGGTTGTTGCGCCGGTACGTCCCTGCAACAACGGCGCATCGGCATCGCCTGCCACTGCCTTGACGGCACAGGCCGCAAGCGTTGCGCTCAGAATAGTAATGAATAGTTCTTGCCTCATAACTGTTTCCGTTTGGTTGTTTATCTGCTATGAATACGTGAAACGGCGCGTTTTGTGACACAAAAATACGTTTTTTTTCTGAAAAAAATCATCCGGCATACATAAAAAGGGATTCTTCCGCCCCACACCCGCCATGCCACAAGACTTCCGAGGGGACTTCCGCGCCATGCCGCAGAGCAACGGCGGCGGGGGCAAACGTAAGGCCTTGACACGCAAAAGGTTACGTGAGACCATAAAATTAAATTAAAAATTGCGGATTTTTAATTTAAAAATCCGAGAAAAATAAATTAAAAATGTCTGCAAAACCATACCTTTTGCATCGCCAAAGCACAGCGGACGCATTTCCGCACCGTTGCGCCCACCCATCAATACGAAAAAAACGCGGCCTCCGGCACGGCCTTTCGGCCGAAAAAGCGTACTTTTGCAGCCACAATCAAAGCCACAAGTCAAGATGGAAGTGAAGATAGAGAGCACGTGGAAGGAGCAGTTGGCCGAAGAGTTTGAGAAGCCCTACTTCGCCCGGCTCACCGAATCCGTGCGCCAAGAGTACGCCGCTCAGACGTGTTACCCTCCCGGCGGGCTGATATTCAACGCGTTCAACCTGTGCCCTTTCGGCAAGGTGAGGGTTGTTATCATAGGCCAGGACCCCTATCATGAGCCGGGACAGGCCATGGGGCTGAGCTTCTCCGTGCCCGAGGGCGTGACGCTGCCGCCATCGCTGCTCAACATCTACAAGGAGATAGAGGCCGATCTGGGCACGAAAGCTCCGCCATCGGGCGACCTCACGCGCTGGGCGAGCCAGGGAGTGCTGCTTCTGAACGCCACACTCACCGTGCGCGCACATCAGGCCAACAGCCATCAGCGGCTGGGATGGGCCACCTTCACCGATGCGGCCATCCGCGCGCTGAGCCAAAAGCGCGAGCACCTGGTGTTCATGCTGTGGGGCGGATTCGCCAAAAGCAAGAAATACCTCATCGACACCACGCGCCATCTGGTGCTGGAGAGCGTGCATCCGTCGCCGCTGTCGGCCAACCGGGGAGGCTGGTTCGGACAGAGACAGTTCTCAAAGTGCAACGACTATCTGCGGAAGCACAACATGGAGGAGATAGAATGGTGAGCGGCGGAGGGCTGCCGCCACAATAAGCCCAAGAAAAACAAGAAGAAACATTATGCCTAACGAACTGCACATCATACAAGTGGGCGACGTACTGGTCAGCCCGGACATATTCACCGAGAAGTTCTGCTGCGATCTCGATGCCTGCAAGGGCGTTTGCTGCGTGGTGGGAGATGCTGGCGCGCCCGTCACCATGGACGAGACGCTGGCCATAGAAGACGCCGTGGACACGGTGTGGGACGAGCTTTCGGCATCGGCACAGGCGGTGCTGGACCGTCAGGGCGTGGCCTACACCGACGAGGAGGGCGATCTCGTGACAAGCATCGTGGGCGGACGCGACTGCGTGTTCACCTGCTACGACAAAGGATGCTGCCTCTGCGCGCTGGAACGTGCCTACCGGCAGGGCAAGACCTCGTTTGTGAAGCCCATATCCTGCGCCCTCTATCCGCTGCGGGAGAAGCAGTTCGGCCCCAATCTCTACGGGCTGAACTACCACAAGTGGAGAATCTGCGCGGCGGCGCGGCAGAAAGGCAAGGAGCTTGACTTGCCGCTCTATCGCTTTTTGGCCGAGCCGCTCACCCGCCGCTTTGGCAAGGCATGGTATGAGGAGCTTTGCAACGTGGCGGAGGAGCTGCGCGCGCAAGGGGCTATCTAAGAGCCTCGGCCGCGCAAACGGCGCAAAGGCATGGCAGGGGGGCTACTCCTCGCTGCCCATAGCGAGCGCGGCACGCACGCCGGCTTCCACACTGTCGATGGGAACGGTGGGCTCGAAACGGTCGATGACGTGCCCCTCGCGGTCGATGAGGAACTTGGTGAAGTTCCATTTCACGTCGGCCGACTGGTCATAGTGGGGATTGGCGGCGCGGAAAGTGTCGTCAAGGTACTTCCCCACACGCGTTTTCGTGTCGAATCCCTTAAACGGCTCTTGCGCTTTCATATAGGTATAGAGCGGCAAGGCGTGCTTGCCGTTCACGTCAATCTTCTGAAACTGGGGGAAGGTGATGCCATACACGGACACGCAGCGGGCGTGTATGGCCGCATAATTGCCGGGGGCTTGATAGCCAAACTGATTGCAGGGGAAGTCAAGAATCTCCAGTCCTTGGCTTCCGTATTTCTCATAAAGCCGCTGCAAATCGGCATATTGGGGCGTGAAACCGCAATGAATGGCCGTGTTGACCACAAGGAGCACCTTGCCCTTGTAGCGTTTCAGCCGCACTTCCTTGCCCGTTCCGTCCTTGGCGGCAAACTTATAGACGTTCTTCTGTGCCACGGCGGGCAGCGCGAGAGTGACGGCGGCAAGGAGAAACAGCCATCGGCGCAGTGGAATACATGGTAGCATGGTTGCGTTTCTTTTGTCGGGTGATACTTCGTTCTGTCTTGTCGGGTTGGCCTCGGGGCACGTCTCCTACTGCCGGGAAGCCAGCAGGGCGGCCAGTTGGCGCATTCCCTCCGATGCGCCGGCCTTGATGTGGGTGACGTTACGTTGGCCGTCGGCTCTCACATCGGCAGGGTCGATAAGATAGACGGGCACATTGCGGCGCGCGTAGGCAAGGAGTCCGGCAGCCGGATAGACGTTGAGCGATGTGCCTACAACGACCAGCAGGTCGGCAGCAGCTACGGCATCGATGGCCGGCTCTATCATCGGGACGGCCTCACCGAAGAATACGATGAACGGACGGAGCAGACTTCCGTCGCCGGCACGTGCCCCAGCAGGCACCTCGCAGTCGTCCTCGGCAAGGTCGCGGATGTAGCGGGGGTCATCGGGATTGGTGCTTGAGCACACCTTGGTCAGCTCCCCATGCAGGTGAATGACGCGCTCCGAGCCGGCACGCTCGTGAAGATTGTCCACATTTTGCGTCACCACGGTCACATCGTAGTCGCGCTGCAAGTCGGCAATAATGCGATGGCCATCGTTGGGCAGAGCCGCATAGAGCTTCTTGCGCAGCCCGTTGTAGAACGCATTCACGAAGTCGGGGTCTGCCTCCCACGCCTCGTGGGTGGCCACTTTCTCCACCGGGTGGTTCTCCCAAAGCCCGTCATTGCCGCGAAAGGTCTTGAATCCACTCTCCACCGACATTCCCGCGCCGGTGAGAAACACGATTTTCCTCATAGCCTAAAACATTTAACATCTGCAAATTTAGCTATTTTTTCTTGAAACGCGCAGATACTGTGATGGAAAAACACTACCTTTGCATATCATTTAAAACAGAATCAAGACAGAATGGACAAATTAAGCTATGCCTTGGGCATCGGTATCGGCACGCAGTTGGCACAAATGGGTGCACGGGATCTGAACATCGACGATTTCGCACTGGCCATTAAGGACGTGATTGCGGGCGAGAATCTGAAAGTAAACAACGACGAGGCACAGACGCTTGTGCAGGAATTCTTCCAGAAACAGGAGGAAGCACAGCGCGCGGCACAGGCCGAGGCCGGCAAAGCCGCCAAGAAGGCTGGTGAGGAGTTCCTCGCCGAGAACGCCAAGAAGGCCAATGTAGTGACCCTGCCAAGCGGTTTGCAATACGAGGTGCTGCGCGAAGGCAACGGCAAGAAGCCGAAAGCAACCGACCAAGTGCGCTGCCACTACGAGGGAACGCTCATCGACGGCACGAAGTTCGACAGCAGCTACGACCGCGGAGAGGCCGCTGTGTTCGGTCTTAACCAAGTTATCGCCGGCTGGACGGAAGGCGTACAGCTCATGGAAGAGGGCGCAAAGTACCGCTTCTACATCCCTTACAACCTCGGATATGGCGAGCGCGGAGCCGGAGCATCCATTCCGCCGTTTGCCGCCCTCGTGTTCGACGTGGAGCTGATTGAGGTGCTGTAAGCCAAAAAGGGGGTGGAACTGCAAGTCCAAAGGGGACAAAGCATGAAGCCCAAGGGGAATGTACGCACGCCGAAGAAGCCCTTTCGCCTAACCGGGAGACCCTTCCCCGACCCACAGGACATTCAAGAACACAAAATCAAAAAACAAATAAAAGAGAAATGAAGAAGCTAACTATCGTGGCCATGGCAGTGTTTGCTGCGGCCGCTTTCTCAGCTTGCGGAAACAAATCGAAGAAAGTTGAGCTGAAAGACGATGTAGACTCGCTGTCCTACGCAGCCGGTGTGATGAGCGCACCGATGATGAAGCAGGCCATGATGTCTATGGAAATAGACTCCACCTACGAGCGCGAGATCATCAAGGGCATCTACGACGGAATCAAAGGAGCAGACGACAAGAAGAAAGCTGCCTACAATGCCGGCGTAATCCTGGGCGAGCAGCTCGCCATGATGAGCAAGGGCGCAAGCCAGGACGTATTCAGCGGCGACAGCACACAGTCGCTCTCGCTGAACAACATCGTGGCCGGATTCGTTGCCGGAGCCACCAACAAGGACATGAAGATGACCATCGACCAGGCCCAAAAGGTGTCGCAGGAGAAGATGACCAGCATCAAGAGCAAGTATGCAGCCAAGAAATTCGGCCCGCAGAAGAAGAAGGCCGACGACTTCATGGCCGCCAACGCCAAGAAACCGGGCGTGAAGAAGCTCGGAAAGGGCGTGCAGTACAAGGTGCTCACCGAGGGAACGGGCGCGATACCCAAGCCCAAGCAGACCGTGAAGCTCAACTATGAGCTGAAAACCATGGACGGCAAGACCATCGAGAGCACATTCGGCAAGCAGCCGGCCATGATGCCGGTAGACGGAGTGATACCCGGCTTCACCGAGGCACTCACCCACATGCCCGTAGGCTCGAAGTGGGTGGTATACATTCCCTACGATGCCGGATACGGCGCACAGCAAACCGGACCGCTGGAGCCGTTCTCCAACCTCATCTTCACGATTGAGCTGCTCGAGATTCAGGGCACGGACAAAGCCGAATAAACACCAACGGAAAGGGTGGGCAGGATGTATTGCCCGCCCTTTTTGCAAACATCACAACACATAGAAGAACATGAAGAAGACCATTATCCTCTCGCTTGCCGCCATGGCAGGCGCATACTGCACCCCCGCAAGCGCACAGACGCTCAAGACACAGGCCGACTCCACAAGCTACGTGGCCGGATACGCCGTCACAAGCGGCCTGTCGAGTTTCCTGAAACAGTCGTTCGATGTGGACGAGAGCCAGATGGAGGACGTCATCCGCGGCTTCAAGGACGGCTACGCCAAGCGCAACGACAAGGCTCACAGGGCTTTCGTGGCCGGACAGCAAGTAGCCATAATGCTCGACAAGCAGATGCTTCCCCGCATGACGGCCGACTTTGAGGGCAGCGACAACGCCCTCAGCGAGGACCTGATTGTACAGGGCTTCGAGGCTTCGCTGCGCGGCGACACCACCATCTGCACCCCGAAGCAGGCCGAAGAGAAGTTTAACGCAGCCCGCAAGGAAGCCAAGGCTCAGAAAGAGCTGGCCAACAAGGCCAAGGGAGAGAAGTTCCTGGCCGAGAACAAGAAGAAGAAGGACGTGGTGACACTGCCCGACGGACTGCAATACAAGGTGCTCACCAAGGGCAACGGCCCCATCCCCACCGCATCAGACAAGGTGCAGGTGGTCTACGAGGGTCGCACGCTCGACGGCAAAGTGTTTGACGCAACCAAGAACCACGGCAAGGAGTACGATGAGTTCAATGCCGACCGCCTCATCAAGGGCTGGACGGAAGCCCTCACCATGATGCCTGTTGGCTCGAAGTGGGAAATCTACATCCCGCAGGAGCTGGCCTACGGCGCAAGAGGTGCGGGACGCGACATCGAGCCTTACTCCGCGCTCATCTTCACCTTGGAGCTGAAGGGCATCGTGCCCAAGAAGAGCGAGGCCGAAGCCACCTCTCCCGCCGCCACCACCAAGGCTCAGCAGGGCAAGACCGCCACGAAGAAGCCCGCAGGCAAGGCCGTGGCCAAGAAAGCCACCAAGAAATAACGTCCGGCACACCACCGGGCAAGGCCGCAGGAAAGCGGTCTCACGCCATCCTTTCTCCTTCTGCCGCCCGCAAGGGCACGCCCCACGGGGCACGGCAGACAAGAGCGGGCGGCGTGAGGCCGCCTTTTTTGTGCCCTTTTCTCCCCTCCACACGTATCCCGTCAAGCCGCTTCGGACACACCACTGCACCTCGCAAGCCACCCCGAAAAGACGCTTTCCCGCCCCCACCATGCCGCGCGCGGCAACCCAAGCACAGCCCTCGCGAAGCCCTGCAAACGACCTTGCGCGCAACGGGCGCAATCGCGTCTGGCAAAAGGTTACCTTTCGGGCGGCAAAAGGTATGGTTTCAGCGGCCAAAACGTATGGTTTTGCCTTGCAAAAGGTATGGTTTCGCAAATAGAAAAAAATGGCATGAGAGAGCGGCAGACGAGCAAAGGCGAAGAAAGCACTGACAAAAGACAGAGGGAATACGCGTAAGCAACTGGATTGCAGCACAATAAATCAAAAAGAAAAGATGCGAAGAAACAGGACTTCAAGCACCGGAAAGCCAAAGCAAAGACGCAAAAAGGCGGGGAAAAGGACGCGTCTGCGCCACCTTTCCCCGCCCTGTTGGG
Organism: uncultured Prevotella sp.; assembly: GCA_964640675.1. Classification (GTDB taxonomy): domain Bacteria; phylum Bacteroidota; class Bacteroidia; order Bacteroidales; family Bacteroidaceae; genus Prevotella. The sequence goes on along the minus strand of CAZXFP010000002.1, from coordinate 107,314 downwards.
CAATCATCGCCCGCACTGTTGCGGGCGATGCTGCAATAAATGGTTGCTGAAATTCTTACTTCACGATCACCTTCATCGTGCGGCCATCGCTCAGCTTCACGATGTTCAAGCCCTTCTGCGGAGCATCCACAAGCTGGCCGGCAGCATTGTAGCGAGCCACCTCAGTGGTGCTGGCAGCGTTCTGCACACCGCTCACGCCTGCAGCGGCATCGCTCAGGCTCTTACCGATGGAGTTCTCAATGGCGTTGTCGAGCACGTTCTTGGCATTGTGCTTGTTGAGGAAGGCCACAAACTTGATGTCCTCCTGCTTCCAGCTGCTGTTGATGTCGAACGTATAAGTAGCCGTGAACTTGTCACCATCCCACGTGGGAGCATCGCCCCAAGTGCTGTTGTAGCCACGGATAACGTGCTGATGATAGTAAGTACCGCTGGCACCGCTCTGACCCTTGGCCTTCACGTTGTCCTCGGTCATGTAGACGGTGAGCAGGGCAGTGCTCTTGTCGTAAGCCTTGTTGCACTCGCCAGAGATATTGAGCGTCACCGAAGTGTTGTTGGCGTTGGGCACAACCTCCATCTCAAGTTTGGCGTTGGCCAACTCTGTCGTGAGGTAGTCCACAATGTCGCCAATCTCAGCTGCGCTGCCAGGAATCGTCACGTTGTCCTTGCCCGAAACATACTGAGAGTCGAACTCCGGCATACGGTTGAACATCATGGCCGGGGCATAAGTGCCGCCACCATCGTTGAAGAGGTAGCACAGCTCTTCGTCACAGTCTTGTGTGAGCCAGTCAGTATAGTAAGCTGAGTGGTGGCAAACGGCATATACGCGGCTCAGATCGGCCGTCTCAAGGTACGAATGCAGGAATCCGGCCACGCGCGGGCAGTTGGGGCACTTCTCGGTGGTGAACTCCTCAATCACCATATTGCGCTCGTAGTTGACAGACGATACGCCCAGCACGCCCTCAGCCACCTTGTCTTCGGCTGCATTGTCGTTGCCGTTGACCTTCGTCACCTCCACGGAGATTTGCTTCTCAGCGTCTACTGCGCCAGAGGGCACTGTGATGGAGAACTGTCCCGTGCTGCCTTGAGCCACAGCTGCATTGAGCGTAGTGGTCTGCTCCTCGCCGGCCTCGCCGTCTACGGTGACTACGTAGCCAAGAGACTGCACGGCTTCCTTACTGTCGTTGAAGAACGAGATATTGATCTTGGCGTCCCTGTTGATGGCAGCCGACACCTTGCCGAAGTCGTTGGGCGTAACCGAATACTCGGCAAACGCGCCCTGCACGAGCAACTGTACGCTCAGGCCTCCGTAGCTTGAGCCAAAGTTGTACCAGCCTGCACCTTCTCCACCCGAAGAAGCAGGAATGTCGGCGTAGATATAGAGGTCTGCCGTTTTGCCCTCATCCACACACGACAGCGGGTAGCAGTCCTCGGTGTAGTAGCCATAGCCGTCCGGAGTGTTGTTCTGATAGAAGTCATAGCCGGCAAAGAAGCCCTTGCCCTCCTCAATGGTGATGGGGTTGTCGAGCACGACGGTGTTCCAGCCTATAACAGGAGCGGCAATGTCCTTGGAGAACACTTCTTCGCCCATGTTAACCTCAGTGGCGGTCTCGATCATATCAATTATGAATGCGCGGCTGCTGCTGAGTGCGGCACTGATACCGACGCGCATACCCACAACTTGCTTGCCCACGTAGTTCTGGAGCGTCTCGCTCGAAATCCAGGCAGCGGCGCGGTTGTTGCCAGGATAGGTGGGAACGCCAAGTCCGTAGTCGGCGAGCGTTTCGGAGGTATAGTTGCCTACCCAACGCTGGTTGGACTCAATCTTGGCCACTTTCTTCGCGCCGTTGAAGTGTACGGCCTTGGGCGAAACCTCAACTACGCGGATGCTGCGATCCTGCATGCTGACCTGCGCTGATACAGAGGCTGCAAGCGCAACGGATGCGAGTGTCAAAAATTGTCTTTTCATAAGCTTTTGTTGTAAATGATGTTGGTTTTAATATACTGTCAAAAGTAGTTTTCCTGTATTAAAAAACATCCCCTCCCCACAGAGGGAAGGGGACGCAGGAAGTGTTTTACTTGACCATCTCCTTATAGGTCTTGCCATTGGCGAGGCGCACAATGTTCAAGCCCTTCTGCGGAGCGTTGATACGCTGGCCGGCGGCGTTGTAGCGAGCCACCTCGGCGGCAGAGGCGTTGCTCTCACCGTTCACGCCCTGGATACCCGTGGCGGCGGTGATGTTGCGGTTCTTGCCTGCGTTGAGGATGGCACCCGTGGCCGGATCATAGACGATGGCAATGACAGAAACCTTCGTTTTGTCGATGGCCTTCTTCAAAGCAGTCTTCACCGGCATGGCCAACTCGTAGGTGGCGGTAGTGGTTTGGTTTTCTACAAGCTCATCGAGCGTGGCGTTGTTGCGCGAGCCGCTGTAAGAGCTGCCGATGAGAACATCGTTGAACGCGTAGGCGAAAGAAGAGTAGCCATACTCACCGCCCTTGCAGAACTTCGAGAGATAGGGGTCGTTGTTCACCGAAGCGGCCGAGTAGGAGGCGAAATAGTTGGACTGACGCCAAGAATTGCTGCTGCCCTGCACGGAGTCGGCAACGAGAACGAAGTCGATGTTGTACTTGCCGGAAATGATAGACTCCACGTTTGCCGTAGCGGTAACCATGGTAGAATCCTCATTCCACACACCGCTTACGCTCACCTCCACCATCGGAAGATTGTCCATAGCGGTCTTGAAGTCATCCTCAATGGAGGTGCGGTTGCCATAGAACGGGTCTATGTACTGGCCATTGCGGTTGAGAACGCAGTTGGGAGCACCAGGCCAGTCGAGCGTCTTGTAGTTGGAGTTGTACATCGGGTCAGAGGAGTTGTACTGGTGGATACCGATTCCGATGAAGGTATCGGGATACTTCTCGGCCAGCATCTCCATTCCTGCGATACCGCGCGGGCAGTATCCGCAGCCCGTACCGGTGAATTCCTCCATAACTACGTTCTGCTTGAAGAGGCGGGAAATCGTGTTCAGCGTTCCGGTAGCAGTTTTGTCGGCTGCATCATTGGACTCTCCGTTCACCTTGGTAATCTTCACCTCCAGGACAGCAGAGCCAGTCTCGCTCTCAGCCTGTACGGGAATGGCGGCCGTGAAGCCCTCGGCCACGCCTACCGGCTGCTCAAGCTCGCAGAGCTGCTCCTCGCTCGGTGTGCCGTCCACGCTCACAACGTAGCTGAAGTTGCTCACGGCAGCACCATCGTTGGTCACATTCAGCATCAAGTTGCGGGTGGTGTTCAAGCCCACAAAGAACGGTCCGAAGTCCTGCGGAGTGAGGCTGCGGGAAGAGAAGTTGTCGCTCTCCACGATGGCCTGTATGGCCAAGTCGCCCAAATAGTTGCCGTAGGAGTCGGTCAAAGCCGCCCACTGCGCACCCTCGCCAAAGTCGGCGTAACCCATAAAGCCGCCCTCGTGGGGATTATTTGAGTTGTAGATGTAGATGCTGTAAGCCGAAGAGAGGCTGACATCGTAGCAAATGTAGAACGGTGTGTTGTCGTCGATCGTGTAAGGCTCGTCGAACATGACGGTGTTCCAGCCTGCAACGCAATTGCCGGTCTGCGTCTTGCTGACAGCTTCGGTCGTTGCGCCTTCCTCAACGATGGCCACCTTGCTCACGGGAAGCGGATCGGCGAGGGCGTAGCGGATACCTACGATCTTCGCGCCGTCAAACTTCTCCAGCATCTCGGGGAGCAGAAGCGAGCCCAAACGGATGTCGATAGCCTGACCAAAGCCAAGCGTGGCATCGAAGGTGTCGCCCGTATTGTAACCCAAAAGGCGCTGGTTCTCGGCCAAATTGGCCTTGGCAGGTGCCTTCTTCACATTCTTTTGTGCGGCAGCAGCCTCAAAAGGACGCACCGAAAGGCTCGGCACGCCGGCTGTCTGCGCAAATGCGGCCGTAGAAAGGGCAACGGCTGCAAGTGAGAGTAATACTTTCTTCATTGTCTTAATTCTTTTATCGTTTTCTTTTTTATTAGCTTGTGTAGTGCGACAACCAGCTTTCAGACTCGTTATCATTCGGCGAAAGAACGCCAAAACCGGCTCGTACCTATAAAAAAGCACACTCCTCCCTTTCCTTATATAGACAGGAAAGGGAGGGTTTTTGCCCGTTTCTTACTTGAAGATCTGCTTAACGGTCTTTCCGTTGGCCAGTTTCACGATGTTCAAGCCCTTAACCGGGGCATCAACACGCTGACCTGCGCCATTGTAACGTGCCACTTCCTCAACAACACCGTTGTCGGGGTTCTGCACATTCTCAATACCAGTGAGGTTGAAGTCGAAGTTCACCGTAATCTGGGGGCCATATCCCGTGACCTCACCAAACTTGTAGTTGACAGTGCCCCACTTAGAGGTCTCCTCGGTGTACTCGCATACGTTGGCCTGAAGCACTACCTGCGATGCGCCATCCAAGTAATACTCCTCGTTCTCGTCCATTGCGGGGATATACTCGAACATCAAGTCATCGATATTGCCTGCTGCCTCAAAGCCCTGCTTCGTCTTTTCTCCCACGGCAGAGAACTGCTGGCAGTTGCCAGCGGCACAGCACTGAATGGCTGCGCCCTCGTTGAGGGAGTTGATCTTGATGCTCAGGCTCATTGCCGCATCATCTTCGGTGGTGTTCTGAACATAGAGAGCCGGCTTAATCTGTATCGTACCCCAGTCCGTCTCCTCCATGTCGTGTGCCGTATAGTTCAGCACTGCGCCATTGGGAACTTCAACGTAAGAGCCGTTCTCCTGCTTCTCTACGAACTTGAAAGTGTTGTCCAACTCCTGAGCCTGTGCAGTCATGCCAAGGCAAAGAAGCGACATGCAAAGCGTAAAAAATTTCTTCATACTATACTTTTTTTGTTTTTGTTCTTCCTTATAAGCAGTATTCCTGCGCGGCACGCGCCCTCTGCGTTGCTCCAACGGCCTTTTTGAGGCTTGCGCCATGCACGCCGACAGCCCGGAAAGGCAGAGGCCGCGCGCCACCGTGGGAATATCCTGCTTTGTTTACTTAACTCTCTTTACTCCTCGGGCGAAGCCTCGCCGCCCTCAACGATGGTTTCCACCACCTTGGCTTTCTCCACCTGTGCCACGCCATTGTCGTTGTAGACGAAAGCAACCACGGAAACATTCTCCGCCACCCACTTCTCATTGAGCTGATAGGTGAACGTCTGTGTGGTGTTGTCGGCCTCGTGCACGGTGAAATCAGTTCCCCACTCGCCATTGACAGCATCGCGGAGCACGTGGTTGTGGACATAGTCTCTGTTGTTAGAGCCATCGGGCATCATCTGCATGGCCGTGATTCCGTCCTCTACGAGCCACACCTGGAGCTTGCCCGTTGTGGTTCCGCTCGTTCCCTCGGCATCCACGGTGATGGAAACCGTGCGCGTGGAGGCATCGTAGGCATTGCGGATGGCCAGCGACAGCGGTGCCTTCTGCGTGATAAGGCGCATCACCTGACCTGCCCAAGAGGGATAATCGGAGGGTGCCTCACGATTGACCAAGCCCACAGGCTGATGGTCGAGCCCCCAGTGGTAGTAGTAGGTGTTGCCCAAGTCGGTGAGCAAGCCCACCTGCTTTGCCGTTCCCTTGAAGCCAAGAGGGCCGGAATGGATGCCGACAGCGATGACATTGTCCTCGCCAAACTGCTCCTGCATGAAGTGAATCTCGTCCGTAGCGTTCGGACAGTTGACGCAACGCTGGCCGGTGAAGTCCTCGATGAGCACCTTGCGTGCCGCATCGGCAGGCTTGACATACTCGAAACGGTCTGCCTCATCGATGTCGCTGCAAGCAGACATTGCGCCCGTGAGGAGCAACGCGCCGGCCGACAGCTTCAGATAGCCCAAGAGTTTTGATGTATTGCGTGTCATTTTCTTTCTTTTCCTTTGATTTCCTGATTAGAAATTGTAGTTATATGATAGCGTGAAACCCTTGGTCTCCGGCACATAGCGGCACACACCGCCCGAGCAGTTGAAACCTGCGCGTGTGCGACCCCATCCCAACTGCACGCGATGAGCACCCGTATTGTAGGTGAGATAGGTCTGCCAGTAGTGGGAATTGGTGAGACCGACGTTGTACTGGTCGCTCACGGTGATCATCCAGTGCGGAATGAGCGACAGCTCGGCCAGCGCAAAGAGCCAGTCGTGCTCGTCCTCGCCCGTTGTGAGATACTGCAACTCGGTGCGCAGGCGGGTCTTCGGGCTGAGGTTGAAGAGACCGTCGGCGATGAAGATGTTGCTGTGGATCATGCCACCCTCACCTTCCACAACCGTCTTGTTGTAGAACTGGTTCATGTACATGAGCGAGAGCTTGAAGTCGCGGGTGATGCGACGCTCCACTTGCACGTTGAGGTCCTGATAGTACGTTCCGTCTCCCCACTTCCAGAAGGCCGATCCGTAGCCATCGGTGCCACGTCCGCTCAGCACAGTGGTCTCCGGCACGTTGACCGTAGTCGTGTGCGGGTTCTGGTCGATGCCGCGCACGTGGGAGAAGTTCACCTTCACCATCATGCCATACTTGCCGCCAAGGAAGGTCTTGCGCTTGAACTTGTAGCCCAGCTGTGCCTGATAAGCCCACTCGCCGTCAGGGTTGGTGGCGTAGGGATACATGGCTGCGAGGGCATAGGTCTGATCCATCGTGAAGGCGGGCAGGTGGTTGATGAACGACGAAGTACCGTTCATGGAGCGGCGCGAGCGGAACGCGAAGTTGTCGCTGCGCTTGGCCTGTGCCAGGATGCTGAATCCGCTCTTCGAATAAGAAGCGGAGAGCATTGCCACATTACCTTTCCTATATATATAGCCATTGTCGAACGAGGGATCCTCGCCCTTCTCGGCATATTCGGCCAGCACATTCAGCCCGTGAGTGTTGAGCGTGATGCGCGCGTCCCATGCGTTCACGTTGGAAGGCATCACCAAGCGGTAGTTGCCGTTGTAGATGTCCTCATCGTTGTCCTCATGCTTGTTGACGAAGCTACCGCCCACGGTGAGGCTGGTGTTGCTCTTGGAGAGGCCACGCAGCCAGCTGTCGAGCGACAACTCCAAGTCTGCGCCCGACACCCACGCATCGTTGTGCGCCCAGTAGCGGCGCTGCTGTCCCGTGAGTGCCTTGAGGCGAACGCCCTTGACGGGCGTAGTGACGATGCGCGCACCCAGCAACGAGTTGTCGATGCCCAAGGAACGCTCCTCGTAAGTGCGGAGAACGAAGCCCGAGCCAAACTGCTCGTAGAAGTTACCCGCCGTTACCTCGAAGTTCTTCAGCTTGGCCTTCAAGTAAACGTAGGGCACGCCCCATCCCTTATAGTCGCTCTCGTAGCCCGGCAGCGGATGCTCGAGATACTCGAAGCGCGCTCCCGCATCAACAAACTTGCTCATCACGTTGAGGTCGACGAACGTATTGGTGCGGAAATCCTCATGCGAGCCATCGGCCTGCTTGCCCGTGGGCACAAGAATGTCGCTCTGGATAGAGCCGCTCACGGTGGGATTGTACTTTCCGTCGTTCACCGCCCCATCGTCCTGGGCATGCAACGGCATGGCCACGGCAAACGCCACGGCCACGCCTATCAAATAATAAGGATGCTTCATCTGATTAGTTCTTCGCTGCAATCAGTTCACGGACTTTCTCAATCAACTCGTTCTCAGCACCCTCGGTGTAGCCATTGTGCTTGTAGACAATCTTGCCGTCGCCATCGCAGATGAGCACGTAGGGAATCATCTGGATGCCAAGGGCACGCTTGAACTCGGAGTTCGGGTCGAGAAGCACGTCATACTCCCAGCCGTACTCGTCTACGAGGGGCTTCACCTTGTTGATGTTCTGAGCCTGATCGATGCTGACGGCGTAGATTTTCACACCTGTCTCCTCCACCCAGTCCTGATAGACCTCGTTGATGGCGTTCAGCTCGCGGTTGCAAGGCTTGCACCAAGTGGCGAAGAAGTCGATGATGAACGGCTTGCCGTTGTTCGACAGCGTATCAGTTTTTACGGCGTTGCCGTTGATGTCCTTCAGTACAACTGAGGGGAGCTGTGCGCTGGCCGTGGTGGCAAAGGCGCAAAGCATCATGACAAGTGAAAAGATAACTTTTTTCATAATGGTATTGGTCTTTAATATTTTGATGCAAAAATAGCTATTTCCCGCCAAACGCGACACGGAATTAGTGTTAAAATTGCTTTATCCCCGCTTTATTGGCCTCCCGTTTCGCGTTTTGGCAAAAGCAAAGGTACTATTTTCGGAAAAACAGAACCTTCGCGCGCCTCAACGCACCTCCCGCGCCACCCGTCCCGGAGCACGTTCCGGCAGGCCAAACCGCAAGCGCGGCGCGCCGCTCCGCACCCGCCAAAAACGAAACGTATGGTTTTGTCCTGCGAAACCATACCTTTTGCAGCACCAAACCATACCTTTCGCAGCGCAAAAGGTATGGTTTTGCAAACGAGGGTGAAACGCACGCTTTCCGCTGGCTTGTTTTGCCCTGCCGGAACGTGCGCCAACGGCAAGCGAAAGCACGCGGAACACGCGGCGGAAAGAGGGAATTAATTACTAATAATCGTGAAATAGTGCCCCAACGGGCGATTTTTTGCCCCGCCATTCCGAAAACAATGGCTAACTTTGTAGGCTTCAACGGGAAGCCCCCGCCACATCCGCCGCTTGCCAGCGTGCAGCAATGGCGGAAGCAGCGGGGAGCTTTCGGGGAAAGAAAGGAAAATCAATCACAATAAATCAATACATGACAAAGAAGACTTTGATGATGCTGGTTGCCGCCATGACGGCACTATTCGCCACCGCGCAGCCGGCTCGCCTCGACGAGGGGCAACGCTATCTGGGCTATTACACCTCTGATGAGGTGGACAACTCCGTGGGTCTGACCGCCGCGCCGGGCAAGATGCAGGCCGGGGCTTACCTTGAGTCTGCCGACTATGCGCAATACATTGGCGCAAAGGTAGTGGGCATGAGGTTTGCGATGGGGTCTGACACCAAGTCTACGGGCGTTGCGGTGTACAGTGTGGGCAAGCAGGGCACCTATACGCAGCTCGCCTCCGTCACGCAGGACAACGAAGGCCCGGGATGGCACACGGTAATGTTTGACGAACAGCAGCAGTTTACCATCGCCGACGGCTGGCGCGCCCTCGTTCCGTCCTACAAATACACGCAAACGAAGACCAACTCGCCCATAGCCGTTTACTCACAAGGCCCGCAACGTGACCTTTACATCTACGGAAAGATTCCCCAGGGCGCGGGAGGAAGCGGCCGCGAGGAATGGGTGAACATGGGCAGCAGCTACGGAGCAGTGGCCATACAGCTCATAGTGGAAGCCGGCAACGCCGGCGACAACGCCGTCACGCCGCAATCCCTCGGCACTTACCGCACGTGCCTTGGCAAGGAGAAGAACGTGAGCGTAACCTTCACCAACCACGGCAGCAAGCTGGAGAGCATAGACTACACTATCACCATCGGAGACGTGACCGGCCCCGAGCAGCACATCAGCTTGGGCAACGCGGCACTGGGCAACGGAGGCGAATACACCACGACCATCGCCTTCCCCGCAGCAGAGAAGTCGGGCACGTATCCCGTGACGCTGACCGTGACGAAGGTGAATGGAGAGGCCAACCAAGCCACGCTGACAAGCGCATCGGGCACTTGCGTGACAACGGCATTTGAATTTACGAAGAATGTTTTCGTGGAAGAGATGACCGGAACGGGCTGCGGATGGTGTCCGCGCGGCATCGCCGGCATGAAGGCACTGAAAGAAACGTTTGGCGACCGCTTCATCGGCGTGGCCATCCACCGCTATAACTCCAGCAGCGACCCCATGTCGCCGCGCGAATACATCACCCTCGACAACCTCCCGGCAGGCAACGCGCCGCTCTGCATCATCAACCGCATGGGGCAAAGTTTCGACCCCTACTACGGCTCAAGCAACGCTACATTTGGCTCGGCCTATGACGTGGCCGAGGCATTGGAGGGAAATGCCGACGTGGGAGTGTGGGTAACGGGACTCTGGAACAACGACTCCACCGAGGTAACAGCCACCGCCACCGTCTATTCCAACATCAACGGACGCTACGACATCGCGTTTATGCTCGTGGCCGATGGCGTAAAGGGCAACAACGCCGCATGGTGGCAGAACAACAACTACGCCCAATACTCGCCCGATGACCCACAAATAGAGAACGATGAGCACCTTACGCCGTTCTGCAAGGGCGGCGAGTATGGCCAGAACCCCATCAAGGACATGGCGTTCGATGATGTTGTGATAGCCTCTTCCTACAACAACAGCGGCACACTGGCCACCATCGATGACCTCGTGGAGGGCGGATCGGTGACCAGCACCTATACGCTGCGTATGCCCACGAAAAGCTCTCTCAAGCCGTATGTGGACAAGAGCCGCGTCAGCATCGTGGCCATCGTCACCGACACCAAGTCGGGCAGCGTGCTCAACGCCACCAAGAACGAGCACATCTCCACGGCTACGGCCATCAGCAACGCCGAGCTGCAGGGCAACGCCACCGAGGTGGCCCGCTACAATGCCGCCGGACAGCGCATCAACGCACCGCAAAAGGGTCTGAACATCATCAAACTGAGCGATGGCAACACCCGGAAAATCATCGTAAGATAACACTTATTGCGCCCCCTCCGCCCCTCCCGTGCCCAACAAGAACGGGAGGGGCGGAAGCTGTTTTAGGCGCAAAGAGACTTTAAAACAACTGCTTTCAACATGCCTTTTTGATGCAAATCTCCTCTCTGGTTGGCACAAAAAGACATTAAAACAACAGCTATCAGCATGCCTTTTTGATGCAAACACCCTCTCCGGATGGCACAAAAAGACATTAAAACAACTGCTATCAAAATGAGAAAAGTATTAAGCCACATCGCGGTACTGGCCATACTGGCCACCACAGCGGGATGCTCCGCCCTGCAAAAGTTGCCCTCCGAGGCTCCGTCAGAACAGTCCGGGGCACAAGCAACGGAAGCTCCGGCAGAGCAAGTGACGCCCAACGATCAAGTAATCAGCGTGCAAGAGCTTGTCAATATGTTTGCCAACGCCGACAACATGGACGCGGAAATGAAGAAATACGGCTACAAAGTGGTGAGCGACTACGAGGTTTTCCGCGTTGCCCGCTACTCCAAGATGTTCTATAAGAACTGCCGTCTGCCCAAGAAAATAGTGGAACACAAATACGAGGACTACCCCCGCGCGCTCAAAGCCGGCATTTCGAGCTATGTGGCCGTGGGCGATGACGGCGTGATGGTGGGCGTTTTCAACAACAATGCCTACGAGAACCTCGTGGCACAAGTCAAGGCCAACGGTTTCAGACTGGACATGGAGGGCAACGAGGACATCTACACCAACGGCATTTACTACATCGCCTGCAACAAATCTTACCGCACGGTGAGGGTGACCAAGGTGAGTTGACCGCCACGCCAACAAGTTTTTTCATATTAGCCTTCAAACTTTTTCGCGCTGGCCATTAAACTCCTTTGCGTTGACCGTCAAGCTCTTTTACGCTGGTCATTAAGTTCTTTCGCGCTGGTTATTAAGTTCTTTCGCGCTGGTCATTAAGTTCTTGGCATTAATCTTCGAAGGCTAACCACCACAACTTCCAAGGAATGGCATTCCCGTTTTGCGCCAGACAAGTCGGCATTCTTCCCCTCTTGTCTGGCGCAATCCACATCCCGCTGCGCCAAAGCACAAAACACTTCCGCGCCAAAGCACAAAACGGAGTGCCAAACAGGCACAAAAAAAAGATTGAAACGTTATCACAACGTTCCAATCCCACAAATTATTAACCTTTTAAACGCGCTCCAGGATGGGCTTGAACCAACGACCCCCTGATTAACAGTCAGGTGCTCTAACCAACTGAGCTACTGAAGCAGTTGCATATCTTCATTGCCGAATTGCGAGTGCAAAGGTACAAGGTTTCTTTGAATCCACCAAACTTTTCAAGAAGAATTTTTCTCGTTGACTAAAAATTTTTAATTTTCCTGCAAGCTCACCGCTTTTCTCCTTATTATATTATACCTTTGTCGCCAAATTCACGAATCACAAAATGCAATTGCAAATATTTAGGAAGCTATTCGGCGTGATACTGCTGGCCGGAGCACTGCTGCCGGCCACGGCGCAGGAGGAAAAAGACCACAATTTCAACGTGGCAAAGAACATGGAAGTGTTCAACACACTCTACAAGTACCTCGACATGATGTACGTAGACACACTTGACGCCAACGAAGTGATAGGCTACGGCATCAATGCGATGCTCGGCTCGCTGGATCCGTACACAGAATACTACCCGGCCGACTACGCCAGTAACCTCAGTTTCATGCTCACGGGACGCTACGGAGGCATCGGCGCCATTGTGCGCTACGATCTTTCGCGCAAGAACGTCATCATCGAAGAGCCTTACGAGGACACACCGGCCGCAAAAGCCGGGCTGCAAAAGGGCGACATGATAGTGAGCATAGACGATTCTGTCATGACGGGCAAGACGGTGGACTACGTAACGAAGCACCTAAGGGGCGATGCCGGCTCCACTTTCGAGATTAAAGTAATCCGTCCCAGCACCGGAAAGACGCTGCGCAAGAAGATTACGCGCGAGCAGATACAGCAACCGGCCGTCTCTTACTATGGCGTGCAGGAAGGCGGAATAGGCTACATCGACCTGAACTCCTACACCGAGAACTGCGCAAAGGAGGTGAGGCGCGCCGTGCTCGACATGAAGCGCGACGGAATGAAAAGCCTTGTGCTCGACTTGCGCAACAACGGCGGCGGAAGCCTGCAAGAGGCGGTGAGCATTGTCAATATGTTCGTGCCCAAAGGCATCACCCTGGTCACCACGCAGGGCAAGCTCAAGCGCGCCAACAGGGAATACAAGACCACCGTGGAGCCTATCGACACCGTGATGCCCATCGTGGTTCTCGTGAACAACGGCACTGCCAGCTCGGCCGAAATCACCTGCGGCGGACTGCAAGACCTCGACCGCGCCGTGGTGATGGGTACGCGCACCTACGGCAAGGGACTCGTGCAGACCACGCTGGAGCTGCCCTACAACGGCACAGTGAAGCTGACAACGAGCAAATACTTCATCCCCAGCGGACGCTGCATACAAGCCATCAACTACCGACACGCACGCGGCGGATACACAGAGCGCGTGCCCGACTCGCTCACCCACGTATTCCAGACGCGCGGCGGACGAGTGGTGAGAGACGGCGGAGGCATCACGCCCGACCTGGAGGTGCAGCCCGACTCGCTGCCCAACATTGCTTTCTACCTCGCATCTACGGGACGCGACTCCACGGAGGCCATGCTGAACTGGGAACTGAACTATATCAAGAAGCATAAGAGCATCGCGCCCGCAGCAACATTCGAGCTGAGCGACGCAGACTATGAGGACTTCAAGCAGTTTGTGCTGAAAAGCGGATTCACCTACGACCGCGAGAGCGAGAAATACCTCAAAGACCTCGTGAAGCTGGCGAAGTTTGAGGGCTACTACGATGACGCGCGAGCCGAGTTTGAGGCCTTGGAGAAGAAGCTCAACCACAACTTGGCCAAGGACTTGGACTACAACAAGGAGGTGCTGAAGTCTATTCTGGCCAATGACATCGTAACCGCCTACTACTACCAACGCGGCGCAACGGCCAATATGCTCCTACACGACAAGCAATGGAAGGAGGCCGTGAAGCTGCTCAACGACCCCGAAAGATACCAACAGACGCTCCGCCCGCAGCCAAAAGCCGACCCGCAGGAGGCCACAACGGAATAAGGCGGAGAGCCTGACCAACACGCACACGAGACAGCGTGCGACATATTGCGGTGCAAGACCATACGCGTCTTGCACCGCAATGCGTATAAACACGATGCTCTGCAGAAAAAGGGCGCGCGTTGCCGAGCACGCCTTGCACCGTAACACGCATACCTCCATCCTTCAAAAGCTCATCCCGCACAAATCGCCCTACAAGGCCATAAACACTTGATTTACAACCCATAAGCAATCAAAGCATACATTTCCTTGCGCCAAAGACTGAACCCCGTCTGCAAAAGGTGTGGTTTCGCCACCCAAAACCATACCTCTTGAAAAGCCAAACCGCGCCTATCCCCAACAACCCATCATCGGCAAGCGGGCGAAAGCCCTTTTCCCATCAGCTCACACGTGCCGAGGCATAACCAAGCACGCAACTTTCACACAAAGAAAAACACCGATAATCAACCCTATACACACCTATTCCATTTTGAAACGCACACCATTTCCGCCCCACAAGACGACACAACTAAGGGCGACGCAGAAGAGTAAGAATTGCGAATCTTCTGCGCCGCCCTTGCAGCTGTTGAGCCTCAACGAGGCGTTACCTCACCAGCACTTTCCGCACCAGCGTTTCTTGCTTCACAATACGCACGCCCTTGGCACGCGCAGCCTCATCCGTGAGCCGGCGACCGCTGAGGTCATAGACCGCAACGGGCGACACGCCATCCGCCGTCTCTGCCGCTGCAACGCCATCCGCGTCAAGCCATTGCGCATGGGCAGGCACGCTCTCGCCCACGTTGTAGACCGCCGCCACCGCGTAAGCGTGCCCCTTGTTGCCCTCCGCATCGGCATAAGCCGTGGCCGTGGGGGCGAGGGAGGCCAGCAAAGCACCATCGCGATAGACGTTGTAGCCCACAAGGCTGAAGTCGCGGGCAGCCTTTCGGTAGGTAATATCATCAATGAAGAGGATGTACTGGTCTTTCGACACGCAGCGCAAGGCAAAGTGGCGCGTGCCGGCAGGAAGCTCCGCCGTGCATTCCGTCCATGCCGAGGGCACAGTAATCACCTCGCCCACCGGCACGAAGTCGGCCACGGCCGTTCCCGCCGCAGAGGCCATCACCTGAATCTGCTCCGCCGTGCCGTAATACGAGCCATCGGGGCTGCAAGCCCAGAAGCTGATGGTCTGTCCGCCATCCACCTCCGGGGAGACAAGCCAATCATCGTTGGCCGTGTAGCGTCCTGCGCTGAACGCCGCCGCCACCTGACTGCCCGAGTGGGTGGGGAAGTAATAGCTGCTCACACCGGCCAGCCCAGGGCTGAATATCTGGAACGCCATCGGGCTTTCCACGTTGGGATACTGCACAAAGTCGCCGTAGCCGTCTTGTATTCCGATAGTGTTCTGCAAGTCTCCATCGTGCAGCGACCACTGCCCGAAGTGGCTGATGGTGAAGGGATAGTAGCTTTCGAAGTCTTCCGTCACCACCGCTGCCTCCGCAGCATCGTCTGCGCCATCGGGGCGCGTCCACTCCACGCTCACGCCACTGCCGTCCTCGCGCGCCGTGACGTGGGTAAGGAAGGGCTTGCCCGGCAATACCGTCACCACAGCCACGGAAGAAGAGTCGTTGGCCGCGTTCGTATCGGCCTCCCAGTCCACAGTGGCCACATAGCGGCTTGTCTCCTTGGCGTTGGCATTGGGGCGGTCGGTGAGCGCAACGGCTACACTGTCGTTGGCCGCAAGGTCAGTGCCCGCAACGGAATCCACACACAGGCCATCGCGCCAGAGACGCACCGAATAGCCGCTGGCCGTGCGCAGGCCGCGATTGGCCACCATAACGGAGAACGACACCTCATCGCCCACCTCCACACGGTCGGCCTTTGTCGGCTCAAACCGCTCTGCGGCAAGATCGTCGACAGCGGGATCGGTAATGCTGATGGCATCTACGTAGAGCGGAACGATGGTTACCGGCTCATCCGTATGGCCACCCACGCCCTGCAACATCAGCTGCACATAAGCATAGTGGCGATAGTCGGAGAGGTCGTAGTCGTGGGTTCGCCACTCGCCATCGTTGCCATCAAGAGCCGTATCGATGGGGCTGAAGTTGTCAAGCTCATGTATTGAGCCGTCAGACGCACGCAGCATGACGCGCAAGGCGTGCGGCCCTCTGCCCATATACCACGTCTGGAACCTCAGCCGCGGGTTATGCGACCCCTCCAAGGTGACTTTCGGGCCGATGATGGTGGCGCGGCGGCCTTCCGTAACCGTGGCAAACGCGAGCAATCCGGCATCGCCATCGGCAGGCTCGGTGTAAGTGCCATAGAGCATCATGTACCATTCGGCCACCTCGTCATTGGCCATCTGCCACGGCCCGTGCTGCGGCTGGCGGCGGGGGAACGACTCCTCATAGGGCAGCGCATAGGGCTTGCCCACAAAAGCGGTGTCGGTGGACACGCTCTCGCCCGTTCCGCTCTCGTTTTGCGGCGTGATGACATACCAAGCCAGACGCTGCTCGCCATCCTGCATGGCCACTTGGTCGGCCAGTTGGGTGGCGGCCATGGTGGCAGCCTGCTCCAAAGAGCCGCCAATGCCAGACACAACGTAGGTCAATTTCCCCGCATCAATATAGCCGCCGTGCGCTCCTTGGGTGGGCGCGCACCAGCTGACGGATACATTTCCCTCATCGTCCAGAGCCTCAACGTGCGCCTTGGTTACGCCAGCGGGCACATCAAGCCCCACGCAAGCCTCCACCTCGGCAGAGATTCCCTGCCCATGCGCGTTGTAAGGCGTCAGCGTATAGGCTACCATGCCATTGGCATCGGGCATGTCAACCACCGTATACTCGCCACCGGGAATGGCATCGGCAACGCGGCCAACTACCTTTCCATCGCGCATCACCACAATGCTGTCTACCCGCTGCAACGCATCGCCGGCACAATCCGTCGCCGGAGCAACGAAGGAAACGGACACCTTCCGCCCCGCTTCCGTCACCACGGCACGGCCATTGCCCACTGCCGAGGGGGCGTGGGCTGCGGCAACGGCACTGACGGTCAGACGTTCCACATAGATGTAGCTTCCATCCACGGCGGGAGAGGTGACGTGCAGCCCCATATGAATCGCGCCCGTGGCAGCCGGACGGTAGAGTGCGGCAAAGGTTTCGTAGTCTGCATTGGTGATGGTTGTGGGCGGCATGACCTCCCAAACCATCCCCGCGGCATCCGAATCCTCGCCCGCGCTGATGGAAAACCGCTCCGCCCAGCTCTCATCGGCGTGCGCGCTGACGGCAACACGGTAGATAGAGTCGCTGCTAAGCTGCAAGGCCGGCGTAATTATCCAGTCATCGGCATCGTATCCGTAGTCACTTACCCCGTAAATCATGCAGTCGCCAAAGAACATCCAAGTGCAATCATCATGGTTGGCATCCTCTATGGTCACAGTGGCAACGGCATCCTCCGAGTCAAAATTCAATATATAAGGTGTTGCGAGAACCTTGGGCGCAACGCCCCGCCACCGGTTTTGCCCGGCGGCAGAGGCGATGCCAAAGGTCGTCAGCAAAGCAAATAAACCGATTTTTGCTTTCATCCCGTTCTCATTTTAAGGTTTATCTCACGCTTACCTTGTAAGCCTTTCCGTCTACAAGCACCACATACAGCCCCGACGGGACAGCAAACGTGGCGCGGTCGGCATGGCGCTGCGTGGCCACAGAGCGTCCATCGGCCGTGAACACGCCGATTTCGCGTCCCTGCGCACCGCTAACGGTGATTCGTCCTTGCTCTCCAAGCACCTCGCAAGCAAACTTTTGCGTGTCGCGAACGCCTGTATTGTCCACGGCAACCTGCGCCGGAACAGACTCGCCCTTATCGTAAACGGCCGTAACCTGATAGGTCTTGGCATCGGCGGAGGCATCGGTGAAGGCCGTAGTCTGCACTATGGACTCGCTCACCCGCTGCTTGTCGCGATAGACATGATAGCCCAGAAGCGTCAAAGGCTCTGGTTCTGCGCCTGCGGGGATATAAGTCACATCGTCAATGAGCAGCGCAAACTTGTAATCGGACACACAATGAATGGCAAAATACTTTGCCCCGGCCGGCACATCGAAGCTATGCTCTGCCCAACCGTCCACATTGTCCACATCAATGGTCTCACCCACCTTGACGAAAGACTCGGTACGGGTGTCGGTAGTGGAGTAAAGGAGCTCCATTTGCTCGGGAACGTAGCAGCTGCCACCCATGCCCGCCTTGGCAAAGAGACGGATGGTTTGCGCCTGCCCGCTCAGCTCCGGCGAGATGAGCCAGTCATCGTTCGGCTTGCCAGGAGAGTAGCCGCCATCGGGCGAGGCATTGGCGAAGCACACCAGCATCTGCTCTCCCGAATACGGATCCCAGCTTGCAAAGGGGATACCGGCTTCCATAACGTTGAACACTTGGAATGCCATCGGCTTGCCGGCGTTGTTGTATTGCAGCGGGCCGAACATCGAATTGAGGGTAATCATGATGGTATTCTGTCCGTCAGCGTCCACCGTTGTCCACTGTCCGTAACCTGCAATGTCGAAAGCGGTGTAGCTGTCGAAGCCATCGGTGACGGCCTTAGACGGCCTATTCAGCAAGTCGGGCTCCTGCCAGTTAAGGTTCACGACATCATTATTTCTGACAGCGGTGAGCGAAAGGGGCGCGGGATAGTCGGGCTTGTTGAGCAAAAGGACGGCCTCAGAGCTAATATTGTTGTCGGGAATCTCGTCTTTGGCCATCTCCAAGCACACCTGATACACCACCGTATCGGCATCCAGCACACTGACAGCGTCGCCAATGGTTATCGTTGCCACACCATCGCAAGCCACATCCACGCCCTTTTGCGTGGCCACGGCTTCTCCATTCTTATAAAGCGTAACGGTATAATCGTCCGAAGCCACACCTTCGAACGAATTGTTGCGAAGCGCAAACTGCACGTTCACCTCGCTATTGGCCTCCGCGCGTGCCGGTGCTGCAATCGACAACGCCATCAAATCATACTCCACATCCTCAACAATGGACACGTTATCGAAGTCGATGAAGTTGTTGATGTCGGACATGGCCTTGCCCTCGAAGCCAATCTGCACGAAGCGGCTGCCCTTGAAGGCGGCCAAATCGAGGGAATAGCGGTTCCATCCCTCCTTTGCGTTAGCCGCGGAAAGGCGCATTTGCGGCACAAAGCCCTCATAATCGGGCGACACACTGACGATAAGCGAGTCGGAAGCTCCGTTGAACAAAGCCCAGAAGTGAAGTACGGGGGTCTCAAGGCGGCTGATGTCCACCTTGGGCGACTCACTACGCACGGCCTTACCTACGCCGATGGCCGAGAACGACTGCATTCCGCCATCATTATCCTGCGGTGCAAGCCCCTCATACTCGCTCATCATGTAGCAATAGGCCTCCCCTATCTCGCCAATAGTGACGTTGGTGAGCCACGGTCCACTCTTGATCGTGCCCCCGGCAAACGATTCCACCATGGGAGCTTGCAACGCCGGGCCGGCAATAACTGTGCAGGTCTTCCTCAAATCGCGACTTGCGCCCGTACTGTTGGCCGCATAGACCGTGTAGCCGCTGAACGTCTGCCGGCCATCAATCTCCAACTGATCCTCAAAACTGGTCTGATTGCCCAGATTGCGGTCTTCCATCTCATAGCCGCGGGAGAGATAATAGGTAAGCCCGGCGGGGTCAATGTATCCTCCATGAGCACCTTTCTCCGGCGCGCGCCACGTTACATGGATGCGTCCTTCGTGCCCCAAGTCCTCAACGGCGCGCAAATCGACAACAGCACCGGGCGTATCAAGGCCGACAAACACGGTTTGGGAAACCTCTACGCCCTCCTCGGCCTTGTCGTTGATGGCCACTGCCGAATAGGTGTAGCTTCCCGACGGCACATTTTGGTCGGTATAGCTGCACGCCTGTCCTGCCTTCACCCCGTCAAGCGTGGTCAGCTCCACGCCATCGCGGGTCAATCGCACCCGCATCGTGCCCGAAATGGGATTCCCGCTAAGGTCTGCCGTGGGCGCAACAAAAGAGATGGCCGCCTCGGGGCTTCCCTTCTCGCCCGGCACAACGGAGAATCCACTCACCTCATCGGGCGATGTCAGCGGTGACTCGGTGATGGTGAGGTTGCGAATGTAGAGCGTACTCATGTCGGCATCGCTGATTGCGTGGATGCCGAAGTGGCGCATACCGTCCGACGGAGCACGGAACTTGCCCGTCAGCGTATGTACGCGCGGCTGATACTCGATGTCGGTAGGCTCAATCACCACATCTGTCATGGCCTCGGCTGTGGCCGCGTCGCCCACTTTGGCCTCTATGCGCTCCACGGGATAACTGTTGAGTGCTTCGAAGCTGAACGTATAGACGGCGTTGCGCCTCATCCTGATGGCCGGAGTTATCATCCAGTCATCGGCCGAAGCCTTTGAGTTATAGGAATAGGCCATCATCGCATTGTAGTCGTCAAACTTCCAGGTGTGGCCATCACCATTCGCGTCTATAATGGTGTAGTCCTTCATGCTCTCCTGCGTGTCCATGGCATTGGAATAGGGAAGCGGCAGCGAGCCTAAGTGCACCAAGTCGGCCGACCGTGCCGCAGTGCTGGCAAACGACCCATT
Organism: uncultured Prevotella sp.; assembly: GCA_964640675.1. Classification (GTDB taxonomy): domain Bacteria; phylum Bacteroidota; class Bacteroidia; order Bacteroidales; family Bacteroidaceae; genus Prevotella. The sequence continues at coordinate 86,938 of CAZXFP010000002.1, read as the reverse complement.
GTGAGCCACCACCTTATAATAATAGGTTCCGGACGTCTCGGGGAGCGTTCCATCGTAGTACTCCACGTCTTTAAGCCCCTCTACCAGCACCGTTGAGTCGGGTTCTTGCCCCGCCTGGTAGCGCATGACGGTGTATGTCAGGTTCTCCGCGTCGAGATAGCCGCCATTCACGCAGCCCTCGGGCGCGTGCCAGCTGATTTGCACCTCCGTGCCCTCATCTTTCAGCGTGAGCGACGACGGACTGAGGGGCACGCCATGCCCCAGCCACAGCCTCACGGTGTCTGGCTCGCCCACGGCCTCGGGACTATCGCCCGCCGAGGGCACTGCCGCCGTGACGAGCAGCATGGCCTCTCCCTCGCCCGTGGAGGAGAAAGGAACGGAAAGGGCATCGCCCGGCGCACCCTCGCCACGCGCCACCTCGCTGCCATTGAGGCGGATGGCGTAAGACAAGTTCTGCGCTATAGGCTGGCCGCTCACATCATTCTGCGGAAGCGTGAACGACACTTTGCCGCCCGTGAGCGACGTGGCCTCGGCCGAAAGGCTCGTCACCTGCCCCGGCAGACCAAAAAGATTGAGGTCTTGCTTGACGAAAAGCCCCACAAACTGCTCTCCGCTCTGCGTGCCGTTCCACGTCAGGTCGGTCACCATCGTGGCTTTTCCCGTTGCGGGGTCCACCTCGTAGATGGCCGCATCGGCATAGCCGTCGAGCAGGAAGTTGGCCGCCCAATAGATTTTTCCCGACTTGTAGTCGTAGGTAGCACTCTGTCGCAGCGGCATGGGCTTCACTCCCGTTTCGCCCACGGCCGTTGCAGCAGCCGTATATTTGTCTATCAGATAGAACTGGCCGCTCTGTCCGATGCCATAGAGCTGCCCCGCAAGGCTGGCCGTCAAGGCCACCATGCGCTCGGGCAGCTGTCCGATGGCGTCGCTGCCAAAGAGCAGCCCCCAAGTGGCGTCGGCAGGGCCGAGCCTCAGCCTGCCCAGCGTCTGGCACTGGTTGTAGTCCTCATCATAGAAACAGCCGTAGACGCGCTGCGTCACGGGGTCGAACGTCATGTCGGAGGCGATGGAGGAGAAGGCGAAACCGCGATAGACGGTGTCGGCCGTCCACGTCTCGGCACTGTACGGCGACAGTTTCACGGGCATGGTGAGGAAGCGTCCGCTCTCATCCTCCGTGTAGTTGCTGGCGTAGAACACGCCCTGCGCGTAGGTGCCGCCGCCATAGCCGCGTATGCCCTGCTTGACAAGCTTCACCGATGCCGGATTGGCCGTGTTGAGGGTGTAGAGTCCCTCGCCATGCTCCTCAAACGGGGTGCTGCTTCCAAAAGCATTGAACACCACGCCATAGAGCTGCACGCCATCGCTGCCTGCCTGCCGGGGTGCCTGGGGCGGAGCCACCGCCTGCGCAGAGGCCACCGACGCACAACACGCAGCTGCCAAAAGCAGAAGAATGTGTCTTGGTTTATTCATCATGGATGTGATGGGGAGTTATATGCCATCCCCCCTTCGGCTCTAATTATAGGTTAAAGATAGGGTATTCTGTTTGTGTCAAAAACGCTATTCAGGCACTCAGCACGTTTGTGTCCTCAGATTCTTCCTCTCAGTAGCTTCGAGACGAAAAAGATCTCAAGAGTAAACGATAGTTGCAAATTTACGAAAAAACCTTGATAAACCAAATCTTTTCTTAATTTTTGCCTAAAAATTTTCACACTGCCAACAAGCCACCGCGCACGAAGGCTGACGTTTGGGAAACGCCTAACGCAATATTTTTGACCAACGGCCAAGCCACCACTTGCCCATACCCTGCCCGCCGCCAGCAGCCAAGCAAGCGGCACAACACAAAACGCGCCCCGCCACGCTCCCTTGCAGCCCCACACGCAACCACCTATGAATCAATCCGTTGCAAAAAGGTAACGTTTTGCCCTGCAAAACCATACCTTTTGCCGCACAAAACGTATGGTTTCATCGGCCAATAGGTATGCTTTCGCCATGCCATTGCACGCAGGGCGCATTCTTGTAAAAGGTTTTTCAGCCTGCAAGACAGCACAAAAGGGGCTGCGGAAAGCCCTTGGATGCAGACCACTTTTCGCCCGCCGGCAATTTGGTCGTCTCGCGGGGATTGCTTAACTTTGCGGCAAAGTAACGAGAAACAAAAACCAACAACCAAGACGCATGATGAAACAGACGGTGAAGGTGCGCTGCAAGAACTGCGGCGAGACAAGAGAACTGCCTATAGGCAGCTCGCTCAAAGAGGCATACGCGGCCTTTGGCCTGCAAATGGAGCACGGGCCAGTGAACGCTACGGTCAATAACAAAGTGGAAGGCCTCAACTATCGGCTGTATCACAACAAGGACGTGGAGTTTCTCGACCTGCATTCCGCATCCGGCTCGCGCTGCTACACGCGCACGCTCTTCTTCGTGCTGTGCAAGGCCGTACACGACTTGTTTCCCGAAAGCAGCGTGGTCATCGACATTCCCGTGAGCAACGGCTACTTCTGCAACCTCTCCCTGGGGCATCCCGTCACGCTGGAAGACGTGGAGCGCATACGCGAGCGCATGCAGCAGCTCATCGACAAGCGGCTGCCCGTGCGCCGATTTGAAGTGCCCACCGAAGAGGCCGTGAAAATGTTTGAGACCAAAGGCGACACCGCCAAGGCCAAGCTGCTGCGCAGCGCGGGAAGCCTGTACACCACTTACTATCAGATAGATGACTACGTGGACTACTTCTACGGCGCGTTGCTCACCAACACGGCACAGCTCACGTGCTTCGGGCTGGAGAAATACTACGATGGCGCGCTCCTGCGCATCCCCTCCCGCGAAGACCCATCGCAGCTTGGCGCGCTGGTGCGGCAGGAAAAGATGTTCGACATCTTCAAGGAGCAGCACGCATGGAACCGTATTCTCGGCATCAGCACCATAGGCGACCTCAACGAAGCTGTGCAGGCGGGCATGACCACCGACCTTATCAACGTGAGCGAGGCACTGCAAGAGAAGAAGATAGCCTCCATAGCCGAGCAGATAGCCAACCGCAAGGGCACGCGCGTGGTGCTCATAGCCGGACCAAGCTCGTCGGGAAAGACCACATTCTGCAAGCGGCTGTCGATACAACTGCTCACCTGCGGCATCAAGCCCGTGCAAATCTCGCTCGACGACTACTTCGTGGACCGGCACAAAACGCCGCGCGACGCCAACGGGGAATACGACTACGAGAGCCTCTACGCCCTCAACATTCCGCTCATCAACGAGCAACTGAGCCAGCTTTTCGGCGGTGAGACCATTGAGTTGCCCAAATATAACTTCCAGACGGGACTGAGCGAGAAGAGCGGCAAGAAGCTGCGGCTGGGCGAAGACCAAGTGCTTGTGCTGGAAGGCATACACGCGCTCAACCCGGAACTGACGGCGCAGATTCCCGCGGAGCAGAAGTTCCACGTCTACATCTCGGCACTGACCACCATATTGCTCGATGATCACAACTACATACCCACAACAGACAACCGCCTCTTGCGGCGTATCATCCGCGACTACAAGTATCGCGGCGTGAACGCACAGGAGACCATACACCGCTGGCCGAGCGTGAGGGCGGGCGAGAACAAATGGATATTCCCCCATCAAGAGAATGCCGACGTGATGTTCAACACGGCCATGCTCTTCGAACTGGCCGTAATCAAGCAGCAAGCCGAGCCGTTGCTGGAACTTGTGCCGGAGAATTGCCCCGAGCACGCCGAGGCTTACAGGCTGCGGAAGTTCCTCAGCTACATACAGCCCATCCCCAACCGCACGCTGCCGCCCACATCGCTGCTGCGCGAATTTCTGGGCGGAAGCTCGTTCAAATACTGACAATGCGCGTGCCGCCACGCCTGCCCAAAAGCCCAACAAAAGCGTGGCGGCGGCGACACGGCACTTATTTTCCAAACAAAAGCCACAAATTACAAGGAAAAGCCGTAACTTTGCAGTTGTAAAAACAAATAACACATCATGCAGGATTTAGTTATCTACAATACGCTGCACCGCAGAAAGGAGCGGTTTCAGCCCCTCAACGCGCCCCACGTGGGCATGTACGTGTGCGGACCCACCGTCTACGGCGACCCGCATCTGGGCCATGCCCGCCCGGCCATCACCTTCGACGTGCTCTTCCGCTACTTGAAGCACATCGGCTACAAAGTGCGCTACGTGCGCAACATCACCGACGTAGGCCACTTGGAGCACGATGCCGACGAGGGAGACGACAAGATTGCAAAGAAGGCAAGGCTCGAGCAGCTGGAGCCGATGGAGGTGGCGCAGTACTACACCAACCGTTATCACGACGCCATGCGCGCCCTCAACGTGCTGCCGCCATCCATTGAGCCGCACGCCACGGGGCACATCATCGAGCAAGAGGAGCTGGTGAAGGAGATTCTGGCCAATGGCTATGCCTACGAGAGCAATGGCAGCGTCTACTTCGATGTGGAGAAATACAACCAAGACCATCAGTATGGCGTGCTGTCGGGGCGCAACCTCACCGACATGATCAACAACTCGCGCGACCTCAACGGCGTGGGCGAGAAGCGCAACCAAGCCGACTTCGCCCTGTGGAAGCAGGCCAAGCCCGAGCACATCATGCGCTGGCCAAGTCCGTGGAGCATGGGATTCCCTGGATGGCACTGCGAATGCACGGCCATGGGGCGCAAATACCTGGGCAACCACTTCGACATACACGGCGGCGGAATGGACTTGATATTCCCGCACCATGAGTGTGAGATTGCGCAGGCTGTGGCATCGCAGGGCGATCCGATGGTGAAATACTGGATGCACAACAACATGCTCACCATCAACGGACAGAAAATGGGCAAGAGCTATGGCAACTTCATCACACTGAACGAGCTGTTTGAGGGCACACACAAGCTGCTGGAGCAGGCCTACTCGCCCATGACCATCCGCTTCTTCACCCTCTCTGCCCACTACCGGGGCACCGTAGACTTCAGCAACGAGGCTCTGAAAGCCGCCGAGAAAGGCTACAACCGGCTCATGGACAGCGTGGCCGACCTGCAACGCGTGCAGCCGGCGGCACAAAGCGACGAGAAGTCGCATGCCTTCGTGGCCGCGCTGCGCCAGCGTTGCTACGATGCCATGAACGATGACATGATGACCCCGGCCGTCATCTCTATACTTTTCGAGACCTGCCACCTCATCAACACGGCCACGGATCACAAAGCCCAACTCTCGGCAGAGGACATCCGGGAGGTGGCCGAGGTGCAGCGCATCTTCATAAACGACATCCTTGGCCTGCAAAGCGAGCGCACGCAGAACAACGGATCGCGTGAGGAGGCTTTCGGAAAGGTGATGGACATGGTGCTGGAGCTGCGCGCCAAGGCCAAGGCCGACAAGGATTGGGCCACATCAGACAAGATTAGAGACGAGCTTGCCGCCGCCGGATTTGAGGTGAAAGACACCAAAGACGGCGTGACTTGGAAGCTGAACAAATAAGAACACGGTGGTTTCGGCTGCTTACAGAACAAGAAGAGCAAACACCGAGACACGACATCGCTTACCGCCGGGGGCATCAACGTGCTCCCGGCGTTTGTTTTCCGGCTGCCCGTCTTCAAGAGAACAGCCCGCGAGCACACCTCTCCCCCTCATCAGAAAAGGCTGCGGGAATAGCCGGCGGAGACCAGCACACAGAGGCACGGCACAAGGAAGGGACAACAAGATGTCGGGGAAAGCAAAACCATTTTTGTTTGCAAAAAACTCGGCAAAGCCTTTGCAGTTTTCTTTGAAATCTGTATATTTGCAACTTTATAAGCGGAATAACATCCCCAAGGCAACTTCCCTGCGAGGAAACAGTCAAGGGGACACAAGCAAATATATGAAAGATTTTATACAAGTATTGCTCAGATTCATTCCGCCCTACAAGAGATACCTTGTCGCGGCGGTGGTGTTCAATATATTATCGGCGGTTCTGAACGTGTTCTCCTTTGCCACGCTCATCCCGATGCTCCAAATTCTCTTCAAGGTAGACAACGGATCGGGCGCAACGCACGTGATGGCATGGGGCGAAGGGTCGCTGAAAGACGTGCTGTCTAACAATGTGGACTACTATACGCAGATATACATCACCTCATGGGGGCCAACAACGGTGCTGCTTGTCATTGGTGTGGTATTGGCACTGATGACGTTTCTCAAGACGGGAGCTTACTTCCTGTCGTCCGCTTCCATCATCCCGATAAGGACGGGAGTGGTGCGCGACATCCGAAACCAGCTCTATCAGAAGATAACATCCCTTTCGCTGAGCTTCTTCAGTGAGGAACGAAAGGGCGACATCATCGCCCGCATGAGCGGAGACGTGCAGGAAATAGACAACTCCATCATGGCTTCGCTCGACATGATCTTCAAAAACCCCATCCTTATCATCATCTACTTCACGACATTGCTGCTCATCAGCTGGCAACTGACGCTCTTCACGATTGTCTTCGTGCCCATCTTCGGATGGTTCATGGGCTATGTGGGACGCAAACTGAAAGCCAACTCCATCAAGGCACAGGCTCTTTGGAGCGACACCATGAGCCAAGTGGAGGAGACACTGGGCGGTTTGCGCATCATCAAAGCCTTCTGCGCCGAGGAAAAGATGAACAAGCGTTTCGACAAGGTGAACAATGCCTACCGGGAAGACATACAACGGGTGAGCGTGAGGCAACAATTGGCTCACCCCATGAGCGAGTTCCTCGGCACGGTGATGATTGTTGTGGTGCTCTGGTTTGGCGGAACGCTCGTCCTGGCCGAATATCCGGTAATCAGCGGACCCACTTTCATCTATTATCTGGTGATACTCTACAGCATCATCAACCCGCTGAAAGACTTCTCCAAAGCCAGCTACAACATTCCCAAGGGTCTCGCCTCAATGGAGCGCGTCGACAAAATACTGAAAGCGGAGGTGGAAATCAAGGACGCGGAGCATCCCAAGCACATCGATAGCTTCGAACACGAGATAGAGTTCCGCCACGTCAGCTTCGCATACACCGACCATGAGGACAACAAAGAGCACCCAGAGCGACACTATGTGCTCAAAGACATCAACCTCGTGATACCCAAAGGGAAGACCGTGGCACTGGTGGGACAAAGCGGAAGCGGCAAGTCGACACTGCTCGACCTTATCCCCCGCTACTACGATGTGCAGGAAGGCGAGGTGCTCATCGATGGTATCAACATCAAAGACCTTGGCCTGCACGACCTGCGGGAACTCATTGGCAACGTCAACCAAGATGCAATACTCTTCAACGACACTTTCCGCAACAACATTTCCTTCGGTACGGAAGGCGTAACGGACGAGGACATTGAGAACGCGGCGAAGATTGCCAACGCCCACGAGTTCATCATGCAGAGCGAAAACGGCTACGAGACCAACATCGGAGACCGTGGCGGCCGACTTTCGGGAGGACAACGCCAGCGCATATCTATCGCACGGGCCATCTTAAAGAATCCGCCGGTGCTGATTTTGGACGAAGCCACCTCCGCACTCGACACCGAGAGCGAGCGATTGGTGCAGGACGCGCTCGAAAAACTGATGAGAACGCGCACCACCATAGCCGTGGCACACCGCCTTTCCACTATCAAGAACTCCGATGAGATATGCGTCATGCACGAGGGACGCATCGTTGAGCGAGGAACGCACGAGGAACTGATGCGCGCAGACGGCTATTACAAGAAGCTGCACGACATGCAGGAAATCTAAAAAGCTGCTTCCAAAAAAGCCAAGAAATCATTGGACATAGCTCAAAAACGGCTTGCAGAAATCCTCAAAGCTATTTGAGAAACTCTAAAAAGCTGCTCGCAGAGAACTTAAATAGAACCTTATCGGAGGCCGATGCGGAACATCTCACAGACCGTTCCACACAACAAGGCCGACCGACAGGTCAGAAAACGAATCATAATCAACAAATGAGAAAGCTGTTAAAGAGCGATTTTGGCCCGGCCATTGCCGTGATAATCAACTTGATTTTGGCCTACATGCTCTTCCTTTTAGCCCGCGTGGCCTTCCTTGTGGAGAACCAATCGTTCTTCGCCGACACACTGGCCACGGGCAATCTGGCACGTATTTTCCGTGGAGGGCTGCTCTTCGACACGGCAGCCATCTTCTATATCAACATGCTGTGGATTGCCTTGACCCTCTTCCCCTTATGGATAAAGGAGACAAAGGCATGGCATCAGACACTGCGGTGGCTCTTCACCATTACCAACGGACTGGCCTTCGCCATCAATCTCGCCGATGCGGTGTACTATCCCTTCACCATGCGCCGCACAACCACAAGTGTTTTCCGCGAATTTGACAACGAAAACAACCTCGGAGGTATCGTTCTCAATGCCGCCCTCGACCATTGGGTGCTCGTTGTGTTGGGTATCGCCGCCTTCATTGCCCTCTATTTCCTCTACGTTTCGCCGCAAACCGACCGCAAGGACTATGCCTCCACGCGCCAACGGTTGCGCTTCGCGGGCATCAACTTTGCCGCACTGGCTATCGCAGCCGTAGGAAGCGTGGCCGGATGCCGCGGCGGATTGCAGTCGGGAGTGCGTCCCATCACCGTGAGCAACGCCGACCAGTGGGTGGAACGACCCAAGGAAACCGCCCTCGTACTGAACACTCCGTTCGCATTGCTGCGCACAATAGGCAAGAGCGTCTTCGCCATCCCCGACTATTATGCCAGCCTTGACGATGCCGCCAAGGTGTTCGACCCCATCCATCCCGCCACCAAGGCCACGCCAAACCGCAAGAACGTGGTCATACTGATAGTCGAGAGCTTCGGCCGCGAGTACATCGGGGCTTTCAACAAGGACTTGGAAAACGGCCAATACAAGGGATACACGCCCAACGTAGACAAGCTGATAGCCAAGAGTTGCGTGTTCCAGCACTCCTTTGCCAACGGTCACAAGAGCATAGACGGCATGCCTTCGGTGCTCTGCGGCATCCCCATGTTCGTTGAGCCGTTCATTCTCACCCCGTCATCCATGAACAACTACACCGGCCTGCCGGGACTTTTGGCACAATGGGGCTACGACACCGCCTTCTTCCACGGTGCCAACCGCGGCTCGATGGGATTCCTCGCGTTTGCCAAGAAGATAGGCTTCAAGAACTACTATGGCCGACAAGACTACGCAGCCGACAAGCGATTTGGCGGCGACAGCGACTTCGATGGCAACTGGGGCATCTGGGACGAGCCGTTCATGCAGTACTACTGCACCAAGATGGGCGAGATGAAGCAGCCTTTCATGACCGCCATCTTCACCGTGTCGAGCCACCATCCCTTTGTCGTACCTAAGGAATACAAGGCCGTATATAAGGAAGAAGGGCTGCCCATACACAAGTGCATCCGCTACACCGACCATGCCATCGGCCGGTTCTTCGCCTCTGCCGAGAAGCAGCCGTGGTTCAAGAACACCATCTTTGTGCTCACGTCCGACCATACCAACCAAACCGACCATGCCGAGTACCAGACCAGCATTGGCGGCTTCTCCGCGCCCATCATCATCTACGACCCCTCGGGCGAGATTAAGCCAGGAATGCGCGACGCCGTGGCACAGCAAATCGACATTCTCCCCACCGTGCTCACCCATCTGGGCTACGACAAGAGCTACTTGGGCTTCGGAAGCGACATGCTGGGCACGCCAAGCGAAGACACTTATGCCGTCAACTACGTGGATGGAACGTATCAATACGTCAAACATGGCTACGTATTGCAGTTCGACGGCCAGCGCGTGCGCGGCCTTTATGCCCTCTCCGACCGCCTGATGCGCCACAACCTGCAAGGCAAGGTGGCCGTGGAGCAGAAGATGCTGACCGAGCTGAAAGCCATCATCTATGAGTATATGTTCCGAATGGTGAACGACCAACTCCGAGTGAAATGAGAAATACCGCGCATAAGCTGGCTTACGGCCTTGGCTTTGGCCTTTGGTGGCTGGTCTCCCTGCTCCCCCTACGCGTGCTCTACGTCTTTTCCGATGTGGTCTATCTGCTCGTGGGGCGCGTGGTACGCTACCGCCACAAGGTCATCTGGAACAACCTCACCTCCGCCTTCCCCGAGAAGAGCCACCAAGAGCTACTCCGCATAGAGCGCAAATTCTACCGGGGCTTCTGCGATTACATCTTCGAGACGCTGAAAATGATGACCATGTCCGAGCGCGAAATGCGGCGGCGGATGGAGTTCAGGGGCGTGGAGGCCATGCAAGAGCAGTTTGCCAAGGGACGCTCGGGCTGCATTTTCCTTGGCCATATGTTCAACTGGGAGTGGATAACCTCACTCCCCTACTGGATTCCCGACAACGTGAAGTGTTGCCAGCTCTATCATCCGATAGAAAACGCGGCCATCGACCGCCTCTTCAAGGTGGCGCGCGAGCGGCGCAATGCCACCTGCGTGCCCATGCAGGAGAGCCTCCGCAAGATTCTGCAGTTCAAGCGCGAGCGCCATCAAGTGCTCGCCGGATACATTGCCGACCAAGTTCCGCTGTGGCGGAACATCCACCACTGGGTAGACTTCCTCTGCCACGACACCCCCGTATTCACAGGCTCGGAGCGCATTGCCCGACACACCGACCAAGTGTGCTGGTACGGCGATGTGCGGCGCGTCAGCCGTGGCCACTACGTGGTAGACTTCAAGCTCATCACCGAGCACCCCGGCGAAGAGCCAGAGTTTGCCATCACCGACCGCTACTTCCAGCTTTTGGAGGAGAACATACGCCGCCAGCCCGAACTCTGGCTGTGGAGCCACAACCGCTGGAAGCGCACGCGCGAGGAATTCAACCGTCTTTTTGAGGTCGTCAACGGCAAAGTCACCAAGCGGGAGGAGCTGAAAGACGTTCACGAAATATAAAAAAAACGCCAACAAAATACATGAGAATAGGATACGACGCCAAACGCATCGTGAGCAACAGGACAGGCCTGGGAAGCTATGGGCGCACGCTCATCAACTCCATTTCATCCATCGACACCAGCAACGAGCTACTTCTCTACGCCCCCGACCAAGGGCGTGAGGACTTGCGCACGCAGGTGCAGGAGCGCGAGAACGTGCGTTTTCTCTATTCCGGCCGCACCAACGGCATTGCCAAGAGCCTGTGGCGGTCGCGCGGCATCGTGGCCGACATGCGCCGCGACGGCGTGGAGCTGTTCCATGGCCTCAGCGGCGAGCTGCCCATAGGCCTGCACAAGGCGGGCATACCGGGCATCGTCACCATACACGACCTCATCTTCATGCGCCATCCGGAGTACTATCACGCCATTGATGCATGGATCTACAAGCGCAAGTTCTTCCAGACACTGCGCGAGGCCGAACGCATCATCGCCATCAGCGAGCGCACGCGCCGCGACATCATTGAACTGGGCCACTTCCCCGAAGACCGTATCGACCTCGTCTATCAAAGCTGCGACACGCGCTACCGCCTCCTGCGGTCGGAAGACGAGCTGCAAAGGGTGCACGCCGAGTACGACCTGCCGCCGCGCTATCTGCTCAGCGTGGGCACGGTGGAGGAGCGCAAGAACGTGCTCTTGGCCGTGGAAGCCCTGCGAATGCTGCCCGAGGAGATGTCGATTATCATCGTGGGCAGGCAGACCAAGTATGCCGACCGCGTGAAACGCTATGTGCGCCGCAACGGACTCGAAAGCCGCGTGCGCTTCTTGCAGGGCGTTCCCAACGCCGACTTGCCCGCAATCTATCAGATGGCAGAGGCTTTCGTCTATCCTTCCCGCTACGAGGGCTTCGGCATACCCATCATTGAGGCCATCCAGAGCGGCTTGCCCGTGGTGGCGGCCACAGGCTCGTGCCTGGAAGAGGCCGGCGGACCCGACTGCTTCTACGTATCTCCCGACGATGCCGAGGCCATGCGCGATGCCATTCTCCAAGCCGTTGCCCTGCGCGACCGCATCGTGCCCAAGGCGCAGGAGTACATCCAGAGGTTTGAGAATGCCAATGTGGCACGGCAGGTGGCCGACTGCTACAAGCGCATCGTAACCAGCTGACACACAACATCTTTTGTTTTACTTCGCCAAACGTATGGTTTGGCCGTCCGAAACGTTACCTTTTGCACGGCAAAAGGTAACGTTTTGCTTTGTCAAACCTTACCTTTCGCAAACCGCCGCCATCGCCAAGGCCAGCCCTACAAGGCTTTCCAGTCTGCCGGGAATATGTCGGGGTTGTCCCAGATGTACCATCTGCGGGGATAGAACACGCGCTTGGAGGGATTGGCATTGAGCATGGCCGCCCAGAAAGAGAAGGTGCTGTTGGCAATGATGTTGTGGCGGCAGAGCGACATGAGGTAAAGGTCGAGCCAACTGTCGTTGCCCTCGTTGCCCGTCACGTAGACGGCGTTGTCGATGGGCAGGTTATCCCTCACCCAGTCCACATCGTCCGAGAACACAAAGAAGCGCAACGGCTCGCCGCCGCGGCTCATCTCGGCAATGGCGGCACGATAGTAGTCGAGCGTGCAGAACGCCCCAAAGCACTCCTTGTTGCGGCCTTGCTGATAGTCGCCGCGCCGGATGTGAACCGAAACCGACTGCGTGGCCGCTATCTGCCGCCTGTATTCCTCGTTCCTGGCGGAGAGACTAACGGGGCGGAAGCGCAGCGCGGAGGCCGGCGGAAGCTCGTCCCAGTACTTCTTGTCGAGCCAAACGCCGTTGAAGAACACGCTGCGAGGGCCTTCCTCGGTGGATACGAGGCCGCGCATCTCCATCCAGCAGGCCGCCTTACTGATGAAATCGGTGAGCAGGGAACGGGGCGGCAGGGCAACGTCGAACACCTTTTCCAACTGGAAATCGGTGTGCTCGCGAAGCGATTTCGACCAATACGCGCCGCAAATGCGCTCATGCGGGCAGTGCCGCTTGAGGTAAAGGTAGAAGAGATATATGCTTATCTGGTTGCCCAGCCCTCCTTTAAAGTTCACTATCTTCATGTCGCCATTGCGTTTTTAACCGCATGCAAAGGTAATGAATAAAGCCCGCGCGCAAAAAACTAACGCTGCTTTTCCGCACTTGATGAGGTTTCGCCATCATCGCGGGGCTTCTCCGCCGGCTGTTTTTCCGCCTCGACGGCACGGCGGCGCATGGCACGCAACCTGCGCACGCCCTCCACGCCCAATATGGTAAGCCCTCCGTACTGGCAACACTTGGCCAACCCGAAGAGCACAAACCACAGTATGCCCTTCATGGCCACCGATATGGGAAAGGCCATCTGCGCAAACGACAGCACGTAGCAGGGCACGCAGCACAGCAGCACCACCACGCCCGTGCGGAAAGAGAGGCCACTGAGCCATGCCTTGACGCGCTTTCCGCATCGCTTAATGAATGATTCGGGATATGAATTGCTTGAGTTTTGCATTTTCTTGTTGCTTGTGTGGCGCGCCATCGCGCCGCTCCTGACCGCCCGTTCAGAACCTCAGGCGGCACTGCACCTCCAGTTCCGTGGCCGAAGAGGCATCGATGCGCTGCAAGCCGGAGGAGATATGGTCGCGGTTGAAGTAGTCTGTCGTGGCCAGCTTGGCTACCAGCGTAAGCCGGGACGACACTTCGGCGCGGGCAAAGAGCGAATACCGCACCCCCTTACCGTAGAAAGCGGGATAGGAGAAGGCATAGAGCAGTCCCCGCTCGTAAGCGTAGACGCGCGAAGCGTAGTCATCGGTGTGGAAATAGGACACCGATGCCGTGGCCTGCAAGCCGCGGGGAACTCGCAAAGTGCCCGCGCAGGTGAGCATATAGCCAAGACTTCGGGTCAGATAATCACTGTGGGCGAGATCGGTTTGTGCCCGCACGCTCCACCATCCGCCCTCATAGGTGGCGGCAAAGCGTGCCCGCTGCGTCACCTCATCGGCCATTCCGTCCTTCTCGGCGTTGTCTTTCGTCCGCAGGCGGAGCCTGTATCGCGCGGTGAGCAACCAGCTTGGAGTGGTGTAAGTGGCCTGTATGAAGTTGTCCCAGCTGTGCGATGCGGCGTGGGCTTGGTACTTTGCCCAAGGAAAAGCGGCATAGTCGGTGTAGGCCGAGAGCGACAATGCCCCGCCCAAGTTCCAGTTCATGCCCACAAGCACGCCACTCTCGTTCTGCAAATGGCCTCCTTCGGCAAACGCCTGGCCAGCTATCGAATAGTATTTGTAGCTGTAAAACCGCTGAATGGCGGTGAGTGTGACGGCGGAAGAGGCTTTAAAGGAAAGCGCATTGAGCGTGGCCACCGCGCCACAGTCGCCCGTTGCCGTCTCGCCGCTCACCATCAGGCGGTGACCAGTGTACCCATAATCGAGGCTTGCGTTCCAAAACGTGTCGCCGGAGGGGTAATACCGGCGGTAGACGGCTGAGGTCTTGGGACGCAACGGCTTGTCGAAGCGCGACCAAACGCCCGTTGCGCCCACGTGGAATCCGCTCCGCGCCCATGCCACATGTCCTCCGGCAAGCGTCTGCGAGGCGTTGTGCTTCTTCTGCATCTCCAAGGGCGTGCGGTGATAGCCCGTCTGCAAGATGGTGGCAATGCTTCCGTCATCGGCATTGAGCGTGGCATCGAGCTTCCGCCATGAGAGAAACGCGCTCAAGGAGACGCGCTCCGAGAGGCTCACCGTGGCGGCCGCGCCCTGCAAATAGTTCCATGCCGTGCGGCTGGCGTGCGGTTTGATGGTGGCGGAGGTGCGGAAAAGCGACGTGGCCGACATCATTTTGCCGTATTCCACCTCGTTGTTCACCGCCAGCCCCATACCCATTCTCACGCGATAACGCCCCACGGCCAGCGTGTTAAGCCTGCCCAGATTGCGCAAAACAACATAGAAGCTATAATGATCGTAGCCCCACCGGTTGCGATGGGCAAAGAATGGCTCTCCGGCATCCTGCGCCGCCGTAAGCCCGGCCTGCAAACGGTTGCCGCAAGCGAACGTATAGCGCAGCGCATGACGGTATTTGTAGCCCAGATAGCCACTTTTGTTGCCCGCACGGCTATAGAACGGCACGGCCACCTGTGCCGTCAGCGTGTGCCGCCCAGCCTCCATCAGCTCCCCAAGGCGGGGGAAACGCCTCGCCGTATCGGCCTCGGCCACGGTCACGAAGTAAGGAAGCAGGATGCGGCGGGTGGCATCGAGCGACTCAATGAGCGACAACTCATCGATGCTACGCATACCGCGGTACTGCCCCACGTAGGCCATCAGCTCCTCAATCTGCGCCTCGGAGAGGAAGGGGATGGCCTCCAGGTCCTCGCGCGTGGCGGTATTGAGGTTCACGGGGTTCTCGTGCAGGAACGACAGCCGCTCCATGGCATCCTCCTGCGGCTCCTCGGTGTCGCCATCCGCCTGCATCAGCTGGTCGTAATATGCCTGCCAGCCGTCTGGCAGAGGCTGGGCGGAGAGCTGGCAGGGCAACCACAGAATCGCAAGGAGTAAGAGAAGCTGCTTCATGGTCTTCGGCATTGGTCGGTACAAAAATAGGTTAAGTTGCCGAGAAATGCAAGTAAAAAACAAAATTATTGCTAAAAAAGGGAGACAAGACAGCGCGAAATGCGTATTTTTGCACGACATTCGACAAAACAACGGATAAGATAATGGCAGCAAACACTTTACACTCCAAGGCACGGCGCATGACCCTGTGGCTGGCCGCAGTGCTGTGGCTGGCGGGAATGGCGATGCCCGTGGCGGCACAAACCGACCGTCCGCTGACGGCGGAGGCGCGCGATGCAGACATGGACTCGCCCACTTTCCTGCCCATGGTGCACGTAGGGAAACGGCGCGTGGGTGGCGACAGCATACAATACGTGAAAGTGAACAACATCTACGTGTTTCCGCCGATGGAGTTCAAGAACGAACAAGACCGCAAACGCTTCTACCGACTGCTCTACAACATCAAGAAAACGCTGCCCATAGCCAAGGAATGCCGGCAGATAGCCATGGAGACGTATGAGTATCTGGAAACGCTGCCATCAGAAAAAGCCCGCAAAGAGCACATGAAGCGCGTGGAGAAGGACATCAAGGACACCTACACGCCACGCGTGAAGAAGCTCACCTACTCACAAGGCAAGCTCCTCATCAAGCTCATCGACCGCGAGACAAGCTCCACGGGCTACGATCTCATCAACGCATTCCTCGGTCCCATGCGCGCAAGTTTCTATCAGGCGTTCGCATGGATGTTCGGCGCGTCGCTCAAGAAGCACTACGACCCCAACGGCGCAGACCGCCTGACGGAGCGCATTGTGCTGCAAGTGGAGGCGGGACAGCTCTGACAACCGCGCCAAACCACCTCCGCGCCACGCCATCCGGCATCCCGCCGCAGTCTGCAAATGCCTCCACGCCTTATCCCCCACAGCCCCGCCACACCTTGCCAAAAGGCTTTCAGAAGCAAGAGTGCAAGATGCTGAAATCCAACTCTTTACATTCCGCCCTCCAAAAGATTTGGGAGGCGGAATATTTTTAATTTATTTTTCCCAAGTTTTTAATTTATTTTTCTCCAATTTTTAAATTAAAAACCTCACATTTTTAATTTAAAAATATTCGCCAAACCATACCTTTTACAAAACCAAGGCAAAGCGCAAGGCAAACAAAAGGGGAAACACTGCCTTGCCACACGGCCTATCCCCCCGCCAAGCACAGCCCGGCTGGCCTCCCGCCCACACCCTCTTCGGCCACAGCCAAGCACCCTGCGACACGCACTTCGGCCTCATCGGGGCGCATCCGCCCACGGAACGGCCGCTCACAAGTACAAAAACAGCCACAACAGCCCGTAAGTCACCCAAAGTTAAGATAATTCTTCCCTTGTGCCGCCAAATTAAGTTAAAAACGTTTGCTCTTTCAACTAAATTCCGTAATTTTGCTGACAGTTTGCATCATCAAACCCACAATAAGTGATTTGACACAGAATCATTATGGATAAAATAGACAAGTTAGACAAGAAAATTCTTGGAATCCTGTCCGAGAACGCCCGCCTGCCCTTCAAGGACGTGGCGGCAGAGTGCGGCGTGTCACGTGCCGCCATCCACCAGCGTGTGCAACATCTCGTGGAAAACGGCGTCATCACGGGCAGCAGTTTTGAAATCAACCCCAAAAGTCTTGGCTATACCACCTGCACTTACGTGGGAATGGACCTGGAGCGCGGCTCCATGTACCGGGAAGTGGTAGAGCGGCTGCTCGCCATACCGCAGGTTGTGGAATGCCATTTCACCACGGGTCCCTACACCATGCTCGTCAAACTCTACGCAAAAGACAACGAGCAGCTCATGAATCTCATCAACGAGAGGCTGCAAAGCATCCCCGGCGTGGTGAGCACGGAGACGCTCATCTCGCTGGAACAGAGCATCCGGAGGGACATCCCCATCGAAATGGAATAGGAAGACTATCGGAAAAGGCGGGTAGGATGCCAACTGCGTCCCGCCCGCCTTTACGTTTTCACGCACCAAGAACGCAAGCAACATGGACTATTCCCTAAGCAACCACCTGGAAAAATTCTATCAGCAATTTCCCGAAGGGAAGCGGCAGCCGGTCATCGGACTGACCACCAACTACAACGAGCCTACCGAGATGCTGGCCAAGGGCTACTATGAGCAAGTGATAGCCGCAGGAGGAACGCCGCTGCTCATCCCGCCAACGACCGACAAGGACGTTATCGTGAACACGCTCGACCATATCGATGGCCTGCTGCTCACGGGCGGCTCCGACGTAAACCCGCTTTGGGCCGGCGAAGAACCGTCGACAAGGCTGCACGGCATCAACGCCAAGCGCGACTTGGCGGAGCTGCTGATCACCCGTCTCGCCTATAACAGGCAGATTCCTATCCTCGGCATCTGCCGGGGAATACAGGTATTGGCCATGGCTCTCGATGGCGTTGTGCAGCAAGACATCTACGAGGACTACATCGCCAAGGAGACTTGGGAGGAGAAAAAGACGGCCAAGAGCCAGCCGGTGGTCACCCTTTGTCCGTCAACCATCAAGCATAGCCAAGACGCCGACCGCTCCGAGCCAACGCATACGGTAAGCGTCAGAAACGGCTCCATGCTCTTCTCCATATATAATAAGGAGCGTATCGCCGTCAATTCGTTCCACCATCAGGCCGTGCGCGAGCCGGGAAAGCGATTCCAAGTGACCGCCACCGCGCCCGACGGCGTGATAGAGGCCATGGAAAGCACGGAGTTCAAGCCCGTCATGGGAGTGCAATGGCACCCCGAATGCATGGAGGAGGAAGGGCTTCCGCTGTTTCAGTGGCTCGTGGAACAGGCCGCGGAGTTCATGAAAGCCAAAGATATTCACCGCCGTTCGCTCATCCTCGACACCCACTGCGACACACCAATGTTCTTCCCACAAGGCGTTGACTTCGCCAAAAGAGACCCCCGCATACTCGTAGACCTACACAAGATGAGCGAGGGAAAGCAGGATGCGGTGACCATGGCGGCTTATCTGCCCCAGCCCAAGATAGGTCAGACGTTCTCGTCGTGCGTCGATTTGGCCGGAATCCTTAGGTTCAACCCCAAGCTGGCCGACAAATACGTCACCACGGTGAAGACTCCGGGCGGCGAGAGCGCACTTTCCATCTCCCCGGCACGCTACGCCAACCTCATATTCGACAAGATTGAGACCATCGTACGCGACCATTCGCGCCACCTAAGCATCGCCCGCAGGCCGACAGACCTGTACGATGACAAGCGGAAAGGGCGCAAATCGGTGGTCTTCGCCATCGAGAACGGACTGGCATTGGAGCACGACCTCGCCAACGTCAAGCACTTCGCGCAACGCGGAGTCAGCTATATTACGCTGTGTCACAACGGCGACAACGACATCTGCGACTCGGCACGGGGCTGCAATACGCACAACGGCGTGAGCGACTTTGGCGAGAAGGTCATCGCCGAGATGAACCGCTGCGGCATCATGGTAGACCTAAGCCACGCGGCGGAGAAGAGTTTCTGGGACGCAATCGACATCAGCGGCAAGCCAATCGTGTGCAGCCACGCCAATTGCCGCGCCCTTTGCGACCACCCGCGCAACATTTCGGACGACCAAATGCGCGCCTTGGCACGCCAAGGGGGCGTTGCCCACATCACGCTCTACCACGGATTCCTGCGCCGAGAGGGAGAGGCCACCGTGCGAGACGTGCTCGCCCACCTGGAACACGCCATCAAAGTGATGGGGATAGACCACGTTGGCATAGGCACAGACTTCGATGGCGATGGCGGAGTAAGGGGATTTGCGGACGCGTCGGAGATGATTGCGTTCACCAAACACCTGCTCCGAAGCAAGTACAGCGAACGCGACATCGAGAAAATATGGGGCGGCAACTGGCTCAGAGTGATGGCGCAGGTGCAAGGAAACTAACCCCAAGAGAGGCAAAAGACAAAATACAACACGCGATGAGCCACCTGCGGGGCGGCAAAAGCCCCACGCTCATCCCACCAACACAATACAAACGATGACAAAGAAAATGAAAATAATAGGCGGAGCCATACTGGCCGGAGCCATACTGGCTGGATTCGGGCTGCTGAAGCTCAACGGAGGCCACTCCGAAAGCAATGACGAGCCAGCAGAAGAGACCGTAGCGAAGCCCGTAGGGCCACAGTTCAACCCCGATTCGGCCTATGCCTTCACCGCGGCACAGTGCGATTTCGGCCCAAGAGTGATGAACTCGGAAGCGCACGACCGTTGCGGCGCATGGATTGCGGGCAAATTCAGAGCCTACGGATGCGACGTGGAGGAACAGAAAGCCGACCTCAAAGGATATGACGGCACCACGCTCCGCGCCACAAACATCATAGCCCGCTTCCGTCCGCAGGCCAAACGCCGCGTAATGCTGTGTGCCCACTGGGACGCAAGGCCTTGGGCAGACAATGATCCCGACTCCACGAACCACAAGAAACCCGTGATGGCGGCCAACGATGGCGCAAGCGGCGTGGCGGTGATGCTGGAAGTGGCGCGCCAGCTGCATCTTTCGCTGCAAAGCAAGCAAGCCGACGGCCGGCTGCCCGAAGATGTGGGCATAGACTTCGTATGCTTCGATGCCGAGGACTGGGGCATTCCGCAATGGGAAACCAACATCCAGGACGTGGGAGACACATGGGCACTCGGCTCGATTCACTTCTCCAAGAACCTGCCGCAGGGCTTTGCGCCGCAGTTTGGCGTGCTGCTCGACATGGTTGGAGGCGAGGGCGCACAGTTCTACCGCGAGGGAATGTCGATGCAATATGCCCCGGAGATTGTGAGCCGCGTGTGGCAGGCCGCCAAGGAAGCCGGCTACGCCAGCTATTTCCCTGACGCCACGGGCGGAATGGTGACCGACGACCACATCGCCATGAACGAACAGGCCGGCATTCCCACCATCGATGTCATAGCATACTATCCCGACTGCCAGCAAAGCAGCTTCGGACCGACATGGCATACCATCTCCGACACGATGGAACACATCGACAAAGCAACGCTGCAAGCCGTTGGTCAGACGATGATACAGTTGCTTTGGACACTCTAAGGGGAAGCCGCCGCACAACAAGATGTCTGGGCTGAAAAAACAGGCACTGCATCCGAT
The DNA here is from genome assembly GCA_964640675.1 of uncultured Prevotella sp. Lineage (GTDB taxonomy): Bacteria > Bacteroidota > Bacteroidia > Bacteroidales > Bacteroidaceae > Prevotella. The sequence continues at coordinate 66,459 of CAZXFP010000002.1, read as the reverse complement.
AAACCAAAAGGTTACCTTTCGCACGGCAAAAGCATACGTTTCGGCGGCCAAAAGGTGACGTTTCGCGCGGCGAAAGGTAACCTTTTGCACAAGCCCCAAAACTCCCTTGGGATGCAAGCAAGCCGACACGGCCGCGCAAGCGAGGACACAACGCAGCGCAAAGAGCCTTTTACGGCTTTAATTATCAAACATTTAGGGGCGGGAAAACGATGGCTTTCCCGCCCCTAAACATATTCTATATCCAGTAAAAAATCTGCGAATGGCATTCCGTCTTCCAGCCCTGCGATGGCAAAGAAGAGCCTTTGGCTGGCTCAGCACCACTCCATCGGATGGCCGGAACGCTTAGCGCAGAGCCTCGTTCTTGGCCTTCACGTAAGTGGCGAAAGCCTGATCGAACGCCTCAAACTGCGCCTGCGACTTCTTGCCCAGCGTCTTCCGCAAGCCACGATAGTAGCGGGCGGCCTTCGCGCGCACCTCTTTCTTCTCCTCATCGGTGGAGGAGGAGCTGTAAGGAGCATACATCTTGTCGATGTCTATGTGCATCTGCGGCACGAGAGTGGCCAGAAATTCCAGCTCGCCCGTGTACTGCCCGGCGGGCGCAACCGCCGTTTCGGGCTGCCCGGGCACGGTGTCCTGCGGCATCACAGCGGTGGTATCCTCATGCACAACGGCCTGCGCCGGCTCGTCTTGCAGCAGCTGCGTGCTGCCCACAAAGTAGACCACGACACCCACGATGACCGCCAGTCCCAGCACAATGGCCACAAAACGCATTACGCCCTTGCTCATTCCGCGCGCGGAGGAGCGGCGGGTGCGGGCGGGTTTGGCGCGGCGGCGGTGCTCAAGCGCGTCAACGAGGTCGCCCATCGTGGCAAAACGCTCACTGCTGTTGTAGCTGCAACAGCGGCTTACCACATCGTAGTACTCGCCGCCAAGGCGCAAATCCTTCATAATCATGCCGAGAGCGTACATGTCGGCGCGTGGTGTGAGTGCCACAGTGCCGTCCTTGACCTCCGGTGCCTGATAGCGCACCACCTGAGCGGCCTCATCCTGATTGCCGGAATATTGCTGCCTAAGGTTCAAAAGGCGCACTTGGTTGCCCTTGTTGGTCACGAAAACCACCGTCGACGACAAGTCGCCGTGTATCATTTTGCGCTCGTGCAGGAAGCCCAAAGCCTCCGCCAGCTGCTCCACAACGGCTTTCTTGTCCTCCAAATCGTGATTCTCGGCTATGTAAACCGACAGCGGACGCGCGTCTTCCCATTCGAGAACGAGGCAAAGGCCAAGACCTTCCACCTCCCTCGTGCCCACATATTTGAGCATATTAGGGTGTACGACATCGCGGTTTTTCTCAAACTGGCGTTGCAACGCCTTTTGATATAGCGGCTTCTGCTGATGCTCTTGCTTGACGGAAACCAACAATTCGGGTTTCCCTCCTCCATCGGAAACAGTGAGACGATAAACGCCCCAAGTCTTCAACTCTTTCATATCGCTCGTTGGTCTTGGCTTTAAATACAACTCTTACTTATTTCCAAGATGCAAAAATAAGCATTTAATTCGTTATCACCAAGGACACATGGCACTTTTTTACGTCTGAGTGCGCACCTGCGTCCTTGATGATTCGCTCGGCAAGGCCAAAGCCCCCAAAGTGTCAGTCCTCACCAAAGAGAACCTGCACAAGCCCCTGCGGCGTGAGACCACGCACCACATTGTCCATATCGGCGTTGCCCAGAGCCTCCCGAACGCCCTCGCGGGTGAACGGCACGTGGCGCAACGGCGCAATGATATCGCGGTCTACATCGCCAATGATGAAGAAGTCGCCCGCCAAGTTGAGGTCTACGATGCGGCCATCTTTCACCTCCAGGTAGGCCTCAATGGTGCCCACGCCGGGCAAACGCCCCATTCTCACCTCGCTGTGGCGCGGCATTCGCCCGTAGATCCACTCACGCCTGCCCATCCGTTCCTGCGTTGCGCGTATCTCGGCCATATCCTCCGAGGTGAGCGCGCGCACGTTGTCGCCACACAGAATGCGGCGGGCATGGCCTATAAACTCACCCACCGTCATGCCGGGAAGGAACTCCGACACGTTGGCCACGCGCTGCGACACGCTCTTCACGCCTTTGCTCTGCAGCTTTTCGCGCGATGGCGTAATCGCACGCTGCAATGCTGTCATGTCGCTCTTGAAGAGCAGCGTGTTGTGCATCACGCCACGGCCTGCCGTTCGGTAAAATGCCGCACCGGCAACCTTGCGCCCATCCACAAGAATATCGTTGCGACCGGAGAGCGAGGCATCCACGCCCAGCTCGCGAAGCACGCCGGCCATCTGCCCCATTGCCCACCGGAACATCACCTGAACATCGGGTTCGGAGGATATAAAGGAAAACATGACATTGCCCTCATCGGAATAAACCGCGCCGCCGCCGCTCTTTCTGCGTGCCACAAACACGTTGTTCTCACGGCAATAGTCTACGTTCACCTCATTGACCAGCAACTGATTGCGGCCTATAATGACCGTAGGCTCGGTTTGCCAGACGAAGCAATAATCGTCATCGGTGAAGTGATGAGCCACAAACTCCTCCACCGCAAAGTCGAAAGTGATGGGCGGACGCGCGCCCACCTCTGCGGGAATCTCTACGTATTTCATGCTTTTAGTTTTTTTCTTCTCGCCTCCCGCCCGTGCCGCAGCAGCCTTCGTGGCCTTGGCGCGCACCGCGCGGAGTGCGGGTGCAAAGATAGCACAAAAGCAAAAAAGCGAGAAGAAAAAAACATTTTTTATGTGCCGCCGACCCGCCGGCTACCTATCGCAAGACCGTCTCGCGGCTTGCGGCGGGCGAATAGTCGCGCGTGAGCATCTCCCAGCACAGCCGCAGCCACACCAGCGTGACGGGCAGGGCACGCAGGGCGTAGGCCTGGATGTACTCCTTGCGGATGACGCGCGGCCAAATGTCGGAGTTGCCCATGCCTGAGAGGAGGAACACGAGCACCAGAAGTGCCACTGCCCACCGCCCGCGACGCCACGGCGCGGCCGTAAACCAAATGGACGTGCCCACCAAGGCGATGACATAGCCGCTGGCCTCACTGCCCGTGCTGAACAAGATGACAAACATCATGACCGAGGCCAGCAGCGTCTCGCGGAAAGCGAGGTGCTTCCACTGACTGAACCGCAGGTAAGGAGCGGCAAAGAGCAGCAGTCCGGGCACAATGAGCCACAGGTCGGAATAGGTGGTGTCGCCCGTAACGCGGCGCACGAAGCCCAGCAGCGAAGTGTTTTGCAGCACGGAATGGATGTTCTCCGTGTTCTTCTCGAGCAGGCAAACGTACCACTCATGATACTGACCCACCACATAGGCAGGGCTGCTGATGAGCATGGGCAGGGCAAAGAGTACCGCGCCCCAGAACAGCAGCGACAGAACGAGCACGCCCTTGCGCTTGGAGAAGAAGAAGAAAGCCAGCCCCACGATGCCATAGAGCTTCACGAGCGTGCCCAGCATGATGAGCAGCGCGGCCCAGAAGTCTTTCTTGCGCTCGATGAGGAAGAACGTGGACACCAGCATGGCCGCAATGGCGATATTGAACTGCTGCATGAAGACCGCCGTGAGCAGCGACACGGCACTGAACCAATAAGTGAACAGCTGCTGACGGTGCGTAAGCCCCGACCGGAAGATGGCCACATAGAGCCAGCCGACAAGGAACAGCAGCCACAACAGCAAGCCCGCCCACACCGGAAGCACCGCAAAGGGGGCTATGATGACGGAGAACAACGGCCCATAATGATTCACATCGAAATACTCCGATGGATAGGCCGCATAGAGGGATGTCTGATTCCACGTGTGCCAGAACACGCCACGGAATATCAGAAAGTTGTTGTCGGAGCGGTGGAGCTTCAGCATACCGAGTAAGGCCACCAGCGTCCACACGCCCAAAAGGGTGCGTCTGTCGCAAAAGAAAGGCTTGGAAAGCAGCGCGGAGCAGTGCTGCCAAAAACGGGTGAGGGAGTTTTCTCTCATGCTATGTTGATTGTTTCGTGGCTGCAAAGGTAGCAATTATCGGCGACATAAAAGCAAGCGCACAAGCAATTCCAACCCACTGCATACCAAGAACTTAGACATGAGGATTATTTTTAAATTAAAAACCCCGGATTTTTAATTTATTTTTCTCGCATTTTTAATTTAAAAATTTCTTGTTTTTAATTTAAAAATAATCGCCACACCACACCTTTTAGCTCGCCACCCCGCAGGCAACGCCTTGCGAGGGGGCACACGGAGACGCGTCAAGGCTCAGCACTCCCATGGCCGGGGCGCGACAAACTGATGGCGGAAGTGCGACAAACAGGAAACAGAAGCTGCGCTTTTTTGTTTTAATAACACATCAAACCGCGCCCAAACGGCAGTTTATGGCTATCTTTGCAGCCAATGAAGCAGGAAGAGAAGATAAGCGTTGTAATCAACACGTACAACGCCGAGAAGCATTTGCAGCAGGTGGTCGAGGCCGTGAAAGACTTCGACGAGGTGATTATCTGCGACATGGAAAGCACGGACACCACGCTCGACATAGCCCGCAAGCTGGGCTGCCGCATCGTCACCTTCCCCAAGGGCAACATCCGCATAGTGGAGCCGGCACGGCAGTTTGCCATCCGGCAGGCCAGCCATGAGTGGGTGCTTGTGGTGGATGCCGATGAGATTGTTACGCCGCAGCTGCGCAACTACCTCTACGGACGCATTGCCCGGGAAGACTGCCCCGAGGGCATAGCCATACCGCGGAAGAACTACTTCATGGGGCGATTCATGCACAGCTGCTATCCCGACTACATCCTGCGGTTCTTCCGCCGCGACAAGTGCGAGTGGCCGCCCGTGATTCACTCCTCGCCCAAGATAGACGGCCGAGTGGAGCGCATACCAGCCAACCGCCGCGAGCTGGCCTTTGAGCACTTAGCCAACGACAGCGTGGCCGCCATTACGGCCAAGAACAACACTTATTCTGACTACGAAGTGCCGCGCCGCCGACAGAAGAACTACGGCACGGGCGCGCTGATTTGTCGCCCGCTGTTCCGCTTTGTGAAGTCATACATCATGAAGCGCGGCTTCCTCGATGGGAAGCCGGGACTCATTCATGCCGTGCTCGACGCCATCTATCAGTTCAACATTGTGGCCAAACTGCTGGAAGAACGCCACACCAGCCGCTGACCCACAGAGCTTTTGCCCCTTGGCAGGGGCAAAAGCTAATCGGCAGAGAGCTGCTGCAACCCGTTGTCGCACCACGTTATGCGGCCATCGAGCACGCGCCGCAGCTCCTCATTGTGGCGTCCCTCGTTGGAGCGGGAGGCTTCCTTATGATACAAATGATACTGCACGCCGCCCATTTTCAAAGCCTTCTTCCTCACTCCGGCGAAGTGAAGGCGGTAAGCCACTTCAGTATCCTCATGCCCCCACTGCGTCAAATCGGCGTTATATCCATTCACCCGCACCAAATCGGCTTTCCAAAAGGCCATGTTGCTGCCTCGCAGGTGGTCTAACTTGCGCGCGTAGCGGAACGCGAAGTAGCGGCGAAGCACGCGGCTGCGCAAGCTGTTGAGCACAAAGGCGGGCGGCATGGACCACCAATGGAGCGTGGGCGAGGACGAGGAGAGAAGCCGCTGCGTGGGAGCGGGCGTGAGTTTGACGCGGCTTCCACAGACAAAGCAGCCCTCTTCGGCCACTTCGAGATGGTCGGCCACAAAATGACGCTCCAGCACCACATCGCCATCAATCTGCATGATGTAGTCGCCCGTGGCGCGGGCAATGGCTTTGTTGAGGATAAGGGTCTTCCGGAAGCCCTTGTCCTCATGCCAAACGTGAACAAGAGGTACGGGAAAAACCTGCGCCTTGCCAGCTATCAGCCGGCGCGTCTCCTCACCCGACCCGTCATCGGCTATCACTACCTCATCGGGAAGAACGGTCTGGCGCAGCACACTGTCGAGCACCTTGCCCAAAGCCTGCGGCCAATTGTAGGTGGAAATAAGTAAGGTGGTTTTCATTTTCCGTATGCCTTTCTGTTGTTAGTCTTGCCATTACCGGCCATTCCGCGCGTGGCATACATCAAGATGGCAAAGAAAAGAATGCCGCAGGGAACGCCCGCGATGGCATCAACGAGGTAATGGGCTTGGATATAAACTGTGGCGCAGCACAGGAGCACATAGAACGGGGCATAGCAGGCCAGCAACTTGTAGTTGCGGGTGTGCCATACGAGCAGCATACACACCGTGCTGATGCCCACATGAGAGCTGGGGAACGCCGCCACAGGACGTTCACCGGCCTCCTTGGCACCTTCCACGAGCTGATAGAACAGTCCGGCGGGGTCGCCGGGTGAGGGAAGGCACGCCTGATGGGTATTGAAATAGTCGTGAAGATTGGGGAATATGCCCGCCACGGCGTTGGGAATGCCTATCGCCTTATAATAAAAGGTGGGGCCAACAACGGGCACAAAGATGAATATGGCATAGAAAATGAAGAACGCAGCCATCACCACCACCGCCGCACGCTCAAACTCGCGGGGACGGCAGAAGAAATAGTAGAACACGGTGAGGGCTATCATGGGGTAGTAACTGAAGTAGCCCATGTCGAAAGCCTCGCTGAACACCGGGCCGGGAAGCAGCTGATGGAAGCGGAGGGCGGGCTGACAACCAAAGAGGGTCTGCTCCAACGAGGCGAAAACGTGGTCGAGATTGGGCAGCACGCGATTGATTTCGTAGATGTCGGGGTACCATACGCCAAGCAGGCTCATCTGTCCGGCTATGCGGAAAAGGCGCGTGAGGCGGCTCGGCCATATCCTGTAGACCAGCCAAAGCGCAGCCGTCATGGCCACAACGCGCACGCGTCCCATCACCAACAACTGGGCATTGGGCAGCTTCGTGTAGAGCAACAGCACCAACAGCAGCGTCAGCACCAGATAGGCCATCACCACCCACTCAATGACAAGTAGGCCACGGACGGGCTTTTTCTCCATGACCAGCAGGTCTTTCACAAATTGCTTGATTTCTTTTCTCATCCTTATAGTATGGTATTAAGAGTGCCACGGGAGCTTCCCGTGCACATGATGGATGCCGCAGCCACACCTTCCTGCAAGCACTGGCAGCCGGGGCGATGCATCGGGAGTGCTATTTCGGTCTGCGCGAAACCTGTTTGCATCTGTGCGGAACGCATTTTCTGCACTCTCGGAGCACGCTGTCAACGGACACGAAGCGTATTTGCAGCTGATTCGAAACGCATTGTAGGCACTCGCGAAGCACAATGTCAACGGACACGAAGCGTATTTACAGCTGGATCGAAACGCATTAGCGGCACTCGCGAAGCACGCCACAGGTCGGCGCAAACGGCTCTGTCAGCCCTTGTTTTCTGCAAGCACGCCAGCGGCACACGCACCATGAGGGCCTGGCAGCTCATCCTAAGTATCATAACGATGCCAAGTTTGTTTTATTTTAGTTTTATTACAAAAAGGCTTCAACGCCCCCTTTGTCACACCCGCGCCCAAGTTTGCAAAAGCCGAATTTGCCCCGCTGCATAATCGCACAGTCCCTTTCATCTTTCCCCCTTTATTCTCCCACAAGATAATAGCAGCTCTGCCACAACCTTATATTGTCTCCACCGTGAGCCACGGGCATCCTTGTCAAAGCCTCACATTGCCGCCGCAATAAGCCACGCCTACTCCGACAAAGTCCCCACTTTACCTCCACCGTGAGCCACAGGCATCCCCGTCAAAGCCTCACATGGCCGCCACAATAAGCCACGCCTACTCCGACAAAGTCCCCACTTTACCTCCACCGTGAGCCACAGGCTTCCACATCAAAGCCACACATTGTCGCCGCGATGAGCCAAATCTCTTTCAATACCTCTTCTTTTTGCCCGCCTCGTATTGGGAAACCAGCTTTGCCACACACCCGCTTTCCCCTACCTTTTCCTCCACTTTAACCTCCCAGAAAGCCTTTTTTCCTCCCTCAACGACAAATTATGGAAAATAAAAGCGAAAAAATCGCGAAAACATTTGGTGGTATCAAAAAAACGCCGTACCTTTGCACCCGCATTCAAGGAACAACAGTTCGATGCTTTGGTTCCGTAGCTCAACTGAATAGAGCATCTGACTACGGATCAGAAGGTTGTGGGTTTGAATCCCGCCGGAATCACAGAACGAACGCCAGCTACTTTTTCATTAAGTAGTTGGCGTTTTTCTTTTTATCACCCTACATTATCCCCACCAACGCTCTACATTGTTTCCACCATCACCCTACATTATTCCCACCAACGCTCTACATTATTCCGACTATCACCCTACATTATCCCCATTAACGCTTCACACTGCCCCACTATTATTCCTCATTATTTCAGCAATTAATTCTCATTTCCTTTATTATCACCACTCACTATCTTTGTCCACAGCACCCAAGATTCCCAACCTGGCCTTCCAATCCTCCCCTTTCCCATATCCAAACATCCGCTCCCTACCACCTGGAAGCCGCTACACGCCATTCATTGACGCGAAACGGCAACCCAAAAAGAAAGAAAAAGCCGCTGCCTCCCTGACCTTACGGCCATCAGGAAACAGCGGCTACAAACCTTAAAAAACTATATTATGCTTTCTTTGTCGCTTTTCTGCAGCTTTAGAGCTGAGGACCAGCGGCCACGAGCTTCTTACCAGCCTCGTTGAACTCGTACTTCTTGAAGTTCTTGATGAAGCGTGCAGCGAGGTCGCGAGCCTTCTCCTCCCACTCAGCAGCGTTGGCATAGGTGTCGCGCGGGTCGAGAATCTCCGGGTTAACGCCCTCGAGCGATGTCGGAACAACGAAGTTGAAGAACGGAATAGTCTTCGTCTCAGCCTTGTCGATGCCGCCATCGAGGATGCGATCGATGATTCCACGGGTGTCGCGGATGGAGATACGCTTGCCGGTACCGTTCCAACCGGTGTTCACCAAGTAAGCCTTGGCACCGCTCTTCTCCATGTGGCGCACCAGCTCCTCAGCGTACTTCGTCGGGTGAAGCTCCAAGAACGCCTGACCGAAGCAAGCCGAGAAGGTCGGCGTAGGCTCGGTGATGCCGCGCTCCGTACCTGCGAGCTTGGCCGTGAAGCCAGAGAGGAAGTAGTACTTCGTCTGCTCAGAGTCGAGGATAGACACGGGAGGCAACACGCCGAATGCGTCTGCGCTCAGGAAGATCACCTGCTTTGCAGCGGGGCCGTGGCTCTCCGGAGTCTGAATGTTGTTGATGTGATAGATAGGATAGCTGACGCGGGTGTTCTCAGTGACGCTCTTGTCGGCGAAATCAATCTTGCCGTCCTCGAGCACAGTAACGTTCTCGAGCAGAGCATCGCGGCGGATAGCACCGAAGATGTCCGGCTCTGCCTCCTTGTCGAGGTTGATCACCTTGGCATAGCAGCCGCCCTCGAAGTTGAAGATACCCTTGTCGTCCCATCCGTGCTCGTCATCACCGATGAGCTTACGCTTCGGATCGGTGGAAAGGGTGGTCTTGCCAGTGCCGGAGAGTCCGAAGAAGATGGCGGTGTTCTCGCCGTTCATGTCGGTATTGGCCGAGCAGTGCATGGAAGCGATGCCGCGCAAGGGGAGGAAGTAGTTCATCATGGAGAACATACCCTTCTTCATCTCGCCGCCGTACCATGTGTTCAGAATCACCTGCTCCTTGCTGGTCACGTTGAAGACAACGGCCGTCTCGCTGTGCAAGCCCAGTTCCTTCCAGTTCTCTACCTTGGCCTTGGAGGCGTTGTAGACGATGAAGTCCGGCTCCTGCTCGAAGTCAGCCTCAGTCTTCGGACGGATGAACATGTTGGTCACGAAGTGAGCCTGCCATGCCACCTCCATGATGAAGCGAACCTTCATGCGGGTGTCCTTGTGAGTGCCGCAGAAGCCGTCCACCACGTAGAGCTTCTTGTTGGACAGCTCCTCAAGGGCGAGCTTCTTCACAACGTTCCATGTCTCCTTCGTGGCACGGTGGTTGTCGTTGTGATACTCCTCGCTGTCCCACCACACAGTGTCGTGAGACGTCTCATCGTCAACGATGAACTTATCCTTGGGCGAACGACCCGTGTAGACACCGGTCATCACGTTCAGGGCACCAAGCTCGGTCTCCTGGGCCTTGTCGAAGCCGGTCAGACCCGGCTGGGTCTCCTCGTTGAACAGCACCTCATAGGAGGGATTGTACAACACCTCGGCGGTACCAGTCTGGATACCGTAGCTTGCCAAAACTGTCTTATTAAACTTTGCCATTACTTATTCTGAATGTTTTATTAATAAATGTTTCTCTTTTTGCCTTCGTCCGTATTTCTCGCTGATGGTCTGACAAAACGACCATCGCGGGTGTACCTATTTAATACTCGTTTGCAAAATTACGATAATTATTTCTCTTGCCGCAAAAAAGACGATTAAAAAAGCGTCAAACCAAGCCCGTTGTTTGTTAAAGAACCAAAAATTACAACTCGCACTACGAAGTTTGCCATTTCGATATGGCAAAAGGCGGCTTATTTTTCGTAATTTTGCAGTCCGAAAAGATGGACGTCGGCACGCTTGTTGGCCTACGCCCGCAACACCAAAACCAACCTCTTTAAGATGAAGATTATCAACTTTTCGGAGCATCCATCCATCATCAACCAGTACATGGCCGAGATGCGCGACGTGGATTACCAAAAAAACCGCCTGCTTTTCCGCAACAACATTCAGCGTATCGGCATGTGCGAGGCTTACGAGATTTCGAAAACACTCCATTACGAAAGCCGCGACATCGCCACTCCGCTGGGCGTAAGCCGCGTAGACGTGCCCACCGATGAGGTGGTTTTGGCCACTATCTTCCGCGCCGGACTGCCCTTCCACAACGGATTCCTCGATGTGTTCGACCACGCCGGCAACGCCTTTGTGTCGGCCTACCGCGAGTATAAGGACAACGCCCATCACGAAGTGGGCATACACGTGGAGTATCTCGCCACGCCAAGCATAGACAAGAAGCTGCTCATCATTGCCGACCCGATGCTCGCCACGGGCGGAAGCATGGAGCTGGGCTACAAGGCCATCATCAGCAAAGGACGCCCGAAGCACGTCCATGTGTGCTGCGTGATCGCCACGCCCGAAGGCATCGACCACATCAAGGCCACCTTCCCCGAAGACCGCACCACCATCTGGTGCGCGGCCATCGACCCGGGAATGAACGAGCACAAATACATCGTGCCTGGATTCGGCGATGCCGGCGACCTGTGCTACGGCGACAAGATCTGACGGAACGTTATCCGGCACTGCCCACAGGCACATGGAAAATGACAAAAGGCCACGTCTCGCAATGCGAGGCGTGGCCTTTTGCCGCTTAAAACGTATGCTTTCGCCGTCTGAAAGGTATGCTTTTGCCGCCTAAAAGGTATGCTTTTGCCAGCCAAAAGGTATGGTATTAGCAACGCATTGTATACCAATCATTTACAAAGTCCGTCTTCTGCATTCTCAAAGCAGGCCATCGCATGAGCCCGCAGCATCCCCCGCCCCATCGCCATGCCGCCTTTCCCCTTCCCTCAAACCATCGAAACGACTTAACGGCGCAGCGCGCACCTCACCGCCAAACCGCCTTCGCCATTGCCCCAAACGAAGCCCATCATTTACCTAACGAAAAGCACAAGAGCGCGGAAATGCTCCTAATAATAATAGGTATGCCCCACCATGGCCGCAAGCCGAGGCACGCTGCACAAACGGAGAACGAGCGGAAGCACCTCGCCCGCGCCACCACGGCAAACTGACGAGAAAGACGGCATGAGACAAAACCTTCTCCTTTAAGAAAAGAAGACGAGCGCGGCACAAGGCCGCAAAAGAAAAGGCGTGCGGGGCAAGGGGCGATTTTCGCAGACAGAACGGAAACGGCTGCCGCGACAAAAAAGGGACAAAACAATCATAGGGCACTCCCCTCCGCCATGGCTGAATAGGGGATGCAAGACACAGAACGGGATAAAAACAATCGTGGGGCACTCCCCCGCAAAGGGAATACCCCACGATTGGCTTTTCAAATATGGGCTGCGCGCCCCGGCTCGCGCTCCGTTATTCCACGGAGACGAGATAATAGTTCTTCTTTCCGCGCTGCACGAGCAAGTACTTGCCGTCTATGAGGTCATCGGACGTCACCGGACGGTCGAAGGCCGAGAGCTTCTCCTTGTTCAGGCTCACGCCGTTGCCCTTCACCAGCTTGCGCATCTCGCTCTTGCTGGGGAAGATTTGCCAGCCCTCTTGGCAGAAAACGTCCACTGCGGGCTGCCCCAGCTGGTCGCGGGAGAGCGTGTAGTGGGGCACGTCCTTGAACACATCGTTGAGCGTAGCCTCATCGAGCGTCTCCAGCGTCTCGCGCGTGGCCTTGCCAAAGAGGATGTTGCTCGCCGCGATGGCCATATCGAGGTCGCCGCGCGAATGCACCATCACAGTCACTTCCTCGGCCAGTCTGCGCTGCAACGAGCGGCGGCCCGGGTCCTGACGGTGCTCCTCAATGAGCGCATCGATGGTCTCCTTGTCCAAATCGGTGAAAATACGGATATAACGCTCCGCCTCGTCGTCGGCCACATTGAGCCAGAACTGACAGAAAGCATAGGGAGTGGTGCGCTTGGGGTCGAGCCACACGTTGCCGCTCTCGGTCTTTCCGAACTTCTTTCCATCGGCCTTGGTGATGAGCGGGCAGGTGATGCAGAACGTCTCCACATCGTTGCCCAGCGTGCGGTGTATGAGTTCCGTTCCCGTAGTCATGTTTCCCCACTGGTCGTTGCCACCCAGCTGCAGCCTTACGCCGTGCTTTTGGTAGAGATGCAAGAAGTCGTAGCCCTGCAAAAGCTGATAGGTGAACTCCGTGAAGGAGAGGCCGTCGCGCGCCGTACCGTTGAGACGCTGCTGCACGCTGTCCTTGGCCATCATGTAATTGACGGTAATGTGCTTGCCCACCTCGCGCACGAAGTCGAGAAACTTCACGTCCTTCATCCAGTCAAAGTTGTTCACCAGCTCGGCTTTGTTAGGCTCTGTCCCCTCAAAATCCAAGAACTTGGCCACCTGCTTCTTGATGGCTTCCTGGTTGTGGTAGAGCGTGGCCGAGTCAAGAAGATTGCGCTCAAGGCTCTTGCCCGACGGATCGCCAATCATTCCCGTAGCTCCGCCAACGAGCAGATAAGGCTTGTGGCCGCAACGCTGCAAGTGGCGCAGCATCATAATCCCGCACAGGTGGCCGATATGCAGCGAGTCGGCGGTGGGATCGGTGCCGAGATAGGCCGACACCATGTGCTGCTGGAGGTATTCCTCTGTTCCCGGCATGATCTGCGACAACATACCACGCCATTTCAGCTCTTCAACAAAATTTTTCATCGAACGAATGAGATTGCTTTAATTGGTTTTTTATCTGTTGCGGGGCGCCCACTCGGGGGACAACTTACGGCACGGGGTCATAGCCCGAACCACCCCAGGGATGGCATTTGAGTATTCGCCTGACGGCAAGCCACAGTCCTTTGACCGGCCCATGCTTCACTATCGCCTGCCGGGCATACTCCGAACAGGTGGGCGTGAAGCGACAAGAGGGTGGCGTAAGCGGCGATATGCAGTTCTGATAAAAGCGGATGGGGAGCACCAGCAGCCAAGTTGCCGCACGCTTTATGGCACGCACCGCGCCACGTGGCTTAGCTTCCGTATCCGACAGTTTACTTTCCATAGCCTACTTGCTTATCCCTCACAGCCTTTGGCTTAGCTTTCCATG
>CAZXFP010000002.1:1319-52632 GCA_964640675.1 uncultured Prevotella sp. | reverse complement strand
TCACAGCCTTTGGCTTAGCTTTCCATGCCCACTTGCTTACCTCAGCGCGGTCATTGGCTTGCGCGCCGTGGCCATTGGCTCAGCTTTCACAAACAACGAATCAGCTTGCACAACCCGACGGCTTCATGGCTGCGGCTTGCCGTGCGCCAACCGTTCGGCCATACGTGCAAGCAGGTTTGCCACACGTTTCTTAACGACAGCCGTATCGGCAAGCTCATCGCTCAGCCATATAAAAGCCACGTCAAGATGCTGCCCTTCGGGAAGCCCGGCCAGCAGCGTCTCCTTGCCCAAACGGTAGGCCTCACGCACCTGCCGCTTCACCCGGTTGCGCGCCACGGCACGTTTAAGATGCCGTTTCGGCACGCTCACGAGCACCTGAACGCGCGTCTTGGCAGACACTGGCTGCGGATAGAGGCGATAGACCACGCGCAACGGGAACGCGGAAAGCGACCTACTGCCTCCCTTGCCAAAGAGACTGTCCACCTGCAGCTTGCCGCAGATGCGCTCGTCCTTGCCGAACGTGTGTGTCCCCGTTGCCATGTCAGAATGGGTTATTTCTTGTTTTTCTCCTTTTTAAGATAGGCTTCCAGCGCGCCGGTCATGGAAGGATACTCCTTCGTGGGAGCTTCCAGATCGAGACGGAGGCCGGCATCCACCGCCTCCTTGGCCGTTGCGGGGCCGAAAGCGGCTATACGCACATCGCCCTGCTTGAAATCGGGCATGCTGCTCATGAACGAACGCACGCCTGTGGGCGAGAAGAACACCACCATATCGTAGTCGAAGTCTTTCACTTCCTCCGGTGTCAGCTCGTTGTTCACCGTCCGGTACATCACACACTCGCGGTGCTTGAGCGACTTTTCGTCAAGCATCTTGCTCAAGCTGTCGTTGTGTACCGAGCTTTGCGGCACAAGATAACGCTCCGACTTGTGCTTCACCATCGTTGGAATGAGGTCGACTATCTTGCCGGTCTTGCCGAAGAACACCTTCCTCTTGCGATACTGGACGTACTTTTGGATATATAATGCGATGGTCTCGATGACACAGAAGTATTTCATATCTTCGGGTATGTTGACGCGCAGCTCCTTGGCCAGCTTGAAATAGTTGTCCACTGCATGCCTCGAAGTGAACACGACCGCCGAGTAATCGAGAATGTTCACCTTCTGCTGGCGGAACTCTTTCGCCGAAATTCCTTCCACTTTGAAGAACGGTCTGAACACCATTTCGACACCCAAAGCCTCCGCTATGTCGAAGTAAGGCGACTTAGCGGAAGGTTGCGGCTGTGATATCAAAATCTTTTTTATCATCGCTGTCTTAATAATTTATTTTCAAATAGCTTGCTATTATCTCCAGAACGCCCCACAATGTCATTGCAGGCATCAATTCAAGCGCACAAAAGTACAAAATAATTTGCAGAAAAAGGCTCGTTTGACTGAAAAAGATGGTAAAGTACTTGTAGAAAGTAAGAATCTTCACCAAAATGATAACGGAAGCGGTATAAGCAAAAGCCGTTGTCAGAGGCAGGTCGAAATAGACCACGAGCAGCACGAGCGGGAAAAGCAGTACTCCCTCAGAGGAGGTGAGAAACCGCCAAGTGCGGTTCCATTGTTCGTTATTTTGACGGGGGAAAAACACCCAATTGACAAATTTGCATACCCAATACTTAACCGCAAAATAGGCCGCAAAAGTGCCCGTGAAGACACCTATGAGTGCCCATGGCGACGCAACGGAGAAGTCGGCAAGGAGATACATCGACTGATAGACATAGTAGACGATGCCCAGAAGCAGCGATGTTTGCAGAATAAGGAATCCCTGAAAGCGTCTCTCCACCGCCGTCTCGGTCATCTCGGCCACGCTGCGCGGCACATAGAAGAAGTTCTTCAGCTGCTGAAGGATAAGCCCCTTGGAGAACGAGAACGCCACTATGGCCAGCAGAAAGCACCCCAAGAGCAGCGACGTGACGGCGTTGTCGTTGCGCATCAGGTACGGCAACGGATCGCCCGCCACGCCCACATTGGGCACGCCCAGTTCCGGACAGAAGTACTTTCCACCGTGGAAATAGACCGTGTCCATGAACCTCGTCTCGCTGACGGGCTTCATTTTCAGCACACGGACACCGAAGCTCGTCATCGTGTCCGTGTGCGTATTATAGGTCACAGCACCCGCCTTGAAGTTGGCCTGTATGGCCGAATCCTTCTGCTCCTCGGTGGCACCGTCGGGCAACTCCTGCACCACGCGCAGGGGAGTAAGCCCCGCCGTGTTGCGCGTCTCGCCATTGATGGTCGTGAAGTTCGACCCCGGCACCTGCACAGGCTCGGGTACGGCCGGCGAAGGCGCGGCAAGCGTGTCCGTCAGCAGGATTGGCATGGCTTAGAGACCAAAGGCTTCCTTCATCTTCTCCACGAAATCGAGCTTCTCCCACGTGAACAACTCCACGGGGATGGTCTTTGTCTCGTGATAGCGGCTCGTGAACGTCTTGTCCACAACCTCGTTCTTGCGACCCATGTGGCCGTAGGCCGCCGTCTCCAAGTACATGGGCTGGCGCAGCTTCAGTTTGCGCTCGATGGCCTTGGGGCGCAAATCGAAGAGCGAGGCCACCACAGAGGCTATCTCGCCATCGGTCATGCTCACGCGCTTGCGGCCGTAAGTGTTCACGTAGACGCTCACCGGCTCGGCCACACCGATGGCATAGGCCAGCTGCACGAGCACCTCATCGGCCACTCCCGCAGCTACCATGTTCTTGGCAATGTAGCGCGCCATGTAGGCAGCCGACCGATCCACCTTGGAAGAGTCCTTACCGGAGAACGCACCGCCACCGTGGCCGCCCTTGCCGCCGTAGGTGTCTACGATTATCTTACGTCCCGTCAGGCCGGTGTCGCCGTGGGGGCCGCCAATGACAAACTTGCCGGTGGGGTTTACCAAGTACTTGATGTCGTCATTGAAGAGTGCGAGCACCTTCTCCGACTTAATCGCGCTCTTCACACGCGGCATCAGAATGTTGATCACATCGTCCTTGATACGGGCGAGCATGGCTTCATCGTCATCCATGAACTGATCGTGCTGCGTGGAGACCACTATGGTGTCGATTCGGCAAGGAATGTTGTCGTCGCCGTACTCCACCGTCACCTGGCTCTTGGAGTCGGGGCGCAGATAGGTCATCTCGCGTCCCTCCTTGCGTATGTCGGCCAGCGTGCGCATGATGAGATGCGCCAGGTCGAGCGTCACGGGCATATAGTTCTCGGTCTCGTTGCAGGCATAGCCGAACATCATTCCCTGGTCGCCGGCTCCTTGGTTGTCCTCATCGGCGCGGCTCACGCCTCGGTCTATGTCCTCGCTCTGCTCGTGAATGGCCGTGAGTATGCCGCAGCTGTTGGCATCAAACTGATACTCGGCCTTGTTGTAGCCTATGCGGTCGATGGTCTTGCGGGCCACGGTCTGCAAGTCTACATACTCAGACGACCTCACCTCGCCCATAATCACCACCTGGCCGGTGGTGTTGAAGGTCTCTATCGCGCAGTGAGCCTTGTCGTCGTAGGCGAGAAACTGGTCGAGCAGTGCGTCGCTAATCTGGTCGGCAACCTTGTCGGGATGCCCCTCCGAAACTGATTCTGATGAAAAGAGATATGCCATTTTGTTATCTTATTTTGTGCGTGCTGTCATTCATTGAGTGTGCAAAGGTACGCCAACTTCGCGGGATAACAAAAACTGCCGTCTTTTTTTATAATTTATTATATCCGCAGCGCGTTTTTGCGCGTTTTGCCATACGTATGGTTTTGCCCTCCAAAACCATACCTTTCGCACCACGAAACGTATGGTTTCGCAAGGCAAAAGGTATGGTTTCGCGAAGCCCCCGGCACAAGGCCGCCCGGCAGGCCATCCATAACGGCGCGC
The DNA here is from genome assembly GCA_964640675.1 of uncultured Prevotella sp. Lineage (GTDB taxonomy): Bacteria > Bacteroidota > Bacteroidia > Bacteroidales > Bacteroidaceae > Prevotella. Next base: position 48,744 of record CAZXFP010000002.1, on the reverse strand, counting down.
CACAACGCACAAGACGCTCTGCCACAGCACCTGCGGCAGCTCGCCACAACGCACAAAAAAGCCCACAGCCCGCGCGCGCCGACCTTGCGGTCATGCGTTGGCGGCTGTGGGAAACGCTTCAGATACACGTTTTGCCTTTCTCCTTTCGTCACTCCCGGCCATCTCCCCTGCCGCCCATCGCCTTGACGGGCACACAGAGGGGAGACCACTTTTGTTTGTAATAACGCGGATTTCGTGCATTCCTTGTTTCCAATCGGAATAAGAAAAGTTAAAAAACGCCCCATTTTGGCATCTCTGTGCAGCGGCAACGGCACAACACCCACCCGGCAAGGCCGCCGGGCACGCCCCGCAAGCGGCCACAAAGCCGTGCGCAAAGGCTTTTTCGGGGCAATCTTTTTGCGTTGCGGCCGCTTATTCGTAACTTTGCACCAAAATTTGGAAGCATACGGAATGAAGAAGTTATTCATAGAGACCTACGGATGCCAGATGAACGTGGCCGACAGCGAAGTGGTGGCGGCGGTGATGAAAATGGCGGGATACGAGCCGACGGAGCATGAGGAGGAGGCCGACGCCATATTTCTCAACACCTGCTCCATACGCGAGAACGCGGAGAACAAGATTTACAACCGCCTCGACACGCTCTTCGCCACGGGGCGGCAGCGCGTGGCCGCAGGCGGCAAACGGCTGCTGCTGGGCGTGCTGGGCTGCATGGCCGAGCGCGTGAAGGACGACCTCACCAGCCATCACCATGCCGACATCGTGTGCGGACCGGACAGCTACCTGAGCCTGCCCGACCTTGTGGCGCAGGCAGAACTGGGCCATAAGGCCATCGATGTGCAACTGTCCACCACCGAGACCTACCGCGACATTGTGCCAAGCCGCATCGGAGGCAACCGCGTGTCGGGCTTCGTGAGCATCATGCGAGGCTGCAACAACTTCTGCCACTACTGCATCGTGCCCTACACAAGAGGACGGGAGCGGTCGCGCGACGTGGAGAGCATACTGCGCGAGGTGCGCGACCTGTCGGAGAAAGGATTCAAGGAGGTGACGCTGCTCGGACAGAACGTCAATTCCTACGGCCTTCTGCCCAACGGAAAGCGGCCTGAGGGCGGCACATCGTTCGCACAGCTGCTGCGCCTTGTGGCCGATGCCGTGCCCCACATGAGGGTGCGCTTCACGACAAGCAACCCCGAGGACATGAGCGACGACATACTTCACGCCATCGCGGAGAAGCCCAACCTGTGCCGCCACATCCACTTCCCGGCACAGAGCGGCAGCAACAAGGTGCTCCGCCTGATGAACCGCAAGTACACCAGAGAGCAGTATCTGGAGAAGGTGGAGGCCATACGCCGCATCATTCCCGGCTGCGGACTGACCACAGACATCTTCGTGGGCTATCACGATGAGGGCGAGGCGGAGTTCCAGGAAACGCTCTCGCTGGTGCGTGAGGTGGGCTTCGACTCGGCGTTCATGTTCAAATACAGTGAGCGGCCGGGCACTTACGCGGCCAAGCACTTGCCCGACAACGTGTCGGAGGAGGAGAAAATACGCCGTCTGAACGAGCTTATACGCCTGCAAACGCAAGTGTCGGCAGAGCAAAACAAGGCCGATGAGGGGCAGGAGTTCGACATTCTGCTGGAGCGGACGTCCAAGCGCAACCCGCAGCAGCTCATGGGAAGGACGGAGCAAAACAAGGCTGTGATTATCGACAGGGGACAGTTGCGCGTGGGACAGACCGTCCGCGTGCGCATAACGGGCAGCACCTCGGCCACGCTCTTTGGCGAGGTGGTGTCGGACAACGGGCAGTAGGCCAACACAACGGCGCGTTTCCGCGTGGCGCATCGCCGCACTGGCGCATGGCAAAAGTTCTTTCGCCGCGCGCTTACATGGCGTTGTCAGAGAGACGGAAGCATATCAAGCATCGGCCTTGGCGAGTGGTTTGCCAAGGCCGATGCTATATTATATAAGGAGAGAATGGTCTCGGTTGAAATCCGGAAAAGCACCTTTTATGCCCCACCAGTCGCCTCCACACAAGGAGAAATCCCTATTAATATAAGGAGGGGAAGCTCTGCCGAAAAGCAAAAAGCCGACAAGCAAGAGGGCGTTGCTCCTTGCTTGGCGGCTTTCTTACAAGTATCTGCCCAGTATTCCCCACACCGCCACAATGTGGCAGATGCTTCCCGCAAGAACGAAAAAGTGGAATACGGTGTGCGTATAACGCTTTCGGTTGAGCGAATAGAACACCGCGCCCGTGATGTACATCACGCCTTCGGCCACTATCCATGCCACCGATGATGGCGCAACCGCGTCCATCAGCGGCTTGAAGGCCACAAGCACGCTAAGCCCCATGCCTATGTAGGCGAACGTTTCAAGGTTGCTGTGCCGCTTAAGTTTGCGCAATGAGGTCACGGTTCCGCCTATAGCACAGAGCCATACAAACGCAAACAGCCCCCATCCCCACAAGCCTTGCTGCCGCAAAGCCACAAGGGTGATGGGCGAATAAGAGCCTGCTATGTGCCAATAGATGGCCGCGTGATCCCATTTGCGCAGCGGTTCTTTCCAGCGGCTCGTTGGTGGCAGGGCATGATACCACGTAGAGGCGACATAACTGCCCAGCATGCCGGCCAGATAGAGCGATACGCCAAGCGTGGCCCAGCCGTCCTTAACGCTAAAACACCAATAAAGGAACACCGCGCCGAACGCCACGCCCAGCAAAATGCCTGCGGCGTGGCTCCAGCTGTTCCATAACTCCTCGCGATGGGTGAAGAATGGCTTCATGATTGCTTATTTTCCGTGTGTCAATCTACGCTCGCGCGCCACATCATCTCCGTCCTCTCCTGCGGCCTTTCTTGCCATTCGATGGTGCAGTCTTTTTGACAACAGGCCCTACGGCATCAGCCAGCACGAAGTCGAGCTGCTTCTTTTCCAAGTTGGCCTGTGCCACTCGGATGCGTATCGGGTCGCCCAGTTGGTAGCGATGGCGGTGACGGCGTCCCACAAGCTCGTAGTTCTTCTCATCGAAATCGTAGTAGTCGCCGCCCAAATCGCGTATGGGCACAAGTCCCTCGCAGTGGTTCTCGTCTATCTCGCAATAGATTCCGTAGCTCTGTATGCCCGAAATGTGCGCGTCAAACTCCTCTCCCAAGTGGTCGCCCATAAACTCCACCATCTTGTACTTGATGCTGTCGCGCTCCGCGTTCTGCGCTATCTGCTCCATGTTGGAGCAATGTTCGCACAGTTCCTCGTAGTGATCCTTGTTCGCCGAGCGACCTCCTTCCTGATAACGGGTAATAAGCCGGTGAACCATCGTGTCGGGATAACGGCGTATGGGCGACGTGAAGTGGGTGTAATAATCGAACGCAAGGCCGAAGTGACCGATGTTATGGATGGAGTATTTGGCCTTCATCATTGAGCGGAGGGCGATAGTCTGGATGACCTTCGCCTCGCGTTTGCCCTCCACTTCGTCCATCAGCTTGTTCAGCGCACGCGCCGTTGCGCCCTTGGTGCTGCCACTTTTGAGCTTGTAGCCGAACTTTGCCGAGAACTCGCGCAGGTTTTCAAACTTCTGCGGGTCGGGATTGTCGTGTATACGGTAAGGCAGCGTCTTCGGCTTCTTTCCTTTTCCGGGCTTGGCAATGCTCTCCGCAACGGTGCGATTGGCCAAAAGCATGAACTCCTCGATGAGTTTGTTGGCATCTTTCGACCGTTTGAAGTAGCAGCGGGTAGGTTTGCCGTGCTCATCCACATCGAAATGCAGCTCCTCCGAGTCGAATTTCACGCTCCCGCTGCTGAATCTGCGCTCCCTTAGCTTCTTGGCCAGCGCATCGAGGGTGATGAGCTGCAAGGCATTCTCGCCCTTATAGCCCTCCTTGCCCGGTGCGGGGGCGGGCTTGCCTGTCCCATCCACCACGCCATTGTCCTCCAACAGCTGCTGCACCTCGCCATAAACGTAACGCCTGTTGCTGTGGATGACCGTGTGAACCACGCGATAGTCCAGCACGTTGGCCTCACCATCGAGCGTGAACACGCAGCTGAAGCAGAGCTTATCCTCATCGGGGCGCAGCGAGCAAATAAGATTGCAGAGGCGTTCGGGCAGCATTGGGATGGTGCGGTCTACGAGATAGACGCTCGTGGCGCGTCGCTGAGCCTCACGGTCGATGATGTCGCCCTCCTTAACGTAATGGCTCACATCGGCAATGTGGACACCCACCTCCCAGCGGCCGCCCTCCAGCTGCTTGATACTCAACGCATCATCGAAGTCCTTCGCGTCTGCGGGGTCTATCGTACACGTCCATGTGTCGCGGAAGTCCTCCCTTCGCGCAATCTCCTCGGGCGAAATCTCCTCCGGAATCTTGTTGGCCGCATCCTCCACCCGCTTCGGATACTTGTAGGGAAGTCCGTACTGCACGAGTATTGTGTTCATTTCCACATCGTTGTCGCCCACAGGTCCCAGCACGTCCACCACTTCTCCAATCAGGTTTTTGTGCTCCGCATCGGGCCATTGCGTCACGCGCACCACGGCACGGTCGCCCGTCTTGCCACCCTTCAGCTTCTTCTTGGGCACGAGGATGTCGTTGGCGAAGATGGTGTCTTGCGTCACAAGGAAGGCGATGTCGCGCTCCACGCGCAGCCTGCCCACAAAGGTGTCTCTCTTGCGCTGCAGGATTTCCGTGACCATGGCTTCCTTGATATGGTTGCGCCGACGCGCGAGGAACTGCACGCGCACGCGGTCTCCCGACAGTGCCGACATGGAGTTGCGCTCCGAAACAAATATGGGCGTGCCGCCATCATCGGGCAGGAAGGTGTTCTTTCCGTTGGCCTTGCGCTGGAATACGCCCTCCTGCACCTGCACCTTGGTGTTCAGCCGGTAGGCCGTCTCGCCATCCTTGGCCAGGAAATCATCCCATGCCATCTCCTCCATGATGTCGATGGCGAGCATCTTCAGCGGATGCGTGGTGAGACGAAGCAACTTGAATATCTGTTTGAAGCTAAGTGTGCGGTCGGAATATTCCTGAAACAATTCCGTCAGCTTGACGGCGAGCTGTTTCTTAGTGAGGCGTTTGCCGCCTTTCTTTTCCTTTGCCATAATTTGAATCGGTTTTGATAAGCACCGCAAAGTAACGAAAAAGTTTGTATCTTTGCAAACGTTTTAGTTGAATTTTTCATGAAAAAGATATTAATCACGGGAGCTTCGGGCTTCATCGGCTCTTTTATCGTGGAGGAAGCCTTGCGACAAGGCTTCGACACATGGGCGGCCGTGCGGCCGAGCAGCTCACGCGAGTACCTGCGGGACGAGCGCATACACCTCATAGAACTGGACTTGGACAATGAGGAAAAGCTCACGGAGCAGCTGCGCCCGCACTGCTTCCACTATGTGGTGCATGCCGCCGGGGTGACCAAATGCAGCAATCCCGACGACTTTGCCCGCGTCAACCGCGATGGCACACGGCATCTGCTGCACGCCCTCAGCCAGCAGAAAAGCCCCGTGGAGCGCGTTGTATTCCTGTCGAGCCTGAGCGTTTTCGGCGCGATACACGAGCAACAGCCCTACACGCCCATCACCGATGCCGACACGCCGCAGCCCAACACGGCCTACGGGAGAAGCAAACTGGAGGCCGAGCAGGCCGCGCTGGAAAGCAGGCTGCCCGTCATCATTCTCCGGCCAACGGGTGTTTACGGCCCGCGGGAGCGCGACTACTTCATGATGGCGAAGAGCATCAAGGGGCACATCGACTTTGCGGCGGGCTACAAGCGGCAAGACATCACGTTCGTCTACGTGCTCGATGTGGTGCAGGCCACGTTCTTGGCTCTCGAAAGGGGCACGGTGGGGCGCGCCTACTTCCTCTCCGACGGGCAAATCTACCAAAGCCGCACATTCAGCGACCTCATCCACAACGCGCTGGGGCGGCCGTGGTGGATTCGCATCAAAGCTCCCATCCTGCTGCTGCGCGCCGTTTGCCACCTCGGAGAGTGGTGGGGACGCGCCACGGGCAAGGTGACGGCACTGAACATGGACAAATACAACATTCTGAAGCAGCGCAACTGGCAATGCGACACAGAGCCGGCACGGCGCGAACTGGGCTTCACGCCACAATACGACTTGCGCCGCGGCGTGGCGGAAACCATACGATGGTATCAGGAAAACGGATGGCTGTAAGCCTCTGGGGGCACCTTGGAAAGGCTGCACGAGCAACAACGCGCGAACAACTGATTATCAATGGATTAGAAAAACGTATCCTTTTGCGCTGCAAAACGTGACGTTTTGCAGCGCAAAAGGTATGGTATGGCGTGGCAAAACCATAGGTATTGCCACGCCGTTTTGCGTGTTCCGCCCTGCGAAGGCTTTTCCTTAGCCCCCAAAGGGGGCACACCTGCGGGCGCAAAAGACTATTCGAAGTAGGCGCGCAGCTCCTCCGCGTGCGCCGAAAGGTCTTCCTGCGGGCCGTTGGCGTAGCGATTCCACACCTCGCCGCACACCTTCAGCAGGGGCGATGCTGCCGCGCCGGAGCGCATCAAGTAGGGGTCGCACTGCTGAAACGCTTCCAGCACCTCCACCACCTTGCACGGTTGCAGCCTCATCAGGCGCGCAAGGTCGGCCACCTCGGGTGTCCGCTCCTCCATAGTCGCGGGTGTGAGCCGGAAATAGAGGTCGAGTATCAGCACAAGCATAACGGGCTTGAGCTGCCCGTCCTCCTCCAAAGGCAGGAAATCGCGCTCGAAAGTGCTCCTCACCGTCACGCCATCATAGAACGAGTCGGCCTTGCCGAAGCCCTTCATCCTCCTCAGCTTGGCCACGTCTCTGCCCAGACGGCGCGCATCGGCGGCGTAGGTGTCCCAAATAAGTTGCAGCACAAAGCGGTCGCGGCGGTCTATTTCCTCCATCTGCTGATGGATAACGCGCGGCGGAAGATGCAGTTCCAAGCTCAAGTCCACCACCTTTCGGGAGTACATTGGCTTCACTCCAACGGGGCGTTTCAAGTAAAGTTGCAACACAAGCAACCAGTAATCTTCATTCCAAAGGGGATGTGTGACCATACGCTTCGTTCTTAGTTGTTACGCTTCCATAAGTTTTTCGTAGCCACAAAGTTAGCGCAAAAAGCGGAGACAGCAAAACAATTGCAGGGAAAACACGTGCTTTCGCGCTCCAAAAGTTGCCGCCACGCACGGCCGCTGCCGCACGCGCTGCCTGCAAAATCCTCGCCCCGCGCCCACCACGAGGCCACCACGCGGCGCAAAAGCAGAAACAAGCGGCGCGGAGGGGAAGCTACGGGAGCACAAGGGGGAAACTTTTTGCCATCCAAGACGCAAAAAACAGTGGCGAAATTAACGTTAGAAAAGCATTTTTTCGTAAATTTGCAACCGAATTGTAACAAGCGTTACCTTACGGCTTCTTAGATGGTATCATCACATCAACGTAATACATCATGCACACAAGCGACTATCTGATTATCTTCATGAAGGTATTGGGCTCATTGGCACTGCTCATATACGGCATGAAGGTCATGAGCGAGGCTCTTCAGAAAATGGCCGGCTCGCAACTGCGCCACATTCTCGGAGCAATGACCACCAATCGTTTCACCGGAATGCTCACGGGAACATTCATCACGTGCGCCGTCCAGTCCTCATCCGCAACTACCGTCATGACGGTGAGCTTTGTCAACGCCGGCCTGCTTACGCTGGCGCAGGCCATTTCCGTCATTATGGGCGCGAACATCGGCACAACCCTCACGGCATGGATTATGTCGTTGGGCTTCAATGTCGACCTGACGCTGGTGGTTTTCCCGGCATTTTTCCTCGGCATCATGCTCATCTACTCCAAGCGAAGACGCTATATCGGCGACTTCCTCTTTGGTATCGCCTTCCTGTTCTTCGCCCTTGTGTTGCTGAGCGCGGCGGGCAAAGACCTCGATTTGGAACATAATCCCGCGGCAATTCACTTCTTTGGCTCTTTCGACACGCACAGCCACCTCAACATTATCGTCTTTGTGCTCATCGGAACGCTCATCACCTGCGTTGTGCAAAGTTCGGCCGCAGTGATGGCCATCACCATTCTGCTGTGCTCCACGGGCGTTCTGCCCATCTATTTCGGCATCGCCCTGGTGATGGGAGAGAACATCGGAACAACGGCCACAGCCAACCTGGCCGCGCTGGGAGCCAACACGCAGGCTCGCAGAGCCGCCCTGGCCCACTTGGTGTTCAACGTATTCGGCGTGGTATGGGTGCTTTGCCTGTTCTATCCCTTCGTCAATCTCGTCTGCTCGTTCGTGGGCTACGACCCGTCGGGTGCGGGAACAAGCGCGGCGGAGAAGGCTACGGTGCTGCCCATCGTGCTTGCGGCATTCCACACCTGCTTCAACATTGCCAACACCTCCCTCCTCATCTGGTTCATCCCGCAGATTGAGCGCGTGGTTTGCATGATTATCAAGCCCAAGCCCAACCGCGACGAGGAGGATTTCCGCCTCCGCTTCATCCAGTCGGGCATCATGAAGACCCCCGAAATCTCGGTGCTTGAGGCTTCAAAGGAGATTCATTCCTTCGCAGACCGCATACACCGCATGTTCAGCATGGTGCGTGAGCTGCTCGGAACCACCAACGATGATGCCTTCGTGAAGCTGTTCAGCAGGATAGAAAAGTATGAGGGAATATCCGACAGCATGGAGATTGAGATTGCAAAGTACCTCGACCAAGTGAGCGATGCCCACCTGAGCGACGACACCAAGGACAAAGTGCGCGCCATGCTGCGCGAAATCTCAGAGCTGGAGTCGATTGGTGACGCGTGCTACAACATGGCTCGCACCATCAACCGCAAGAAAACGGGCAAGGAGGAGTTTACCCAAGACCAGTACAACCACCTCCATCAGATGTTTGAGCTTACCGACGACGCGCTCGAACAGATGGCACAGACGCTCGTGGAGCATCGCGGCAACATCGATGTGAACCGTTCCTTCAACATAGAGATAGAGCTTAACAACTACCGCACGCAGCTCCGGGGACAGAACATCAACGATGTGAACGACCACAAGTACTCCTATGCTATCGGAACGATGTACATGGATCTTGTAAACGAGTGCGAACGGCTGGGCGACTACGTGGTCAACGTAGTGGAAGCCCGCATGGGCGTGCGCCAGCCGGAAAGCGTATAAGGAAGCGAGGGGAAGCCGTCAGGCCAGCCGCACCTCTTCCTGCACAAACTGATAATCACCCACGATGCCCGCATCCTGCAACAAGCGGAGGGCATCGTGGGTGATTTTATTGGCGAATACCTCGTCGACGCCACTCTCCACAAGCAGGTTGGCCGATGCAAAATCCACCGCACGTGCCGCCACCTTGGCATGGAACAGCCGCTCGGGCTGCTCGCGCGCCACCCATTCCAGCGCGTCCGCGCCGCATTCATCGCCATATACGTGGATATTACCCTCATGCAAGACGGCCAAAGTGCCGTTGCCATCACGAAGTTTCTCTATCAATTTCTCTACCATAGCTCTTTCTGTTTAGGGTTTTATCTAAAAGGAAGGCGGTGCTTATCCATACAAATAGAAAGCCACAAAGCACTCCCAGATTGCAAAAGTATCAAAAATATTCGATTCCACCTTACTTTATGCGCGCTTTTTTGCTCCATTCACGCAAAAACAAGCACAACGCCACACGGCGAAAGCAGCCTAAACGCCACTCAAACCGTTAGCATCAAGACTACCCAACGGACGCGGCAAGCCGTTACGGAACGCGCCACGGCAGCCCCACGCACCGCCAAACAAATGGGGAGAGACAAGGCATGACAAAACAAGAACACTGGGAGAGGTGTGCGAAAGGTGACCTTTCGCTTGCCAAAACGTCACCTTTTGCAAGGCAAAACCATACCTTTTACAAGGCAAAAGGTAACGTTTCGGCAAACAGCTCTATATCAAGCAATAAGCCGAACGGTAGCCATTGGCTGCCAAACGGTTAGCGCATGATGCCATCGGAGAACGAGAGGGGCACCAAATCATGCATGCTCGAAACGACATACACGCCCTTCGTGCCATAGAGAAGTATGCGCATGGGACGCTTGTATCGGTCTTCCACCTCCAGCCCCACCTGCCGGCACGCGCCACATGGCGTCACCGGCGTGGCGGTAAGTCCTTGGTCGTTGGCCGCAGCGATGGCCAGTGCCTCCACAGACTGGTCGGGATAATTGGCCTGAGCGGCGAAAATGGCCGTCCGCTCCGCACAAAGCCCCGACGGGAAAGCCGCATTCTCCTGGTTTGCGCCCGTCACCACGCGCCCATCGTGCAGCCGCAGGGCAGCACCAACGTGGAAATGAGAATATTTGGCATAGCTGTTGCGCGTCGCGGCAATGGCGCAGGCCACCAACTCTTGGTCGGCGGCAGTGAGTTCGTCCAATTGGCAGAACTTCACCTTTATATTAATTTCAAGGTTTTGCATAAGCCCTATGACTAAACAGTTCTACATTGCCCGGCAAATCTACGAAAAAAATCCAAGGCAAGCGGCTTTCTTCCGACATTTCTTTACTCTACGCCGCATTTTTCCGCCTGCCTTGCCCTTTTTCAGAAGTCTTTTGCCAGTCCGCCCTCGCTCGTCTCCTTGTAGAGAGAGGGGATGTCGTGCCCCGTTCGCTTCATCACCTCCACCACGCGGTCGAAGGACACACGGTGCTTTCCGTCGCTGAGCGAGGCATAAAGCTCGGCATCGAGCGCGCGGCAAGCGGCAAAGGCGTTGCGTTCGATGCACGGTATCTGCACCAAACCGCAAACGGGGTCGCACGTCATGCCGAGGTGGTGCTCCAATCCCATCTCGGCGGCATACTCAATCTGCGATGGTGTGCCGCCAAAAAGCTGACAAGTGGCCGCCGAAGCCATGGCGCACGCCACGCCAACCTCGCCCTGACAGCCCACCTCCGCGCCCGAAATGGAGGCGTTGGCCTTGACCACATTGCCGAAAAGTGCCGCCGTGGCCAGCGCGTGCAGGATGCGCGGCTCGGCAAAACCGTGAGCCTCGGCCATGTGCACAAGCACGCCGGGCATCACACCGCTGGCTCCGCAGGTCGGCGCAGTAGCCACCGTGCCGCCAGAGGCATTCTCCTCGCTCACGGCCAAGGCGTAGGCAAACACCTTTCCGCGACTAAGAAGCGATGCTTTGTAGGCCAAGGCCTTCGTATAGTAGGTCGGGGCTTTGCGGGCAAGCCTCAACGGGCCGGGCAAAGCTCCCTCATGGTTGATTCCCCGGTGCACAGATGCCTGCATCACCTTCCATACCTCGCGCAGATAGTCCCAAATGTCGCTGTCCTCGCAGTGCTCCACGTACTCCCAGAAGCCACGTCCACTCTGCTCGCACCAGTGCTGTATGTCCTTGATATGGCACAGCTCGTAGACCTGCTTCTGACGGAAACAGTCGTCATCTCCCTTTCCTTCCGACAGCGCGCCGCCTCCAACGCTGTACACCGTCCACGTTTCGGCAAGCCGCCCATCGGCCTCGTATGCCTCAAACTTCATTCCGTTGGGATGGTAGGGCAGCTGCTCCGCCGCCTTCCACACGATTTCGACGGGCGCAACGGGCGCGAGCACGTCTGTAATGGCCACATCGGTCATGTGGCCTCTGCCCGTTGCCGCCAAACTGCCGTAGAGTGTCACCACGAAACGGCACGCCTCGGGATGCCTACCCAAAAAAATGGTGGCCGCGCGCTGCGGTCCCATCGTGTGACTGCTCGATGGACCTTTGCCAATTCTGAATATCTCTTTAATGGATTCCATAAACCTTACTGCCTCTTTTAAAGGGATTTGCTGTTTGTTTTAAAGGGATTTGCTGCCTCTTTTTGAAGAAATCGCTATGTCGTTCTAAAGATTTTTCCGTCTTTTTTAAAGGCACTTGCAGAGTCTTTTGCAAGAAACCGCCGCCTTTTTAAAAAGGGAAAAGAACCCAACGGATGCCCTCCGGCACCAAGAGATGGCCTTTCCCCTATATCAATACCGCAACAGGCGCAGCGCGACATCACCCAAACCGCCTTGCCACACCAGCAGAAGCGCACTGCAACATCGCAGGAAGCGCGCCGCACCGACAACTTTCCGGCACGGACTGGCACCCCTGCGGCCTCCCGTGCTTACTGATTATTCTCCTTGTAAATCACTTTGTTGGCTCCGCTGGTGATGCGCAGAGCTTCCGGATGCTCCTTTACGAAGCTGTCGATGTGGCGCACCCGCTTCTCATCGAGTATCTCATCCACGGCAATAAGTATGCCAGTCTCCTCCACCTCGCCGAATCCATCGTTGATGGCCGTACCGAAGAGCTTCATTGTGGGCGACAAATTCATGTAAGCGTTCACCAACGGCGGAATGTTGTAGCCCATCTTGCGAATCTCGCGGTTCAATATCCGGTAGTCAGACTTGAAGTCTTCCCCCGTGAAGATTTGCGCGAGACTCTCCTCCGGGGTCTCTATCCTCAGCGGATGGATAGGTACGATGAGGTTTTCCTTGTCATCGAAGTGCTTTTTGAGGAAGTACAGTATCATGTCGCGGCCTATCCGGATGTAGCTCGGATACATGGTCATCTTGCCAAAGAAGTACTTCGCGTTGGGATTGATCACCGTAAGCGCGCCAAGACCGTCCCAAAGGTTGTCGAGGGCGAAGATGCTCTTGGTGTTTTTACGGACGTTCTGATAGTCGAGCGACACAAACGACCGCCCCAGCTCGATGGTATAGGGCATGTAATCCTGCAAGAAGCGGTCGGAGAAGTGGAACATGTGGCTCGTGGCGAGCACTGGCTGCCCGTCTTTGCCCATCTCCCAGTTGCGTCCGTCCAGGTATCGGTATCCGCCGATGATTTCCTCTTCCTCCGGATTCCACACGATGAGCTGCTTGTAGCAGTTCTCGCAGGTGTCGAACTCGTCGATGTCCATCGACTTTCCCGTACCGCCGCCCGCCGACCGGAATGCTATCTCACGCAGCCGGCCTATCTCGCGCATCACGTTGGGCGAGTCGTGGGCTGTGACAACATAGATGTCGTTATGGCTCTTGTTCGTTGTGCGGAGCAGCTTGTCGGGGGTAAGCTCGCCTCGCAGTATCTCTTTGCTGACGGGTTGAATAAACTCTTCTTCCATTGATTGTGGAATCTTTATGTGAAACGGGTGAACTTGATTGCGGAGAGCCGGTCAAAGCCCATACACTTTGTCCTCCACCCACTGTGCCCACTCGCTGGGCGTACGGCTGTTGTCGAATGTTTGCCAGGGAATGGGCTTGCCTATCTTCACCGTAAAGTCCTTGTCCACGTTGCGATACATCTCATCGACAAGGAAGAGCATGGCGAGATTGACTTTCAGATGAAGCCGTTTCTGCCAGTTGGCTATGCGATAGAAGCGGTCGGAGTTGCGCCCGCTGAAATGGATGGGCACCACATCGCGCTGATACTGCACGCTCTTCGTGACGAAAGTCTTCTTCCACGGCAGGTCGTGAATGCGCCCGTCAATCATCCGGGAGTTCAGTCCGGCCGGGAACATGATGACGTGGTTGTCGCCCTGAAAGGCGGCCTCGACCATGCGGGGGAAGTCACGGCTCTGCCTGCCCGTCTTGTTGATGCCCACGCAAACGGGCTTCAAGCCAGGAAGATGCATGAGCAGGTCGTTCACAAGGTAGCGGAAGCGGCCATCATACTGCTTTCCGATGATGCTTCCCAGCGCCACGCCGTCCTGTCCGCCGAGCGGATGGTTGCTGACAAACGTGTAGAGCCTGCCATCATCCTTGGGCGGGAGGTTCTCCTTGCCCTCTATGGTGATGTGCATCTTGAGATATTCCACCGTGGAGGTGAGCCACTCCGTGCCCTGCTCGTTGCGATGGTCGTGCAGAAACTGGTTCACCTGGTCCTCATGGGCTATATTGCGCAGCCAGCGCACAAGGCTTTTGGGCACAAAACGCGCTTTCGAGCCAAGGCGTCCGCTGAGTATTTTCTCGATGTCGATGGTCTTCTCTATCTCTTCTGCCATGTTCCTTATTATCCCTAACAATTTGCAAAAATACTCATTAATCTCTGATTGTGCAACTATTCCGCCAAAAATTATGCAACAGCCTGCCCGATTTCACAAGATTGAAGCATCACTACCACTGCCCCGAAAACCGAAAAACGCCCTGTCACAACCACGCCGCGAGCGGCAACACGGCTGCGCCAGCTGATGGCAACCCTGGCAGCGCGCAGCAACATCGCCGATGGCAGCCAACACCCACGCGCCACTCACCACCCGCCCAAGCCTCCACATCGCCCCACCACACCATCATCGGACAAGAAACAAACATGAAAATATTTTAAAATTTCTCACCCCACCACCGCACACCAAGCACACCGTACGCCGCAAAACCACCACCACGCGCGCCACAGCCTCAGAAGCCGCAAAGCGGCACGCACGCATGGCAAAGCGGAAGGACAGCCCCCGAAATGCACCACGTAACTCATTAAGGCACAATAGGTTAAATGTCGCACAGAAAAATAAATTAAAAACCCAGTATTTTTAATTTATTTTTCCGAGATTTTTAATTTAAAATTTCAGAGTTTTTAAATTAAAAATAATCGCAAGAAAGCACCTTTCACAATGCCAAAGCAAACCTTGCGCAAAGCCAAAGCATCCCCACAATCGCACCAACGACAGTAAAACACATCATAAAAGCGGACAAAACACCACACCCACACACCCACCGCGCGCACCCAAAGAAAGCCTCTCGCCTGCCAAGTGCTTCAAGAAAAACACGCGAAAGCAAAAGTTTTGTGGGCGAAAGTGGGGGAATGTGGGGGAAAATGCGTACCTTTGAAGCCGAATTCATTTATCACAGAAGTACGCCCATGCGATTTTTGGGGAGCATAGAAGCCAAGGCCGATGCCAAGGGACGAGTATTCCTGCCCGCCTCTTTCAGGAAAATGCTGAGCGCAAGCGGCGAGACCAGTCTCGTCTTGCGCAAAGACATCTTCCAGCCATGTCTCGTGCTCTACCCCGAATCGGTGTGGAACAAGATGCTTGACAGCCTCCGCGCCCGGCTCAACCGCTGGAGCCGCCAGGACCAGATGGTGTTCCGGCAGTTTGTGTCGGACGTAGAGCCAATCACGCTCGACCGCAACGGACGCATCCTCATCTCCCGCCGCTACCTGCAGAAAGCCTCCATCACGGAGCAAGTGCGGTTTATCGGCATGGACGACTACATCGAAATCTGGAACAACGATGCCGCCGCCGACCCATTCATGGACGCCGACTCCTTTGCACAGGCACTGGAAGAGCGCATGGGCGACAGTCTGACCGACTGCCTCGGCGGCAGCAACCACACCAACACTCCCCAGCAATGACCACAACCGCGCCCACCTATCACGTGCCAGTGCTCCTGAAGGAGAGCATTGACGGACTGTCCGTCCGCGAAGGCGGCATCTACGTCGACGTAACCTTTGGCGGCGGAGGCCACAGCCGCGAGATCCTGCGGCGGCTCGGCACGTCCGGGCGGCTATTCAGCTTCGACCAGGATGCCGACGCCGAGGCCAACATCGGCGCGGACGCACCCGCCAACTTCACATTCGTGCGCAGCAACTTCCGGTACTTGAGAAACTGGATGCGATACCACGGGGTGGAGCACATCGACGGGCTTCTGGCCGACCTCGGAGTAAGCTCCCACCACTTCGACGATGAGGAGCGCGGCTTCTCGTTCCGCTACAACGCGCCGCTCGACATGAGGATGAACAAGCGCGCCGGACAGACCGCCGCCGACCTGCTGGCAGAGTACAGCGAGGAAAAGCTGGCCAACGTGTTCTATTTGTACGGCGAATTCCGCCAGTCGAGGCGCATGGCCGCAGCCATCGCCAAGAAACGGCAGCAAGAGACCATCGCCACCACATCGCAGCTGGCCGCCATCATGGAGCCGCTGATGACCCGCGGACGGGAGAAGAAGGACATGGCGAGGGTGTTTCAGGCCTTGCGCATAGAGGTGAACCACGAGATGGACGCACTGCGCGAGATGCTCGGCGCGGCCACCGCGCTGCTTGCCCCGGGCGGAAGACTGAGCGTGATCACCTATCACTCGCTCGAGGACCGAATGGTGAAGAACATCATGCGCAGCGGCAACGCCGAGGGCAAGGTGGAGAAAGACTTCTTCGGCAGAGCCAGCACACCCTACCGGCTGGTGAACAACAAGGTGACAGTGCCCACGGCAGAGGAGCAGGAGGCCAACCCACGCAGCAGAAGTGCCAAACTGAGAGTGGCGGAAAGGAGGGAGGAGCATGGAGAGCACTAAGAGCACACCGCTCCACACGCCCGAAGAAGACGAGCTGACGCACGAGGGAGCACCCGCCAACGGGCAAGAAACGCCACAAGAGAGCCCCAGCAAGGAAGACTTGAAGGCCGAGGCCACCGCCAAGGCCATACAAAAAGCCATAGAGCAGCAGGCACGGGAAGACGAACGGCCGCACTCCTCATCATTTTCGCTGAAGAAAATCATCTGTGGCGACTTCCTCGATACAAAGCTGCTGCGCAAGAACATTTGGCTCATCGTCATCTTTGTGGGCTTCGTCATCGTATCCATATCCAACCGATACAACACGCAGAAGAGCCTTATCGAGATAGACAAGCTCAACAAGCGGCTTGAAGACGCGAAGTACCGCACGCTGTCCAGCAACAGCCAGCTCACGGAACACATACGCGAGAGCCACGTGCTGGAAGCTCTGAGAAACAGCAAGGACAGCGTGCTGAAGCAGCCGAGCCAACCGCCATACATCATCCAAGTGCCCAAGAAGTAATCAAGAGCCAACCATCAACAAAGAAAATGAGCAAGCTCAACTATAAGAAAGTCATGCCACGCTATCTGGTCATTGCCACCGCGATGACCATCGTAGCCATTTGTGTGGTGGGCAAAGCCCTCTACACCATGACCATCGACAAGGATTACTGGATTGGGGCAGCCTCTCAGCTGAGCAGCAACAAGAAAGCCCCGGCGCAGCGCGGCAACATTCTCAGTTGCAACGGACAGCTGATGGCCAGCTCGCTGCCCGAATACAAAGCGTTCATAGACTACCAGACGCTCTTCGACACCAAGACCGACACTGCATTCACAGACAGCATAGACTACATTTGCCGCGGACTGAACGAGATATTTCCTGAGAAGAGCGCGGCCGAATTCAAAAAAGAGCTGTACAAAGAGCTGAAAGACTCCACATCCAAAAAGTGGCGCCGCTGGCCGATTTGGGACAAGCGCATCGACTACAACACACGCCGTGAGATACAAGAACTGCCCGTATTCAAGCGGGGGAAATACAAAAGCGGACTTTACTTTGTAGAACTCTCCTCACGCCAGCGCCCATTCGGCTCGCTGGCAAGCCGCACCGTGGGCGACCTCTACAAAGACAACGGCAAACCACGCTGCGGACTGGAGATGGAGTTCGACTCCATCCTGCGGGGCACGGAAGGCATCGTCCAGCGGCGGAAAGTGCGCAACAAGTTTATCAACTTTACCCA
Organism: uncultured Prevotella sp.; assembly: GCA_964640675.1. Classification (GTDB taxonomy): domain Bacteria; phylum Bacteroidota; class Bacteroidia; order Bacteroidales; family Bacteroidaceae; genus Prevotella. The sequence goes on along the minus strand of CAZXFP010000002.1, from coordinate 31,280 downwards.
AAAGCCGACCATCGATGGTGCCGACATCGTGACAACCATCGACATCAACATGCAAGACTTGGCCGAACGCGCGCTGCTGGAGGAACTGCGGCAACCCGACGTGAACGGCGACATAGGCGTGGCCATCGTCATGGAAGTGGAGACGGGCGACATTAAGGCCATGGTCAACATGATGAAAGACAAAGACGGAGAGTACCGGGAACTCGGAAACTTTGCCGTAAGCGCGCCCGTGGAGCCGGGATCAGTATTCAAGACAGCCTCCATGATGGTCATCCTCGATGATGGCTACGTCGATACCACCTATACCGTAGACACCGGGGGCGGTGTCTATAATATGTACGGGCGTGACATGAAGGACCATAACTGGGTGCGCGGAGGCTACGGCGTACTCACGCTGCCATGGACGCTGAAATACAGCTCCAATATTGGCATCAGCCGCATCATAGACAAATACTATCACAACCAGCCGGAGAGGTTCGTGCAGGGCATTCACGACCTTGGGCTGACCACAGACTACAATTTGCGCATTCCGGGCTACGTTCCCGCAAAGGTGCGTATGCCCAAGAAGAACCAAAGGGGGCAATACACCAACTGGTACAAGACGACCTTGCCATGGATGAGCATCGGCTACGAGACGGCCGTACCGCCCATTGCCACGGTAGCATTCTACAATGCCATCGCCAACAATGGTAAACTTATGCGCCCACGCATCGTCAAATCGGTGGTGAAAGACGGTCAAGTGATTGAGGAGTTCCCCCCCGAAGTGGTGAAAGAGCGCATCGCCAAGCCACAGACCATCACTTGGATTCAGCGCATTCTGCGCGAAGTGGTGAGCGAGGGACTGGCCAAACCGGCCGGAAGCGACAAGTTTGGCGTGGCCGGAAAGACAGGAACAGCGCAGGTGGCAAAGGGAAAGCAAGGCTATAAGGCGGGCGGCATAGACTACTTGGTGTCCTTTGCCGGGTTCTTCCCTTACGAGAAGCCACGCTACAGTTGCATCGTCTGCATACAAAAGCACGGTCTTCCCGCATCGGGAGGTGGCATGAGCGGCGTGGTTTTCAGGCAAATCGCCGAGGGAATCATGGCACAAAGCCTGAAGGTAAGTGCGGCGGAGGCACGCGACTCATCGTCCATCCTCATCCCCAAGGTGAAGAGCGGCAACCTCTATGCAGGCGATTACGTGCTCAACTGGCTGGGATTTGATGTCATCGGCGGCTGGAAGGGCGGCTTCAAGTTTGGCGATCCCGTGTGGGGGAGCGTCGATGACAGCACGTCAAAACAGCGGCTGACACTCGTCAAGACCACAGAGCCACCCAAGAACATCGTTCCCGACGTACACGGAATGGGCGCACGCGATGCCGTATATCTGCTGGAGAGCCGCGGCGTGAAGACACGGCTGCGTGGCAGAGGCAAGGTGACCAAGCAAAGCATTGCCCCCGGCGACAGGATACGGCGCGGAATGGTTTGTCATCTGGAACTCGGTTAGACACAGAAGGGCAACCGCCGCACACGGCCGCCAAGGCACAGCAATCCAAAAGGGGATTCGCCAAGGCGAAGAATGTCCCTTTATATTAATTAAGGAGAAAACAATAGAAACGCGAAATATGAAAGCATTAAGCGAACTGCTCAAAGCAGTGAAGCCTCTCCACATAGCAGGCAACTGCGAAAAGGAGATAACGGGAGTGGAAATCGACTCCCGCAAGGTGAAGCAAGGCGACCTCTTCGTGGCCATGAAGGGCACACAGGTTGACGGACACCGCTTCATCCCCAAGGCCATAGCACAAGGCGCGGCGGCCATTCTCTGCGAGGAGATGCCGCAAGATGCCGCCGAGAGCGGCGTGACCTACGTGCAAGTGGCCTCCACCGAGGAAGCCGCAGGTCCCGTGGCCACCACTTTCTACGGAGAGCCTTCGAAGAAACTGCATCTTGTTGGCGTGACGGGAACCAACGGAAAGACCACCATCGCCACCCTGCTGTACGAGATGTTCCGCCAACTCGGCTACAAAGTCGGACTGCTTTCCACGGTATGCAACTACATTGACGGCGAGGCCGTACCCGCAGACCACACCACTCCCGACCCCGTTGCGCTGAATCAGCTGCTGGCACGCATGGTGGAGGAAGGCTGCGAATACGCTTTCATGGAGTGCTCATCGCACGCCATCCAGCAACACCGCATCGGCGGCCTCCAATTTGCGGGCGGAATCTTCACCAATCTCACCCGCGACCACCTCGACTATCACAAGACTTTCGAGAATTACCGCAACGCCAAGAAGATGTTCTTCGATGCCTTGCCCAAGACAGCCTTCGCCATCACCAACGCCGATGACAAGAACGGCATGTTCATGGTGCAAAACTGCAAGGCAAACATCAAGACCTACTCCACCCAGCGCATGGCCGACTTCCGCGCAAAGCTCCTCGAATGCCACTTCGAGGGAATGTATTTGGAGATTGACGGCAAAGAGGTGGGCGTGCAATTCATCGGCCGCTTCAACGTGAGCAACCTGCTCGCAGTGTACAGCACAGCCGTAATGCTCGGTCAGGATGCCCACGATGTACTTGTGGCCATGAGCACTCTCAAGAGCGTCAACGGCCGTTTGGAGCCGATTCTCTCCCCCAACGGCATCACCGCCGTGGTGGATTACGCCCACACCCCCGATGCCATCGCCAATGTTCTCTCCGCCATTCATGAGGTGCTTGACGGAAAAGGCAGCGTCATCACCGTGTGCGGAGCAGGCGGCAACCGCGACCACGGCAAGCGGCCACTGATGGCACAGGAGGCCGTCAAGCAGAGCGACAAGGTCATTCTCACCAGCGACAACCCCCGCAACGAGAACCCGCAGGACATCATCAACGACATGCTGGAGGGGCTGGACGCACAGCAGCGGCGCAAGGTCATCACCATCACCGACCGCAGGGAAGCCATTCGCACGGCGTGCATGATGGCTGGCAAGGGCGATGTGGTACTTGTGGCCGGCAAGGGACACGAGACCTATCAGGAAATCAACGGTGTGAAGCACCACTTCGACGACCACGAGGTGCTGCGCGACATCTTCAACGAGCAATAACCAAAACTCAGAAAAGCCATGCTATACTATATCTTCCGCTGGCTCGACCAGTTCGGCATCAGCGGTTCCCATCTTTGGAGCTACATATCATTCCGTTCCATCCTCGCCCTCGTGCTTGCGCTGCTCATTTCGGCGTGGTTTGGCGAGCGGTTCATCAAATACCTCAAGTCGAAACAAATCACCGAGACACAGCGCGATGCGAAAATCGACCCCTTCGGCGTGAAGAAAATCGGCGTGCCATCGATGGGTGGCATCATCATCATTGTGGCTTTGCTCATCCCCGTGTTGCTGCTTGGCCGCCTGCGCAACGTCTACCTCATCCTCATGATAGTCACAACGGTGTGGCTTGGCTTCCTTGGCGGCATGGACGACTTCATCAAAATATTCCGCCACAACAAGGAAGGACTGAAAGGAAAGTACAAGATTGTGGGACAGGTCACCATCGGCCTCATCGTGGGACTGACGCTTTGGGCTTCGCCCGACGTGAAATCAAACGAGAACATGGAGATTTCGCAGCACAACGGACAAGAGGTGGTGGTGAAGCACAGCGACAAGGCCGAGAAATCGCTCAAGACCACCATACCATTCGTCAAGAACCACAACCTCGACTACTCGCGGGTGATGGGCTTCTGCGGCGAGCACAGTGTCGCGGCGGGCTGGATACTCTTCGTCATCATGACCATCTTGGTTGTCACGGCCGTCTCCAACGGTGCCAATCTCAATGACGGCATGGACGGAATGTGCGCCGGCAACTCCGCCATCATAGGCGTTGCGCTCGGCATCCTCGCCTACGTGAGCAGCCACATACAGTTTGCCGCCTACCTGAACATCATGTACATACCCGGTTCGGAAGAGCTGGTGGTGTTCTTCTGTGCCTTCATCGGCGCGCTCCTCGGTTTCCTGTGGTACAATGCCTACCCCGCCCAGGTGTTCATGGGCGACACGGGCAGCCTGGCCATTGGCGGCATCATCGCCGTGGGCGCCATCATCATCCACAAGGAACTTCTGCTGCCCATCCTCTGCGGCGTTTTCTTTGTCGAGAGCCTCAGCGTCATCATGCAGGTGTGGTACTACCGACTCGGCAAGCGGCGTGGCGTGAAGCAGCGCATCTTCAAGCGCACGCCCATTCACGACAACTTCCGCACGCAGGACTCACAGCTCGACCCCGAGTGCAAGTACCTCATCACCGTGCCGCACACGGCCAAGCATGAGACCAAAATAACCATTCGCTTCTGGATTATCAGCATCCTGCTGGTGGCCCTGACGATTATCACACTGAAAATAAGATAACGGCAACAGGGGAAAGGGCTATGCCGGAACGGCGCAGACAACCCGCGGACAACCCGTCCGCCCATGCGCACCCCCGCCACGCCCCACCCCAACCGCACGTCAATCATAACAAGGAAAGAGAAAATGAAAAGAATCGTAGTTCTCGGAGCCGGCGAAAGCGGTGCCGGCGCAGCAGTGCTGGCCAAGAAGGAAGGCTTCGACGTGTTCGTTTCCGACACCTCAAGAATCAAGGACAAATACAAGCAGCTTCTCGATGACCACCACATAGAGTGGGAGGAGGGAAAGCACACCGAGGAGAGAGTGCTCGCCGCCGATGAGGTGATTAAGAGTCCGGGCATACCCAAGGAAGTGCCGATGATCAAGAAGCTCATGCAGAAGGGCACACCCATCATCAGCGAGATAGAGTTTGCGGGACGCTACACCACCAGCAAGATGATTTGCATCACGGGAAGCAACGGCAAGACCACCACCACAAGCCTCATCTACCACATATTCAAGGACGCGGGCTACGATGTCGGACTGGCCGGCAACATAGGCCGGAGCCTTGCGCTGCAAGTGGCCGAGGACCCGCACGAGTACTATGTCATTGAGCTTAGCTCATTCCAGCTTGATGACATGTACCAGTTCCACGCCAACATCGCCATCCTGCTCAACATCACGCCCGACCACCTCGACCGCTACGACTTCAAGTTCGAGAACTACGCGGCTTCGAAGATGCGCATCATACAGAACCAGACGGAGGAGGACAGCTTCATCTACTGGAACGATGACCCCGTAATCAAGAAGGAGCTGGAGAAGTACGACATCAAGGCCGTGCGCTATCCGTTCTCAGAGCTGAAGGAGAAAGGCTCAATAGGATACATTGAGGAAGGACGCTACACCATCGAGAAGCCCACCCCCTTCAACATGGAGCAGGAGGACTTGTCGCTCACAGGCAAGCACAACATCTACAACTCGCTGGCCGCCGGCATCGCGTCAAACATCTCCGGCATCAAGAAGGAGAGCATACGCAAGAGCCTCGGCGACTTCCCTGGCGTGGAGCACCGACTGGAGAAAGTGTGCAAGGTGAGAGGCGTGCAATACATCAACGACTCCAAGGCCACCAACGTAGACGCTTGCTGGTATGCGCTGGAAAGCATGCGCACGCCCACCATCCTCATTCTGGGCGGCAAGGACAAGGGCAACGACTACTCGGCCATCAAGGAACTCGTGCGGGAGAAATGCGCCGGACTCGTCTACCTGGGTGCGGACAACCAGAAACTACACGACAACTTCGACGACATGGGCATCCCCGTGCGCGACACCCACTCCATGAAGGAGTGCGTGGAAGCCTGCTACGAGATGGCTCGCCCCGGCGACACCGTACTGCTAAGCCCCTGCTGCGCCAGCTTCGACCTGTTCAAGAACATGGAAGACCGCGGAGAGCAGTTCAAGTCGCTCGCCCGCGCGCTATAACGCAGCCCCCTCCCAAGGCGGCACGAAAGCCCCCGCAACGCGAAAGGACACCTATGGCACGGCCAAACGTGCCCTTTCGCACCCTAAAAGGGCACGTTTTGGAGGGCGAAAGCATACATACACGCAACCACCTGCGCCACAACGACTTGCGAAGCAGCGCACGGCAACAGCTAAAACAAGGCAAAAGAACAACAAGAACACCGGCCTACGGTCGCCCTCCCCACGCATCGGGGGCACGCCCGGCCACACCCCAAACAACGACAACACACATGAAAGGACGGTCACTGACCAATATTATCAAGGGAGACAAAGTCATCTGGATCATTTTCTTCTTCCTTTGCATGACAAGCATCATTGAGGTCTACTCGGCCTCAAGCGCGCTTTCCTACAAAAGCGGTGAATACTGGTCGCCCATTATGGACCACACCGCCAAGATGGCACTGGGCTGGGCAATCATGATCATCACGATGAACATCGACTGCAAGTACTTCAAGCTGTTCACCCCCTTAGCCTTGGGCGTTGCATTCATCACTGTGATGTGGTCGCTCGTAAACGGACACGCCGCCAACGATGCAAGCCGCTGGATCGAAGTTCCCGGGCTGGGCTTCACCGTGCAGCCATCGGAGTTTGCCAAGGGAGCATTGGTGCTGGCCTCGGCGCAAGTGCTCAGTGCCTTGCAGACCGACGAAGGCGCCGACCGCAAGGCCATCGGCTACATACTGGGCATGGCAGCCATCTTCATCATACCCATCGGGCTGGAGAACCTCTCCACGGCTGTTCTACTGAGCACAACCATCTTTCTGATGATGCTCGTCGGGCGCGTGCCGCTGGACCAGCTGGGAAAGCTGTTCGGCGCAATCGTGCTGGCCGCGGCCATCTTCCTGACCCTGGTCATGTCGGTGGGAGAGGACAAAAAGACCCTTGCCGAGAACACCAAGCAAAACCTCACCGAGCAGACAGAGGAAGAGAAGGAGAAAGGAATCATTGAATCCGTGTTCCACCGTTTCGACAGCTGGAAGGGGCGCATCGACGAATTCCTCCACGAGAAGCGGCCCGAAGACGCGAAGGACTACGACCTGCGCGGCAAAAAGTCGCAGGAGGGGCACGCAGCCATATCCATAGCCACATCGAACATCATCGGGAAAGGCCTCGGACAGTCGACCGAGTGCGACTGGCTGGCACTAGCACACACCGACTTCATCTATGCCATCATCATCGAAGAGATGGGCATAGCCGGCGCGATAGGCATAGCCATGCTCTACATTATCCTGCTGTTTCGCGCAGCCACGATAGCCAACCGCTGCGTGAATGCCTTCCCCGCCTATCTGACCATGGGGCTGGCCATCATGTTTGTGGTGCAGGCTCTGTTCAATATGCTCGTGGCCGTGGGACTGATGCCCATCACCGGACAACCGCTGCCACTCATCAGCCGCGGAGGAACATCGACCATCATCAACTGCATCTACATAGGCATCATCCTAAGCGTGAGCCGGTCGGCCAAGAGGAAAGACCAACACACGGACAAGGCCGAACACACGGCAACGGCAACGGCATAGGCCGACACACAAAAGAAAAACAAGCGGAATCTTGCCGCAAGGCTTTTTTTTGCTTATCTTTGCAATATTCAAGATGAATAATAAAGAAAGAATGGACAAGGAATTGAGAATCATCATCAGCGGAGGCGGCACGGGAGGCCACATCTTCCCGGCCGTGTCGATAGCCAACGCCTTGCGCCGCAAGCACCCGGAGGCAAAGATTCTCTTTGTGGGCGCAGAGGGACGCATGGAGATGCAGCGCGTGCCCGCAGCCGGCTACGAGATAAAGGGGCTTCCCATCAAGGGACTCGACCGCCGTCGCCCGCTGAAGAACATCAGCGGGCTGTGCAAGCTCGTCAAAAGCCTGCGCATGGCACGATGCATCATCAAGGATTTCAAGCCTATGGTGGCCGTCGGAGTGGGTGGCTATGCCAGCGGCGCAACGCTCTTTGAGTGCGCGCGGATGGGCATACCTTGTCTGATACAGGAGCAAAACTCCTATGCCGGCGTAACCAACAAGCTGCTGGCCAATCGCGTCAGGAAGATTTGCGTGGCCTATGAGGGCATGGAACGCTTCTTCCCGCAAGACCGAATCATCATGACGGGAAACCCCGTGAGGCAGAACATCGTGGAGACCGACATCACGAAGGAGTCCGCAAGGGAGACGTTCGGACTGGACGGAGGAAAGAAAACCATCCTCTTCGTGGGCGGAAGCCTTGGCGCACGCACGATGAACGAGAGCATTCTGAAGCACATCGACTTGGTGGAGAGCCATCCGGAGGTGCAGTTTATTTGGCAAACGGGCAAGTATTACTACCCGGAGATTCAGCGTCAGCTGAAAGGAAAAGAACTGAAGAACCTCGTTGCAACCGACTTCATCGGCGACATGGGAGCCGCCTATCGCGCCGCCGACCTCGTGGTGAGCCGCGCCGGGGCAAGCTCCATCAGTGAGTTCCAGCTCATTGGCAAGCCGGTGATTCTCGTCCCCAGCCCCAATGTGGCCGAAGACCATCAGCGCAAGAACGCCATGGCACTCGTGAAGCACGATGCCGCACTCTACGTGGAGGACGCAGAGGCCGCAGAGAAACTGCTGCCGCTGGCACTGAGCACCGTCAACGATGATGCGAAGCTGCGCCAAATGGGCGAGAACGTGAGCAAAATGGGAATCAAGAACTCCGCCGAAATCATTGCCGATGAGGTGCTGAAACTGATTAAGGGATAAGAAACATGGAACTGAAAGATATTCAAGCAGTCTACTTTGTGGGGGCTGGCGGCATCGGCATGAGTGCTGTGGCACGCTACTTCATCCGCCGGGGCGCGGTGGTGGCGGGATACGACCGCACGCCCACGCCGCTGACGCACGAGCTGGAGAAGGAAGGGGCACTCCTGCACTACGAGGAAGACACGGCGCAGATTCCCCACGCCTGCCGCAACAAGGCACACACGCTGGTCATCTACACTCCCGCCATTCCCGCCGACCATAAGGAGCTGGTGTGGTTCAAGGAGAAAGGATTCACCATCGAGAAGCGTGCGCAGGTGCTCGGAACGCTCACCCGCACACACAAAGGACTGTGCTTTGCAGGCACGCACGCCAAAACCACCACATCGGCCATGTGCGCCCACATCATGCACCAGAGCCACGTGGACTGCAACGCGTTCCTCGGCGGCATCTCAAAAAACTACGGCAGCAACTACATTCTGTCGAAAGAAAGCGACTATGTGGTGATAGAAGCCGATGAGTTCGACCGCTCTTTCCATTGGCTGCGCCCCTGGATGAGCGTCATCACATCGACCGACCCCGACCATCTCGACATCTACGGAACGGAAGAGGCCTACTTGGAGAGCTTCCGGCACTACACGGAGCTGATCAAACCGGGTGGCGCGCTCATCATCCACACCGGCTTGAAAGTGCAGCCCAACGTGCAGGAAGGCGTGAGAACCTACTCCTACAGCCGCGACGAGGGCGACTTCCACGCCGAGAACGTGAAAATAGACAACGGACAAATCACGTTTGACTTCATTTCGCCCATCGAAAACGTCACCAACGTGCGACTGGGACAGCCCGTCCCCATCAACATTGAGAACGGAATAGCCGCCATGGCCATGGCACAGCTCAACGGATGCAACGCCGAGGAACTGCGCTACGGAATGAGAACATACGCGGGAGTGGACCGCCGCTTCGACTTCAAGCTCAACACGCCACGCCACGCGTTCCTGTCAGACTACGGCCATCACCCCAAGGAGATTCTGCAATGCGCCAAGAGCTTGCGCGAGCTTTACGGAAAGCGCAAGATTACGGTTATCTTCCAGCCGCACCTCTACACCCGCACACGCGATTTCCATAAGGATTTTGCCGATGCGTTGAGCCACTTTGACGAGGTGGTGCTCACAGAGATCTATCCCGCGAGGGAGCAACCCATCGAGGGCGTGTCATCGCACCTTATCTTCGACAACCTCAAAGAGGGTGTGGAAAAGACCATCATACACAAAGCGGACGTGACCGACTACGTGCGCAGCCGCGATTTCGATGTGCTTGTGGTGCTGGGAGCTGGCGACTTGAACGATTATGTGCCACAAATAGCCAGTCTGCTGGAAGAAAAGGAACGCCAATAAATCTGCGATTAGCCACGGAAGCCCCACGGCGGAAAGGAAACGAAACCACCGTGAGACACTCCAAGGCCAACGCGGAAAGGACAAAAAGTCACACAACGGAGAGGAATACATCCTAACAGAGTTATGAGAATAAACGTAAATCGGAAACGCATCATCTTTCTGACGGCCAATCTGCTCTTGGCCGTCTACATCGTGATGGCCGTAACGACGTGGAGCGATGCCCCCACAAACGACAAACTCTGCTCCAAGGTAGACATCAACATCTCCGACACCCACAACACGGGCTTTCTGAGCGCGGAGGAAATCAAGCGCATCCTCACCAAACACCAACAGTATCCGCTGGGGATGCCCATGTCGACCATCGTACCGCGAAACATCGAGGAGACCTTGCGCACAGCTCCCTTTGTCAACACGGCCGAATGCTACGTCACACAGAACGGCCACACCGTGATAAACATCACGCAGCGTATGCCCATCATACGCATCAAGGCCAACAACGGCGATGATTACTACCTCGATGAAAAAGGCGGCCCGATGCCCAACTCAAGCTACACGAGCGACCTTATCGTCAGCACCGGCCACATCGGACGGAATTTCGCCCGCCTATACATCACGCCTTTGGCCAAAGCCATCATGGCCTCAGACTTCTGGCGCAACCAGGTGGTGCAGATAAACGTGCTCCCCAACCACGGCATAGAGCTGGTGCCACGCGTGGGCGACCACATTCTGTATATCGGCAAGCTGCCCGAAAACCGCAATCGGTCGCGGCGCGAGGAGCTGATAGCCGCCTACGTGGGCAAAAAACTCAACCGTTTGGAAAAGTTCTACCGCTACGGACTCTCACAAGCGGGCTGGAACAAGTACTGCTACATCAACGTAGAGTTCGACAACCAAATCATTTGCAAGAAACAACAGTTAGATTAACACCGAAAATAACAAAAGAAAAATATATGGCAGAATTCATCGTAGCCATCGAATTGGGTTCATCCTCCATCAGGGGAATCGCAGGCAAGAAGAACCCCGACGGAAGCATTTCCGTGCAAGCACTTGTCAAAGAGGACGCGTCGCAGTGCATCCGCAAGGGTGTGGTCTATAATATCGACAAAACGGCGGTCTGCCTGAAGAGCATCGTCTCAAAACTCCGCAAGACGCTGAAGTTCGAAATCACCCACGTCTATGTGGGTGTGGGCGGCCAGTCGGTACGCAGCGTGCGCAACATCATTGTCAAAGACCTTCCCTCGGAGACAATTATAGGCTCTGATGTGGTCTATGATCTGATGGATGCGAACCGCAACATGAACTACCCGGAGCAGGAAATACTCGACGCGGCCACACAAGAATACAAAATAGACAACCAATACACCCTCGATCCGGTGGGCATCAAGGCGACAAGACTGGAGGGAAACTTCCTCAATATCTTGCTGCGCAAGACGTTCTACAACAATCTGAACACCTGCTTCGACAAGGCCGGCATCGCAATAGCCGAGATCTACCTCGCCCCGCTGGTACTTGCCGACAGCGTGCTCACCGAGAGCGAAAAGCGCGGAGGCTGCGTTCTCGTCGACATGGGTGCCGACACTACCACCACCGCCGTCTATTACAAGGGCGTTCTGCGCCATCTTGCCGTTATTCCGCTGGGCAGCAACAACATCACCAAGGACATTGCGAGCTACCCGATGGAAGAGCGTGAGGCCGACCTGCTGAAGTTGCGCTACGCCTCCGCCTACACCGAGACCAGCGACATCGACCCCACACTCACCTACTCCATCAACTCCGACCAGTCCATTGAGAGCCACAAGCTCATTGAAATGGTGGAGGCACGCGTGGAAGAGATTATCAAGAACGTGTGGCACCAAGTTCCCGCCGAGTACATCGGCAAGCTCCTTGGCGGCGTCATCATCACCGGCGGCGGCTCGAACATGAAGAACATGGAGGTGGCCTTCAAGCGGCACACCGGCGCGGAGAAGATTCGCCAAGCCCACTTCGTGGGTCTGACCATCAAGTCGAACAACGAGGACATCAAGAAGCGCGACGCAACACTCAACACCATCATCGGTCTGCTGGCCAAAGGCGACATGAACTGCGCCGGACAGGCCATCGACACGACCAAAGGTCTCTTCGATGAATCGGGTAACCCCGGACAACCAGCCGGCACACCCGCATCGGGCACACAGGAGACTCAGAAGCAAACGGCAACCAAGAAAGAGGAAGAACCCAAAAAGGAGGAGCCCAAGGAAGAGGAGCCCAGTGAGACCAAGAGCGGCTTCTTCAAGAAATTTGCCAACAGGCTGAAGAGCTTCGGGGGCAAACTCATGGAGCCGGAAGAATAACATTAGGAACAAGAACTGACCACACCCGCCGAGCCTCGCCCCGCAAGCAGACCCGGCACAACAAGCAAGGCAAAAAGAAAAAAGCTATGGAGGAGAACAAAGACAAGATGAATGCCACCACGACCATCAAGAAGCCCCTGGACTTCGGCGACCCGGAGAAGGAGAAGAAAGACATAATCATCAAGGTGATTGGCGTGGGAGGCGGCGGCGGCAACGCCGTGACCAACATGTACAAGCAGGGCATACACGATGTGTCGTTCGCACTCTGCAACACCGACGCGCAAGCACTCAACGACAGCCCCGTGCCCGTGCATCTGCAGCTGGGCACAGAAGGACTTGGCGCAGGCAACAGACCCGAGAAAGGCCGCCAAGCTGCCGAGGAGACCAACAGCGACATCAAGAATATGCTCAGCGACGGCACCAAGATGACCTTCATCACAGCCGGAATGGGCGGCGGAACGGGAACGGGCGCAGCACCCGTGATAGCCCGGATGAGCAAGGAACTGGGCATCCTCACCGTGGGAATCGTCACCATCCCCTTTGAGTTTGAGGGCATCAAGAAGATAGACCAGGCACTCGATGGCGTGGAGGAGATGGCCAAGCACGTAGACGCGCTGCTCGTCATCAACAACGAGCGTCTGCGCAAGATCTACCCAGACCTCAGCCTGCTCAACGGATTCGCCAAGGCCGATGACACACTCAGCGTGGCCGCGAAGAGCATTGCTGAGATTATCACCGTGAGAGGCCTCATCAACCTCGACTTCAACGACGTGCGCACGGTGCTCAAGGATGGCGGCGTGGCCATCATGTCCACAGGCTACGGAGAAGGCGAGGGACGCGTGCGCAAAGCCATCGATGACGCACTCAACTCGCCGTTGCTCAACGACAACGACATATACAACTCCAAGAAGATACTCCTCTCGCTGGCTTTCAGCAGCGAGAACGGCAAGGACGGCGGACTGGCCATGGAGGAGATGAACGACGTGAACGACTTCATGCGCCGCTTCGGTTCAGACTTTGAGCTGAAATGGGGCGTGGCCATCGACAACTCGCTGGGCGAGAAGGTCAAGATCACTGTCCTTGCCACAGGCTTCGGCATCAGCAGCGTGGACAGAATGTCATCGCACTTGGCCATGCAGCTGCAGAAGCGCACGCAGGACGAGCTGGACAAGCAGGCCAAGGCCGACGAGGCCGCGGCGGAAAGAGCCGACCGACGGGCACACTACTACCACGATGGCGACAAGAACCCATCGAAGCATCGCCCCAACATCTACCTCTTTTCCCAAGACGAGCTGGACAACGAGGACGTGATACTCGATGTGGAGGGCACGCCCACCTACAAGCGCAGCAAACAGCTGCTCAAGGAGATACAGCAGAAGACCGAGCCGGAGACGCGCCCGGAGGGCGATGCCGACAAGGACAAGGTGGAAGGAACCATCAGCTTTGTGTAACCCCAACAACCGAATACAGCAATGGCATTGTTCGATCAAATCAGCAAAGACATCATGGCAGCGATGAAAGCGCGCGACAAAGTGCGCCTGGACACGCTGCGCAACATCAAGAAAGTGTTTCTCGAAGCCGTGTCAGCCCCCGGTGCCGATGGCACGCTGGCCGATGCTGACGCGATGAAAATACTTCAAAAGCTGGCCAAGCAAGGCAAGGAGAGCGCGGCCACCTTCACGCAGGCTGGCAGAAACGAGCTGGCCGAGGCCGAGCTGGCGCAGGTGAGCGTCATCGAGGAGTACCTGCCCAAGCCTCTCACCGAAGCCGAGATTGAGCAGCAAGTGAAAGACATCATAGCCCAGACCGGAGCCACATCGGTGAAGGAGATGGGACGCGTGATGGGCATGGCATCGAAGCAGATGGCCGGAAAGGCCGATGGCAAGGTCATCTCCGCCATCGTGAAACGGCTGCTGGCATAGCGCGGAAGCCGCGGAAACGGCACCGCACCACACACAAGCAAACAACCCAAAGGGCAACGGCCTGCCTCCCACAAGGGAGCAGCCGCTGCCCTTTGTCGTATCCGCGCCAACGCAAGCCCACACAACGGGCAAAGAGTCTACAAAAAACCGCGCTGCAAAACCATACCTTTTGCAGCGCAAAACGTATGGTTTGGCAAGGCAAAAGGTATCGTTTCGCAAGCCGAAACGTAACCTCCTGCCCAGCCATGCCGCAACGCCGCAACGCCAACGCTCATTCGGCGAATCATGCAGAGTAGCAATTTCTTACTAAACAACCTTAAAAAAGGACATCCGAAACCCTATTTTACATAATTAACGCTTCGAAAGGGCGTTTATCTGAATATTTCTCCTTAAATTTGCAAGCAAAACGCCGTGCCCAAAGCCCGGCGCAATGCTCCCGCGACTATCGCCACGCCCCGTGACGGGGCTGGGAAAGCGCGACTAACAACAAAGATTTTCAAGATGATACGCAAGAACTGGCCATTCATACTCGCCGTTTCGGCAGCCATGCTCCTCACCTCCTGCCTCGGCAGCGACGACGAGGAGTACGACAACAGCTACACTTACTATAACGATGCGGGCATCGTCTCGTTCTCGCTGGGCACGCTCAAGCAGTACCGCGACACCATAGCCAAGGACGGAAGCGACTCCACCTACTACGTACACATCGTGGGCAGCAGCTTCCCGTTCGTCATCGACCACGCCAAGGGACAAATCTACAACCCCGACTCGTTGCCCTGGCGCACCGATGTGTCGCGCGTGAAAGCCACGGTGACCACCCGCAACTCATCGATTGTCTACATGCAGGAGCTGGACAAAGACAGTCTGATATACTGCGACTTCAGCGACTCCATCGACTTCCGCAAGCCCCGCTTCATCCGCACCTTGTCGCTCGACGGAACGGGGTGGCGCAAATACACCATCAATGTCAACGTACACCAGCAGGACGGCAGCGTCTTCGCCTGGAACCGCATGCCCGACCAGAGCCAGCTCTCGGAATTCAGCAGCCTGAAAGCCGTGGCCATGGGCGACAGCCTCTACGTG
Organism: uncultured Prevotella sp.; assembly: GCA_964640675.1. Classification (GTDB taxonomy): domain Bacteria; phylum Bacteroidota; class Bacteroidia; order Bacteroidales; family Bacteroidaceae; genus Prevotella. The sequence continues at coordinate 15,987 of CAZXFP010000002.1, read as the reverse complement.
TTTGCCACCGATGGCACAACAACCGCCGTGCTGGGAGCAAGCCGCAAGGACGGCGTGCTGACCCCGCTCACGCCCAACATCAACACGCCGCTGGCAGCCGAGGCTCATAAGGGCGTAGTGACGATGGGCGGATACATGTATTTCCTCAACGGACAAGCGATTCTGCGCACGCCCGACGGCACGCACTACGAGCAAGTGGCCGTCAACAACACGCTGACACGCCTCGTGGCCGCAAGCCGCAAGGAGCTGTATGCCATGACCAAGAACGGCGGCATAGTCGTGTCGCGCGACCAAGGCACAACATGGGAGGCCACAACCGTTGACGACAACGCGAGCCAGCTGCCCACCGACAACTTCGCCTACACGTGCCATGCCATACGCACGAACAATGATGTGGACCGGGTGATGCTCGTGGGCACCGTGCCGGGACGCGAATACGCCGTGGCATGGACCAAGATAGCCGACTATAACGACAAGAACATCGTCTATCCGTGGACATTCGTCGACGTAGCCGATGACAACCGCTACGCGCTGAAAGCCTACACAGGACTGACGGTGACGCAATACAACGGCGGAGCACTGGCATTCGGCACCGACACGGAGGGCAACTTCTCGAAGTTCCTCACCAGTCAGGACGGCGGAATTACATGGAAAACTGTCAGCGGCTTCGCCGTTCCCGATGCGTTCCGCGACAGCAAGGCGGCCGCATTCACGGGCGTAGCCGACGATGACAACTACATCTGGCTTGTCAACACGGCCGGGCAGGTGTGGCGCGGAAGGCTCAACAAGCTGGGCTGGAAACGCTAAGGGAAAAGCCGCAAGGCACGGAAACCACACTCACACAAGGAACACCGGATGAAGAAAGCACTGCTCTGCATAGCCCTCATGGGTGCCATCGCGATGCCCACGCAGGCACAAGAGGATGAGACCTACCTCATGGAGATAGGCGTGGGAGGCGGCATGATGGGCTATCTTGGCGACTTCAACGGCTCCATCACCAAAAACCTGCAACCCATGGGCAGCGTGCTGTGGCGATACAACCTCAGCCCCTACATGGGAGTGAAGGCCAACGTGGGCTTCGGAAAGGTGAAAGGCTCGTCGGCAGACGTGGAGACCTACTATCCCAAGCTCGAGAACCAGCCGCCCTACGAGTTCAACAACACGCTCGTGGATGTGGGCGTAACCTACGAATACAACTTCTGGCCCTACGGAACTGGGCGCGACTACCGGGGCGCACAGCGGCTTACGCCGTTCGTCTTTGGCGGTATCGGCGCAACCTACGTGAAACTGGAGAACGCCGAGAAGAGCAGCGCGTTCGCAGCCAACGTGCCACTGGGCATCGGAATCAAATACAAGGCAAGCAAGCGGCTCAACATCGGGCTGGAATGGGCCATGCACTTCTCGCTGAGCGATGAGCTGGACGGACAGAAAGACCCCTACGACATTCCCAGCAGCGGCGCATTCAAAAACACCGACTGCTACTCAACGCTGCAGCTCACCGTCACCTACAGCTTCAAAGCCAAATGCAGGACTTGCCACAATGAGTACGAATAAGAAAGAAATGACAGATAAACTCGACATGGAGCGCATCCCGCAGCACGTGGCCATCATCATGGACGGCAACGGCCGATGGGCCAACGAGCACGGAAAACCACGCTCCTACGGTCATCAGATGGGAGTGGAGACCGTGCGATGCATCACCTCGGAATGCACAAGGCTCGGCGTGAAGTATCTCACCCTCTACACCTTCTCGACAGAGAACTGGAGTCGCCCCGCCGATGAGGTGTCGGCACTCATGGGACTGGTGCTCTCGTCGCTCGAAGACGAGATTTTCATGAAGAACAACGTGCGCTTCCGCGTTGTCGGCGACACGGAAAGGCTTCCCCAAGACGTGCAGCAGAAACTGCGGGAGACCGAGGAGCACACGCGTGACAACACGGCCATGACCATGGTCGTGGCTCTGAGCTACTCCGCAAGGTGGGAGATGGCCAAAGCCATAAGGGACATCATCAGTGAAAAGGTGGCCAAAGCCGCAACGCCGTCCGACATCTCAACAGCCGACATCACCGAGGAATGGGTGGGAAAGCACCTGCAAACGAGCTTCATGCCCGACCCCGACCTGCTCATCCGCACTGGCGGCGAGGTGAGAGTGAGCAACTTCCTGCTCTGGCAAATCGCTTATTCGGAGCTGTACTTCTGCGACACCTACTGGCCCGACTTCGCCGAAGCCGACCTGCACAAGGCCATCGCAAGCTACCAAAGCCGCCAAAGGCGATTCGGAAAGACAGAGAAACAAATAGAGAACGAAAACAAATAAGGATGAACCATATTAATAAGGTACTGCTGATCGTCTGCCTCATCACGGCGGGAATACAAACGAGAACGCACGCCCAAGAGAAAATCGTGAACCCACCCATCAGCTATGCCGGCGTACCGGGCAACTACCGGCTCGCCGGACTGGCCGTGTCGGGAGTGGAGGGCTACGAGGACTATGTGCTCACAAGCATCTCCGGCCTGCAAGTGGGACAGGAGATAGAGATTCCCGGCAACATGATCACCGATGCGGTGAAGCGTTACTGGAAGCACGGACTGTTCTCTGACGTGAGAATCGCCGCCGACTCCATCGTGGGCAACGATGCCTATCTGCACATTTACCTCAAGACGCGGCCGCGCGTGTCGACCATCAACTACAGCGGAGTGAAGAAAAGCGAGCAGACAGACTTGGAAAACACAGTGGGTCTGCTCAAGGGTGGTCAGGTAACACCCAACATGATAGACCGTGCCAAGATACTTGCCAAGAAGTATTTCGACGACAAAGGCTACAAGAACGCCGAAATCAACATACGCCAAAGGGAAGACGTGGCCACGAAGAACCACGTTATCCTTGATGTGGACATCGACAAGCATGAGAAGCTGAAGGTACGCCAGATCATCATACACGGCAACGAGAAACTCTCCGACAGCAAGATTAAGGGCGGTCTGTTCCGCAAAGGCGCGCTGGCCAAGATACACGAGGCAGGAAAGCTTTCTACGTTCCTCAAGACCAAGAAGTTTACACCGGAGCGTTGGGCAGAGGACAAGAAGAACCTCATCAGCAAATACAACGAACTGGGCTACCGCGATGCCACGATTCTGCGCGACAGCGTATGGAACATCGATCCCAAGCACGTGAATGTCTACGTGGAAGTGGACGAGGGACAGAAATACTACGTCCGCAACATCAATTGGGTGGGCAACACGGTCTATTCCACCGACTATCTTGCGGCTTTGCTCGACCTTCAAAAGGGCGATGTGTACAACCAGAAGTACCTCAGCAAGCGTCTGAGCGAGGATGATGACGCTGTGGGCAACGCATACTGGAACAACGGATACATCTTCTATAACCTCGAACCGGCCGAGGTGAACATCGTTGGCGACTCCATCGACCTGGAGATGCGCATCTTCGAGGGACAGCAGGCACGCATCAGCCGTGTGCGCATCAACGGCAACGACCGTCTTTACGAGAATGTCGTACGCCGCGAGTTGCGAACAAAGCCCGGAGACCTTTTCTCCAAGGAGGCTTTGCAGCGTTCGGCACGCGAGATTGCGTCCATGGGACACTTCGATCCGGAGTCCGTCAACCCCGTTCCGCACCCGAACTACGAGAACGGAACGGTCGACATTGACTGGAACTTGAAGCAAAAGAGCAACGACCAAATAGAGTTGTCGCTCGGTTGGGGACAGACTGGCGTAATCGGACGCGTAGGTCTGAAGCTCAACAACTTCTCCATAAGCAACCTTTTCCGCAAGAACAAGGAGCACAGAGGCATCATGCCCGTTGGCGATGGCGAGGTAATGCAGCTCTCCGCACAAACCAACGGTACGTACTATCAGAGCTATTCGGCACAATACTCCACCAACTGGCTTGGCGGACGCCGTCCGATACAGTTCAGCGTGGGCGCATTCTTCAGCAAGCAGACCGACGTGTCGAGCAACTACTACAACAGTAGCAGCGTCTACAACTATTACAATTACATGTACGGCTACGGCAATTACAATTATAACAACTACGAGAACTTCTACGATCCCGACAAGTTCATCAAGCTCTATGGTGTGAACATTGGCTGGGGAAAGCGCCTGCGGTGGCCAGACGACTACTTCACGCTCTCCTTGCAGCTCACTTACCAACGCTATGACTTGAAGAACTGGCGTTACTTCATCATGTCGAACGGTACGGCCAACAACCTCAACCTCAATGTGACGCTCAACCGTACATCCACCGACAACCAGCTCTACCCGCGCCGCGGCTCCGAGTTCTCCGTCTCCCTCACAATGACCCCGCCTTGGTCTAAGTGGGACGGAAAGGACTACGAGCACCTCGCCACCAACTCCAAGTCGGCAACATACCAGCAGGAGCAGCAGGAGAAATACAAGTGGGTGGAATACTACAAGTGGAAGTTCAAGGCCCGCACGTACACCGCGCTGACTGGCGCAACGAAGAGCCTCGTGCTCATGACGCGCATTGAGCTTGGTCTGCTCGGCTCTTACAACCGCTTCAAGCAGTCACCCTTCGAGACATTCTACGTGGGTGGCGACGGCATGAGCGGCTACTCTACGGGCTACGCCGAAGAGACCATCGGACTGCGCGGCTACGAAAACGGCTCCATCTCGAACAACGCGCAGGCGCAAGTCAACTTCACGGGATACAACGCCTACGCCTACGACCGCTTCACGCTCGAGCTGCGCTACCCGTTCATGCTTGGCAACACCACCATCTACGGTCTGGGATTCCTTGAGGCGGGCAACGCGTGGGCCGACACGAAAGACTTCAACCCCTTCGACATGAAGCGTTCCGCCGGAGTGGGCGTGCGCATCTTCCTGCCCATGGTGGGCTTGATGGGTCTTGACTGGGCTTACGGATTCGACAAGATATACGACAACGGCTCTTACAAGAAGGGCGGAAGCCAGTTCCACTTCATTCTCGGACAAGAATTCTAACCAACAGAAAAGCGATACGGGTCAGCCCCGCCCCCACAAACAAAGGACAAGGCGGGGCAGCCCATTCGACATTAACGCATAATAAAGAAAGCAATATGAAGAAAGCGGTCATAAACCTACTCGCCCCGGGCAGTCTCCGACACGCGCTGCTGACCTGCCTCGTTGCCCTGTTCGCCATTCCGGCAACAGCACAGAAGTTCGCGCTCATCGACATGGAGTACGTGCTGAAGAACGTCCCGGCCTACGAGCGCGCCAACGAGCAGCTCAACCAAGTGAGCAAGAAGTGGCAAGCCGAGGTGGAGGCACTCAACACCGAGGCCGGAACCATGTACAAGAACTACCAGAACGAGGTGGTCTTCCTCTCGGAAGAGCAGAAGAAGCAACGCCAGGAAGCCATCATGGACAAGGAGAAGCAGGCCGCCGACCTGAAGCGGAAGTACTTCGGCCCGGAAGGCGAGCTGTTCAAGAAGCGCACTTCGCTGATGACGCCCATACAAGAGGAAATCTACAACGCCGTAAAGGACATCTCCGACCAGCGCGGCTACTCCCTCGTCATCGACCGTGCCAGCGAAGGCGCGGGCATCATCTACGGCTCGCCAAAGGTAGACATCAGCAATGAGGTGCTGCAAAAGCTGGGCTACGGCCAGGACTAACACGGCACCCCCACGCACAAGACAACAAGAATAACAACTAATTAATAGACAAAAGAAAAAGAAATGAAAAAGTTACTGATTGCATTGATGCTTTGCGCACCGATGACGATGTTTGCGCAGAAGTTCGGACATCTCGACTCACAGGCTCTCCTGCAGTCGCTTCCCGAGGCAGTAGGCGTTCAGAACGAGCTGCAAGCCAAGGGCAACGAGTATCAGAAGCAACTCGAGGACATGCAGAAAGAGCTGCAGTCGAAAGCCGAGGCATACGACAAGGCCAAAAGCACCATGCCCACGGCCAAGCAAGAGGAGACCGAGAAGGAGCTGAACGACATGTATCAGAAGATTCAGCAGACCGCCCAGGACAACCAGAAGGCCTTCAACGAGGAGCAGCAGAAGAAGCTCGGCCCCGTGCTCGACAAGGTGCGCAACGCCATCGAGGCCGTGGCCAAGGCCGGAGGCTACGTCTACATCATGGAGAAAGCTGCCGGACAGCCCCTCTACGTCAATGAGGCGCTGAGCAAGGACGTTACCGCCGAGGTGAAGTCGCAGCTCGCCAAGATGAAGTAATCAACACGATCACACACAACCAACATCAACTCACAAGGGCAGACAGGCCACGTGCCCTGTCTGCCCTTGCTTGCAAACAAGCCGCCCACCCACAAAGAGAGGCGGAGAATAACAATGAGAAAGACCCTTTACTGCATCCTCATAGCCCTTGCGCCCATCATTGCGCAGGCACAAGACAACGTTGCGCAACCCACACAGCAGCCCCTGCGCTTCGCATGGTTCAGCCATTCCGACGTGCTCCGCTCCATGCCCGAGTACGCCAAGGCACTCCACAGCCTCGACTCGCTGAAAGCCGAGTATGCGAAAGAGGTGCGCCGCTCTGCCGACGACTTCACCCAGAAGTATGAGGAGTTTCTCGACCAGCAGCGCAGCCTTGCCCCCTCCATCCTGCGCAAGCGGCAAGCCGAGCTGCAAGACCTCATGAGCCGCAACATAGCCTTCAAGAACGAGACCGACCGGCTCATGGACGAGGCCGGAAAGAAAGCCTTCGCCCCCGCGCGCCGCAAGCTCGCCGCCACCGTGGCCGCCATCGCGCGCCACCGCGGCTATGCCTTCGTGCTCAACAGCGATGGCGACCAGCTCCCCTACGCCGACCCGCAGCAAGGCGATGACATCACCGAATACCTCAAGCAGGCACTCAGCGCAGGCCGGTAAGCCAGCGCGCCCACCCCACACGCGCCACCGCCGCGCAACGGCCACCACCATTCCCCCACCACAATGCAAGACATCAAGACCCTCCCCACAGCCCCCGGACCCATCGGCGTGTTCGATTCCGGCTACGGCGGGCTGACCATCCTGCAAGGCATACGCCAGCTGCTGCCCCAGTACGACTACATCTACTTGGGCGACAACGCGCGCGCCCCCTACGGCTCGCGCTCCTTCGACATCGTCTATCAGTTCACCCGGCAAGCCGTCATGAAGCTGTTCGCCATGGGATGCCACCTTGTCATCATCGGCTGCAACACCGCATCGGCCAAAGCCCTGCGCTCCATACAGCAAAACGACCTTCCCCGCACCGACCCCTCGCGCCGCGTGCTCGGCGTAATCCGCCCCACGGCCGAAATCATTGGCACGCTCACCCGCACCCGCCACGTGGGACTGCTCGCCACCGAGGGCACCGTGCGCAGCCACAGCTACGACTTGGAGATTCAAAAGCTCTTCCCCGACATCAGCATCACCAGCGTGGCCTGCCCCCTGTGGGTGCCCATCATAGAGAACAATGAGGCCGACAGCCCCGGCGCAGACTATTTCGTGGGCAAGCGCGTCAGCCACATCATGGCCGAAGACCCGCTCATCGACACCCTCATCCTTGGCTGCACCCACTATCCCATACTCCTGCCCACCATCCTGCGCCACGTGCCGCAGGGCGTGAGCGTGATGTCGCAGGGCGAACACGTGGCCAAGAGCCTGCAAGACTACCTGCGCCGCCACCCCGAGATGGACGCGCGTTGCACCCGCCGGGGCACAACGCGCTACTACACCACCGAGAGTACGGCCAAATTCAAGGAGAACGCCCGCATATTCCTGCCCGGCGACATCCGCGTGAGCCACGTCAGCCTCGAATAAGCCCGCCACACGCCATGCCGCCATGCACCCCGCGCCCACGGCGGCAACACCTTGCAGCCACCCCGACACGCCAAGAACACACTGACAGGCCAAAAACAGTCCCGGCCATGAGAAGCCCAAGCGGCTTCCCATGGCCGGGATTGCTTTTCGGCGGACGCGCCGTCAGAAGCAAACGCTCCACAAACGGACTACGTCCTGCACCAGCTCCATCGGGCTCAAGATAAGCCACAGCCCCACAAGAGCCGCACCAAATAAGCCCACCGAGATAGCCGCACTTCGGTAAAGTTTCTTTCTCAACTGCGCCGCAACGATGAATCCCGTCTTGACAACACAGTACACGAACACTAAAAACAGAAAAATAGCTCCAAAGAAGGAGAAGTAATCAAAAAAAGTTGCACCCATATTTCTTTTAAGTTTCAATCATTTCCATGCCCAAGCCGAAACTTCCTCACACAGCCGATTTCTGCTGGCAGCTCAAAAAAGAATCTCCTGCTCGGCACAGTTACAGTTTTATTTTGTTATTTACTAAGTCACGTCATGCAAACACTTACAGCATACGCCGCTCATGGTTGCTCTTCAAGTAGGAGGTTTCCAAAATGCTTCTTGGTTCTTCATGATTTCAAGTCAATTTATCTTCGATTAAACTTTTATGTAACTTTGAAAGCCACAGTGCAAATATACGACTTTTCTCTCTACCCCCCTTTCAACGATTTTTACTTTATTAACCATCTATACAGCGTTTTAACCCTTTATCACTATTTTTACACCTCTTTAAACGCCGCGAACAAGAAACCAGCAGACAGCAGCACTGCATCCCCAAACATACGTTTCATCCCCGCTCTGCAAAACCATAGGTTTTGGCCTACGAAAGGTATGGTTTTAGCCCACAAAAGGTATGGTTTTGCAAGGTAAAAGGTAACCTTTTGGAAACGGGCGCGCAAACCTCGAAAACAAGCTGCGCACATTCCGGACAGAAGACGGCGAGCCAACGGCAACAGCGGCCTTGGCCCCGCCCCGCAACACGGCACGGACAAAGCGGAGAGGGCAAAAAAAATAAGTCACGGAATTTAATGAAAAACATTTGGTCGGTTCATTTGTTTTGGCTACTTTTGCATTATTAATAATCGAATCTATTTAATAATTAAAATCCAAAATCAAAACATGGCAAACGAGACCGAGAAGAAGTATCGTGTGGAGAGCGACCTGCTGGGCGAGCTCCAAGTACCTGCCGAGGCTTACTATGGCGTGCAGACGCAGCGCGCCATCAACAACTACCGCATCTCCGGCAAGAGAATGTGCGACTATCCGGAGTACGTGAAGGCCATCGCCTACGTGAAACTCGCCGCCGCAGAGGCCAACCACGAACTGGGACAGCTTCCCGACGATGTGGCTGATGCCATCTGCCGCGCCTGCCGTGAGATTATCGACGGCAAATTCCATGAGAATTTCGCTACCGACATGATGCAGGGTGGTGCCGGAACATCGGTCAACATGAACGCAAACGAGGTGATTGCCAACCGCGCACTGGAGCTGATGGGATACGAGAAGGGCGACTACCAGCACTGCTGGCCCAACGACCACTGCAACTGCGGTCAGTCGACGAACGACGTTTATCCGACCACCATCCGCCTGACGTTCATCGAGATGAACAAGAACCTCATCGCCTCGCTGCAACGCCTCGTGGCCGCCTTCCGCAAGAAGGGCGAGGAGTTCAACAACAGCATCAAAATGGGCCGCACGCAGCTTCAGGACGCCGTGCCCATGACAAGCGGACAGGAGTTCACCGCCTTCGCCAACACGCTGGAGGACGAGGTGGCCAACCTGAACTACAACGTGAATCAGATGCTCGAAATCAACATGGGCGCAACGGCCATCGGCACCGGTCTGACGGCTGTTCCGGGCTATGCAGAGCTGTGCACGAAGAAGCTGGCCGAGCTTACGGGCGAGAACTTTGTGCTGGGTCGCGACCTCGTGGCCGCCACTCCCGACACATCGGCCTACGTAGCATTCAGCGGCGCGCTGAAACGCTTGGCCGTGAAGCTCTCCAAGATTTGCAACGACCTGCGCCTCATGGCCTCCGGCCCGCGCTGCGGTCTTCATGAGATCAACCTTCCGCCGATGGCACCCGGCTCAAGCATCATGCCGGGCAAGGTGAACCCCGTCATCCCCGAGGTGACCAACCAGACTTGCTTCAAGGTTATCGGCAACGACACCACCGTAATGATTGCCGCCGAGGCTGGACAGCTGCAGCTCAACGTGATGGAGCCTGTCATCACACAGTGCCTCATCGAGGACTTGACATGGCTGCCCAACGCTATGGACACGCTGCGCGAGAAGTGCGTGGAGGGAATCACGGTGAACGCGGAGCACAACGCCGAGACCGTGCGCAACTCTATCGGCATCGTGACCGCGCTGAACCCCTACATCGGCTACAAGAACAGCACGAAGATTGCCAAGGAAGCTCTGGAAACGGGCGGCTCGGTCTATGACCTCGTGCTCAAGCACGGCATCCTCTCGCAGGAGAAGCTCGATGCCATCCTCGACCCGAAGCACATGCTCGACCCCGAGGACGTGATTAAGTAAGCCTCACAGGTCTGAAAACACAATATAAATCCCCCGTTGCCGCAATGGCAACGGGGGATTTATGTATCGTCACATTGCATCCGCCATGAGCGGAAGGGCAAGTCTTCAGCCCCGTGCGGTGTCCTTCTTCTTGGTGAGCACCAGCAGGATGACGGCCGAAAGAATGAGCACGATGCCCGCAAAGAGGCGCAACGAAAAAGCCTCGCCAAAGATAAGCACGCCTATGGCCACCGCCGTGACCGGCTCCAGCGCACCCATGATGGCCGAAGGAGTGCTGCCCACCTTCTCAATGGAGATGTTCATGAAGTACAAACTGAGCACCGTGGGCAGCAACGCCAGCTGCAATCCGCATGCCCACTGCCTTGCCGAGCGCAAAGGCTCTATGGGATTGCCAGTGACAAAGGCCAGCACAACGAGCGAGAGCAGCCCGAAGAGCACCACCCAGAAGGTGAAACGGACGGAAGAATAGCCCGTATGGGACTGGTTTACGCCTATAATGTAGAAGGCATAGAGCAGCGATGACAGCAGTACGAGGCTCACACCCGTGGCCGAAAGTGTGGCATCGCCGCCCCGATAGAGCAGCGCAATGCCCGAAATGGCCAGCAGAATGGAGCAGGAGGTGCGCCAAGTAATGCGCTCATGGAAGAAAGCGGTCATCAGCACGGCCGTCATGATGGGATAACTGAAGAGGATTGTGCTCGCAATACCCGCATCCATGTGCTCGAAACTGATGTAAAGCGCGCCCGAAGACATCCCGAAAAACGCACCCAGAACGGCCAGACGGATGGCGTGCCCCGCACGTATGCGGAAGTTCTCGCGCCGCGCCAGCATCCAGAAGAGGAACATCAGCGTGGCCAAAGCATAACGCCAGAAGAGCACCGATGTGGGTTTCATCCCGTCCTCATAAAGATAAAGCGACCCCAGCGGGTTGGTTCCATAGAATATTGCCGCGACTATTCCCGCCGCGAAGCCCTTAAAAGTATTGCGCATTTGCTCATGATTGAAGGCCGGGGCTTAGCAGGCAGGACGGCATCCGTCCCCATAACGCCCCCTAAACCCCGGCCTTGGATGATTAATTCTTGAATGCTTCAAGCATTGTTGATAATGGTAGGAGTTCTCGTAAAAGCCCGCCAAGAGACTAATCCTTGAACGCCTCAAGCATCGTTGATAATGGTAGGAGTTCTCGCAAAAGCCTGTTAAGAGACTAATCCTTGAACGCCTCAAGCTCGGCTCGTGCGATAATGTCCTCGCGCTCCTTGACCTCTTCGGAACGCATATCGCCCGTATCGAAAGCCTCCGGCTCATCGGCCGTCTCCGCGCAAGCCCCCACGGACGCACGGTGAAGGCTCTCCAACGGTGCGGAAGCGGCCTCGGTGTAGACCTGAGTCTGAAATGGCGTGACGTGTTTCTCCACGTTCTCCGCCTCCGAACCTATGATAAAGTCATCGTGATCGTCCGTCGACGGCACCAGCCCCACAGGTTCTTCCTCCATTTTGGTGCGCTTCTCCTTGGCGGCAAACACCGCATCGAGAAACTTCGGCTCCTTGCGCAGACGGTACAAAGTCTCCTTCGATGCCTTCTGCTGGCTCTCTTTCTTCGAGAAACCTACGGCATCGCAGCCTTCCACTGTCTCCAGCATAACCTGGAAACGGAACACGGGCGCGCCCTCGGAGTTGGTCTTGTGGCTCAGCATCTTGAAGTTTAGCTCCACACGGTTCTTCTGCGACCACTCAATAAGTTTGGACTTGAAGTTCACTTCCTTATAGGCCACCTTGTCAAGGTTGATCAATTCGCCAAGAATCTGCTTTTCCACGAACCTCATGCAGGCGTTGTAGCCCCGGTCAAGGTAAAGCGCGCCCACCAAAGCCTCAAAGGCGTTGCCGCCCATGTAGCTGTTGTGGCCGGTGCTTCGTCCGTTGGAGAGCACCAGATTGACGATGCCCATCTCCTTGGACAGGCGGTTGAGCGTCTCGCGCTGCACTATCTTGGAGCGCGTATTGGTGAGGAATCCCTCACGTTTGCCCGGAAAATGGCGGAAAACGATGTCGCCCACGACAGTGCCGAGTACGGCATCGCCGAGAAACTCCAGCCGTTCGTTGTTCATCGGCTTTCCTTTCTCGTTGCGGCGCGCCACACTCTTGTGGAGCAAAGCTATCTTGTAATAGCTGATATTGTGAGGCCAGGCCCCGATAATCTTGTGCAACGACAGGCGAAGCTCCTTGTCCGTGAGGAACGGGAGCTTCAGTCTGTCAATGTAATCAATCAGCATACTTCTTGAAAACGACGCACGCATTGTGTCCACCAAAGCCAAACGTGTTGCTCAAAGCGGCACGCACGGTGCGCTTCTGCGCCTGGTTGAAGGTGTAGTTCATGTCGTAATCGATCTCCGGATCCTTGTCCTCCTCATCGTGATTGATGGTTGGGGGAACAATATCCTCCTTGACGGCCATCACGCAGGCCAGTGCCTCCACGGCGCCGGCAGCTCCGAGCAAGTGTCCCGTCATGGATTTCGTCGACGAGATATTGAGCTTGTAGGCCGCATCGCCAAACACTTCCTTGATGGCTTTCACCTCCGAGATGTCGCCAACGTGGGTCGACGTGCCATGCACGTTGATGTAGTCGATGTCCTCCGGCTTCAGTCCGGCGTCTTCCAGTGCGGATTTCATCACCAGTTTCGCGCCCAGTCCCTCGGGATGGGAGGCTGTGATGTGGTAGGCATCGGCACTCTCGCCCTCTCCCACCATCTCCGCGTAGATGCGTGCTCCGCGCGCCTTGGCGTGCTCAAGCTCCTCCAACACGAGGCAGCCTGCTCCCTCGCCCATGACAAAGCCATCGCGGCTGGCCGAGAACGGACGGCTGGCGTGCTCCGGGTCGTCATTGCGCGTGGAGAGTGCCTTCATGGCGTTGAATCCGCCCACACCGCAGGCGCAAATAGCGGCCTCTGCGCCACCGGCCACAATCATGTCGGCCTTGCCCAGGCGCAACAAGTTGAACGCGTCTGCAAGCGCGTTGGTAGACGAAGCGCACGCGCTTGTCGTAGTATAGTTGGGGCCGTGGAAGCCGAAATGTATGCTAATCTGTCCGGAAGCGATGTCGGCAATCATCTTGGGGATGAAGAATGGCGAGAAACGGGGTCCCGCCTCTTCGTTGCGGGCGTAGTACGAGGCTTCCTCCTCGAAGGTACGGATACCTCCGATGCCCACTCCGTAGACCACGCCGATGCGGTTCTTGTCGACTTTCTCCAAGTCGATGCCGCAGTCTTTCACACCTTGTATGGCACTGATCATGGCCAGCTGCGTGTAGCGGTCTATCTTCCGCGCCTCCTTACGGTCGAGCCAGTCGCTGACGTTCAGCCCTTTCACCTCGCAGGCAAACTGGGTCTTGAACTTGCTGGCATCGAACTGAGTAATCGGGCCCGCACCGCTCTTCCCCGCAAGCATGCCCTGCCACGTCTCCTCGGGCGTGTTTCCCAGCGGGGTCACTGCGCCGAGGCCGGTAACGACAACTCTTTTCAATTCCATAAATATATAAAATGGGTTTGGTTTATATATACGAATATTGGGCATCGCGCGTGAAAGTCAGGTGTTGGATGAAGGGGCATGCCCATAGCCGGGCTTCCCACACCTAACACTCAACGCCACGCCCGACACCCAATAATCGTGTCTGTCTTTGTAAAAATCTAATCTGCGTAGACGAAACGCTTACTTCGCGTTGTCCTCAATATACTTGACAGCGTCGCCAACAGTGGCGATCTTCTCAGCCTGCTCGTCGGGGATGGAGATGCCGAACTCTTTCTCGAACTCCATAATCAGCTCTACGGTATCCAAAGAATCTGCGCCCAGATCATTGGTGAAGCTTGCCTCCAGCTTGACATCGGCCTCATCAACGCCAAGTTTATCTACGATAATAGCCTTTACTTTTGATTCAATTTCTGACATGATAATGTTGTTTAAATGTTTATTATTGTTATCTCTATCAAATTCGGGTGCAAAGGAACGGAAAAAATTTCACCTATGCAAATAATTCCTTTAAAAAAGCGCCCCAAACTGCACATTACCCCATTGTTTGTGCAAGAAACGCGGCGCAAAAGCGGCTATCTTGTGACAAATCAACCACATACTATGCCAAACGTCTGCTCCGAGAGCCGCAACAAGCTCTGTTTTTCAAGCAGATAGCGCGGCATTTGAGGGGGCGCAACAGGCTGCCAGGCAGTTTTTCGGAGGCTTTCCCATGGCCGAATGATGGAAATTGCGTAATTTTGCATGGCAACGCCGCGCGGCAAGGAAACAAGAACGCGTCTTGCAAAAGGTATGGTTTTGCAC
>CAZXFP010000002.1:0-1219 GCA_964640675.1 uncultured Prevotella sp. | reverse complement strand
GCAAAAGGTATGGTTTCGCGCGACGACCTCTACGCCGCCGCGCACAAAAGAACAGGAAAGGCATGATAAGGGATTTCTTCTTGGTGGGCATAGGCAGTTTCGCGGGAGGCGGATTGCGCTTTCTCGTGTCGCGATGGATGCAGTCCGTGGCACTGCTCTCGCTGCCCGTGGGCACGCTCGCGGTGAACGTAGCGGGCTGTTTCCTCATCGGGCTGCTCTCGGCACTGCCCTTCGAGGGGCGCGTGCTGTCGCCGCAAGCCAAGATTTTGCTCACCACGGGGTTCTGCGGGGGCTTCACCACCTTCTCCACGTTCATCAATGAGAACCACGCCCTTGCCCGCGAGGGCCACTATCTCTCCCTTTTGCTCTACGTGACAGTGAGCCTTGCCCTGGGATTCGCGGCCCTTCTGGCCGGCAACCACTTGGCCAAGAACTGGTGAGGGGAGAGGAAAGACTAAGGATTAAGTACTATATAATAAGGAGAAAAATGGAAAACGAAGTTTTGAAAGCCATTCGCGAGCGGCGCAGCATACGCCGCTTTGCCGACCGTCCTGTGAGCGAGGAGCAACTGAGCACCGTACTTGAGGCTGGCACGTGGGCACCCACGGCATTCGGAAAGCAAGATCCATGGATTGTGGCCGTGCGCAATCCGGAGGAGAAAGCGCGCCTTGCGGCCATGAATGCCGCCGTGGCTGGCACGGAGAGCGACCCCTATTATGGCGCGCCCGTCATCATCTTGGTGTTCGCCAGTGCCGACAGTCACAACCGCGACCGCGACGGCTCGCTCGTGCTGGGCACAATGATGCTGGCCGCCCACAGCCTTGGCATGGGGTCGTGCTGGATAAACCGGGAAGACATCATGTTTGATTCAGAGGCGGGCAAGCAGCTCATGCGCTCCTATGGCTTGCCCGATGGCCTTGCCGGAGTAGGTGCGATAGCCCTTGGCTACCCCGCCGAGTCCAAGACGGGCAAGCCCCGCAAGGAGAACTACTTCCGCGTGATTCCCTAAGAATCAGCCGCGGGAAGGCTGCAGACGGGCTATCGTGGCGCGAACGCGGCGTGCCGTGGTGTAGGGCAAGGAGTCCTCATCGGCCTCAGGGTCGCCCATGAACACATCGGGATTGCTGAATTCCATCGCGCTCTTGAACTTCTCGCGCGCCGAGAAATGATATTCGCGTATGCCCGTCTGCTGATGCAGCTCTGCGATATTGTCCTCGTT
>CAZXFP010000001.1:94639-297575 GCA_964640675.1 uncultured Prevotella sp. | reverse complement strand
ACCATAAAAAGCAAAGACTGGGAAGAGTGACTTACACACTTTTCTGGACAGTACCCTGTTTTTTGAACGTTTATTATTGCTATTCAACTGACTTAATTTACAAGAACATGGTCATATAAACAGGTATGTAATCTACACCATATTCTCGCTTGTAATCCTTTGTGTAAATCACATATTTGTTCATTATTCGATCTGAGAACTTAGTACAAAACTCATCTAGTGATTTGTGGGACTTATATCCAGATGATTTAACTTCAACAGGAGAAATTTTGTGCTTCTCAGTGATTATAAAATCAATTTCATAGTACTTTTTGCCATTCGCATAAGGTATAGTATGATAGAATAAATTCTTCCCTGTTGCTCTTAACATTTGGGCGATCATATTCTCATATACATATCCGAGATTAGTACTTAGTTTATCGCTGAGTAATTTCTCGTATATAATATTCTCCGTTATATCACTATCCTTGAATGCTAGTGTAACGAATAGACCAGTATCAGAAGTATACATCTTAAAATACTCGGGATTCTTGGTCAGAGCTAAACCTACATTTGGATCATCCGAATGAAATGCGATATTGGTTGTCATAGAATCCTCCATATCTTTCACGATATTGATAACTCTATTCACTTTCTCTTCCGGTATGGCATTTCCAACTTGATAGCGAGATGTATTCCTGCTTAATTGAGCTGGTATAGCATCATACATAGCCTTTGCTCGTCCAGAATCATCAATCTTGCCGAAATCCTCCTCATACAAAGCAATAATGTCTCGCTTAACTAAATCCACCGCAGTAAAATTGTTGGTTTTAATGTATGCAGCAACAGCTTGAGGCATACCACCAACAAGCATATATAAGCGGAAATCGCGTATAAGTTTCCTATGAGTAGCATCACCAAGAGATATCTTTTTCTCAAATGCACTACGCAACAGCGGTATAGTTGCCGTATCACCCAATGCCCATCTGAACTCCTCATAGTCCATTGGAAACATATCAACCTTTGTCTCTTCGCTTGGAATAATGATGCTTTTACTTTTAGATCTTACAGAAATTAAAGAGCCTGTTTCTATATAATCATACCTATGATCCTTTACAAGGTGCTTGATTGCTTGTCTTGCCAATGGTTGCAACTGTACCTCATCAAATATAATGACGGACTCTCTTTCATGTAATTCTACTTGAAAGATAAATTGCAACCTGATAAAAAGGTAATTCAGGTCGGATATATCATTGAATAAATCACTTATCTCTTTAGATACTTTAGAAAAATCAATTAATATGTATGACTTATACTCATTTCGTGCAAACTCCTCGGCAATAGTTGATTTGCCAACGCGACGAGCTCCCTGAATAAGTAATGCAGTATCCCCATTACGCTCTTGTTTCCACTTGAGCATAGTGTCATACATCTTTCTCTTAAAACGAATTATATCCTCTGCCATCGTCTTTGATTTTGATACAAAAATAAGGCTTTTTGAATTTCCCACCAAATGTTTTAAGCCCAAAATGCCGTTTTCCACCAAATTTACAACACCACATTTGCCGTTTTCCACCATTTTTGGCAGTATTAGGCGCGTTTTTCTATAAAATGAAGACGCAGGCTACACGAAACCATCCCCGCTACATCATCAACCGCAAACGATTCTTGCGATTGATTTATTCCTAACCTCAAAAACAGAAAGTCATGAGAAATGTAATGAAAGCAGCTACCCTCGAAAGCAAGTTCCCGATTCTGTTGGTTGAGCACGACTGCATCATCAGCAAGGATGCTGATATCACAGTCTGCTATCGTGTGGAGCTTCCAGAACTCTTCACCGTCACACAAGCGGAGTATGAGGCGATATACTCGGCGTGGGCCAAGGCGGTCTTGGTCTTGCCGAACTACAGTATCGTACACAAGCAGGACTTCTTCATTGAGGAGAACTACACACCTGAGTTGCAGAAGGAAGACCTCAGTTTTCTCAGCCGTTCCTTTGAGCGACACATCAACGAGCGTCCTTACCTGAAGCACTACTTCTACCTGTTCCTCACCAAGACCACGAAGGAGCATAGCCGCACAGCCAGCAGTTTCAATGCCCTTACCCCGTGGCTTCATCATCCCGAAGGAGATGTAGGACAAGGAGGCGGTGATCCGGTTTCTGGAGTGTTGCGAGCAGTTCGAGCAAACATATCACCGTCAGCCGCGAGTGAGACGCAATAGCAGCTGGAGCGTAAGCACCTCACTGCGAATACTACAACAATGGCAATATGCCCCGCCCCATGGCCGCTATGAACAAGTTTTTAGATACTCTACAATCCTTACGCCTATAATCTAATCATTCGCCCTGCAATATCCCTGCTTCCATCCATTGTTGCACCAGCTGGCGGCAATCATTCAAAGCCAAAGCCTCATCCACCTCATATTCATCAGTAAGCCACTTAATCATATCTTCTATGGAAAACCGCTCTGTTGCAGCCGCTTTCTCCCATAAGAAAGCAGCGGTCTCATTCAAGGATATAATATCCGTGAAGTCGATATTCTCCTCACCAGTTGCCAACAACAATCGCTCCCCACATACAGTTCGAAGCTCAAAACCATTCTTTGCTTTCATCTTATGTTTTATTATTATGTTTTAGTCAGTATCACTAAGCTTGTTCATATACTATTTGCCTCACACCTCACCTCTGTTGCATCCCAGTGGTCCCCATTCATTGAGTATTAATCTCCTGTAAATGGCCAATATATATTTCCGGAAAGGAAGAAGACGCATCCACACCCAACTATATGTACGCCATTTCCAACCATCCGTGCGCTCTAGTGTTGTACGCCCCTTACGATAGAACCCCACAACAGCTCCATGCACATCGGCCAACCGACAATGTTCCACGCCCAAATTGCCATCTCCCCGCAAGGTTACCATGTCGCCCTTGATTGCAACAATACGGTGCAAGACATAGTGCTGCGATGCGACCTCGGCAAGCACAGGATCACCAACTTGTGGAGCAACACTTTTTGTGAGCAAGGCTTTGTCACGATTGTCTTCCAAAAAAGGCCGCATGGAAAAACCCTTTAGACGAAGCGTAACAGTGTGGCCTTCCTCAAGCAGGCGTACCACTTCGGGGATCAATTGTCGGTTGCTAAACTGGCTCAGCACTCTTTCACTATTGCTTGACGACATATCCTGGCTGCATCTTCATTGGGAAGACAATGCAAAGTATAAATGGGCGTAGCCTCTATTATCCTTGACACGGTGTCGCAGAGTTTTCCATAGCGTGGAGTGTCCCACTTCATGGATGAGCACGAAGGAAGCAACGAGGCAAAAGCCTGAACGGGCAGAAGCCGTTCTACAAAATTCTCCCGGCTGCGCTCTATGCGCGTGATGGCACCCAAGCGCGCCCGCACATTTCGATAGCATGGAGTTTTTCCGCTCCAAGGCGAGCCAAAAATCCACGTTTCTCCATCAACAATGCGCACTATGGGATTATCATCATTCATCAAGTCACAACCCGGAATACACCGCAACCACATGGCCACCTGCGTACTTTTACCTGTGCCACTCTTGGCAATAAAAGCATAGCCAAAATCCTGATAACGAACAAGCGAGGCATGGAGCAAGAGCGTATGTCGCTCAACAGTGGCATAGGCATAAGCCAACATCAATGCATTGTTCAGCCCAAAAGCACGCATAATGGCATCGCCATTAAGCGCGCAATGGCAATGCCGAAAATTGACATCTGCAACCAACAGGCAACAAGAACGCCCCTTAATATCCTTAACTATAAACTGCCAGCCACCATCATCAACACGGTCTACGATAGTATCACCATTGCCCGTGTCAAACGTGCGAATACGCTTGCGGCGTTCCAGCGGAACGGGAGACAACGTGTCGTCTACGAACATTTCCGTCACACACTCCTGCGAGCAACACTCTGTCCGAAAAGGCTCAAATGAACGAACAAACGGCATCCCGTTGGGCTGTCCTTCACAAAAATGAATGCCAACAAGATGCCCCGCTACCTCAAAATAGTTTCGCTGCCACACCGCTTTCATCCTATGGCTCTGTCACCACGTTTCCTGCCTTTTTGGCTTTCTTGCGTGCTTTCTTTGCAGCCTTTTCTTCTTCCCGCAAAGCTTTTTTCGCCTCTGCCTCAGCTTGAGCAGCATTGATTATTACTGTTCCCTCGTTAGGCGACACGGCACGATAGGCAAACTCACCGCTGCGCAAGTCTTTGATAAAATAGTGGCGCATATTCTTGCCATTATACCGCTCACGCAGTTTCAAATACTTCTTGTATATCTCCTTCTCATTAAAAGCATAGACAGTAACACACGTTGGCGAAGCATTTCCTTGACGTTGCAAGTAATTGCGCAACTGATAGGAATAATCATCCCGATTGACGAGGAAGCGACTATGATTCGCGTATACCCATGCGCTGTCAACAACCTGCACATCGGTAAAATAAACCGTTGAATCATTAAAAGAGGCCGCAAAGCCAAACATATAAACTCTCTGCTGGTTGTAGTCCTTGGCTTGTGCCATGCCCACAGAAAGCAACAACGCAACAACCAATACCACAAACTTCCATTTCCGCATAAACAAATTGCTTAATTTATTCATTTCCAAATATGCTCACCCCATCTATTTGGGAATAAGCCGTACAAAGATACGCACTATTTAAGAAATGTACAAATTTAAAAGTTATTTTCTTTTCTAAATCCAAACAGAACCAAAAAACACAAAGACGGGAAAGGCTTTACAAGCACCCGTTCCCGTCTTTGTGTATGCTCTTTACTATGACGCAGCGAGCTTATTCGCTAATTGGCACAGCAAAGTAAGCCTTCTTGCCCGTGGGATAAACTCCTTGAATATAAAGCACCGGATCTTTGCTGACACTGGCCTTCTTGACCTCCTTCTGCAAAGCATCAATAGTACTGATGGAAGCATCGTTGACACGCTGGATGATAAATCCACGGTTGATACCCGCATCTTTCAAAGCACCATTGTTCACCTTGAGCACCTCCAAGCCATAGTTGATACCCAGCTGCTCCTTCATGGCCGATGTGACGGGACGGAATTGTGCCCCAAGCACATCTATGTCAGCCTGCTCTATTGGCTTTGTATTGCCTTGCGCATTCTTCAGCGTAACGGTCTTCGAATACTCCTTTTTGTTACGCATAAAGGTTATGGTAGCCTTATCGCCCGGACGCTTCGTATTCATTATCTCCTGCAACTCAGACATCTTGCCAATGCTCTTTCCATCAAACTTCACGATAACATCGCCTTCTTCCAAGCCAGCTTCCGCACCATTACCGTCTTCTGAAACAGAGTTGATATAAACTCCCTCGTTGGTGCCCAAGTCAACTTCTTTACCTTGCTCCTTCTGCGAGTTAATATAGTTGAGCACATCACCGCCCGTGACACCAAGCAACACGCGCTGCACGCTACCATATTTCTTAATATCATCAACAACCTTATTCATAATGGTCGTAGGGATAGCAAAGCCATATCCCGTGAAAGAACCAGTTTGCGAATAAAGCATGGCATTGATACCCACAAGTTCTCCACGCGTATTCACCAAAGCACCTCCCGAGTTACCCGGATTGATGGCAGCATCGGTTTGGATATAGCTTTCAATGCCATTAGGAGTTACACCTAAGCCACGTGACTTGGCACTAACTATACCTGCGGTAACAGTATTGTTCAAGCTATACGGATTGCCTACGGCCAATACCCATTCGCCCACTTTCAGTCCCTCACTGTTGCCAATGCTAATAGCAGGGAGGTCCTTTGCGTTTACCTTGATCAGCGCAAGGTCTGTTTGCTTGTCGGTGCCAATAATCTTTGCACTAAACTCACGATTGTCATTCAATGTCACCGTCAACTCGTCAGCACCATCAACCACATGATTGTTAGTCACAATATAACCATCAGACGAAATAATCACGCCTGAGCCCGTGGCTTCACGCTTTGGCGTCTGAATCTTCTGCTGGCGCGATCCACCTCCGGGATTGCCAAAGAAGCCAAACGGATCAAAAAAACCGCCCCAAGGATCACTTTGAACCTCAACGGTCTTCGTCTTAGAATTCTGCACATACTTAATATGCACAACAGAAGGAAGAGCTTTTTCTGCCGCATAAGTAAGATCCACTGGTTGCCCCGGTGTGGCTGCAGCAGGAGAGGCTGCCGCATAAACCTTAATGAATGCTCCAGTCGAGAACGCAAGTGCCAACACCGTAGCGGCACCCATGAGATACTTCGATAAATTCTTCATTTCTTTATACTTGATAATTGTATTTACATTCAAACTATTCGCATAAACGCAGATGCACGAAGCATCGTTTTTAGCTTTACGCTCTGCAAAAATAGACGCAAAAAGTGTAAAACGAATAACTCAACATGAATCTTTATCCGAAATTAACAAATTCCGTTTCCCACTTAACGGCTCTTAGACATCCATTCTTCACATTTTACATTCCGTAACAAGCCAAGGAGTAAAAGTACTAAGCATTTACTTGTTTATAAGCCTTACGACTTATCACAATATAGGAAGCGAACACCATTATACCAGTAAGAACCCACGAAATAGGATAACACAACATTAGCTGACGGAAGCCTGGCCAAATCGGACAAACAAAGAATATCCAACACAAGCGCAACACACAAGTGCCCAAAATGGTGAACAAGGTAGGCTCTATTGAATGCCCTAACCCTCGCATGGACGCAGCGGGAATTTCATAAAAAGTTGCCAACGCTTGAAAAACCAATACTGTAGCCATCCTTGTTTTAGCATAATGGATAACCGTTGCATCATCGGTAAAAAACCAAAGGAAAAAATCCGCTTGCGAATAAAACAGCATATTGGCCAAGAAACAAGCCACTCCCCCACACACCAAACAAATTAAAAACACACGGCGACACCGTTCTACTTTTCCTGCGCCATAGTTTTGCCCAATAAAGGTAACTGCCGCGCCGCAAAACGCACTCAACAAGAAATAACAATAGTTGTCGAAATTCAGAGACACAGCACCCCCCGCAATAGCCGCCGAACCATAAGCATTAATACCCCCTTGCACGAATATATTGCTTAATGAAAACACCATAGCTTGAAGCCCCGTGGGCACACCTATAAAAAGAATTTGCCGCACAATAGGCATATTCAGCCGCAAAC
Source organism: uncultured Prevotella sp. (assembly GCA_964640675.1). Taxonomy (GTDB): domain Bacteria; phylum Bacteroidota; class Bacteroidia; order Bacteroidales; family Bacteroidaceae; genus Prevotella. The sequence goes on along the minus strand of CAZXFP010000001.1, from coordinate 290,424 downwards.
GTTGTCGCGTCAATTGGAAAGCTCCGTGCTCACGGCGCAATAACCGCACTACAATCACAGCGCAAAACACACTGGAACACCCTGTAGAGATGGCTACCCCAGCCACACCAAGACGAAAACCAACAACAAGCAAAAAGTTGAGTGACACATTAATACAGCCAGCAACAAGCAATATATAAAGTGGACGCCGCGTGTCACCCTTTCCACGCAAAATAGACTGTCCAAAATTAAATACCATTAAGAATGGTACGCCCAAGAAATAAATACGCAAGAAAAGCGATGCATCTGCAAGAATCTCACGCGGCGTCCCCATCATCAACAAAATACGTGGAGCAAAAACAGTACCTATAATCAGCAAGACAACACCCGCCATGACAGAAAGCAACATCGTTGTTCCCACGGCATCTCGAACGCGATGTCGGTCTCCCCGACCTATAAAATTAGAAATAACAGCATTTGCACCTATAGAAATACCAACAAACAGATTGATAAGAAGACTTATAAGAAATGTGTTTGCGCCCACTGCAGCCAACGCCTCGCTTGTAGCAAAACGACCAACAACAGCCACATCGATGGTAACAAATAACTGCTGCATGATGCTGCTCGCCGCAAAAGGCAACGAAAAAAGCAATATCTTACCCAACAAAGAGCCATTGGTCATGTCTACAACATTCTTTTCTGCCATTATTCCATTAGTTTTCTTGCAAAGGTACAAAGAATATAAATCAACACAAAACCCTTATGACCTTTTCTTTTATTCCATCCAGCACTCCACTTCTATGGTTTCGAACAAAACACCAACTGGAGATAAACAATGCACATATGATAAAGTCAAAAATCCCGCTAAAAGCCTATTGTGTTCGCGCACAACACTTGACACAAATCAATAATACGCCTTTTTTTGAAGATTTCCTTGCGTAAAGTTTGTGCAGCAAAACGAAACCAAGTACCTTTGCATCGTCAAAAGGTTAATAGATTGTTTAGGTTAATAGTAATTGATTTAGGTTTTTAGTTATTTTAGTTTAGGGTAATGAACAAGGTGTTGTTCAGGTAACGAAATAGGTTTTAGGATTTTAGGTGAAAGATTGACTTAACGTTCATGGATAACAATGATGCACGATTGAGGGGGAGCACCGTGAGGTGTGAACCTAAAATCAAGCATTGTTTAGAAAGTTTTTCAGTGTTAGGACTAAAAACGCGTGACAGAATGTCATGCGTTTTTTCGTTTTATAACATGCAAAACTTGTTCAAGCACTTTTTTTGTAGTATATTTGCATTCCTCATTAGGAAAGAGACATTACGTCAAGGCTAATATTTTAGGATATGATAAATACAAGAAAAGCTAACGGTAACACCACACTTGGGTATAAGCCGCTAACCGTTTACAAAGCGTCCGCTGGCTCTGGAAAAACATTCACGCTTGCCGTTGAGTATATTTCCATCCTCGCAAGCAATCCTGACAACTATCGCCATATTCTTGCTGTTACCTTTACAAATAAAGCCACGCAAGAAATGAAGCATCGTATCCTCTCACAACTTTACGGAATTGCTTATTCCTTACCAACCTCTGCAAATTATTTGGAAAAAGTCTTGGAACAGACGGGCTTAGCCAAAGAGGTTGTACAAGCTAATACCAAAAAGGCCTTAGCCTTGCTCACCCATCATTATAATTTCTTCCGAGTTCAAACCATTGATGCCTTCTTTCAAAGCGTACTTCGCAATTTAGCCCACGAACTGGATCTAACGGCTAACCTTCGAGTAGACCTCAACGACGAAGAAGTTGTAGAACACGCCGTAGACAACTTGCTGGAAAACCTTGACAGCCATAAAGAACTGCTCGGATGGATACAAGACTATATCAACCATAACATTGAAGACGATCATGGATGGAATGTCATCGCATCCATTAAGCAATTTGGTATGAATCTTTTCCGAGAATCCTACAAGGAACACGAAGAAAGCCTAAATGCTGTTCTTGCGTCCGAAAAAGGAAAATTCATCCCCCGATATATTACCCTGCTACGCAATCTACGGAATGAGTGGAAAAAAAACATATCCACACCAGCCCGGAATATCATTACGGCAATGCAGCAAAACCACATCAATGAGCCTGCACTATACCGAAGGGGACTTTACTCATATATAACCAAGCGCAGCATGGGCGAGATAGACAACACCCCCACGCCCCCCACTGCAGCCAAAGCTATAAACTCCGAAAAGGGCTGGCCGTCTTCCAAATGCCAAGCAAACGACAAACAAGCCATTGAGTGCATGGCGCAAGAGCAAGGAATCAAGCTACTTACCGAAATGGAAGACATGCGCAAAAACGGCTGGGGCACGTATGGCTCCGCTATACTTACACTATCTCATCTTAGTGAACTACGCCTACTCAACGCCATTGCGACTGCCGTGGAAGAGAGCAACCGCGCCGCCAATCGTTTTATGCTCAGCAACACACAAACTTTGCTTCATGGCATCATCAAAGCCTCAGACACACCATTCATTTATGAAAAGATTGGCGTGCAGCTACGACATATCATGATTGACGAGTTTCAAGACACAAGCCAAACACAATGGCGGAATTTCAAAGTTCTGCTCGATAATTGCATGGCGCAAGAAAACTCACACAACCTTATTGTTGGAGACATTAAGCAAAGCATTTACAGATGGCGACAAGGAGACTGGCGATTGCTCAATAACCTACCACATTTCTTTGGGACTGCAGCAGTAAACACAAGAACACTCGACACCAATTACCGCTCTTGGGAGCGCATTGTGACATTTAACAATGTGTTCTTTTCAAAATTAATTCAGCAAACATCTGAAGAACTATTAAACGATGGTGTCAAGCAAGCGGAATTTGTTTCCACAGCTTATAGCGATGTAACACAACATTATGCTAAAGGCAAAGACAAAGGATACATAGAGATGAACTTGATCCCATCGAAAGATTACGAGGAAGAAGTTCTTAAGACTCTCGCTGCCAACGTACAACTATTGCTTGAAAAAGGTGTGCAACAAAAAGACATAGCCATACTTGTACGTAGCAAATCCCCCGTACAGTTGATAGCAGATTATTTTACCCAAGAGTTTGGACAAGACGTCCGCATTGTCTCTGATGAAGCGTTTCGCCTTGATGCTTCTTTGGCCGTCAATGTGTTGGTACTATCCCTTAAACTGTTGGCACATCCCAATGACAATCTTACGAGAGCTGCACTCGCCAAAATGTATCAGCAATATGTTTTGAATATCCCCCATTCCATCTCTTCTATGTTAATAGGCAAGGAAGAAATGGCGCACACAACCATAAGTAAAGCTGAACACAAGCGCATACACGATGCGTATCAAAGACAACTTTTGGACTCATTTCTTCCCGAAGGCTTTGTCAAAAACCAAAACACTTTACGTGCCATGCCGCTTATTGACTTAGTCAACAGACTATATGCACTTTTCCAACTTAACTCACTTCATGGGCAAAGCGCATACGTTTGTCTTTTCTATGACATACTTAGTGATTATCTGCGAGATTATCCCGCAGATATTGACGACTTCTTGACGGAGTGGGAAAATAGCTTTGCACAAAAAACAATTCAAAGCGATGAAATTGACGGCATAAGAATTTTCACAATTCACAAAAGCAAAGGTTTGGAATTTGATAATGTTATCATTCCTTTCTGCGATTGGCAGTTAGAAAAAAGCAACACAATCTGGTGTGAGAATGACAACCGCCCTAAGCCATTTAACACTCTTCCCATCATCCCAATAACATATAGTCGAACAAAGATGTTGGGTACTGTGTATGAGCCGGATTATCGCGAGGAACACTTTCAAAATGTTATCGATAATCTTAATTTGCTTTATGTTGCCTTTACACGCGCTGGCAAACGACTTTTCATTACAGGGAAACGAACCAAAGACATCCAGAAGAAACTTGCAGAAGGCATCACCTCCAATCGTAGCCAAGCAATGGAATTATGTATTGAACAGGTAGCAAAAGAGTTGGGAGATTCCTGTACCCTGCAAGGCAAAGATGAGCCAAACGCCCCCCTTCGCCTCGTTTATGGCTCATTAGAAGCTGAACATGACATAAAATCTAAAGAAGTATCCCAAAATCCTTTTGAGACAACAGCGTCCCCTATCCCCATACAAATAGAATCATTCCCTCGGCTTGTTGGATTCAGACAAAGCAATAAGAGTGAGGAGTTTATACGCGGTGAGGAATCGGAAAGCAAGTCAAAGACCTACATTAAGACAGGAGCCATACTTCATCAGTTGTTCTCCACCATCAAGACATCGGAAGACATTGAGCCACATCTTAAAATGCTGGAAGAGAACGGAGTCATAACTGATTCGCAACTTCTAAAGCAATTAAGAGAACACATCTATGCAGCTTTAAGGCATTCCGTAGTTGCAGAATGGTTTAAGCCCAGGTGGACGTTCTTCAACGAATGTACCATTTTAGAATATGATGCAAAAAAAGACCAAGTGATGGAACGCCGCCCAGATCGCGTCATGAGTGATGGACAACGAATAATTGTGGTTGATTTCAAGTTTGGCAAGCCACGGCCCGAATATGCAGAACAAGTATCTCAATATATGCAACTCCTGCGTAAGATGGGACACTCCAATGTGGAAGGGTATCTGTGGTATGTTTTACAAGGCCAAGTAGAGACTATTGAAAATAACATTTTACCCTCCGCTTCTTAAACTTAAGGAAAGATGAAACCATTTCTTAGCTACGTAGCAAAAGATTTATATCAAAAATACGGAAACAATTTGGCTCATTTAGCCGTAGTGTTTCCCAACAAGCGCGCTGCATTGTTTCTTAATCAAGAATTGGCCAAAATGGCGAATGGTCCTATATGGAGTCCATCTTATATTACAATCAGTGAATTATTCCGCGACAGTTCTTCCTTATCCATTGCCAACCCCATAAAATCCATTTGTTTACTTCACAAAGTATACACGGATATTACGGAGAGCAACGAATCTCTCGACCACTTCTTTGGTTGGGGGCAACTCTTGTTGGCAGATTTTGACGATATAGACAAAAACATGGCCGATGCGTCCATGCTATTCCGCAACGTGCGCGACCTACACGAATTAGACAACATTGACTATTTAGATGATGAGCAAAAAAGTCTCATCATGCGATTCTTTGGCAATTTCACAGGAGAAGAAAGTGAGTTGAAAAAGAAATTTATCTGTCTATGGTCAAACCTCCATCAGATCTACACACAATACCGACACCGCCTATCACAAGAGGGTTTGGCCTATGAGGGTATGCTCTATCGCAATGTGGTGGAGCAAGGCGAAACAGAGTTGCCCATGGAACGCTACATCTTCATTGGCTTCAATGTTTTGCAAAAGGTTGAGCAACGTTTGTTTGAGAAACTTCGCCAACAAGGGAAAGCAGATTTTTATTGGGACTACGACTATTACTTCACCCGCCGTGTTGAGCATGAAGCGGGAGCTTATATCCGCCAATGGCCGTACAAGTTTCCTAACGCCTTGAATGACGAGGATGAAGAGATCTATAACCAGCTCTCCCAAAACAAAGAAATCAACTTCATTTCTGCCCCTACAGAGAATCTGCAAGCACGTTATGTTTCCACTTGGCTTCGCGAGCACGCACGATACAACGATGGAAAGCGAACGGCTATCGTTATGTGTGACGAGAAGCTACTTCCAATCGTCATACACAGTGTGCCGCCCGAGACTGAATCCATTAACGTCACAACGGGCTATCCTTTACAACAAACACCAATAGCCTCGTTTGTCACCCAACTACTACGTCTACAAATAGATGGTTTCTCCACAAAGGAACAACAATTCCGTTTAAACTATGTGGAGCGCATACTTCGTCATCCCTATACGCAACTTCTTTCACCGAACGCCAATCCATTATTGGCCAAAATCATTTCGCATAAACAGTTTTATATTACACGCGAAGAGCTTTCTACGGACGAACGCCTCCGAAAAGTATTCCGTCAACTTCCCATTGGAGCATTAAATGAAATCGATGCCCTCGCACTGACCGAATGGGTGACGGAGATCATTCAAGATGTTGCCGTATGCGGGGCAGAGAAACGAGACCCTTTATTTCAAGAGTCCGTCTTTCGTATGTACACCGTCATACAGCAACTCTCCCAACTTATTGCCTGCGGCGACCTCAACGCTGATTTAGTTATTCTGCAACGGCTTATCAGCCAATTGGTAAACGCCACATCCGTACCTTTTCACGGCGAGCCGGCACAAGGCGTGCAAATCATGGGAGTGTTGGAAACACGTAATCTCGATTTCGACCATGTTCTCCTACTATCATGCAATGAGGGAAATATGCCCAAAGGAGTAGACGACGCTTCTTTCATTCCTCATGCGTTGCGCTCTGCTTACGGCTTGACAACCATTGACAACAAAGTTGCCATTTACAGTTATTATTTCCATAGTCTACTGCAACGCGCTAAGGACATATCCATTCTATACAATAGTTCTACTGAAGGAATCAGAACTGGCGAAATGTCTCGCTTCATGCTACAACTAATGGTAGAGTGGCCACACCGTATCAACAAGTTTACGCTGCAAGCTGGACAAGAGCCTATGACACGCAGCATAACTTCCGTGGAAAAGGACAAACGAATAATGGAAGTGTTACACGCCTACAAAACACTTTCGCCCACTGCGCTTATGACCTATTTGCGCTGCCAACTCCGATTCTTTTATGGATACGTGGCCAAACTGTACGAGCAAGAGGATCTGGATGCAAACACCTTCGATGCAATGGCTTTTGGCAATATCTTCCACCGTGCAGCCGAATTGCTTTATGAGAGATTGCTGCCCAAGGAGCGCATTGAGCGTGCCGACATAGAACTACTCATCAAACAATGTCAAAAGAACAACAGCCCGTTAGAAGCCATTATCAGTCAATCCATCGCTGAGCAATACTTCCACCTTGCCGAAGGGACTATCTCACATCCCGCGTTAAATGGCATTCAGCTCCTTAGCCAAGAAGTAATAAAAAAATACCTTCTACGCCTATTGGAGACCGATCTTAGCGTAGCCCCGCTACGCATAATTGCCCATGAGGCATCAGCGTTCACCAGTTTGTCCTCCACTTCAGAAAGCCCAGTATACAGCATAAGCGTTGGGGGGCGAATTGACCGTATTGATGAAATTAGATTAGGAAGCTCGAAACAGCAAATTAGAGTTGTTGATTACAAAACTGGCAATAGCGTGGCAAAACCGTTGAAGGAAATTGCTGAAGTTTTCATGCCTACAAAAATAACATCCTCACACAGCGATTATCAGCTTCAAGTAATGATATACAGCCTCTTGGTAGGAGAGGACACACAGCTCAATCCCAACCATAAGCCCGTAAGCCCGGCTTTGCTTTTCATCCAGCACACCTCTGCCGAGGATTACTCCCCCATCTTGAGTCTAAACGGCCAACGCATCAACAATATGGCAGAGCACAAGGATGAGTTCAGCAAGCATCTGCACCTCCTGCTCGATGAGATATTCAACCCCGAAATACCATTCACTCCCACTGCCGACTTATCGGCATGCCGCTATTGCCCATTCAAGGCACTATGCAACAAAAACTAAGCGAGAACGTTATGTCAACGTATAACAAAAATATAGAGAACAATATGTACGTCAAAACATTATTGGCCTTCCTACTGGCCACCACAACATTATTATCCCACGGACAAAGCATGCAAAAAATATGGATTTCCATGCCCGACAGTATCGCTCCTTACTTGAACGAGCAAGTAAGAGCCAATATGGTAGAAGCTTTCGGAACTGAAGAGAAAACCGACAATTTGGTTTCGGGACAATCATACATAGACACTCTTACCAGCGACTACCTTAAAGCGCAAATATCCGAAGCCGCAACCATCGAAATCAAACGTTTGTTTTCGGCCGCAAAAAACGACTCTGTTATCGCTTGCGTAAGCACCTTTTACGGCCCTGAGCCAGAGAGCAAACTCGCTTTCTTTGACACGGCATGGCAGCCTACAACCATCAACGCGCCTATCATAAAAGGCGCGTTCCAACGTCCAGACACGATGTCCACTGAACTTTTTGAGGAGATTTTGATAACCATCGACCCCGAAATGTTAACATACAGCCTATCCCCTAGCAACACTTTGCTCAAAGTTACCTACTCGCTCCCCATGCTTACAACAGAGGAAAAAGCAAAAGCTGGATTAATTATTAGGCCTGTAGAGATTGATTTAAACGACTTTCTTTTAAAAGAAGTTAAATAAACAGCATCTTTCTCGAAAGGATTTGCATCATTAAATTCAAAATATTACCTTTGCATCGTGTTTTTCATGGTATTAGATTATTAAGGTTAATAAAGATTGGTTGTCGTGAGACAATCAATTTTTTTTGATACAAACTTATCGTATGTATCAAAAAAGGCTCAGCGGTTGATCCACTGAGCCTTTTGATTATTTATCTCACTTTACAATATACTCACAACACATGCCAGAGACTTACATTTTATCCCCTCACATAATCGATAAAAGCAAACGCATGGGGATGATTCTCATCCTTACCCCAACGCTCTTCCTTCTCCTTCACCCATCCGCTAAATTCGGGAAAATAGGCATCAGCCCGCTCGGGGATGTCATCTATCTCCGTAAGGCACAAGCGATGAGCCAAAGGAAGCGTCTGCTCATAAACTAACGCACCTCCCATTACAAACACCTTCTCGTCATTTCCACATGCACACAAGGCTTCCTCCAAAGACGAGAACACATCGCATCCTTCAAAACTCTTATGTGTTCGGCTGATGACAATATTACGCCGATTAGGCAAAGCCCCCTTAGGCAACGACTCAAATGTACGCCGTCCCATAAGAACCGTATGACCTGTGGTAAGCGATTTAAAACGTCGCATATCCTCACGAATATGATACAGCAATTTATTTTCATACCCAATAGCCCGATTGCGAGCCACAGCTGCTATCAATGTAATTTCCATTATTGTTTTTTCTTTTTGCTCAGACAGACACCTTGCCACTTATGTGCGGCCAAGGATCATAGTCGCAAAGCGTGAAATCTTCGTATTTGAAATCAAAAATACTCTCAACCTCCGGGTTTAAAATCATCTTGGGCAATACGCGAGGCGCACGCTCCAATTGCAAACGAGCTTGACTTAAATGATTCGTATAGAGATGTGTATCGCCCATTGTGTGTACAAATTCACCCGCTTTCAGTCCTGTCACCTGCGCCATCATCATCAACAACAGGGCATAGGACGCTATATTGAACGGCACACCAAGAAATGTATCCGCCGAACGCTGATAAAGTTGCAAGGAAAGGCGACCGTTTGCAACATAAAACTGAAAAAGACAATGGCATGGCGGCAAAGCCATCGCGTCAACATCAGCAGGATTCCATGCCGTAACCATAAGACGGCGAGAGTCCGGATGATGCTTGATCATATCCACAACGTTGGCTATTTGGTCTATGAAGCCCCCATGGTTATCTGGCCATGAGCGCCATTGGCGACCATAGACCGGCCCAAGATCTCCATTTTCATCAGCCCATTCATTCCAAATTCTCACACCGTGCGACTGCAGCCAGCGTATATTGGTGTCTCCACGCAAGAACCACAGCAACTCATAAATGATTGATTTCAAATGGAGTTTTTTGGTTGTTAAAAGAGGAAATCCATCCTCCAAATTGAATCGCATTTGATGTCCAAACACGCTCAGCGTGCCTGTTCCTGTCCTATCCTCCTTGCACACACCCTCCGTGAGGATACGATTGAGCAAGTCCAAATATTGTTTCATAATTCAAATGGTCACTATTTATATATTGAAAGCATCGGGGAAAGGCAGCACTTGGGGTATTTCCGGCACATGAGTGCTTCGAATCCTCCACTCCTGCGGATAAAGATTGTTGGCACGCGAGCCTAAATTCTTCGCATATCCCAACGCTATTCCACGATAGCAAATCGTTACAAGACCTGCGGGAGCTGCTGATGGTAACACTATAGCCTCATGACGAAGATAGGCTATGGCCGTAAAATAATCCACATCAACACGTGGATAGGGATTAATAACCACATCTATAGAAAGTGCTTGAGATACATCGGGAATAACTTTCTTCCCTTTCTCTTGCGCGGGTCTCACTCCATGTGCCAGCACATGCAATGCTCGCTCTGCCGCAACTTTCTTTTTCGTTCGCAAAACAACACTCTGCTGAGTTTCCGGTTTACGCAAAACTGCCAAAAAGAGTCCTTCACCACGGGTAAATCCCGGAATAAACCGACAAGCGGGAAGCGTTCCTTCCAATGCTTCCACTACTCCCCACCCTTCCGAAACAGCCACAGGCAACACCTCCGCACCTAACTCCTTTACTGCATAGGCGATATTCTGCTCATTCTCATGGGCATTATATGTGCACGTGGAGTACACCAACAATCCTCCAGGAACAAGACAAGGCCAAATATCCTCAAGTATAGAGCGTTGCAGCTGGGCACAATTTGCCACATTCGCCATACTCCATTCTCCCACACTATCGGGGTCTTTACGGAACATTCCCTCACCTGAGCAAGGCATATCGGTGAAAATCACATCGAAACACAAGCCTGCCCGCTGATAGTCGCGCGCATAATTGTTGGTTACTATTACATCCGGATGTCCTTGTTTGATAACATTCTCCGCCAAAATTTGCGCTCGCTTGCCATTCGGCTCATTACTATAAAGCAGACTTCCTTTCGGCAAGGCGGCACGAATACAAAGTGATTTGCCCCCGGGGGCGGCACAAAGGTCAAGCACTGTTACCGGATGATGGACAAACTGCCGCACAACCTCATCAACAAACATCGATGAAGCCTCTTGAACATAGTAAGCTCCGGCATGAAGCAAGGGATCGAAAGTAAATGACGGCCGCTCCTTCAAATAATATCCGTTATCGCACCACGCCACTTTCCCATCGCAATTATATGGCGGTTGCGCCAAAGACACCTTGAATGGATTTAAACGGATGGACACAGGGGCGGGTTGCTTGAGTGCCTCCATGAAGTGCTCAAACCTTTGCTCGCCCATTAACAGGCGGGTATTATCTATAAATTCCTGTGGCAGCATCATTCAATGATTATCAAGTCATCATCTTCTTCGCCCAAAGCTTCTTCCTGCTTCTTTGGCGGATTCTTCAAATTACCTTTTTCATCAAACATCCCATAAGTGGTGCGAAGTACCGTAAACTCCGTACGGCGGTTGATTTGGTTACAGATTTCCTGCTTCTTGTCATCGAGTTTCTTAACAAATTCCTCTGTCAGCACATCGCCCTCTTTCAACCACGAATAGCGTTCTGTCATCTTCTTACGAACATTCTTAGGCTTCTCCTTGCCATATCCGACTGGAGAAAGACGCTCTGAAGCAATACCATGCTCCGTCAAATAGGCTACAACGGCCTCTGCACGACGCTGCGAAAGACGCTTGTTGTATTCGGCAGATCCCTTATAATCGGTATGCGCACTCAACTCTATGGTCACATTGGGATTCTCATTAAGCAGCTTCACAAGGTCGTCAAGAGCCGTTTTCGACTCCGGGCGTAAGGTTGCCTTGTCGAAATCATAAAAGATATTGTCGATAAGCACCGGCATTCTGATTGATGCCAACGGGAATTGCAGTGTATGTTCCTTCGACTCACTCACCGTATCAATACGCAATTCTTCCTTATGATTCAAGAATCCATTACAAGTAGCCAATATAATATAATTGACTCCCGGTTGAACCACCTGCTCAAAAGATCCATCTCCTTTAACAGAACGCTTCAGATTTGTTCCGTCATCGCCTACAAGATACACCTCAGCCGCAGGAAGCTCATAGCCATCCATTTCATAGACCCAGCCTTTTATAGTTTGCACAACCTCAGGCGACTCAAAACTATAGATGTGATCCCATCCACGGCCGTCTCCTCGGTTGGAGGAGAAGAAGCCCCGATTATGCGGCCCTTCAAAGGTCATGCCGAAATCATCGCCCTGTGAATTAAGCGGAAATCCCGGGTGCTCCAAGTAATAACGCTTGTCGGGCCCCACCTTAGCTATGAATATGTCCAGTCCTCCCAACCCCGGATGACCATTGGAGGAGAAATAGAGGTCGCCATTAGGACGAAACGTAGGAAACATCTCGTCACCTGGCGTATTGATGGGTTCTCCTAAATTCTCCACACCTCCCAATGTTCCGCCTATAAGGCGCACGCGCCAAATGTCCATACCACCTTTTCCTCCGGGCATATCGCTCACAAAATAGAGCCAATTGCCATCGGGAGAGATGGCTGGATGGGCAAAACTCGACAACGTGTCACGACTAATCTCCAGTTTAGTGGCCTTGCCCCACGCCGCGTCCGAACGGTTGCTCACAGCTATCTGCGCATAACGCGGATAAGAAGCATCGGTCAGACATTGCGTAATATACATTTCCCGTCCATCAACAGAAAACGCTGGTGTAGCCTCATCAAATTCCGTATTCAACCCGGAAGCCACGGGCTGCGGACGCTGCCAGCGTCCACGGTCATCCTTCTCGCTCACGAAGATGTCTCCGTTCTTTGTTCCCGTGATGCCACTCAGCTCATCCCCCTGCGCCTCGTTGCGCGTTGAGGTGAAATAAAGTTGATCGAACTCGTCACCAAAAAGCATCGGAGAATAATCGGCACGGCGCGAGTTAAATACCTCCATACGCTTGACCGTATAGCGAGACCCTAACAGCTTAATGTCCGGTGCTGTTTGCGCGGCCTTTAAACCCGCCTGTGCCAATTTGTTATCTGGCAACGAATCAAGAGCCACTTGAAACTCCTTGGCCGCCTCGGCATAGCGTCCAATCTTCATCAAGTTTTGCGCAAGCCTCAAATGCGTTTCACCATCATCCTGATGATACCGAATCACATTGCGGTAAGCAGCTACAGCACGCTCTGAGGAGTTGATGCGGTCATAGCAAAAAGCCAACTTTGCGGCTCTTTGCCCACGCTTCTCCCGCTCCTTGGGAGGCGTTTTCTGATATGCGGTCTTAAACTGTGCCGCTGCATCATAGTACTCGCCAAGCTGCAAGAACTTCTCACCTTTCTTCAAGTTTCTGTCCAAGCCACAAGAAGCGAGGCACAACACGACAAGCACCCATGCAATTAGGTCTTTTTTCATATAAGGTATAACGAGAGCAAAGGCGTTTTATTGTCGCACACGGCAAAACAGTATCTTGTCAAGGCAAAGCACATAGCGCACGCAAGAAAGCACATATTGCCAAGCAAAAGGTTAGGTTTTACCACGCCAAACGTATGCTTTCACTAAGCAAAAGCATACGTTTCTTCATCTCACTAATAATCAGCGGGTTATCAAGTATATCATAAAGGCTTGCCCCAACTGCTTTTTGATTGCGTACAAACACGACAAACCTCATTCAAAAAAGAGGTCATACAGGAGCTGGAAGGAAGCTCTTGCAACCATTATACTACATTTAGAAGCACCCTCCATTCGTCAAATCCAAGCAAGACCTGCTTTCTCAAACACTGGAATTACTTCCGATACTTATCCTTGCGTTTGGGATTCATAGGAAACCATCCTTTTTCCACACGCTTCTTTTGGTCGAAAAGCTCGCCTATCCCCCACAAGAAACTTGCGCCAGTAACGCCACTGACCGCCGACCAAAAGATGGACTCAATGAACAAAGCCCCAGCCAGCCCCGCAATACCAATGAGAAGGTAGATTATCCAGGGACGCGTGCCAAAATAATACTCCGTTTTGATAACTATAGGATGGCAAATCCCAATGATAAGGAATGTACATACGGCCAATAAAACGCCGTGAAAATTGAGTTGCATATACTTAATATTCAATCTTAATCGCTACTTTGCATCAAGCCACCAAAGTATCTAACAAAGAACACCGTTGCTTAATGCGGTACAAAAATACAAAAAAAAACTCATTCATCGGTTTTGTTCCGTTTTTTTTAGGTATATTTGCAACTAAATAACGAACACGTCTGAACAAGACAAAACACTAACTCTTATGGACAATAATCAAGAACTCATCGCCCAATGTGAGGCAAAGGCAAAGCAGTGGCTCACCCCTGACTTTGACGAAGAGACGCGTAAAGAAGTACAGGCTATGTTGGACAATTCCGACAAGACTGACTTGATAGAATCATTCTATCGCGACTTGGAGTTTGGCACGGGAGGCTTGCGCGGCATTATGGGAGCCGGCTCCAACCGCATGAACATCTATACCGTGGGCATGGCGACGCAAGGATTTGCCAATTACTTGAAGAAGAACTTTAAAGATCGCGAGCAAATCAGTGCCGTTGTTTGTTACGACTGCCGCAACAACTCCGATATTTTCGCTCATACGGTGGCAAACATCTTCTCCGCCAACGGTATCAAGGTGTATCTTTTCGAAGAGATGCGCCCCACACCGGAATGTTCTTTCGCCATCCGCCACTTCAAGGCACAGGCAGGAGTGAACCTCACGGCAAGCCATAACCCACGCGAATACAATGGATATAAAGCATATTGGGAAGACGGCGCACAGGTACTTGCCCCCCACGACATGGGCATCATTGATGAGGTGAGCAGAGTGCAGATTGCCGATGTGAAGTTTAAAGGAGACGAAAGCCTTATCCAAATCGTTGGAGAAGAGGTAGACGATGCCTACTTGGAGCAGATCAAAACCCTTTGTATCGACCCGGAGGTAATCAAGCATCAGCATGATTTGAAGATCGTTTACACACCGCTCCATGGCGCAGGCATGACCATGATTCCGCGCTCATTGAAGTATTGGGGATTCGATAACGTACACTGCGTGAAAGAACAAATGGTTAAAGACGGCAACTTCCCCACGGTCGACCGCCCCAACCCCGAGTTTGCAGAGGCTCTGACGCTGGGCTTACGTGACGCTAAAGCACTTGATGCCGACATTCTGATGGCCAGCGACCCCGATGCAGACCGTGTGGGCATGGCTTGCAAAGACGATAAGGGCAACTGGGTGCTCATCAACGGCAACCAGACTGCACTCCTATTCCTGTGGTATATCATCACCAACCGTCAGGCCGTGGGCAAGATGAAGCCGACAGACTTCATTGTCAAGACAATCGTAACAACAGAAGTGATTCGCAAGATTGTAGAGAAGAACCACATAGAGATGCGCGATTGCTACACAGGCTTCAAGTGGATTGCCCGGGAAATCAAAATCTCCGAGAACAAACAACAATATATTGGAGGTGGTGAGGAAAGCTATGGATTCTTGGCAGAAGACTTTGTGCGAGACAAGGATGCCGTCAGTGCTTGCTCTTTGTTGGCCGAGATTTGCGCTTACGCCAAAGATCACGGCAAGACACTGTACGATATTCTCATGGATATTTACTTGGAATACGGTTATAGCAAAGAGTTCACTATCAATGTGGAGCGTCCCGGCAAGACCGGAGCTGAGGAAATTCAGCGCATGATGGCCGATTTCCGTGCTAATCCTCCAAAGGAATTAGGCGGCTCAGAGGTTTGCTTGTGGAAAGACTACAAGACTCTTGAGCAGACAACGGCCGATGGAACCAAGACAAAACTTGATATGCCGGACACAAGCAACGTGCTTCAATGGTTCTGCACCGATGGTACAAAAGTGAGCGTTCGCCCATCCGGAACAGAGCCAAAGATAAAATTCTATATCGAAGTAAAGGATACGATGGACAAAGCAGCCGACTATGCCGCTTGCGAAGCACAAGCCGCCAAGAAGATTGCTGCTATCAAGGAGAGTTTGAAACTCGCTTAAAACGCTTTATCGCCCATATCCCCTCACCAATATGAGGGGATATGCTTTCTTATTTGCAGGAACAGAGGCTACAGATTGTTTCCCCGCGCTCTCGCAACCTGCAAATTTAGAGACGAAATAACCAATAAAGGCAGAAGTCACAACAACCCTTAAAGGGTCAAACGTGCTTTAACCAGTTGTGCGACCTCTGCCTTTATTGACTTTTGCAAGGACTTTCATCCCTCATTCTTCGCCAAAGCCATACACAAAGGCAAAATCACAGCTTGCATAAACACATGCAAGAGCAAAATGAGATGAGACAATTTCCCCCATAAGAGCATTGCGCATTCAGTGCAACACATACAAAAAAGCCGCCCAAAGGCGGCTTCTGCAATATTTAAAATTTCTTTCCGAAGATAATCTTAAAGAATGTCTTGGCTAATATCTTACAATCAAACAGCCAAGAACGGTGCTCCAAATAATAAAGATCCAACTCAAGACGGCGAAGCATTTTCTCCATGGTGTCCGTATAACCATTGTACAAGGTGGCATAAGAGGTGACACCCGGCCTAATCTGATAAAGATTGATGTAGCGCGGATCATGCTTAATGATTTGGTCAATATAGAACTTTCGCTCCGGGCGAGGGCCTATAAACGCCATATCACCTTTGAAAACATTCCACAACTGAGGCAGCTCATCCAAATGATGGTCGCGCAAGAAGCAACCTATCTTGGTCATTCGGTCATCGCCCTCATGATTAGTCAGCTGCGGCCCATTCTTTTCCGCATCCACTTTCATGCTTCGGAACTTGTAAATAAAGAATGGCTCGCCGTTAAGACCAAGACGCTCTTGCTTGAAAATGGCAGGACCGCCATCCTCGCGCTTCACCAAGATATAGCAAATAAGCATCAATGGAGAGAAAACAACCAAACAAAACGCAGACACTATAAGGTCGAATATGCGCTTCGACAACTGCCCAGACTTGGACATTCCATCGGGTATATACTCCGCCTCCTGCTCTGCCCAAAGAATAGTGGGGGTTAAGGTTGTTGTTTTAATGACCATATATTTTTCATTGATTTTCACTTCTTAATAACGGAATCCTCTGCGCCATATTGTATCGCTTACTTGCAAAATTCACTTTCGGCACTTTCCGCACAATTGTTTTATGCTACAAAGTTACGAATTTAATTCGTGATTCCAATGGAAAACCGCTAAAAACAAGAGAAGCACATCAATAAAGCCTCCTGCTTGCTGCAAAGATAGCGCAAGCCGAGCACGCAATGAAGTCTGTTTCAATGGCCGAGGTGCAGCCTGTCTTCTGCAAAGACAAGCGTTTCTCTACAAGCCTTACCCCTCAGCAACATCGTTCCTATGCGTAGAGACATAACGCCAGCTGTCCCACTTCTTCTTAAGCACTTTCAACGTGTAACAAGGCATAAAGCAAAACACAAAATAGAAGTACGCCTTCAATACAGAAAAGCCAAGCACTTTGGTATAAACGCGCAGATTATACTTTACAAGCCCCAACTTTCCACTGGACACCGAGTCTGCCCTCTGCCTGTAAATGGCCATCGGGATTTGAATGCCATACCCCACATGACTGTCGCGCAGGATGCTCAGAAACAGTCCCCAGTCCTGCCTTTTCAGCAAATTGGGCATATAATACTTTCTCCCCAGCCGCTTCGTATCATAAATGGCAGTGGAACAACCCACCTTATTATCCATTTTCAGCTGGTCAAAAGTAATATGCTTAGGAGCTTTCACCACGCCGATAGTATTCCCTTGCTCATTGCAAATCGTATAGCTCGTATAGCACAACGCACTGTCGTGCTCCTCCATACAAGCTATCTGCCGCTCCAGCTTCTCCGGCATCCACAAGTCATCGCTGTCGCAAAAAGCTATGTAACGGCCTTGGGCACGCTTTATGGCATTGTTGCGCGCATAGCTGGGGCCATGATTGCTCTCCAGCTCCACTATTTTCACCCTCGCATCCCTTGCGGCATAGCGGTTCAGGATCTCCTTGGTCAGTTCCTCTGTTGAGGCATCATCCGTTATCAGCAGTTCCAAATTGCGATGGGACTGCTGCAGCACGCACTCAATACTTTCGGAGAGATACTCCCCTGTATTAAATGTAGGCATGATGACGGATACGAGTTCTTGTTCCATAATGTAGGTGCAAAGGTAACTAATTTTTCTTTAAGAACGTTGAACAAGGTTGATTATTGCATACCTTTTACAGCATTTGCAAGGCGGCGCAGCCCCTTTTACCAGCTTCTCATCTGTCAATGACTTATAAAATCGCCCCTGCAAAAAGCCGTTTCCATCCCCACTATTGCGCTATGCGGAATCAGACGCAAAGCAAAAGGTATGGTATCGGACTCCAAAAGCATACCTATTGCATTGCAAAAGGTATCCTTTCACGCGCCAAAAGGTATCCTTTCGCAACCCTTTCAAAATCAGCCGCCGACAGCACCTTTCTTTTAGCAGTCTCATACGTTGACACCAGTGCTTCCACACATACGCTCATCGCAGAAATAACCATATACATTCTGTCAAAAAAACATTATGACAGAATCCTTTGGACATAAAAAAGTTTTTGACTACATTTGCAATAACTTTCCAATACATCCATCAAGAAAGCCTTGCCATATCAGGAACATAGGCACACTGGATACATAAAAAGACAGAAAAGGATATGATGAAACATAAGTTAGCAATTGCAATTGGCACGCTTTCCATTGCGCTGGTTGCCACATACATTGTAAGCGTATCTGCCAAGAGCCAAGACACGCCGGTACAAAGCACCGCCATGCAAAAGCCATCCGGAAAGTACAAGCTGATTTGGCATGACGAATTTGAAGGGAAAAACGGGAGCTTGCCCGACAAGTCCAAGTGGGGATTTGCCAACAGAGTGCAAAACCATTGGGGAAAATGGATTAGCAACTCCAACAAAACCGTATTCCTAAGAAACGGACACCTTGTATGCCGTGCCATCCCCAACACCATCAACCGTGCGGACACGGCACTGATGCTGACCGGTGCTGTAAACACGAAAGGAAAATTTGCGTTCAAATATGGCCGTTTCCTCGTGCGGATGCGCACCAATCTGCAAAAAGGCAACTTCCCGGCTGCTTGGCTGTGGCCGGTTGACAACGGAAATCCCTACCGCTATGGAGAAATAGACGTGTTTGAATCCTTTGGCGACAACGCCGTGGCGCAGCAAACCGTACACTCACACCGTTCGGCAGTACTGAAAAAGCGGGTAACAAAAAATGAATTCAAGACAAAGACAACGATTAACCGTTGGCATATATATGGCATAGAATGGACTCCCACGAGTTTGTCATTCCTTATAGACGGAGAAGTGGTGGGAACATATCACAAAGACAATGATGCCGAGCTGCTAAAAGATGGCCAATGGACTTTCGACCGGCCTTTCTACATTATCCTCAACCAAAGTGTTGGCGACGGCAACTGGTTTACTCCCGATGTCACCAAAACCTATGAGACGGAATTTGACTGGGTGAGGGTCTACCAATTGTCCAAATAAGCCTGTCAGCGGGTACGAGGTGGGAGCGTAATCTGCGCTCCCATCTCCTCAAGATAGGAAGGCGTGTAATAGTTCATCATGCCACCGAGCGAGGTGAACGTCAACTCGCCAAAATAAATTCGCCCATTCACCTCATAAAGGTCTACGCGAACCTCGGGGAAAGGCTTCGACAACACACGCGCTACCTCAATCATCTCGTCCAATTGCGATGGGCGGGGAATGTCTTGGTCATAACGTGTATACTTGTTCAAATTGAACATGTGCTCCGGATGGCGATGCCAATTCAAGTCATAACTGCATACTTGCGCAGAAGCATCGGCACGATTGGTGCAAACAAGAAAAGAATAAGGCTTCCCGTTGAAGCACCATATTTTATAATCAACAAGCGAGGAAAAGCCGTCATTGACGGGAAGAACTTCTTCCGCCACAATCAAGGGGGGGATATCCCTGTACTGTGGCTCTGCCGACAGCACGCCAATGTCTTTTTTACTCAACCATCTTTGCAACTCCGCTTTAAGGGACTCCAATCCATCTGCGGTTAGCGACTGCAGGTCAACCACCTTGTTAGTGCCCCTACCATCGCCATTATTGGCCTTAAACATCACGTTTCGCGGAAGCTTCTCAAACGGAATATCCTCCACACGCTCCCAGACTCCGATAAGCGGAATAAGTATGTTGCCCAATCCACACGATTTTACATACTCTCTTACCCGATATTTATCGGCAAGCCGTACCCACGGGGTTATATCCGTGAAGAGTTTAAGGTAGAGTATCTTTTCATTTAAATCCTTTGGCTTTCGCAAATTAGGAAAACGATGAAACCTTAAAAAGTAACGAGCATAGACAACCCCCTTAGGACTTATCCTTGCCATAGGAGTAAGTAATGTCTCAAATACCTTTTTCACTTTTACCATGATTTCTATGCGAACAAAACGATTTAAATAATATCAATTATCACACGCTCTATGCAAGTTTATTGCTCGTGCGTTCTGAATATTTCCTTGTACGGTGCAAGCACCCGATTTGCAAAAAACGGGAGATTATTATGCAACACATCAGACAAGTACATTGCCAAAAAAGCCAAAGACAGCCGAAAGGAATCCTTAAATATGCCCCACTTGGTCCTATTCCTTCCTGCAGAAGACTTGCGCAATCTACGATAATAGATGGTGTCTGGAGAAGCAAGACGAATTTCGCCAATCTGCTTGCTTATGGAGGCCATGAACAAGGCGTCCTCTCCTTGCTTAAAGGACGCATCAAAACGGTTATCGCCTATCAGCACACGTGGTATAATCTTTCCCCATGGTGTGGAGAAAAAGCTCCGTCCGGATAAAAGAGTAACCTTCTTTTCTTTCTGACACCGTTCATAAGCATTCGTCATCCAGTCTTTACAGTACTCCCCGGTTGCTTCCCTGTAATTAATTACATTGGCCACCCCGATGGAAGAACGCTCATCCCGGACTGAGTTCAGCAAATTCTCAAGACAGTTTTCAGACAACCAGTCGTCATCATCAATGAACGTGACGTATTTTCCTTTGGCCATGTCAATACCCATATTGCGAGCATTGCTTACCCCCGGAGTGTCCGTCTGACGTAAAACCAGTCGAAATGCGGGGCTATTTTCTTGAAAGAATGACTTAATGGCCGAAAGATAAGGCTCCCCGCACCCATTCAGAATGATAATCACCTCAAACTCCGCAGGACTAAGAGATTGCTTTAACAATGAATCCAAGCAATCCTTAATATACTCCCCCGGCTTATATGTAGGTATGATTACAGATAACTCCATTCCGTTTTATTTAATACAATCCCTCAATGCATCAAGAAAGCCATGACCATACTTCAAATCTGGCTCAACATAATTGCCCTCTCCCCACTCATTCCATGAGCGAAGGAAAAGTATTTTATGCTCATCTGACTTCTCTTTAATCACAGACAGAGCATCCTGAATATGCTTCTTGAAATTGTCAGGAGTGGCATGGACATACACTCCCTCATGCTTGCCCGCCCTTGGGGTGCGATCCCATTGGGGGAAGAGGGTCGGAAACACGTTTTCCCAGCTGTCCTCCGGGGCAAAGAAGTGCTTGACAACACGAGGATAATCATATCTCATGGCTGGCATCCACGGGAAATATTGCTGAAGAGCCTTGCGGGCTATGCGTCTGTATTTTCCGCAAGCAATCATCTCTGCACGCGACTTTCCAATAGAGTTGACGCTGTCAAATCCCAAGGAGAGCATTGACTCATAAACAGACTTGCTGCTCACAAGGTTGGGAAGCACACGAGACAGCTTTCCATCCTCTCCACGCACAACCGTTGTGGTAGAGCTGCAAATAGCGCAAAAATGGATTCCTTTCAATCCACTCTTTACAGCAAGCTTACGCCATAAGTCCATGAAATGCTCAACATCCGCAAAATGATAAGGATCGAAAATGACAAACAAAGGCTTATCATCCACGGTGATATAGCGTTTGTCCTTAAATGCTGGAAGCACAGTCTCAAAATGATTCACGTAATCCTCATCACCTGGATAGAGCTGCTCGGCAATCATTCTGACCTTGCCACCATTCTCCCAAGTCTTTGTTGTCCAACTATGGTTAGCCCAAGCCAAGCAAAAAGGGAAATCGGGCTTGCCCGATTCAAGAACCTCATGAAAGGGACGCTGCAAAAGACGTTTGCCATTACCCATCCAATAGTGCCAATAGCAAAAGCCCTCAACGCCCGCATCGCGAGCCATCTGCGCCTGCTGCTCTCTAACCTCAGGCAATCTCAAATCATAAAAGCCCAAATCCGCAGGAATACGAGGCTGGTAATGTCCGCGAAATGACGGTTTGGCTTTCGCCACATTTGTCCACTCCGTAAATCCAGCACCCCATACGTCATTCTCCTTTATCGGATGGAACTGTGGGAGATAATATGCTATAACTCTGGCATTCATATTACATATTGCTTCACCCTCGATAAAGGGTTAGCTTGCGTTCATTTAAATTTCTGAATAAGGCCTCTTTGCCCCTTACGCTTTTCATTCTGTCTTTAACCTGCTTCAATGCAAGGCTGCTCTTGGGACACCGCAAAGATACGAATACTTTTTCACATTCGAAAGGAAAGACAATACTTTTTACATAAAGCACAACCGCCCCATCACTATAGCCTCCCTACGGATTTTTCTTTAACGTATCAAGTTCTTGCCCAACACCACTGCTTCTACACTTCCCAAAGGAAGGGGAATTCAATGTATCCAAGTCCGTAATTTAACAAGACTGTGGACAATACGATTATAATGAGCTTGCCTATCCACCGCTGTTTAAACGTGTACACAAGGTTAGAATACAAGATTATATTCACTATGTTGAAGAGATAGCTGAATCTCTGCGCAAAGACAGGAACAATGGACAACGTTGCAAAGAAGAATATCCCGATGGAAAAACACTTCATCATCAGCGGGAAATACTTATTGTACTGAGTAATCGTATCATAAAACAGCAGCAAATAAAAGTAAAGCATAATGGAAAGCAGTTGTAATGGACTGAACACATTCACAGAAACTGTTAATAGTCCACGCTCCGCACCCGTTTGATATAAGGCCAATTTATCACCGATATAAGGAATACTGCTGCTGAAATTAAGCAACAAGGCATTCCCTCCAAAAAAGAAAATATAGCTTATTGGTATTAATGAAGCCCACAACAATCGCTGCTTCTTGCCCGACATCTTGTTATTAAGGAACAACAAGGGCAACAAAGCGATTCCTGAGGTATGGAAGAATATTCCTATCAGAAGCAATACAAAAGCCTTCATCCGCTTTCCTGCCGCAATTAAAGGAATAGCCAGCAAGTATAACCCCGACAGCACACCCGTTCGGATTTGGGTTACTTCATGGAGATTATAATAAAAGGCTATATACACCACAACGGGCAAAAACCAATATTCGCCTAATTTCCGGAATGCAAGGAATTTGAGACTAAGCCCCCAAAAGGCATAGAACAAAAACAAAACGTGAACATCGTTTGTAAAGATATTGATAATACGAGATAAGAGCAGGTACGAAAACTCTATGGCCATACTTGTATCCTCATGGTAATAATTGAGGAATGTTGACTCATAATTCTCGGAGTCGGGGTCGATGCCCACTTCTCTAAGTCCCGCAACCAATATCAAAGATAAGCCTACAAGCAAATAGATGGGCAAGCGGTATTTGCCCATCCGCTGCTCCACCATGGTCAGCAAAGCCACAAAGAAGAATATGAAAATGATGATGTAGCCCATGTCCTTTACGCTCTCTTCCTTAATACTTTTCGTATCATTTGTTTCAACACGTCCCTTTCATCTTTGGTTAGGGCAAAGAAGTAGACCAATAAGCATATCGTTGAAATTGTTAATATGAATACGAGCAAAAACTGTAACACCTCATCACTAACCAAACCTCGCACACTATTTGCAACTACAACGCCACACCCTGCAATAACGACTCCGGGAATGAAAAACTTTATGGCATATCTCTCATAAGAGAACTGAGGGTAAAGACGTTTGAGGCAAGCAAGGCGCACCGCATGAGCAATGCTGCACGTCCCTATCATTGACACAAACGCATAATAAGATGGGAAGCCCAAACGGAACATCAACCACGATAGAGGAACACACAATATGGTAATAGACTCAACAAAGATTGAGTAATACTTTATCTTTCCCGTTGCTTGTATTATTGCCGTTATCGGATTGTGCAAAGATAAAAGAGTACTATGCACCATGAATAGGCGCGTAAACAAAACCATACTTTCAGAAACTTGGTCTCCCAGCCACCAGCCCAAAATGGTTTCCATCTCCACTATCGCAGGGATAGCAATGGACAACATAGCATACAACAAGAATTTATTTCCCGCTTCAAACAACTTGTCCAAATAATTATAATCGCAAGACGCGTATGACTTAATCATCACTGGTCGAAATGCAAAGTTAACATTGTTTGCCAAAGCAATCATTGCATTATATATTTGAATGGCAACACTGAATGCAGCATTGGCCAAAGGGCCAAAGAACACATTTAGCAAAATGGTCTGTCCTTGTGACATCCCCACCCCCGCAAGTGCTCCATACATCGTCCACCCCGAGAAGCCCAGTAGTTCTTTATAAATTCCTTTCTCGCGCACCACTCGATAATGGCACATAGCATATTTACGCAAAGCTATCGTCCCGTATGTCAAAAAGACAAGAATAGCCACAAGCATCAGCCCCATGCCATAAAAGACCAACCCATCACCCAAAACATAAGGAATGGCGATTGCTACCCCCAAACGGCCAAGACATTCAACAAACGAGACTAATGCAAAAAACGGCATGTCCTCATTCGAAAATATGGCTGCGGTAAAGGGAACCTGCAACAAGCTAAGTAAAAAGGCCACCAAAGAGAACTGGAATACGGTCTCTGCCGCCGCCATTCTCCCCACAGGAATGGTCAGCTGTGTATGGATTAGCCATGGGCCTATCAACTCCAGCAAAAGCAACAATATGGCCACTAAGGCCAACGATATATTGATGCTTGCCGAAAAGACCGTTTCCTGCAATTTACGATCATTAGTTCCCAAAGCATATGACAAAAAACGCTGAAAGGATGTAGCTAAAGTCGTAGTAATAAAGGAACTGGCCAACACAACTCCTGCAACAGCATTGAAAACGCCATAGCTTTCCTGCCCCAACCCCCTTAGCACAAGCCGGACTGCATAAAGATTGATGACCATGATCACCAGCATCCTTATGAACAAGACAAGAGAGTTTGAGGCTATCCGCTTCGAATTAGCCGTTCTGTCTGTTGACGCAATGGGCATAAAGCCTTTATTCCGAGATGATAATATCCTTTGCCGCAACAAGCGTTATAACCACTGCAGCCAACACGACCATTCCCAATACAAACAGCATTCGCTTAGGCCCTGATGGCTTTACAGGCACAGCCGCACCCTGTATGACCGTAAAGGCAGGAGTGTATTGCCGCAACTTTGCCCGTGCCGCCTCAAGCTGCGCGCTTAATGCCGTATACGTGTTATACTGCAACTGCATAGTATTCTCCAAATCCTCTATCTTTGACTTTTCGGTCTCCAAGACCACATCTATATTCTCATCAACCTTCTGGGCATAAGTGCGGCGTGTACGCTCATACGTACCTCTCGCCTCTTGAGCAAGATTCTCATAATAAGCCACATCCCTGCGCGCCTTGCTCGTTCTGTACTCCGTTATGAACTTCTGAAGACATCCTCTCACAGAATCCGCCAAGATCTTACATGCCAAAGGATCTTGAGCTTCCGTATTGATAGAAATCACTCCGGTCTTTTTGTCCACATCAATAGCGATACTCTTGCGTACTAACTCTGCGATGTCATTATCTAATTTGGACAATCTGTAGGGATCAATCCCGCCTTTAGAACTGCCCGCACGCGGAATATCACCATCCATTGGCAGCATCTTTTTTATGCTCTTCATGAACTTCTCTCCCTCTTTCGAGACCCATGATTTCTTCTGATGATACCTCAAATAAGCATAATAAGAGATTGGGGATTCATCCGCACTCGTGCGAATGTTCATCTTGAGCAAATTCACCACAAAGCCGTTATCATTCATCAAATCGGGATAAAGCAACGGCGTTATGGCATCAGTTCCCTGACCTTGATCCAAACTGATGCCGAAAGACTCGGCTATAGAGCTTAACGAACCAGCACTACCCAACAGTGACGCATCCGCAATCTCCGGTGCCATAGTTGTGGAAGAGGTATAGGTTCTTGGCTCATCAAAGATATACAAAGCAGAAAGAACAAGAACAATAGGCAACGTGATGACATACGCCCACTTTTTCTTCGCCATGAGTCGGAACAACAGCACCACATCTATTTGACGAACCGTATTGCCATTTCCTTCATTTGGGGTAGAGGCTTCGCTCTGCTTGCTATAAGCAGACACTTCCTTACGCGTTTGCTCTTCCTCCTCCATTACATCGTCACTTTCCACAGACTCTTCAAGCACTTCGTCTTGTTCTTCCTCGTATTCCTCATTAGCATTCGAAGACAACGCCGACTTTTTATTCTCGCGACGCTTCATCCATGCCGTCCACTTCCGCTTTACATCAAATATATTCATGTTCTTCTTATCGTCTGTATTTGAATTTACGTCACTCGGTAGCTAAGCCACGCCGAAAGACAAACGCAATTCCTTATCTCATCAAGAATCGTGTTGAATCACCTTTTACAAATAAAGATGACCAACACGACTACTTTCTTTATTCCATTTACTTCAACAGATTAGCAATAGTTGCAATAACCGCCGCAATAGAGGCCGCACTTGATCCGATACTCAAAGTCTCCGCAAGCGAGAGTTTGCTCTGCGCCTTTGTCGGCACAAAGATCTCACATCCCGGCTCCACTTTGGCATTATGCCCCACCTTGGCCACACTTCCATTCATGTAAAGGATATAAGTCTGACGCTTCTTGGCATCACTGGAGAATCCTCCGGCTTGATCAATATAATAGGAGATCTTCTTTCCCTCAACGTAGCTAACCGTATTTGAATGAAGCACCGCGCCATTGATTTTCACCGTACCATTATACTCCGGCACTACAAGGCGGTCGCCATCACGCAAGATAATGTCCGCACTTCCTCCCGGATTACGCAACGCCTCATCCAGCTTAATACCTACCGGATAATAATCGGGAATATTGTAACGCTGCATCTCCACAGCATTGGCTTGCTGCATTACAGATGTTGCGCCAGCTCCATTCGAACTTCGGGTAGCGATTTCCAACAGATTCTTCTGTTGCTGCTCACGAGCCATACGCTGAATTTCCTCCATACGATTACGCTCCGTCTCATTTGTTCTGCGCTCAAGGTGCGCACCTGCCACATAAGCCATATTTGTTGGGCCGCCACACGCTTTGATAATATCGCTCAATCGTGCATTACGCGTTTTCAGCGCATAAGTTCCCTCAAAAAGCACTTGGCCGCTTACCTCCACATTTTGCTGTTCATTATATCCTGGGCTTTTGTGTACGTAAACTTGATCGAACGGCTGAAGAACAAATCCCGGCTCTCCATCAATAACAAAGCCATCCTTCAAAGAGAACGAGAATGTGCGCGCCAAGATAGAATCCGTTTCCATTGCATGAGGATTTACTATTCTACGATTCACGTCAACACGCACGGTCGATGCTTTCATTGTCAGTCCACCAGCCTGCAGGATAAAGTCCTCCAAAGTCTCATTGTCCGCATACTGATAAGTTCCCGGATATTGCACTTCTCCATCAATACTGATGGTGCGTTTTTCCTGCATATCGGTACGCGTAGGAACAAACAAGACATCACCATTCTGCAACGGAATATCCGCAACGCGCCCAGTAAGGATGCCTTCCACATCAACTGCAACAACCTCCAGCGTACGGTCTGCCTTCAGCCGATGCATCACTGCGCGTGCAGTGAAAGCCTCCTCCGTAACTCCTTCCGCAGCTTTGAGCAAAGCTTTTACAGTGCTAATATCACCACCAACCTCATATTGCCCCGGACGGAACACGGCGCCTTTCACTTCAACCATGTTGTCGTAACGTGCAATGACCGAGTCAACATCCACAGAGTCTGCGTCTGACATTCCAAAGCCCGACATATCAAACTCATTCACATTATATATTGACCACTCACGCCCAGTTTTTCTAAACACGCGCACCGACTTAGTATAAGCGTCGCCGGCAAATC
The DNA here is from genome assembly GCA_964640675.1 of uncultured Prevotella sp. Taxonomy (GTDB): domain Bacteria; phylum Bacteroidota; class Bacteroidia; order Bacteroidales; family Bacteroidaceae; genus Prevotella. The sequence goes on along the minus strand of CAZXFP010000001.1, from coordinate 262,396 downwards.
CGCCCGCATAGCGAACAAGCGAAGCAAGGCTCTCATTACGCTTCATTTCGTAATACATCGGACGCTTCACCTTTCCCGTAATGTTGACCAAGCAGTCATAAGCACCAACCACAATTACATCGTTGTCTGCCAAATGAACATTGCCACGCTGCTGGCCATTGAGAATATAATCATATACGTCTATAACAGAAATCAGCTTATTGTTACGATACACCTTGATATTACGCAACGTACCCAAATCACTGATTCCCCCTGCAAGATAGAGGGCATTAAACACCGTAGCAAAAGACGACACCGTGTAAGTGCCCGGAGTCTTCACCTCGCCCATCACATTGACCATGATCGTATGGGTCTGCCCCACCGAAAGTCGAATGGAAGAACTGCTATACCTTTTTCCTAATTGCTGCTTGACGCGGGCATTGGCCTGTGCCACGGTAAGCCCACTCACTTGTACGGGGCCAAAGCCCTCTATGGTCAGAAGTCCATCTGGGGCAACCGTAGCCTCTATGGATTTCTGAGACGCGCCATAAATATCAATAAAGACATTGTCACCAGGGCCCAAGCGATAATTCTTTGGCAAAGCCACGTTCACATTCGGCTCAAAGGAAAGATTCTCATTGCTGAAAATATCACGGCCAAATACCTGCTTCTTCTTGCGCTTGATGGCTTCCACCAGCTCCTCATACATCCGTGCGGTATCCCCCGGCAAAATGCCGTTAAGTTCCTGCTGCATGAGAATAAAGTCGGGATCGGTCTCGTCATATTTCGTAACATGGTCTTTATCGCGCAAATCTTGCACACGATAGGAAGAAAACAAGTCTGCCTGCGCCTGCGATGCATTGTAATCCTGCATTGTTTGGTCGGCCACCTGCTGCTGCGTCAGTTTATCCTTTCCCGGGGTTATCTGCCCGTTATTGGTTCGACTACGGTCACCGCTCTGCCCCGATGCTCCCGTAGCCCCCATGCTTGTATTCTTGCTCATGCGCTGATACTGATCGCGCACACGCCTTATCTGCGCTATCTGCACGCCGTTTTGCATCAACTTGGTCACAATCTGCGCCTGCGATGTACCTTTCTGATACTCTTTGGCAATGAATTCCATCACCTGCGAATCGCTCATTCCCGACTGTGCATGAACGCCCACCGCGCCCAACATCAAGAACAGCATTACCAGCGCCTTTTTTATCTCACCACGAATGAATAGTGTTGTCATTACGTTTTTCCCTGTATTCTTCTTTTGTGATAAAACTCTACTTTTTGTATTTTGTTGCAAAGGTAGCCACTTTTTTTCTATCTTAAAAATTTTTTCCGTAACTTTGCCTTGTAATAAGATGTTGCGGCGAAAGATCATACACATAGACATGGACGCCTTCTACGCCTCCGTTGAGCAACACGACCACCCCGAATTGCGGGGCATACCTTTGGCCGTGGGGTTCGATGGACCACGTGGCGTAGTGTCAACCGCCAGCTACGAAGCCCGCGTCTATGGCGTCCGGTCGGCCATGCCCATCACCACAGCCAAACGCCGTTGCCCCTTCTTGCGCATAGTCACGCCCCGTTTCGACCGCTACAAGGAAGTGTCGCAAATGATTCACGAGATATTCCTCCTCCATACCGACCTTGTTGAGCCTCTGTCCATTGACGAGGCTTTTCTGGATGTCACCAGCAACAAACAAGGAATGGAGATGGCACAGGATGTTGCTACGGAGATCAAACGGCAAATACAAAGCAAAACAGGCCTAACAGCTTCCGCCGGCGTAAGCTACAACAAGTTTTTAGCCAAAATAGCCTCCGACTATAAAAAGCCCAACGGCCTATTCGTGATCCATCCACACAAGGCTTTGGACTTCATTGGAGCGTTGCCCATTGAAAAGTTTTGGGGCGTTGGGCCTAAAACCGCGGAACGAATGCACCAAATGGGCATCTTCACCGGCAGCCATTTGCGCAAAGTATCGCGACTGCACCTCACCCAAGTGTTTGGAAAAGCAGGCGACATATATTACGACTTTGCACGCGGCATCGACAACCGCCCCGTTGTGACCGAGCGAAAGCGCAAATCGGTAGGCTGCGAGCAAACTTTTTTGGAAGACATCCACCTCGAGTCGTCCATCATCATCGAACTGTATCACACCGTACTCGAACTGGAACAGCGGATCAGCAATAGCGATTTTTGCGGACATACGCTCACGCTCAAAATTAAATGGAGCGACATGACGCAAATCACGCGCAGCCTAACGTGCCCTCATGTCATCCGCAAGAAAGAAGACATACTGCCTTTGGCCAAACGGCTGCTTGGCCAAACGGAATACAAAATACGACCGATACGGCTTATTGGCTTGTCTGTGACAGGAGCACAAGAAGAGGCCACACCAGCACACTCTCCCTGCCAACTATGGACAGAAGGCTTCCTGCCTTTCCCAGGATGGGAAGAGTACTGGCAGAAGACCGATGCCGAAGGAGTTAACAGATGAAATTACAAGCAACAGCTCAAACGATGCAATACCAAATCACTTGCGACCATTGCCGCCAGCTTTATGCGGTGAGTGCCAACCCAGGACAAACATTGCGCTCACGTTGCCCTTACTGTAACCATATAGCAACCATTGCGACCCCATGTAACGCTACCGCACAAGACGGCGCATCAACAAACACGAACTTGCCCTCTTCGCACAAGGCACAAACAACACCCCTCGCCCAAAAGCATGCAGCCGCAACTCCACCGCAAGCACGCCCCTCGCAAACGGGTATGGGCAAAAAAGTGACGCTTTTCTTTCTATCCGCCATTTCTCTCCTTATTATATTAGCCAGCATTTTATACTTCATATTCTGCAGTGTGTCAGCATAAAGACAAGCCAAAGAGCGCCTCCGCCCACAAGCACCCCTCTTATGCCTCTTCCCTATAAACATTTTGGAATCCTCTTCGAAAACTATCATCGCAGCCTCTTTCTGCATTTTTCATATAGGATTTGCCGCGAAGTTCCGTGTCAGGATAACGCAAAGGGTAACAAATTCCAGCAGGACACTATTAAACACAGAACCGAAACTATACATTGGAAGCCACGGACAAGACGTCTTTCATATTCTTGAACCTTTTAGGATAATATTACAGACTGTTCTGCCATATTATTTGCTGTTTCGATACTCAAGCGGAGTCATTCCTGTTATCCGTTTGAAGTAACGCGTCAGGTTAGACGGATTTGAAAAGCCAAGCCTGCCTGCTATCTCGTTCACCGTGAGGTCGTCATGGCGCAAGAGCACCTTGGCACGAGTGACAAGCGCTTCTTCTATCCAGGAAGAAGCCTTACGATGACTCGCTGCAGAAATGACGTTGCTAAGGTACTGCTTGTCCAGACAAATTTTATCGGCATAGAATTCCATATCACGATGCCGCTCACAGTGTTCATTGACGAGTTGGATGAAGCGGTTGAAGATTTGCACTTTGCGAGGTTGTTCCGCCACCTTGACATCATTCTGCCTAAGTGCCATATTGCGAAGCAACAGCAGCAGGTTGTGCAGTTCGGCGTTACGGTTATCTTTATACTTTGTATGCACAGCTATCCACACCGTGTTGAACATGCTAAGCACCAATTCCTTTTCTGGCTCTGAAGGATGAAGCAACACGCCATTCATACGCTGATGAAACATCGCCGGCATTTTTCCAGCAAAGATTTCTGTCATCAGCTGCTCCGACAAATGCAGCACCTGCATCTGAAAATCGCCCACATCGCCCACAGCCTGCACAATACTTTCAGGGGTGACCAGCAGAATATCGCCCGTGCCGAGATGTCGCCTTTGCAGATTGATGACACAATTGAAATCCCCCTCCATGACGATGGCTACAAAGATGTCAGTATGCTGGAAAGGCTGCCCACTCATGAATACACTCGAAGGGTGGCTACCAGAAGATCTTATCATCAGCATTTCCTCATCACACCATTTCAGCCCTTCACCATCGGTCTCATTGTAAAGTTCCAGAATGAATTGATTGTCAACTTGCTGTACATCGTTTGCCATAGCCTACATATTTTCGTTGAAGATGCAAATATAGGCAACTTTTAGGATATGGGCAAACAAAAACCAAACAATTAGGGCGTTTTCCCATTCACTTTAAGTATCTTGCAATTCTTCACGACAATATAATCATGTTCTTTAGAGTAGCCCCTCACCTCTCCTTGCATGACAACATGGTCTCCTTTCGACACATGGCGAAGCTTGAGATAATCGCCGAAAGGCAATACACAGAGTGCCCGACTGTGCTTGCCCTTAGCTTCTGCAAGTTCCACCGATGGTAGGGCATATGGGTCGGGGCCGACAAACGTGGCGACACCACTTATCTGCATCACCTTCATCCTGTACGGTTCTGCTTTATTATTACGAAAAGCCTGGTAGAGGGCACTTGCCGTAATGCTGTTATCGTTCTTTGACTGGGCATTTCCTGCCATTGCTACAAATAATGCCATCAGCAAAAGCATGACAGCCTGTTTGCAATTGATTGTTTTCATTTCTGTTGTTTTCCGTTTATAAGAATAATCTTGCAGCGTTTCATCACCACATAGTTGAGTTTGCCGGCTGCAAATACCAGTGGGTTGCCTTCTATGACGACATCATCACCCCGGTGAACATGCCGCAACTTCAGATAGTCTTGCAGAGGCAGCACGCACAGCACCTTGCTGCTGGCATCTTTACGCTCCGCCAATTCCACCGATGGCAAGGCATACGGGTCTGGCCCAACTTTGGTGACAATACCATGTATCTGGAGACGGGGAGCCAGCGAAGCCACATCTCCTCTCCTCGCTTTATATTCCTGATAAAGGTCTATTGCTTCTACCTTGTTCATCATTTTACCTCCTGAATTTCATGCTTGCGCCATACACCTTGCCCACGGCTGTGCCTATGGTTCGGTATTCATGGGTTCCCTCATCGAATACCACGGGCTTCAGCTTATCATAGTCTATCTTGCCGTCATTGTCCTGTATGCGCTTGTCGATGTCAGAACCGACGATGTCAGCTACAAGCACGCCGTCTTTCCAACTGGCCACTTTGCACTCCAGTGTCAGCGGATACTGATCAATGACAGGGGCATTCACTTTGCTGGCATTATGCCAGGTAACCCCCACGTGCTTCACTTTTCCTGGTGTTTTCTTCTCTGACGTTGTACCGAAATAATCGCTTTCGGCAACGGTTTCTTCGGTGATAAAAGCGAGTGTAAAGCCACCTGTTTTCTCGAAGTTCTCTGTGGTCTGGTGATTCGACATGTACATGATCACCTGATTCCCTTTCTGTGTGGCCACGGCCATCATCACATCGGGATTGCCTTTGGCATCGTAGGTGCCAATCATGACCACAGTCTCCTGTACGATGAAGGGGTAATCGCTCTTCTGCTCCCCGCCCCATGATGAGTGCGGAGTGCTGTTTTCCCTGCTTTGTTCCATTTCTTTCTGGTCTTGGGGGGCTTTACTTGCGAAAGCGTTTCTTCCACATACGATGATCAACGCTACACCCAATACAAGGCTTAATAAACTTGATGCTTTCATATTTCTTATTTTATTGATTTTGCGATAACTTGAATAAAGTACCCGTAGGGCAGACAAATCTGCAGTAGGGCCTCGGGATGAATATTGCCAAAATTACCATCAGTGCAGCCAAAGCTATAACTACAACTGAGGCCGACTTGAAAATAAAAGCTGTGAAAAGTTCGAAGTTCATCCAATCGAAATAGATGCCTGATAACATCAGCACCATCAATGCGCCAAAAAGCAACTGACGGAAATAACCGAGTCTCTTGGCGGTATTCTGTCCGAGTTTCCATTTGTGCTTCTTGTTTGCCTTACCCGCAAGGTCTTGCACTGAACCAAAAGGACAGATGTTGGTACAATAGTAGTTTTTCTTTCCGAAAAGAGGATACACAAAGGCAGTAACAAGCATGATTGTCGGAACAAGAGACACCCATACATTGATGCCACTCGACATGAAATTGACAAACAGCGACCAACTCAGGAATGTGCCGCACCATAATCCAAGGACAATGACATTAAGACATAGCTGTATCGTTCGGTAACGTTTGTTGTGAAGGAAAAGAGGGATTATTGCCCCCATAAGCACAACAATGAGCCCGACAATGCCCTTCACGCTCAAATCCATCTTGTCGAAGAAGGATGCCTCGCTGGCGTTATTGTTAGCGTACTGCAGTCCCGCTTTCATGTTGCCTATTATTCCCCGTGAGGAGAAAGTTGCACCGCTCACAGCATCGACTTTCATATCCAACGCCTCGTCAAGAGTTTTGCCGTTCCACCGGGAGAGCAAAGAACTTGCAGCCTGAAAGAAGTCGGGAGTTTCTGAGTTTCTCAAGGCCTCAACCTTCTCGACCTTTCTATCCTTCAAATAGATTTCAAGAGGCACTCTGCCCCCATACCCACTGATACCTTTGCCTAACTCTGTGGTATTGATGATAAGTGTCCCATCAGATAGCGTTGTCATTGGTTTTACCTTTTCTGCCTCAGACGTATCGGCAGATGATTTCAGTTCATATCCCAAAATTCTACCATCACGCTGAATGGCAGATACGGCAACAACACTGATGCAGGTAAGCAATAATATGATCTGTTCGACTTTCTTCATATAATATGTTACAATTGAATGTATTTTCTTTTTCGACTGCAAAGTTAGTCTTTCTCTGAAGTAATTATGCAATCAAAAAGACAGATAAAACCATCAAATCTTGAGTATTGGCTAAACAAGTTTATTGTTACCTGCAAATATGAATGTTTTATCTTAAGAAAAGATTGCTTATAAATGTTTGTTTCGGCCTAACTTTGCAATCGGAAACAAATAGTGAAGCAAATGGAAATGAAGAAGACATTCACATTATTAATAATATTGCCTATGCTGATGGCTGTCTGCCCTATACGCACCAACGCGCAGGACAATAAAGGATTGACCGATTATGAAGCGGTCAACAATCTTGTGGTAGCAGAACGCATCTATCGTAGCAGCCATCGCAATGAGGAACTACAGAAACTCTACTTCCCCGATGCGCATGCACATACAAGTTGGCAAAGCGGAAGCACATCCGGTTTTATTGACAATAAGCCCGTTGAGACTGACTATTCCCTACCTCTGGTAAACCGTACTGGTGCTGCGCTCATCAAGATTAACGGCAACAAAGCATTCGTAGAATATCCTATAACAACGTCACGCGGAGTATGGATTCATGGCAAGGAGGCCACGCTGACCAGCTATATGACGCTGCTTTACCGCTGTGAGAAACGGAATGGCACATGGGGCATAGCAGACATGACTTCTATCAACGAGGCCGATGAATTGCAGCCCAGTATTCCGGGCGAAGACCTCGGCATTGACCCTGCAGAAGTGAAGGGATTCCGCAAAAGCTACCGCTGGCTTGCATACGCCCGTATTCAAGCAGGCGGAACAATCTCGCAGGACCTTCTCGGCACCGATCGGCCGGAAGAAGTCAAGAAAGTGTATGAGGCAGCAGAGGAATGGCTGGAGAAATAAAGAATCAAAAAGAAATAAAATGGAAACGTATCTTATAACATTGGAAGAGCATATCACGGATGAAAGAATCATACGTGAGAATATAAGATTTGACAAGCCGCGTAAGCTCACAAAGGAAGAACAGGAAGTGCAGGACTTCTTCCGCTCGCACACCTTTGTCGGGGAAGACTTGATGGACATCGACCACAAACGGCTGGCGCACATGGACGAACAGCACGTGCGAATGCAGATTCTCTCCTACACATCGCCTGTCAGTGACCAGGTACCACGTGAGGACGCAATTCGCATCTGCCGGGAAGCCAACGACCTCCTTGGCGAAAAGGTGAAGCAGCATCATAGCCGTTTCCGCGCCATGGCAACGCTGCCGATGGCTGCCCCGGAGGCTGCTGCCAAAGAGCTGGAGCGCACAGTGAGGGAACTCGGATTCGTAGGCGTCCTCCTTGCCGGACAGTATCAGGGGCACTGGTATGACGAGCCGCAGTTCGAACCCATCTTCCGCAAGGCCACCGAACTCGATGTGCCTGTCTATCTCCATCCCGCGCTCATCAATCCAGACATTCGGCAGAAGGCGTATATGTCGCCATCCTACTCTCCCATCGTAGGAGCTGAATTGGCATCTGCAGGTTTGGGCTGGCACATTGACGTGGGAATTCTCGCAGCAAGACTGATTCTTTCCGGTATATTTGATAAATACCCTTCACTCAAGATAGTCGCAGGCCACTGGGGTGAAGGCATCCCGATGATGCTTGACCGTATGGACTATATGCTCACACAAAGCCTAACCGGACTGAAGCATGAGGTGTCGTGGTATTACAGGAACAATATCTACATGACTCCAAGTGGCATTGAGAGCAAGAACAATCTCCACACCATGCTTAAGATTATGGGAGCTGAACATATTCTCTATGCCGAGGACTATCCCTACATCCAGTCGGGAAGCCTATATCGCTTTCTGATGGAAGACGAATTGCTCACCGATGAGCAGAAGACATTGATTGCCCACGGGAATGCCGAGCGTATTTATCATCTGTAAACATCCCCAAGTAAATTAACTTATATAAATTAAGACAATATGGAACATATCATTTTAAAAGGCGGAGACAAAATCTCCAGAATAGGATTGGGTACATCGAGACTTACCCCCGACAAAGAAGGTTCTGACACGATATTGAAAGCTCTCGATTGTGGTATTAACCTTATCAACTGTGCCGATTTTTACAACAGTGGCGATGGGGAACTTGCCGTGCGCGAGGTGCTGCGACAGAGACCACGTGAAGACCTCTTCATCTCTGTGAAGTTCGGTGCCCTGATGACGCTTGGCCATCCCGGAATGACAGGCATTGACGTGTCTCCCGAGCATGTCGAAAACTATCTTGCCTACACACTTCACCGTCTTGGTACTGACTATGTGGATCTCTATCAGCCAGGGCGCATCAACCCTCACATACCAGTAGAAGAAACCCTCGGAGCAATAGAAAGGTTGAAGCAGAAGGGGTACGTAAAGCACATTGGCCTGACCCAGATAGACGTGGAGACATTGCAGAAAGCCAACAAAGTGACCCCTATAGATCTTGTAGAACTGAACTACAATGTTGTGAACCGCCGCTATGAGGATACCACCATGGCAGAAGCACAGAGACTCGGCATACCCGTGTGTGCCTTCGGCGTAATGCAGGGACTGAGGAAAGACCCTGTTGTTGCTGATGGATTGCAAAAGATAGCAGACCATAAGGGCTGCACGTTGGCACAACTGTCTTTGGCATGGGTGCTGGCTCAGAGCAAGGACATAACAGCCATCATGGGTTCCCACCATCCTGAACAAGCTGAGAGCGCGGCTGCGGCTATCAGCGTCTGCCTGTCGCAGGACGACTTGGCCGCCATTGAGATGATTATGCCAAAAACTAAAGCCACAACCATTTATATGCCCGACCTGCTGATGGATGAGAAAGGCATCTTTGACTTGTCTGCTTTCAAAAGATAAGTTACGATGTAACCAGCACTTTCTCATTTACAAGCATATAGACATTATTGAGCTGAATATCCGTAGAGAAATCTCGTTAAGCAGCAGGTTGTTGTGGCGCAGCATCACTTTTACGGGCGTCACGACAGCCTGCCCTATCCATTCACGGCAACCACGACTATACCATCTACGACACACCGCGCAATACTCCACAAGGGCAAAAGCGTGAGAACGACCTTGATGTCGGAACTCGACACCGTGCCGCGCTTTTCCACCAGTTTTACAATCTGCGGCATCGAAGCGGTAGCCCGTACATAACACTTCGTTTCTTCCGGGGGAGTTTATGCCCCTTGATGATAACCCTGCTAACCGAGCTTCTGTCAAATTTTTCATATTCTGCTCATTATCAATTAGATTGCACTAACTTCGGAGAGCCTTTATTTTCGTTGATTAATTACGCGCCAAAAGGGCACGTTTTACAGGATGAAATGTATGGTTTTACCATGCAAAAGGTTACATCTCACAAACCATGCGGTAAACACGCAACAAAAAACACACTATCAAGTCGTACCACACGCAGCCATCAGATACCATAAAAGAGTATTTGCCCCATACGCTGTTTGTTCTTTTTCCGTTTTTGCATCAATTACAATCATCTTAAATACACTTCACGCGCCACCGCGCGTATGTTAATTATTCCAAAAACCATAACACAAACATGACAAGACGCCCTTTTTCTCAAATAAATATACTACCTTTGCACCGCCTTTATCGCACAAAGGCATACAACAAGTGGGGTTTCGTAGCTCAACTGGATAGAGCATCAGTCTTCTAAACTGAGGGTTCCGGGTTCGAGTCCCGGCGAAATCACGTGCTAAGAAGCCCTACTTTTATTCCCAATATTCCCAAGAAGTTCTTTCTAACCGTGCCAAGCCATCTCGCAGTTTCATCTGCCAAACATGGGACAAAACGCGATCAAGTTTGGGCTTCCTTTTCATAACCATTGCCCTTGACACTCACCAGCAAAGCCGCAATGTGAAAGAAGCGAAACGCTCTTCACCCCTTCCACCACATCCTTGCACAGGCAGCAGCATCCAAAGCATACTTTACAGTATGAACACAATTGGCGCACAAGCAAACTACCGCCTCACTCCAAACCCATCCCGTCTCTTACTCTTCGGCTTCCTCTGCTGGCGTGCCCATCACAACAATAGCCTCTTCCGCTTTCCGGAACTGACGCTGGAGCTGGTAAATCTTCAATGCGTTAAGAGCCTCCACCACGCCATAAAACATCATACACCATCCAATCACAAGCAACGGACTTGCCAACGCTTCCATTGGCTTCAACACCACAAGCACACCAACGGTTAAAGTAACGGCTGGAAGTAACCAATAAAAGAACGGGATTCGGGCATAACGGCGTGCACCTCCCAAATTGACAAACTGACTGATGCTTCCCAAGATAAGAATTGCGGCCAGCACGTAAGCCACACTATTAATAAAAGAATTAGTCATAAAAACCAACACCAAACCAAGCAATGCACTTCCGACCCCCGCAATCGGAAACGAGGGCACGGAGGGGCGCACCACTTTGCCCTCCTCGTCTATCATCTGTGCCGCCCGCAGTGCCTTTTTCTTACCAATAGAATAGGCCAAGCACGAGACACACCCCGAAACAAAGAACAACGCGCCCACCACGACAATCATCCAATGGAGCGTTGCACGGCGATAAATCACAAGCAGTGCTCCCACCACAATAGCGACCACGGCACGAAGTATTGAACTTTGAAAAACCTTCTTCATTATTCCGAATATTTTAAACACTTGATAAAACATTGCAAAATTACGAAAAAGCGAATACACGCCCACAAGTTTTGTGACTTTTTTCTTAATTTTGCAGACAAAAGAACAAGCAACAATGACAACACTCTACTTGGTTCGCCACGGCGAGACCTTCGACAACGCAGCACAGATAATGCAAGGACAAACGCAAGGGGAACTCAACGAACGCGGAATAGCGCAAGCAGAAAGCGTGCGCGAGAACATGGCGCACACGCACATTGACGCTTTTGTGGCCAGCGACCTGCACCGTGCTGTACAGACGTGCGAGATTATCGCCACGCCACACCACCAAGCCGTCACGCAAACTCCCCTCTTGCGCGAGCGCGATTGGGGTTCATTCACGGGAAAGCACATCCCCGAACTACAATCAATAAGCGAATGGCCTTCAGACATTGAGACGCTGGAGCAGCTGAAAGAACGCGCCTCGGCATTCCTGCAATGGCTACGCGACAATTACCCCAACAAGACTGTTCTTGCCGTTGGACACGGCATCATCAACAAGGCCATACAAAGCGTGTATTATCAAAAGCCCATGAACGAAATACAGAAAATGACAAACGCCGAAGTCAGACGCTTCCTGCTGTAACCGCTTCTGCCCACACGGGATTTCCCCAAGAAGCCCAAAACAAAATTCCCTGAGGAATCGCCCCACCACAAAAACAGAAGCAAAAAAACGCCAAAAGCCGCATATCGGTAACGAAAAAAGCAACGTTTGCGGTCGAATGTTTGGCAGAATGGGATAAAATATGTAAATTTGCGGCCTTAACAAGAAAGAACGAAAAAAGCGATATAGTCTTATGGCAAAGAAATTTCCTGAATACAAAGGATTAGACTTGGTGAGCACCAACAAGCGCGTGCTCGCCGACTGGGAGAAGAACGACATCTTTCACAAAAGCATCGACACAAGGGAAGGTAATCCCCAATTCATCTTTTTCGAAGGTCCTCCTTCGGCCAATGGCCATCCCGGCATCCACCACGTATTGGGACGCTCCATCAAAGACACTTTCAACCGCTATAAGACCATGTGCGGCTTCCAAGTGCACCGCAAGGCCGGCTGGGACACCCATGGTCTCCCCGTGGAGCTGAACGTGGAGAAAGAGCTTGGCATCACCAAGAAAGACATCGACAACAAGGCTTCCGAGAAATATATCTCCACCGTAGAATACAACACCCACTGCCGTGCTGACGTGCTGAAATTCACGGCCGAGTGGGCGCGTCTCACCAAAGAGATGGGCTACTTTGTCGACTTGGAGCACCCCTATGTGACATTCGACAACAAATATATCGAGACACTGTGGTGGTTGCTCAAGCAGCTGTATAAAAAAGGCCGCTTATATAAAGGATATACCATCCAGCCCTATTCGCCCGCCGCAGGAACAGGCTTATCGAGCCATGAGCTGAACCTTCCGGGATGCTACCGTGACGTAAAAGACACCTCAGTAACCGCTCAATTTGCCATCTGCGAGCCAAAAGCAGAATGGACAAAATGGGGCAAGGCCGTATTCCTGGCATGGACAACCACGCCATGGACTTTGCCTTCAAACGTTGCCCTCTGCGTGGGTCCGCGTATTGATTATGTGGCCGTAGAGACTTACAACCCGTACACAGCCGAGAAAGTGACCGCCATCATGGCCGAGTCGCGCCTGGGCGCATACCTCAAGCCCGAGGGAGAAGTAAAAGCCGGGGAGGAAATGCCCAGCTACAAGCATGGCGACAAGGTTGTCCCCTACCGCGTCATTGACCGTATGAAAGGAACAGACTTGCTTGGCATACGCTACAAGCAGCTGATGCCTTGGGTAAAGCCCACGGAGAAGGTGGATGACTACGCTTCTGACCTTGTGAAAGACTACGCGGCAAAACATCCCGAAAAGATATTCACAGACGAAACCGGCAAAAACCGTTTCGTAGAAATGGAAAGTCAGGCCTTTGTGGTAATTCCCGGCGATTACGTAACCACGGAAGACGGTACGGGTATCGTACATACCGCCTCCACTTTCGGTGCTGATGACGCCAAGGTATGCCGCGATGCAGGCATCCCCGGACTTTACCTTGTGGACAAGCGAGGCGAAACACGCCCCATGGTGGATCTGCAAGGAAAGTACTATACGCTGGGCGACCTCGACAAGAACTTTGTGGAGCATTGTGTGAACGAAGAGACTTACGGCCACCACGCAGGCGATTATGTGAAAAACGCCTACGATCCACGCTTCAACCCCAACGGCGTTTGGGACAAGAAAGCCTCTGAACAGGCCGAAGATTTGAACATCGTGATGAGCTTGGAGATGAAACAAGAAGGCTCTGCTTTCAAAATTGAGAAATTCACTCACAACTATCCCCATTGCTGGCGTACCGACAAGCCCATCCTCTACTATCCGCTTGACAGTTGGTTTATCCGCGATACGCATGACAAAGAGCGTATGGTGGAACTCAATAAGACCATCAACTGGCAGCCCGTATCAACGGGAACAGGCCGCTTTGGCAATTGGCTGGAGAACTTGAATGACTGGAATCTTTCCCGTTCCCGCTTCTGGGGCACGCCGTTGCCCATTTGGCGCGATGAGGACCGACTGGAGAAGTGCATCGGTTCTGTGGAAGAGCTGTATGAGGAAGTTGAGAAATCCGTTGCAGCAGGCATCATGGAATCCAACCCGCTGCGCGAGCGTGGATTTGTCGTTGGCGACTTCTCGCAAGAGAACTATGACCGTATCGACTTGCACCGTCCTTATGTTGACGACATTGTGCTCGTGAGCGAGACTGGAAAGCCCATGCATCGCGAGAACGACCTAATTGATGTTTGGTTTGACAGTGGTGCCATGCCCTATGCACAGCTCCACTACCCCTTTGAGGGCGAAATGAACAAAGACGCACTAGCCGCTACTGGTATTGACGAGAGCACATACCGCAACCAGCTGGTTCACTCCAACTATGAGGGAACTCCTGTTCCTCCTGCATTCTTCCCCGCTGATTTCATCAATGAGGGTGTAGACCAAACACGTGGCTGGTTCTTCACGCTCCATGCCATCGGCACTATGGTGTTTAACAGTGTAGCTTTCAAGAATGTCATCTCAACCGGACTTGTCCTTGACGCAAAGGGCAATAAGATGTCAAAGCACGTGGGTAACGTTGTGAACCCCTTTGACATGATTGAAAAGTATGGCGCAGACGCTGTACGCTTCTACATGATGACCAACTCCGAGCCTTGGGACAACCTCAAGTTTGATGCCAACGGAGTGGATGAGTGTCGCCGCAAGCTCTTCGGAACACTGTATAACACCTACAGTTTCTTCGCACTTTATGCCAACGTTGATGGCTATGAGCCTTCCAATATTCAGTTAGGAAAGGATGCGCCCGAAATTGACCGTTGGATCATCTCGCGTTTGAACTCGCTTATCAATGCTGTCACCAAAGAATTGGAGGATTACGATCCAACTCGTGCAGGACGCATGATAGAGCAGTTTGTCAACGATGAACTGTCCAACTGGTATGTGCGCCTTAACCGCAAACGTTTCTGGGGCAAGGACATGAGCCAAGACAAACGTTCCGCCTACGACACCCTTTATACTTGCCTTATGACCGTGGCACACTTGTTGGCTCCGTTCGCTCCTTTCATGGCTGATGAACTTTACCACGACCTTGGCGGCGATCTGCAGAGCATCCATCTCGGCCATTGGCCTAAAGCCGATGAGGCACTTATTGATACGGAATTGGAAGCCCGCATGGAGTTGGCACAGAAGATAACCTCCATGGTGCTCGCCTTGCGTCGCAAGGTGAACATCAAGGTGCGTCAGCCACTTGCACAAATCATGATTCCAGCCGTGGATGACGAGCAGCGCAGACGCATTGAGGAGGTGGCATCACTTATCAAGAGCGAGGTGAACGTCAAGCAACTAAACTTCGTTGAAGGTGAAGGTATGCTGGTCAAGAAAGTTAAATGCAACTTCCGCGTCATGGGCAAAAAGTTTGGCAAGCTCATGAAAGATGTTGCAGCACGTATGAACAATCTCTCACAACAAGAGATCGCACAAATGGAGCATGACGGACACTTCAACTTTGAGGTTGCCGGACAGGCCGTAAGCGTTGATGTTACTGATGTGGAGATTATCTCTGAAGATATGCCGGGCTGGCTGGTCAGCAATGAAGGCAACTTGACCATTGCCCTTGAAGTAGAGCTTACTGACGAGCTGCGCAACGAAGGTATGGCTCGAGAGCTGATCAACCGCATTCAAAATCTGCGCAAAGACAGCGGATTGGAAATAACCGACCGTATCATCGTCACGATTGACGCGCATGCAGAGACGGATGCCGCATTGAAAGCCTTCGGAGATTTGGTACGTCAGCAAGTTTTGGCCAATGAGATTTCCATCGCCACCAACGATGGAGAGGAAGTAGACCTTGGAGAGTTTAAAACTCACATCAAGATAGAAAAGGCTTAAACCAATCTCAACAACTATGGACACTAAGAAAAAACGCTACAATGACGAGGAACTCGAGGAGTTCCGCGTCATTGTACAAAACCGTTTAAAGACGGCACAGGAGGATTATGCTGAGACAATGAAGGTGCTTACCAACCAAGACACCAACGATGTTGATGACACGTCCCCCACTTACAAGGCTTTGGAAGAAGGCAGCAGCTCTCAAACAAAGGAGGAGCTTGTGCACATGGCTCTACGCCAGCAAAAATTCATCCAAGCCTTGCAAGCCGCACTGGTGCGCATCGAAAAGAAAACGTATGGCATTGACCGCATCACAGGCGAGTTGATACCAAAAGAAAGGTTGCGCGTTGTACCACACGCTACACTTAGCGTACAATCGAAGCAAAACAACAAAGATCATTAAATGAAAGAAAAGGCGTGGATAGCAATAGCATTTGGTATGCTGTTGGTGGCCATAGATCAATGTATTAAGTTTGCAGTAAAGCTCAATATGGGACTTGGCGAGGATATTGTCATCTTCGACTGGTTTCATATTGACTTCATTGAGAACCGAGGAATGGCTTTTGGTATGGAGCTGGGCAGCAAAATAGTGCTCAGTCTGTTCCGTATCGTTGCTGTATCATTCCTCATTTGGTACATTCAACGAAAAATTGCGCAGAAGCGACCACTCGGACTGATCATGGTTCTAACCATGATTTGCGCCGGTGCTGCTGGTAATATACTTGATTGTGTATTTTACGGGCAAATATTCACAGAGTCATTGCCTCACAGCGCACCCGCACATCTTGTACCATGGGGTGAAGGATATGCTCCTATACTCATGGGACGCGTGGTAGACATGTTCTATTTTCCTCTTATCCACGGCACTTTTCCCAACTGGCTTCCATTTTGGGGAGGAGAGAATTTTATTTTCTTCTCACCTGTATTTAATTTTGCCGATGCCTGCATCACTGTGGGCGTTGCACTTTTTTTGATATTCTATCGTAAGGAGCTTGATAGTGAGACAACGCCCATTTAACCCCTCTTTGCTCTGGATGCTCCTATTGCTGCTATGCGCAATTGGATGCAAGCCCACCGTGCCATCAGAGTACATTCGTCCCGATGACATGGAGGATATACTTTACGACTATCACATAGCCGTATCCATGGCGCAAAACGAGGGAGCAAGCGACCTGCAAGTGAAAAGCTGGCAACTGGCCGTATTGAAGAAGCATGATGTGAGCGAAGAAAAATTCAATCGCTCCATGCTGTATTATATGCGGCACACGGAAAAGATGCACACCATCTATGAGCATCTATCCAATCGTCTCGGGGAAGAAGCCAAAGCCTTGGGCGTTACCGATGCAGAGCTAAGCCAGTACGGTGCTATTACCTCACGTGGTGACACTGCAGACATTTGGCCAGGCCGTAAAACGCTCATGTTAACGCCTTTTGCCCCATACAACAAGCATACATTCACCATCAATGTAGACACCGCTTTCCACAAGGGCGACCGCCTTGTCCTCAGCTTTGACTCACAGTTCATCCTACAGGAGGGCATGCGAAACCTTCAAGTAGGTCTTGTTGTGACATATAAGAACGACAGCATTGAGCAAAAAGTACAGTTAGTATCGGGCGATGCAAGGCAGACACTGACCATTGAAGACCGTGACAGCCTTGGTATTAAATCCATTAAAGGATTTTTCCTTTTAGGGCGCAATACCCCATCGCCCACAACAACGCTCACGCTGCTTTTCGCCTCCAACATAAAGTTTGTCCGGATGCATGTCAAGAAGCCGCAAGGAGTGGAAGGGAGTGCCAACCCCATGAATCCCAATACGCCGATACGTACTATTGGCGGTGCACCAGTGCCATCCGGTTCTGGCCCTTCAACACACACAGTTCCTCGGCATACCGCACCATCCCCCACCCCGCCAACGCCAATAAATACAATGCGGCAACAAGCGCCTCCCCCATCGGAACACCTAATGAAGTCTGTAGCAACGCCGTGAAGAAATTTGGCGCCCATAGGATCATCTGCGACAAGGACATTATCCCTGTTGGCATCTGCGAGATAACAGGCGGCAGGGTTGTCTGCATTCGGAAACTACAAGGTGAAGAGGCGATGGTAGAATGGCTGGACGGCGAAATCATCTGTCACAAAGATACTCAAAATGTGCTTCATGCATATTATAAAAATCAACTATTAAAAGATTAAGAAGATGTTGAGCGTAGAAGAATTGGAAGAACAACTGATTGATTTGTCTTTCGCCGAAGACATTGGCGATGGAGATCACACAACCCTTTGCTGCATCCCCGAAGATGCCGAGGGCAAAAGTCATTTGCTGATTAAAGAAGAAGGCATACTTGCCGGCGTGGAAGTAGCACAAAAGGTGTTCAACCACTTCGACCCCACGCTCCAAATGGAAGTGCTTCTTCATGACGGCGCACACGTAAAACCAGGCGATGTAGCTTTCATCGTTACGGGCAAAGTACGCTCGCTGCTGCAGACGGAGCGTCTGATGCTGAATATCATGCAGCGCATGAGTGGTATTGCCACCATGACCAACCGCTATGTGGAGCGCATTGCCGGAACCGGTGCCCACGTGCTTGACACTCGCAAGACCACACCCGGTATGCGCATCTTGGAGAAACAAGCCGTGAAGATTGGAGGAGGAATGAACCACCGTATTGGCCTTTTCGACATGATTTTGTTGAAAGACAATCACGTTGACTTCGCCGGCGGAATTGTTCCTGCCATTGAGCGTTGCCACGAATACCTCAAAGAAAAGGGACTTGACTTGAAAATTGAAATTGAAGTTCGCAATTTCGATGAGTTGCAACAAGTACTCAACCATGGCGGAGTTGACCGCGTAATGCTCGACAACTTCACTCCGGAGAATACACGTAAGGCCGTAGAAATGATACAGCATCGCTTCGAAGTGGAGTCTTCCGGAGGCATCACTTTCGACACCATACGCGATTATGCCGAGCAAGGGGTCGACTTCATCTCCGTTGGGGCACTCACCCACAGTGTCAATGGGCTTGATATGTCATTCAAGGCTATTTCCTAAATGATTTTCTCCGGGCTACTGCTGGCTGCGCTCACCTATGTGTCCCCCGTTCATTACCCTATCGAACTGGCGGGCAACTTTGGTGAGCCGCGGCCCAACCATTTCCATGCGGGCATAGACGTAAAAACCGACCGCACCACGGGCAAGCCCCTTTATGCCATTGCCGATGGCTTCGTCAGCAGGGTTACTGTTGGGAAATATGGTTTTGGCAAAGCCGTCTATTTACGGCATCCCGATGGGAACACATCAGTCTATGTCCACCTTGACGCATTCTCACCACAAATAGAAGCCGCCGTCAAGCGCTACCAGTACGCCCATAAAGTTTACGCTTGCGATGTGTCGCTGCCCGCTACTGTGATGCCTGTACACAAAGGGCAATTCATAGCTTTTAGCGGAAACACCGGCTCATCGCAAGGACCACACCTCCATTTGGAGCTTCACCGAACAAAGACAGGCGACCTTCTTGATCCTCTGCCTTACCTTAAAAGTTACTTAAAGGATACTACACCGCCCGCGGTCTACTCCTTTAAGAGCTACCCCGTACAAGGTGAGGGAAAATTTCAGCACACAGAGCAATCACGCATCTTCACTTTCGATAAAGGGCACTTTTCCGCATGGGGAAAGGTGGGATTCGGCGTGCGAGCAAGCGACCACATGGATGGCGTATACAATAGCTTCGGCGTGCGACACATCAAGCTATACGTAGACAACCAATTGCTTTTTTCTGCTGATGTCAACGGCATTCCGCAATCCATGCACCGGATGATGAACTCTTGGGGAGACTATGAGCACTTCATGCGAAGCCGCACATGGTTTCTAAAATCATTTGTCGAACCTGGCAACCGCCTCCCCATTCTTTGGACGGGAAATAACAAAGGCATTGTCAATTTCAACCAGCGGCGCGATTACCATTTCCGATATGTCATCAGCGACATATTTGGCAATCAGACGGTAAAAGAGTTTACCGTGAGGGGCGAGCCAGAGAAATTCGAAGCCAAACGCATACACACTTCGTCTAACGCCCTCCTTGCCACCCGCGACAACCTGTGGCAAACCGAAGGAATACGTTTCAACGTTCCCAAACACCTTTTGGCTGTCAACCAATTCATCCGTCCGGAACTCTCCACGGTCTATGGCAGCCTTTCCAAGGCCATCCGCTTCACATCGGGCAATGTGCCATTGCTCGGCTGGGCCAACCTTGCCTTCCCTATTCCCCACTCCGCCGCCAACCCACACAAACTCTTTGTGGCCATGACCTCCAACGGAATGCAACCGCGCTACTGCGAAAGCACCATAAAAGGCCAGTGGGTGTATGGTAAGATAAGGGAACTCGGCATGACATACTACCTTGCCAAGGACGAAGAGCCGCCTTTGGTTAAGCCCGTCAGTCGTTCTTACGACCACGTGCTTCTCTCCGTATCCGACAAAGGCAGCGGAGTAGCCGGCTGGCAAGCCACCATAGACGGCCATTTCGTACTGTTCGAACAACGCAAGAATCCCACGGTTTTGGTGTGCGACCTCCGCAACACGCCGCTACGCCAACTTGGCATGCCGCGAAAGCTGCACTTTCTTACTTGGGACAATTGTGGAAACAAAAAAGAATATATAACCTCCATCAATTATTAACATCAATAATTATGAAAAAACAATTATTGCTTGCGGCAGCACTGGTGTTCCTTTCCGCAATAAAGGTATCGGCCTGCACCAACTTCATCGCCGCAAAGGGAGCCACCACCGACGGCTCAGTGCTTTGCACGTACAATGCCGATGACTATGGCATGTTTACCAAGCTCTGCCATTATCCAGCAGGGCGACACGCCAAAGGAGCCATGCGCGAAATCATCGACTACGACACGCACGAGAGCCACGGCTTCATCCCAGAGGCGTCAGTGACATACAATGTCATTGGCAACATCAATGAGTACCAGCTCTCCATTGGCGAGACAACCTATGGCGGACGCGAGGAAATGGTAGACAAGAATGGTCAAATCGACTATGGCTCACTGATGTACCTCGGTCTGCAACGCGCCAAGACCGCCCGCGAGGCCATCAAGGTCATGACGCAACTCGTAGAGAAGTATGGCTACCTTTCTGGTGGCGAGACTTTCACGATCTGCGACCCCAACGAGGCCTGGATTCTTGAAATGCAAGGTTGCGGCGGCGATGCCAAGCAGAAAGTGGTTTGGTGTGCAGTGCGCATTCCCGACAACGCTTTGTGCGGCCACGCCAACCAAAGCCGCATCGGCTTGGTGAGCAGCTACGACACCGAGGTCATCACCTCCAAGAACATGATTTCCTTTGCCCGCGAAAAAGGATGGTTCACCGGCAAAGACAAAGACTTCAACTGGAAGATGACTTACGCCAAGCCCGACTTCAGCGGACGACGCATTTGCGATGCACGCGTATGGAGTTTCTTCCGTCGCTTCGACAAAGGCATGGACAAGTATCTGCCTTGGGCTTTGGGCGTAGACCCCAACGCCGAGGATATGCCCCTCTGGATTATCCCCGACCACAAGATCAGCCCCTTGGAGATGATGAATTGCATGCGCGACCACTATGAGGGCACGCCGCTTGCCATGGACAACGACCTTGGCCAAGGTCTCTGGGACTCTCCCTACCGCCCCACTCCGCTCTATTACGAAGTTGACGGCAAGAAGTACTTCAACGAGCGTCCCACGAGCACGCAGCAAACGGCATTCTCTTATGTTGCCCAGCTCCGCTCATGGCTTCCGCGCGAGGTGGGTGGCATCCTGTGGTTTGGCAATGATGATGGCAACATGGTCGCCTATGTGCCCATCTACTGCGGCAACACCACCCAGCCCGAGTGCTTCAACACTCCGGGAGCAGATGCCGTAACCTTCAACGAGAAAAACGCTTTTTGGGTATGCAACTGGGTGAGCAACATGGTCTATCCGCGCTACTCACAAATGTTCCCCGCCCTGCAAGCCGTCAGAGACTCTTTGGAGAACAGCTATTTCGAGAACCAAAAGGCCGTTGAGGACAAAGCCGTTAGCCTCTATAACACCAATAAGGCCGAGGCTTTGGACTACCTCAACCTCTATTCCAACCAAAAGGGTGCAGAAATGATTGCCCGCTGGCGCCAGTTGGCCACCTATCTCATCGTGAAATTCAACGATATGGCCGTCAAGCCCGAAAAGGACGGACAATTCCTTCGCACCAAGACTGGCCTTGGCCAGCGCGTGGAGCGTCCCGGCTTTGGCGAATGGAGTCGCCGCGAGCTTGTCAAGCAAAGCGGAGAGAAGTTTGCCGTACCAGAGTAAACCGCTGTATCACAGCAAATTCCAACTAAAATAGTCTCAATTCCCACAAGCCACAACGGGCTTGTGGGAATTTCATTTTTTCTTCCTTTCACAAAAGGTATGGTTTCACCCTCCAATTGCTACGCTTTTACCGTGCAAAACCATACCTTTCAGATTGCGAAAGCACACGTCTTACTTTCTTAACTTAAACTTGGCTTGCATCATATCTTAATTCATTGCCGCTAAAATCACTTGTTTAATCGCATCAAAAATCAACACCCGCATCCGAGCAATTAAAATTTCAATGAATTTTCGAACCAACAATAGTTTTTCTCAGATAATTTATGTAATTTTACCTCTACAACAAAAACATTTTATATCGTAAAATCTAATTCGTAATTATATTCAAATAAAGGAGAATACAAAAAGCAACAATATCGTTAGAACGTTTTTAGCTCCAAGAGATAGTTGCACTTTCCCTATTGACATGAAGAATCAATAGAAACGAACATCTGTGACTATCTGTGTGCCACCAGCTTTCTGATTGAGTTTAACCAAAAGTTCACGACGCTTCATGGCCAATTCCGCACGCAAAGCCGGATTGGTGATTTGAACAAAAAGGGTTTGATTACGGATAAATTTACTTCCTGTATAGCGCGAGACCACTGCCCCCGCCACTTCGTCCCACGCCGCCAGCAAACGCCGCTGCAACAAAGGGGTCTCAAGCCCTTCTTCGCGCAAAAACTGGCTCAATAACTTATCAAGATTTTCTACAGGCCGTCTAAACATTATGATTCTCCTTTTCGCTGATTACACCATCTACCACGTCAAATAACTTATATTCACAGCTGGCCGAAGACAGCATCTTATCCAAATGCTCACGGTTAGTATCTGTGATGAATATCTGTCCAAAGGCATCCCCCGAGACCAATTCCACAATCTGTTCTACACGTCCTGCATCAAGTTTGTCGAATATGTCATCAAGCAACAATAGCGGCACACGCCCTCTGCCCACGGCTTTCAACAACTCAAATTGAGCCAACCGCAAGGCAAGCACAAAGGTCTTGCTCTGCCCTTGACTACCTTCGCGGCGAACAGGATAACCATCGACAAGCATTTCTAAGTCGTCACGATGAATTCCGTGAAGTGAATAGCCCACCGCACGGTCTTTCATGCGATCGCGGCGAATAACATCAAGCAATGGGCCACGCTGACAATGAGAAACATAACGAAGACTAACTGTTTCCCGACCTTGCGATATAATCTGATAAATGCGCTGAAAGGCGGGTATCAAACGTTCCACAAAACTTTCCCTACGCATCGCCACAGCCTCGCCGCTTTCCGCCATTTGCATCTCCAGCACTTCCATCACTCCCGCATCTGGTTCTGCTTCGGCACGAAGCAATGCATTGCGCTGTTGCAAAGCCTTATTATAAAACTGCAACGCGGCTATATACTCGCGGTCGTATTGAGAGATAACCACATCCATCAACTTCCTGCGCCCCTCGCTCGCACCATCGATGAGCGCCGTATCAGCAGGAGAAACAAATACCAAAGGCACAAGTCCCAAATGATCAGAAAGCCTACGATACTCTTTCTTGTTGCGCTTGAAATGCTTCTTTTGTCCGCGCTTCATGCCACAATACACCTCTACAGTATCTTCCACGCCATCAGCATACTGTCCTTGCACCATCATAAAAGCCTCATCATGGCTAATCAGTTGCGAATCGACAGCACTAAATGCGCTCTTGCAAAAAGAAAGCATATAGATTGCATCAAGGAAATTAGTCTTCCCTACTCCATTGCGGCCTATCAAACAGTTAAGTTTGGGGGCAAGTTCAACATCCGCCGCAGCAATATTCTTATAATTAATGATGGATATTTTATTCAGTCTCATGGAGGCTTATTCAATGTGGACGTGCAAAGTTAACCCATTTGGACGTAAAAAAGAAAAAAAACAGTCTCAAATTTCACTATTCAAGAGAAAAGCAGTAATTTTGCAACGCTCTTATAATAGCATCTAAAGCATGATTAAAATTTAAGTAAATTATAGAAATGGCACAAAAGAAAGAACAGCAAGTGACTTTCGAAGAGTCGCTCAACACTTCTGAAACCTTCTTCCTCAAGCACAAGAAAATCATCATTGGTGTCTTGTGCGCCGTGATTGTTGTTATTGTCGGCGGAATTCTCTATCACAGCTATGTAGCACTTCCTCACGAGGAGGAAGCCAGCACAGAACTGGCCAAGAGCGAGCAACTGATGATGCAGCAACAGTACGACCAAGCCCTGAAAGGATTCCAACGAGTGGCTTCTGACTACAGCGGCACTGATGCTGGCAATCTGGCCAATCTCTACACTGGCCTTTGCTATGCCCACTTGCAAAAGCCCGATTGGAAAAAGGCTTTAGAGTATGTTGAGAAGTTCAGCACTCGTGACGACCAACTCGTTAGCCCCGAGTCGCAGGTGGCTTTAGGCGACATCTATGCCAACAACGACCAGTTGGACAAAGCCATTCAGTCTTTTAAGAATGCCGCCGAAATGGCCGACAAGCGCGCGGAAGGCAACATCAACCTCACCGTATCTCCCCTTGCTCTGCTCAAAGCCGGTCAACTGCTTGAAAGCCAAGGCAAGAAAGCCGAGGCCTTGGAGATTTACAAAAACATCAAACAGAAGTATGTTTCGTCTCCCATCTATCAAGAGATTGACAAATACATAGAAAGGGCATCCCGATAATGGCAACAGCACTTCATAATCTATCTGACTACAACGAGCAGTCTGTACCCGATGCCAGTAATATGTGCTTCGGCATCGTTGTTGCAGAATGGAATCCGGAAATCACCAATGCACTGCTCAATGGCTGCGTATCCACATTGGAAAAGCACGGCACTTTGCCCGAAAACATCCATGTGAAAACCGTACCTGGAAGTTTTGAACTGGTTTATGGTGCTCGCCAAATGTCGCTCAACGATGGCTATGACGCCATCATCATCCTTGGTAGTGTCATTCGTGGGGAAACCCCACACTTTGACTACATTTGCCAAGGTGTTACCTACGGAATTGCGCGTCTGAATGCCAGCAGCGACATCCCTGTGATTTATGGATTGCTTACCACCAACGATTTGCAACAAGCAAAAGACAGAAGTGGAGGACGCTTAGGCAATAAGGGAGATGAATGCGCCATTGATGCTATCAAGATGGCAAAATTCTAAGACCACTTAAATGGTAATACTTACAAGAGTAGACGAGTTGTATCTTTACAACTTGTCTATTCTTGCTTAAAGGAGGACAATACTTTTTATAGTCTGTTTTCCTTAATTACAAAATACGAAGTAAAGATTATCCACCCATTTGTAAACTCATAAATAAAGGCAATGACACTTCAACAAATGTTCAATGCATTCGAATTCGAAGAGATATTTCCCGAAATAGGCTTGATGTATCCTCATGCGCGTAAAAAGCGCAAAGAGTTCCAAACTGCGTTTATGATTCTGCGAGAGATGAGAGCACACAATACCAAACGCCAAATTCGCTATCAGCTCATGCAAGACCCTGCTACCAACGAAATGTTCTTTGGCTCTGACGATAGTTGCTTCAACGACACATGGGAGCATTTGTTAGGAAAAGAAGTTAAGCGAGACAAGAATGTAGATCTCACCGACACACAAATTGCAGCAAACTGTCTGCTTAACTGCGTATTAATAGGCAAGCACCCTTCAGCCTTTGCCCCAATCTACAAGCAAATTACCCTGTAGAGAAAACATTTCAACTTTGAATACAAAAGGGCGGATTTCCTTGGTTCAGAAATCCGCCCTTTCGCATTATTGATGAACAAATCTTCCACTACAAATTAGCTTCAATTTGAACATTTCCTCTTATAGTCTATAACCGTTATACGCCCTCAGCAGCTGCCGCCTCTATTTCATCAACTTCTTTTGCAGCCTTATTACTTTCCGTATCAAGCGTTACCGCATTATGGAAGCGCAGTTTGCCTTGCCTATCTATGGTAACATCTATGGGAACAAACTCGTCACTACTTACATCGGGAGAACCAACACTTGCCCTAAAACACAATTTTCCTCCCTCCACCTTATCAAACATGAAACCTATCAAACCGCCACGACGACCATAAGCATTGTCTGTAAAGTCACTGAAATCAGCTTTGCTAAACGTCTTCTCATAGAAGACCCGCCCATCTTTTCGCTTGATAAGCAATTCCACTTTGTTATCCAAATATTTCCTTCCACTTTCATCTTCCACCAAAGGAAGAGATTTGTCCGCAAAACGATGAATATTTATATCCAAAGTATCCCCTGCAAACACCACCTGTTTCTGATAAGAAAAATCACTCGTTTTCTCAACACCTGCCTTTGGCTTAACCTTAGGCTTAATATGTGTAATGATATTCTTACTTTTCTCTTCTTCCTTGCAAGCTCCTGCCAAAAACAGGAGACCACCCATCAATATAATTGGTATTACCTTTTGCATACATTCTACATTTACCGCCGCAAAAGTAATCAAAAATCTCCTAATTCTACCAAAAAGCATACAGAAAAGCCATTTCTTCTCTAATTCCTCCCCACTTTTTCGTACCTTTGCAGCATAGAGGCCAACGGCTTTGTCTTCGGCCAACATACTTTAATTCAGAACAGTTGCTCATGAAGAAGTTGCCCATTTTCCTCCTAATAGGAATCTTCCTGTTAGCGTATGCCTGTGAAAGAAAAGACACACACGCTTTGGAATATCCTACCAAGGATAGCATCTCTATTCTCACAAAATTGCAAAGTTGCTCCCGCTTATACACAATGGAGTACCAAATCCGCACCATCGTCACACATGGCGATACAACCCATATTAAAGGAAGTGGACTATTCAAGGCCATCAACATTGATGTTCCGCTCAGTTCCCGCCACATTGCAATCCCTATTGATGCTACCATCAAAGGCTACATTGATATGGAAGGAATTACCGAAAGCAATATTAAACGAGATGGAGAGAATATCACAGTAATCCTTCCTGACCCAAAAATACTTCTCACTTCCACAAGAATAGACCACAAACAGACCAAACAGTTCATTAAGCTATTTGGCCGTTCGTTCAGTGATGCCGAATTGTCCAATTATGAGCGACAAGGACGCGACAGCATTATCAGTCATCTCCCAGAATCCTCCATCATAGACAATGCACGCATCAATGCAGCTCACATTCTTGTTCCTATGCTCCAACAACTTGGATACAAAGAAGAGAACATTACCATTGCTTTCCGCAAAAAGTTTATGGACGAGGAAATTAGACACATGGTAACCAATACAACAACCATAGAAGGCAAATCATGAAAAAGAATATATTCACCAACATACGCATTACATTAATCCTACTGGCTATAACGGCCATTGCAGTAGTAGTGATTGTCGCTTTGATCAAATGCGATGACACCACGTTGGAAGAGACTCATAACGACAAAATAGAAATAAGCCCCGCGCTTATACAATCTATTGAAACTATTGGCCAATGGGAATTTCTCACTGTCAACAGCGAAGAATATGTTGACACTATCCGTCACCGTTTATTAGGCGATGACGGATTGGCACGTATTTATTATGGAACATTACGCTTCGGAATAGATTTTAGCCAAGCAAACAGTTACAGGTTAGAACTGGAAAATGATACTGTTCTGGTGGCAACACTGCCCGCTGTGGCTCTCTTAGACAGCAATTTCATCGATGAGGCACGCACCCGCACTTTTTACGAAGAAGGGAATTGGGATGCTCAAACACGTGAAGCCCTATACCAACGCGCACATTATCAAATGCTGAAACGCAACTACACAAAGGCCAACTTACAAAAAGCAGAAGAGAATGCGGAGCGTCAGTTTAAACATCTTTTCAGCAACGTTGGCTATAAAGACGTAAGAATCCAATTTCAGAAATCAGCTAATTAAAAAAAAAGACGTAAATTTGCACGAAAAAACAGAGAATGACGTATAACGAATACCGACAACTACGCTTATATGCCCGTTACGATGGTTTTTATGCATCCATCCTGCTCCTTGGCAGCTTCGCCTGTTTCTTAGCTCTGTCACTGACAGAAGAAAAGTCTGGCACATGGATGCTACTCACATCTCTGTGCCCACTTATCGTTTTGTTTACGCCCCTGTTTCTCTACCACCGCCTATGCAAATTCCGCGATGAGGGCTTAAAGGGAAACATTCAGTTTCAGCGCGCACTAATCTATGGAATACGCACCACGACAAACGCCGCATTCTTCTTCTCACTGGTGCAATATATCTATATGCGTATAGCGGGCAATGGTCAGCTTGTACACATTATCGAACGAATGCTCATTTCTGATCGGCAAAACACGGAGGCTGCCCTCAAAAGCATGGGGATGACCATCAGCAATTACATAGAACAATTGCATGCCATAACCCCATTAGCCTTGGCTTGCAATAGTTTCATTATGCTTGCCTTTGGAGGTATCGTCCTCAGCGTTTTATTTGCGGTATTAATTAAGAAAACGAATACCCGCAACCTCATATAACTCAGAATATTCAGACAAGAAATTACAATAAAAGATGTTAGATATTACCGTCATCGTTCCTTTTTACAACGAAGAAGAAAGCCTTCTCGAACTATACACGTGGATTCGCCGTGTAATGGAGGCCAACCATTACAGTTACGAGATTATTTTCGTCAACGATGGCTCCACCGACAATTCTTGGAATATAGTCGAACAACTACGAGGAAAAGATCCACAAGTCAAGGGAATAAAGTTCCGCCGCAACTATGGAAAAAGCCCGGCACTACACTGTGGCTTCCAAAAATCACAAGGAAAAGTCGTCATCACCATGGATGCCGACCTACAAGATTCACCCGATGAGATACCCTTCCTCTACAAAATGATAACAGAAGAAGGCTACGATCTTGTTTCTGGGTGGAAACAAAAACGATATGATCCCATCTCCAAAACCATACCTACAAAGCTTTTCAATGCCACCGCACGAAAAGTAAGTGGTATCCACAACCTGCACGACTTCAATTGTGGCCTTAAAGCCTATCGCCATGATGTGGTAAAAAACATCGAGGTATACGGCGAAATGCACCGCTACATCCCATATCTTGCCAAAGAAGCCGGATTCGACAAGATCGGTGAAAAAGTGGTACAGCACCAAGCACGCAAGTACGGGAAGTCAAAATTCATGGGGCTAAATCGCTTTGTCAATGGTTATTTAGACTTGCTCACACTTTGGTTCCTTAGCACCTTCGGCAAGAAGCCCATGCACGTATTCGGCTTCTTAGGTACTATTGTCTTCTTCATCGGCTTCATTGCCCTATTATGGCTTGTCGGTACAAAGATTTATAATCTTGCCAATGGTGTTTATGGAGACTTGCTGTCCAGCCATGCCTCTTTCTTCGTTGCCATAGCAGCCATGCTTCTTGGCACACAACTTTTCCTGGCAGGCTTTATCGGCGATCTTATCAGCCGTACCAGCCCCAGAAGAAACGAGTATCAAATAGAAGAAGAACTCAACTAAGCCGAGTGCCCATGATTAAATTTCACTTTCCACACCAATGGCATACACGTTCAAGTAAGTTATTGACTTTCTTGACGCTTCTTGTGGCATTTTTCCTAATGGCTTGCTCATCCATTGATTGCCCCATGAACAATACCACTGGCTGCAAATACGCACTTCGAGGCAACGGTGGCACTTTTTCCGATACTCTATCCGTCATTACATTGCGACCCGATAGCAATGATGCTGTTATCCTAAACCGTCTTACACAAGTTACGACGTTTAGCCTACCCATGAGCTATGGCCACAATCAAGACACTCTTTTATTTGTCTTGACCGACACTTTGGGAAAAACAAGTATCGACACCACCATCATCAGCAAGACCAACACCCCTCACTTTGAATCCGTGGATTGCCCTGCACGTTTTTTCCACACTATCAAAGAGATCAACACCACTCACCATCGCATTGACTCCATCGTCATAGCCAATCCGAACGTAGACAATGAAGAGAAAGAAAATCTACTTATCTATTTTCATCCTGCTCGTTAGCCTGTTCCAAGTGCAGGCCGCCACGCAGCACACATCAACGGAGGCCAAGGACTCTACGGCATTCCTTAATGGTGTTGGTATTGGAGTAGACTTATTGGGAATTGGCCAACGCGCATTGAGCGATTATGGCCAATACGAGGCTTTTCTGCGCGTAAACTTACGTGACAGATACTTCCCCATCATTGAATTAGGCATAGGAGAAGCGGACAAGCAAGACGAGACTACGTCTCTCTGCTACAAGACACGCGCACCATATGGCCGAATCGGATGCGATTTCAATATGCTACGCAATAAGCATGACCTTTATCGGCTCTTCATCGGAGCACGCGTAGCCTACACCTCCTTTAAATACGACATCACCTCACCTCCCATCACTGACCCCGTGTGGGGAGGTACAGCCCCTTACAACGCCACAGACATCAACTCTTCTGCTCTTTGGGCAGAGTTTGGAGGTGGTATTGATGTCACTCTTTGGCGTTTTGTCCATTTGGGCTGGTCTGTCAGATACCGAATGCGGATTCACCAAAGTTTTGGCGAAGTGGGAGAGCCTTACTATATTCCTGGATTTGGACGCAACGGCAGCAGCCGTATCGGTGCCACCTTTAATTTAAGTTTTGAATTATGAACAAGAAAAAGCTTCTTTGGCAATTACCTTTTTTGGCCTTTCTCATCATAGGAACGATTCTGATCATCAAGCATCAAAAGTCCACACCATATCAGCACGACTCTGGTGAGATATTCGGAACCACTTATCACATCACCTATCAGAATGACAAGAATCTTAAGAAAGAAATAGAAGAAGTTCTGAAAGATGTTGATAACGAGTTTTCCATGTTCAACCCGCAGTCCACGGTTTCGCTTATCAATCAAGGTAAAAGTCCTGCACTTAGCCCATCCTTTCTTGAAGTTTTCCATTTGGCTCAGCAAGTAAACAAAGAAAGCAATGGTGCTTTTGACATTACCGTAGCCCCACTTGTCAATGCATGGGGGTTTGGCTTCAAAACGCAAAACTTGCCCAGCACTCATCAAGTGGACAGCCTGCTCCAACTTGTGGGCATGAAAAACATTACCATAGCCAATACAAATGGACAACAAACCATCCACTTAGCACGCCCAAACATGATGCTTGACTTCAGTGCTATTGCCAAAGGATATGGTACAGACCGCGTGGCACAACTGCTATCAAAACACGATATCACCAACTTTATGGTAGAGATTGGCGGTGAGGTATTTACAAAGGGAAACAGCGAGAAACGATTGCCTTGGAGCATTGGTGTCAGTAAGCCTGTCGAGGATGCATCTGCCACCAACCAAGAACTTGAGACCATACTCAACGTTACCGACCAAGCAATGGCAACTTCGGGAAATTATCGCAACTTCTATTATAAGGGCGGAAGAAAATACGCCCACACCATCGACCCCAACACTGGCCATCCCGTTCAGCACAGCCTTCTTTCTGCCACGGTGTTAGCGCCAACGTGCGCCCAAGCTGATGCCTACGCCACTGCCTTTATGGTTATGGGAATGGAAAAAGCAAAAGAGATATTAGAGCAACATCATGAACTGAAAGCCTACTTTATTTATCAAAAGGCCGATGGAAAACTTGGTGTTTGGAAAAGCAACGGATTAGACGAGAGGAAATAAGCAACGCATAACACGCCAATGACAGTCTATGACAAACTGTTGCAACTTCCATTCTTCCAGGGAATCGACCATGATGAGCTGGAAGACATTGCCAGCAAAATACGCTTTGATTTTCAAAAAATAGAGACGGGGGATTTTCTCGCCAAGGAAAATGAGAAATGCTTAAAACTGACACTGCTGATGGAAGGGCGGATACAAGCCTACAGCTACAATGCCGACCATCGTTACAGCATCAGCGAAGAGATAGAAGCCCCCTACGCCATCGAACCAGAACGCCTGTTCGGGTTGCAACAGCATTTAGCAAGAAGCTATCGTGCCGAAACAACCTGCTCACTTGTAAGCCTGCAGAAAGACGATGTTCTTCGCCTATGCGGACAATGCTTGGTTTTTGAACTGAACTATCTCAATGCTATCAGTACCACCGCACAACGAGCTGGAAGCATTGTGTGGAAAAAATCCCCCACAACCATTACCCGAAAAATAGCCAACTTCGTAGCTCACCGCTGCTTGCGACCCGCAGGGTTCAAAACACTCAACATTCGGATGGCCGATCTTGCCAAAGCCATTGGAGAGAGCCGCCTTAACGTATCCCATACATTAAGAGACTTACAAACACAAGGAATAATCACTTACCAGCGAGAGAAGATTGTCATACCGCATCTTGAAAAATTACTCTCTAACAACAACCATTAATCTTTTCCTATTAGCCTATAACAACCATAACAGGTCTATTGCTTCAACAATCTACATACAAGAGGGATGGGCAGACACTAAAAAGAGCTTGGAAACATAGTAAAACATAGCGGGCAAAGTTTGGAAACCGCTACAAGAACGCACCGCATCCATTGTGGGCGCAATAACTTTGTTGATATATTTTGGAGTCTCCTTTATACCACGTTCATCACACGCAATAGCTGAAGCCAAAAACGCTGCCTCATAGTCGGCATAATTGGGCAATAGCAAATATAACACCTCGTTCTTCATCATTTATTTCTTTTTGATAGTTTGACATTTGCGCTTGGTCATTTCTTCGGCAAAGGCCTGTTCTCCATGCTCCTTGATGTAGCAAATACAAGCGGCACGGTCTGATTTAAACAGAAAGGCAAACAACTTGCCGATCCAATTGGAATACAACTTACAGCTCCTAACATCACGAGGACATTCCGCACAAGTACTGAATTTGTTTTCTTGGCAACATGAGCGGATTTTACACCAAGTCGCCTTTTTGTTCTGTCTACATCCAGGACATTTCCCCACCAAAAACTTACGACAAGCCCCACAATATAAACCGCAAACTGCTATGTTTTGAGTATTGGCTTCTATCGGTTTCATAGATATTTAAACATTAGAATGAGAAAATTCACCATTTATCCAAAAGGTAGCTTCTGCACCAACAAAATGAAGAAGCACATAGTTCGGGTCATTCGGTCCATCAGGGAAATGACGAACGAGCCATTCCTGCCACATTTCCTTACGGATGGTATCATCTGTGATAACCTCTACCGTGCCACGCAAGGAAACACCGTCTCCATAATGGTCATAACAAAGTCCTGCCTTGTTGTTATTCTTAAA
Organism: uncultured Prevotella sp.; assembly: GCA_964640675.1. GTDB lineage: Bacteria > Bacteroidota > Bacteroidia > Bacteroidales > Bacteroidaceae > Prevotella. Next base: position 229,056 of record CAZXFP010000001.1, on the reverse strand, counting down.
ATCAGTCACTTTCACAGAGTCAGCACTTGTTGCTACCCAAACTTCATGAAATTCCTTTGAACTTAACTTGGACATCTGTACCGGCCGAGGATAGCCTTTGGCATCAATGGAAACTATGGTCACGTTTTCACATTGAGCAAGCAAGCGGCTTGCTTTTTCCGTTAGCGGAAGTTCGTCCTTCTCCTTCCAGCGTTTCAAGTGAGGAAAGAATTGAAGCATTTGCGCTTTTGCCTGTATGGGAGTCAACTTAGCTCCTTCCTGCACATCCCATTGGTCTAAGAACTGCAAACAGAACTCTATCATTTGAGTCATTGTAAACTCTTGGGTAAACTCTCCATTTTTGTAGCAATACATACAATAATCTTCGCTGCAGCCGCCATCAGCATTTGTCCCTCTGTTCTTGTCAGTCAAGGGCATACCACAGCTTTGGCAAAAATGTTGTTCCATATCCCATTTCCATCGCCTATTGGTTCCTTCACAGGCGTTTAAAAAGTGAAGAAGCGTGAAACCGTATGCCACGTCTTATGTGAAGGTGGTAGGAATACCTCTGTGTACAGATATGGTTATAACAGCTCCACGCTTATGCATGAAGACCATTATATCATTCCTTGTACACAGTGATCAAGTTTCCTACGCTTTTCACATACAAGAAGACATAACGCCTCTTTTTCCAATTGTCTTGGACAGAGTTACCCCAATCCAAACGCAAAATTACAATAAAAACTCGTAATATCAAACACTCTTGAACAAATTATCACTACAGTTGGCTCAGCAAGGCCGTCAGTAGACTCTACGGACAAGCATAGCTATAACGAATAGAGGCACTATTATTTCGATTTCAGTTGATTATTCCAGCGTTATTTCGTAAATTTGCATAATCATTTTCAGCGATTAAGGTTATGCAGAACTACATAGAAGTAAAAGGGGCAAAGGTTAACAACCTAAAAAACATCAGTGTACAAATTCCACATAACAAACTGATTACCATCTCAGGTGTATCCGGCTCTGGAAAATCTTCCTTGGCTTTTGATACTCTTTACGCAGAAGGCCAACGGCGATACGTTGAAAGCCTTTCGTCTTATGCCCGCCAATTCTTGGGCCGAATGGCCAAGCCAGAAGTAGACTTTATCCAAGGACTGCCCCCCGCCATTGCCATAGAGCAACGCGTTATAGCCCGCAACCCACGCTCTACGGTAGGCACTTCCACCGAAATTTATGAATATCTGCGCCTACTCTATGCAACCATTGGCCATACCTACTCCCCTATAAGCGGAGCAGGAGTGCAGCGTCATACCCCCGAAGACGTTGTAAGATGCGCATTATCATTCCCAAAAGGCACAAGATTCACACTTCTCGCCCCCCTTCACGTTCCCGAAAATCGCACATTGCGCCAGCAACTGGAAATGGAAATACAAGAAGGATACGCCCGAATCTATGCCAACAACGAATTCCAGCGCATTGAAGACTATTTGGAAGCACTCGATGCAGACGACCATACGCCTGCCAACAATATTTGGCTGGTTATAGACCGTGAGGCCGTAGACGACTCCAAAGATGCCATCGCCCGACTTACAGACAGTGCGGAGACCGCTTTTTTTGAGGGAAACGGGGCATGCCGCCTACTGTTTCTCCCCTCCCTAACTTGCCACGACTTCTCCACCCGTTTCGAGGCCGATGGTATCACATTCGAGCAACCAACCGACAATCTCTTTTCATTCAATTCCCCCGTTGGCGCGTGCCCCACGTGCGAGGGATTCGGCAGCATTATCGGCATTGACGAGCGATTGGTTATCCCCAACACTTCGCTCTCCGTCTATGATGGGTGCGTACAGTGCTGGCATGGCGAGAAGATGGGTATGTGGCTTACAGAGTTCTGCCGAAGAGCAGAAAAGGACAACTTTCCCATCTTCATGCCCTACTATGACCTGACGAGCAAGGAAAAAGAGATGCTTTGGCACGGACTACCCAGCGAGAAATCTCTCGACATCCGCGACAGAATATGTATCGATGCCTTCTTCCAGATGGTTAAAGAGAATCAATACAAGATTCAGTTTCGCGTCATGATGAGCCGCTACCGCGGACGCACCTTATGCCCCGACTGTCGCGGTATGCGCTTGAAGAAAGAAGCCACGTGGGTGAAAATAGCAGGGAAAGCCATTACCGAGCTTGTGGAAATGCCCGTTAGAGACTTGTGTGACTGGTTCAACCAGCTTCAACTTTCCGAACATGACGCCACCGTGGGCAAACGTCTGATTACGGAAATACGCAGTCGGCTGAAGTACCTTGTTGATGTTGGGCTGGACTACCTCACCCTCAACCGACCATCAAACACGCTCAGTGGTGGCGAGAGCCAACGCGTCAGCTTGAGCACAGCACTCGGAAGCCCGCTTGTAGGCTCTATGTACATCCTTGACGAGCCATCCATCGGACTGCACAGTCGCGACACCGACCGACTGATTCATGTGCTAAAAGAGCTTCGCGACCAAGGAAACACCGTAGTGGTTGTAGAACATGACGAGGAAATCATGCGAACTGCAGATTGCCTTATAGACGTTGGTCCCGATGCCGGACGGCTCGGCGGCGAGATAGTCTTTCAAGGTGTGCCCTCCGACCTTACTCCCAAAAACCAAGAGAAATACAAAGGAGAAAGTTCACACACAGTGGCTTACCTCACCCACCGCGAACAAATACCACTGCCTGCTTCCCGCCGGCCGTGGACACACAGTATTCTGCTGAAAGGATGCCGAATGAACAACCTGCAAGGCATTGATGCGCGCTTCCCGCTCAATGTGCTCACGGTGGTTACCGGCGTTAGCGGAAGCGGCAAGTCGTCTCTCATCCGCGGCATACTCTACCCCGCCTTAAAACGCAAGCTCGATGAGGTGGCCGATGCGCCCGGAGAATACAGCGGAATGGAGGGCGACTGGAAAAGCATCAAGCACGTGGAGTTTGTCGACCAAAACCCCATCGGAAAGAGCACACGCTCCAATCCTGCCACCTACGTGAAAGCCTATGACGAGATACGCCGTATCTTTGCCGAGCAACCATTGGCAAAACAAATGGGCTTCACCTCACAATACTTCTCATTCAATGCTGAGGGCGGACGCTGCGAGGAATGCAAAGGAGCGGGAGTGATTACTGTGGAGATGCAATTCATGGCCGACCTTACACTGCCGTGCGAGGCTTGCCATGGCCAACGCTTCAAGCGCGAGATACTCGATGTTCTCTTTCACGGCAAAAACATCAACGATGTATTGAACATGACCATCTCCGAAGCCATCACCTTTTTTGGCGAAAATGGAGAGCAAGGAGTGGTGAAACGGCTCAAGACGCTTGAGGATGTGGGCCTTGGCTACATCAAGTTAGGACAAAACTCATCCACGCTTTCCGGAGGTGAGAACCAACGCGTGAAGTTGGCCTATTTCATCGGTCAAGAGAAGCAAGAGCCAACACTGTTTATCTTCGATGAGCCAACAACCGGACTTCATTTCCACGACATCTCGCGTCTCTTATCCTCCTTCTCCGCGCTTATCGACAAAGGACACTCTGTTCTCGTAATTGAGCATAACCTTGATGTAATTAAGGAAGCAGACTACATCATCGATTTAGGCCCCGATGGAGGAAACCGTGGCGGCAACATCGTGGCCATGGGAACACCCGAGGAAATAGCAGCCTCGCCCAACAGCATCACCGGACATTATCTCAAGCCCTATCTTGAATGAAGCTCTGTCTCTCCACCCCCTCAATCCCCCCAATGACAATGAGAGGGCGTAAAGCAGAAAGAGGGAAAAAGAGGCTTCAAGTAAATGATTCCACAACAAGAGATAAGCAACTGATAATCAAGCACTAAACAAAAGGTATGGTTTTACCTTGCAATATCTATGGTTTTGCAGGGTAAAACCATACCTTTTAGGCTACAAAACGGCCACTTTTGTTCTGCTACCAAACAGAGTTCCCACGCAGAAGCCTACATACCATGCGGCATTAGCCTCTATCGCAGGCATACAAACCATTACTTGGCGAATGGTTTAGCCTAACTTTTCCACATCCGAAAAATGCTTTTTGCCTTTGACATAATACTGCCAAAGAATAGAATAGCTCTTACGTCCATCCGCAAAACCCATGCCCGGCACATGAGGTCTTGGCTCAAAGCACCGGTCTGCATCAAACTCATGGCGCCATTGCTTGAAAGCTCGACGCGCACGGACAATGGCCTTGAAATCCTTTAAGCTTCGTGTGGACACAAGCGACCACAATGCCGCCACATAATCAAGCACACAACGCCATCGCATGACTGTTTTCAGCTCTTCTTCGGGTAAGTTTTTCCATAGCATCGTAAGATTATTACGGAAATTCAGGAACGTCTTTTGGGGATTATTCTTCGGCAAAGTGCCACCCCCCACGTGATAAATCTTACTGTCCGGGAAACAATATATCTTACGTCCCATTTGATGAAGCCGCCAACAGAGGTCTATTTCCTCATTGTGGGCAAAGAAACGCCCGTCAAGACCGTCAGCCCCCCAATAGTCCTCGGCACGTATCATGAGGCAACATCCCGATGCCCACAACACCTCCTGCGGATTATCATACTGCCCATTGTCGTCCTCAACCGTATCGAAGATGCGGCCCCGACAGAACGGATAGCCAAATTTATCGATGTATCCACCCGATGCACCAGCATATTCAAAGGCATCCTTATTGGCCACGGAGAGTATTTTCGGTTGACAAGCCGCAATTTCGGGATGAGCATCCATCTCCTCTATAAGCGGAGTAAGCCAATGGTGGGTAACCTCCACATCCGAGTTGAGCAGCACATAATAAGTGCTGTCTATCCTCGCAAGTGCTTTATTATAGCCCGCGGCAAAACCGTAGTTCTTGTCTAAGGTGATGATTTTCACCTGCGGGAAATTACTTTTAACCCACTCCACTGATCCATCGCTCGATGCATTGTCAGCAACAAAGATCTCCGCGTCATCCTCCGAGTACTCCACAACTCTACCCAAATAACGCTCAAGCATCGACTGGCCATTCCAATTAAGGATTACGATTGCGACTTTCATCATCAATTCTGTTTGGTTTATTTAAGATTAAGTTATCGCTTCCACCATCAAGGCAGTCTTGTCTGCATTAAACGCACCCAACTTTACACGCAACAACTCGTTGTCATATTCGGGACGAGCCATCGACAAAGGCAGTTCCACACGGACATAATTACGCGTAAAGCCGTGCATAGCCTTTCCATTGGCCGACTTCTCAAAGAGAACCTCAGCCTGCTTTCCGATATATTGCGCATAAAAACTTTGAGTTTTCGCATCCGACAAGCGAAGCAACTCATGCACACGACGCTTTTTCTCCTTATCGTCAACAACATAAGGAATCTTCAAAGCTGCCGTTCCTGGACGCTCCGAATAAGGGAACACATGAAGCTGCGTCACATCAAGCCCTTCAATAAAGGCACGGCACTCCTCAAAACGCTCTGGTGTCTCACCACGACAGCCCACCATCACATCAACACCAATAAAGGCATCGGGCATCTTTTCCTTGATTAACTTCACCTTATGGGCAAAGAGTTGCGTATCGTAACGGCGATGCATCAAGCGCAACACCTCGTCAGAGCCACTCTGCAAGGGTATGTGAAAGTGAGGCATAAAGGCGCGGCTGTGCGCACAATAGTCTATCAACTCATCGCTGCAAAGGTTTGGCTCAAGCGAAGAGATGCGATAACGCTGAATACCCGACACTTGATCGAGTGCTTTGATAAGGTCGATGAACTGCTCACCTGTCGTCCGTCCGAAGTCGCCAATGTTCACTCCGGTTATCACTATCTCCTTTCCTCCCTCACGCGCCGCCTGCTCTGCCTGCCCAACAAGTGTGGCAATGGTGGGGTTGCGGGAAAATCCACGGGCATAAGGAATGGTGCAATAGGTGCAGAAATAATTGCAACCGTCTTGCACTTTCAGAAAATAGCGCGTGCGATTGCCCCGAGAGCAAGAGAGCTGGAAAGACTTAATGTCTTTTGTTGCTTCCGCATAATGACACGCCAAAGGCTCTTCCGCATTGTCTTCCTGCACAGACGGCCTGTCGATGCGTTCCCGGATAACACGCTGAAGATAGTCCACGAGATGCGCTTTCTCATTACTTCCCAGCACAAGGTCCACTCCCGGAATACGGGCAATCCTCTCATGCTGCAGCTGCGCATAGCATCCGGTCACAACAACAACAGCATCGGGATTCTCCCGAACCATTTTATGAATCTGCTGGCGACACTTATGGTCGGCCATATCAGTAACGGAGCAAGTATTAATCAAGCAAATGTCAGCCGGTGTACCTGTTTCGGCCTCCTCCACCCCCATTTGACGTAATGTTTGCGCAAATGTGGCCGTTTCCGAAAAATTGAGTTTACAGCCCAATGTGGAATATTTGGCAGTCTTTCCTTGCAAGACAGATATGTCAGTCATTTAGAATTCTTTTTGCGTTTTATCGGTCGTCAAACCGTCATGTCTATTTCTTCACGTGCAAAGTTACGAATAAGTGGATAAAATAACAAAGCTCATCCGCGTTTTCTTTTCATCTTTGAACAGCCCTACCCTCCTCCATGCCTACATTGGCAATGAGAAAAAGCATGAGCACACGTATCACTTTGCCATTATTTTTTCCGCCAATTGACAAATGGCACGTGCGGCCTCATCCCTGCAACGTGAGAAACTGGGCCAGTCATTGAAGTCGATGATGGCAAAAGAGCCTGTCGGCGAAATCACCGCATCACCGCCATAGACAGGACATTCCGCCACCACAGCCATCTGTTCGGCCATCTGTTGCAATGCCCCCATGTCATAATCGTAATGATGCGGCCGGCCATTGATGGCCTCATCGCCAAACTTGGACAGCCCGTCATCGCCCGGATAGAACACACGGAAGAACCCCGTGCCGCTCACACCATAGAATTTCACCAAATCACCTTGCAAGTGAGCCTGCACAAGATAGTCGGTTATCCCTTGTCGCACAAACTCCTCACGCGCCTTTTCCAATTCTCCTTGGTTGGCACAAAACACAATATCCGAATGATTTTGTGCCGAAACATCCGCCCGCTTAAGCCAATAGCCATGCTCGCCAGCAACAGGCGGAACGGAAATATTATTGCGCCGAGCCAGCAAATCCAAAGTTTTCCGATTGCAATTTCGCACTCCTTTGGCAGGATTCAGTACCAGCACACCTTCCCTCTCCGCTGCCGCCAAGCTGCATAAAGCCTGCTGCGTGCGCCCCATGGTGAACACCAGCGAAGCTTCGGTCAATGCTTTCGCCAGACCATCAGCCTCCTCTTCCACCACAACGCCTCCAAAAGCATCCACCACTGCCTGCAATATGGCAAGGTCGTTTGCCTCATTGTGCGGCGAAAAGCGCAACGCCCTCCGCACCCCCACTACTCGCATGGCACATCCGATTGGAGAAAACGCTCGGCCTTAACTATGTCTGACGCATGGTCTATGTCAAGCACCTTGGAGAATCGCCATGCTTTCAATTGGCATCCGTCAGCTATCATGGCACGCTGGAAGTTTCGCATCCGATGATTTCCTTGCTCCATACAGCGTTGAAGCACAGGAAAAACACGCGGAGTAAGCGCGTAGATGCCACCGGAGATGTATTTTAGGCCATCGGCATAGTCATCATAGAATCCCGTTACATTGTCCGCTGTGTCCACACCCACATAGAGCGGCCTCTCATCATCTATATAATCGGTCACCCCCATCAAGCCATCGCCTCCATTTGCCACGACCTCGCGAAACGCCGACACATATTGCGCAAACTCATTGGGACGGAATATGGTATCGACTGTGGTGAGAACAAACGGCTCATCGCCAAGGTGAGGGGCAAGCGCGGCAAAGCTGTGCATAGAACTGGGAGTTGTCCGAACGATATAATGCAACGGAAGAGAATGGCCGTTAAGCCCTTCTCTGGCAACACGCTCCAAATGAGCAGCCACCTCCGGACGAATATCATTGCATACCACCCACAACTCCGTTGCGCCAACAGACTGAAAGGTGGAGAGCAGACGGTCTATCAGGCATTGCCCTCCCACCTCTATAAGTGGCTTAGGTGCTTGCACACCCTCCTGCGCAAGCCGAGAGCCTTCCCCGGCTGCAATAATCGCAAATTTCATTTACGCAAACCTTAAATCCAAATACTAACAAATATGGCAACAAAGGTAGACAATTTCAACGAAATAACGGAACTTTGCATTATGTTTTATCCATCCGTCTTATACACAAAAGACTTTTCCTCTTCAACAAACAAGCATAAGCAACAGAGCAAAAAACACAAGCTACCCACATGAACAAACTGTTTCAGAACTTCTTCATCAATATACCGTATACACTTGATAAACAACAACTTACAAAGCCATCATTCAAGGCTTTCCAAAACCATACATATTGCACTGCAAAACGTATGGTTTTGCCCAACGAAACCATACGTTTCACATTCCAAAACCTTACCTAACGCCAACACCGAATTTACCCTCAGCTATCAGACATCAGCCAACACATCCCCCTGCCTCACCAAATGGTCGCATTCCGTTGCCCAAACGACAACAACCACGCGCACAACAATCCCGTTGAAGAAGAAAAGTCATCGCAAAAAGAGAAAATTGCGGGAATAAACCGTACCTTTGCATCTCAAAACAGAAGACGAGACAAGGAAAAAAGATGATTGTTTGCATTGCGGAGAAGCCGTCTGTGGCGCGTGACATAGCCCAAATTCTTGGCGCAACCAAGTCCCAACAAGGATATATGGAGGGAAACGGTTATCAAGTGACCTGGACTTTTGGCCACCTATGTGAGTTGAAAGAGCCAGATGACTACACCTTGATGTGGAAAAGATGGAGTTTGGCCGCATTGCCTATGATACCGGAACGCTTCGGCATTAAACTTATTGACGACGAAGGGGTGAAACGGCAGTTTGCCGTGATAGAAAAGCTCTACGCACAAGCCGATATGATTGTCAACTGTGGTGATGCCGGACAAGAAGGAGAGCTTATTCAACGCTGGGTGATGCAGAAAGCCGGCGTGAAATGCCCCGTCAAGCGACTGTGGATTTCGTCCATGACCGATGAGGCCATACGCGAAGGCTTCCAAACGCTGAAAGACGAAAAACAATATGACACGCTCTATCTCGCAGGACTTTCCCGCGCCATCGGCGACTGGCTGCTGGGAATGAACGCCACACGCCTTTACACGCTCAAATACGGCCAAAATCGACAAGTGTTGTCCATTGGCCGCGTGCAAACACCTACGCTTGCACTCATCGTGAGCCGACAAAAGGAAATTGAAAACTTTGTGCCCGTACCCTATTGGGTGCTTTCCACCATCTATCGCGACACACTCTTCACTGCCACCAAAGGCAAGTTCATGAGCAAAGAGGAAGGAGAGGAAGCCTTTGCATCGCTCGCCGGACAACCATTCACAGTGACAAGCGTGCAGAAAAAGAAAGGATCGGAAGCTCCTAAGCAGCTCTACGACCTCACCTCGCTGCAAGTGGACTGCAACAAGAAATTTGGTTTCTCGGCCGACATGACGCTGAACCTTATCCAAACGCTCTACGAACGGAAGCTGACTACCTATCCGCGTGTTGACACACAGTATCTTAGCGATGACATTTACCCCAAATGTCCGCAGATACTAAACGGCGTTTTCCAAGTGAAGGAAGCCGGCAAGACACCGTATGCAGAGCTTGTGCGCCCATTGGGAGGAACGAAGCTGCGCAAATCAAAACGCGTTTTTGACACCTCAAAGGTCACCGATCACCACGCAATCATCCCAACAGGAGTAGTCCCACATGGCCTAAGCGATGCCGAACGCCACGTCTACGACCTTGTTACCCGCCGCTTCATCAGCGTGTTTTATCCCGACTGCCTGTTCTCCACCACCACCGTGCTGGGCAAAGTGGGAGAAGTGGAGTTCAAAGCAACAGGCAAAGAGATTCTTGAAGAGGGATGGAGATGCGTCTATGCCAATGAAAAGGCTTCGGAAGAGAGCAAGGAAAAGAGCGAGGAAGAAAAGGTTCTGCCCACATTCAGCAAGGGAGAGTCCGGCGAACATACGCCAACCTTGACCGAAAAACAAACAACACCCCCCAAATACTACACCGAAGCCACACTCTTACGGGCTATGGAAACTGCCGGAAAGTTTGTGGACGATGAGGAATTGCGCTCTGCCATGAAAGAGAATGGTATCGGAAGACCCTCCTCGCGCGCTGGTATCATTGAGACGCTTTTCAAAAGACGCTACATCAAACGGCAACGAAAGAATCTCGTGGCCACATCTACGGGCATCGAACTCATTGACACCATACACGAAAAATTGCTCACAAGCTGTGAGCTAACTGGTATATGGGAAAAGAAACTACGCGATATTGAGCGGCAAAAATACGATGCCGGACTGTTTATCCAAGAGTTGAAAGAGCAAGTGCGCAAGATAGTGATGGACGTTCTTACCGATAGCTCCATCCGCCACATAGCTTTCACCACCGAAGAAGACTTGGAGAAATCCTCAAAACGGAAATCGGACAAGGCAAAACCGGACGCTCAAAGCCAAAGCAAAGGCACAAGAAAAAGCAAACAAGCCACACCTAAGAGAGGAAAAGCCAACGAGGACAATGCAAAAGAAAAGGTGCAGCAATCCAATGCCGCACCTTCCATGACTGATTCGCTTGTTGGAAGCCCTTGTCCTGTATGCCATCAAGGGCACATCATCAAGGGGAAAAACGCCTATGGGTGCTCCCGCTGGCATGAGGGCTGCACATTCCGCCAGCCATTCTCCTCATAACAAGCGGCCTCGCAACAGCCAATTATCGCTTTAATCCTCCATCAGCTTGCGATAACGCGTCTTCTTAATCTCTGTGTTTCCAAGACGGCGAGCCTTGTTAAGTTCATACTCAGAGTAGTCGCCTTGGAAGAACACTACCTCGCCATTGCCCTCAAAGGCCAAGATATGGGTGCAAATACGGTCGAGGAACCAGCGGTCGTGGCTGATAACAACGGCACAACCGGCAAAATTGTCAAGTCCTTCCTCCAAAGCACGCAACGTATTGACATCAATATCGTTGGTTGGCTCATCGAGCAACAGCACATTGCCCTCTTGCTTCAAAGCCAACGCCAATTGCAGTCTGTTGCGCTCACCACCGGAAAGTACGCTACACAGCTTTCCTTGGTCGTTTCCTGAGAAATTAAAACGGGAAAGATAAGCACGGGCATTCACATCGCGGCCACCCATACGGATGGTCTCATTGCCTTGCGCAACCACCTCATAGACCGTTTTCTCCGGGTCGATGTCCTTATGCTGCTGATCCACATAAGCCAGACGCACGGTCTCGCCCACCTCAAACGTTCCGCCATCGGCCTGTTCCAATCCCATGATCAAGCGGAAGAGCGTTGTCTTGCCCGCGCCATTAGGACCAATCACGCCAACAATGCCATTGGGAGGCAGCTGGAAATTGAGATCGCCAAAGAGAACCTTGTCGCCGAAAGCCTTGGCCACGTGCTGTGCCTCAATAACCTTATTGCCCAAGCGCGGGCCATTGGGGATAAAGATCTCCAGTTTCTGCTCCTGCTCCTTCTGTTCCTCACCAAGCATTTTCTCATAGGCATTCAAACGTGCCTTGCCCTTGGCCTGTCGAGCCTTGGGAGCCATGCGCACCCACTCCAGCTCCTGCTCCAACGTGCGGCGACGCTTCGAGGCCGTCTTCTCCTCCTGCGCCATTCGCTTCGTCTTCTGTTCCAGCCAAGAGGAGTAATTGCCTTTCCAAGGAATGCCCTCGCCACGGTCAAGCTCCAATATCCACTCACTTACGTCATCAAGGAAGTAGCGGTCGTGGGTCACAGCAATCACCGTTCCCTCATATTGCTGCAGATGCTGCTCCAGCCAATCAATGCTCTCCGCATCAAGGTGGTTGGTAGGCTCATCCAAGAGCAGCACATCGGGCTTGGTAAGCAGCAGACGGCACAAAGCAACACGCCTGCGCTCGCCACCGGAGAGGTGGGTTACTGCGGCATCGCCCGGCGGACAATGGAGGGCATCCATCGCACGTTGCAACCGTGCATCCATATTCCACGCATCAGTGGAGTCGATAATATCCTGCAGCTCAGCTTGTCGCGCCATGAGCTTTTCCATCTTGTCGGGGTCGCTATAGTATTCCTCTAACCCGAACTTGACGTTGATTTCATCATACTCGCGAAGCGCGTCATAGACCTGACTTACGCCCTCGCGGATGTTTTCCAGCACGGTTTTGCTGGCATCGAGAGGAGGATCCTGTGGCAAATAGCCCACAGTGTATCCCGGACTCCATACCACCTCGCCCTGCGTAGGCTCAATAAGGCCGGCGATAATCTTCATCAAGGTAGACTTACCCGCACCGTTCAAGCCAATGATACCAATCTTTGCCCCATAAAAGAATGAGAGATAGATATTATTCAGAATGCGCTTCTGATTCTGAGGGATAATCTCAGAGACTCCCACCATGGAGAAGATGACTTTCTTGTCGTCGGTTGTTGCCATGTTTTAATTTTGTTGTTTGATTGTATATAGTGTGCAAAATTACAAAAAACATTCCACATTTACGATGAACGACCGCACATTTTGCCCACTTATCATTTAGATTCTTTTCTTTGCGAAGCCGCCATGACCAAACCGCTGCATACTGCTTGTTCAAACACCTGCCACAAACTGCAGTACCAGCCCTTCCCCCTCACTTCACATCACAAGCGTACCAATATTCCCAAAAAGCGTATTTCAAAAATGGCTTACCAACACTCGCAAAACAAAAGCACAGATATTGGGCAACAAAACCATACGTTTTGAACGGCAAAAGGTATGGTCTTGCAGCGTCAAACCATACCTTTTACTATCAGCTTGTCATTCAACCAATTACAAATAAGAAAAAGCGCAAAACAAATATCGGAGGATATGCGCCTACAACTGTCCGCATTTCCTCCGATATTCTTTTGCTTCCTTAAAACTTATTGCTGGCTAAGAGCTTCTGTACCATTGATAAAGACGCTCTACTCCCTGCTCTATTTCCACCTTGTGCTGCCATCCCAAACGATGAAGTTTGGACACATCTATCAGTTTACGTGGCGTTCCGTTGGGCTTAGTCTTATCCCACATTATCTTACCGTCAAATCCTACCGTACAAGCCACGAGGTGTGCCAAGGCTCTGATGGTCAATTCCTTTCCCGTGCCCACGTTGATGTGGCAATTGCGAATCTCCCCTAAGGCAGGTATTGCGCCCCCACGGCCTTCCGAATTATTCCGATTGACCGCACCATCCGTGCTCACTCCGTCAAAGACGCTGGAGTATTTGGCTACGCCGATAATATCTTTGAAATCGACATTTAGCAGAACATGAACGCTTGCATCGGCCATATCCTCACTCCAAAGGAACTCCCGCAGCGGACTGCCATCGCCCCATAAAGTCACCAAATTATCACCAATGCCATAGAAAGCCAATGCCTTAACAATACGTTCTTGAGAATCATGGCCATCCACATTACCCTCTCCTATCAACCGCACAAGGGCTGCAGGAGGATTAATGGGACGCTTTTGCATATCATGACGTATGGCATCCCAATCATTTTCATGGATGCATTTGGCCAAATAGACCTTTCTCATCATTGCCGGCAGCACATGGCTATTCTCCAAATGAAAATTATCGTTAGGCCCATAAAGATTGGTTGGCATCACTGCAATATAGTTGGTGCCATACTGAAGGTTATAACTCTCGCACATCTTCAAGCCGGCTATCTTTGCTATGGCATACTCCTCATTGGTGTATTCCAATGGCGAGGTAAGCAAAGCATCCTCGCGCATCGGTTGCGGAGCTTCTTTGGGGTAAATGCACGTAGACCCAAGGAAGAGCAACTTTTTGACTTGATGCAGGAAAGCGTTCTCAATGACATTGCATTGTATCTTCATGTTCTGCATGATGAAATCGGCACGATAAAGCGAATTGGCCATGATTCCACCTACAAAAGCCGCAGCAAGCACCACGGCATCTGGTCTTTCCGCATCAAAAAAATCTTTTACCGCAATTTGGTCTGTAAGATCCAACTCTGCATGACTTCTGCCTACAAGGTTGCAGTAGCCACGTTCCTGCAAGTTATACCAAATGGCAGAACCCACCAAACCTTGATGGCCTGCCACGTATATTTTGGAATTCTTGTCTAACATGATTCCCGCCTTTTCAACAAAAGCACATTACTCGGGAAGCTGTGCTTTAAGATACAGTTTGCGAACAAACCCTTTGTCGTGCTCAACCATGATGCGCACCAACTCCTCGAACGTTGTCTTGTGCGGATTCCAGCCCAAAACTTCCTTTGCCTTTGAGGGATCGCCAAGCAATTGGTCTACTTCCGCCGGACGGAAGTATTTCGGGTCTACCTCAACAAGCACACGCCCCGTTGCCTTGTCGAAGCCTTTCTCGGCAATACCTTCACCCTTCCACTCCAACTCTATGCCTACATAATGGAAAGCCAAGGTAACAAACTCCCGCACTGTATGATATTCGCCCGTAGCTATTACAAAATCATCGGGCTTTTCTTGTTGCAGGATAAGCCACATACACTCTATGTAGTCCTTGGCATAGCCCCAATCACGGCGGGCATCAAGGTTTCCAAGGTAGAGCTTGTCTTGATAACCCTGCGCTATACGACACGCCGCCAGCGTAATCTTACGTGTTACGAAGTTTTCTCCACGTCGCTCGCTTTCATGATTAAACAAAATGCCATTGCAACAGTACATTCCATAGGCCTCACGATAATTCTTCATGACCCAAAAGCCATAGAGTTTCGCCACGGCATACGGACTACGGGGATAGAACGGAGTGGTCTCACGTTGCGGAACCTCCTGCACCATTCCATACAACTCCGATGTGGATGCCTGATAAATGCGGCAGGTTTTCTCAAGACCACAAATACGCACGGCCTCCAGCAAGCGAAGCACACCCACAGCGTCTGTGTCTGCAGTGTATTCGGGCACATCAAAGCTCACCTTCACATGGCTTTGAGCTGCAAGGTTATAAATTTCAGTGGGCTGTATCTCACGTATAATACGAATAAGGGAAGAAGAGTCGGTCATATCCGCCCAATGCAAGTTGACAAGACGCTGCTTTTTCATGTCCCGAACCCACTCGTCAAGATACAAATGCTCTATGCGTCCTGTGTTAAACGAGGAACTGCGGCGCAGCATTCCATGCACTTCATAGTCCTTGCTTATCAAAAACTCCGCAAGGTAAGAGCCGTCTTGTCCTGTAATGCCCGTGATGAGGGCTACCTTTTTCCCTTTCATGTTACGTGTTATTTTAGTTTTTTATCGGAAAGCACTACTCTTCTTCCGCAAATTGCCTGATACGTTGCTCTTCAGAAAGTTTGCAAATAAGAAGCGTATCGTCATTCTCTGCCACAATATAGCCATCCAATCCTTCTATCACCACACGTTTCTCATTCAATGTATGAACGATGCAGTTGTGAGTATCGTAAAGACGGATGTTCTCGCCTATGGCCGCATTGCCATAAACGTCCTTTGGGGTTTGCACACGCAGACTTCCCCACGTACCCAAATCGCTCCATCCGAAATCCGACGGACAAACAAATATCTCCTCTGCCTTTTCCATAATGGCATAGTCTACAGAGATATTCTCACATTGCGGATACACCTCATCAATGACCTTTTGCTCATCTGCCGTTCCCAAATATGGACGAATACGATCAAAGATTTTCGCAATGGAAGGTGCATAGATACGGAATGCGTTTATGATAGTAGAGACATTCCACAAGAAAATGCCCGCATTCCAATAATAATTGTTCTCTTTCAGATAGGAGAGTGCCACCTCCAATGTGGGTTTCTCGTGAAATTGATCCACCCGGAATATCTCTTTGTTACGGGCAGAGGGAAGCGTATGGTCTGCCTGAATATAGCCATAGCCCGTCTCCGGACGAATTGCCTTCATTCCAAGGGTCACTATGGCATCCGTGTCCGTGGTGAACTGCAAGCAATTGGCCACAACTCGCTTGAATTCTTCCACATCCACCACAAGATGATCGCTGGGTGTGACAACAACATTTGCCCTTGGCGACTCCTGTTTGATACGCCAACTCACATAAGCTATACACGGAGCCGTATTCCTTCTGCAAGGCTCGGTGAGAATATGGCTCTCGCTAACCTCCGGAAGCTGCTCGCGCACCAGTTCCCGATAACGCTGGCTGGTCAGAACCCATACATTTTTGGGATCGACCAACCCTGCAAAGCGATCGTAAGCCATCTGAATAAGGGTGCGTCCCAAACCAAGCACATCAATAAATTGCTTAGGATGGTCTACTGTACTCATCGGCCAAAAGCGGCTGCCGACACCTCCCGCCATAATAACGAGATGATTATTGTTAAGTGCCATATATCAAACGTTGTCTTTTCGTTGAACCATATAAAGCGCAAATTTACGAATAAAAAATGAAAAGGACAATATTTAGATACTTTTTTAGGCAATGAAAGAAGCCATTACCTATTGTTTGGAAAATTGGAAGAGTTTTAAGGATTTGCAGAGAAGTTGGGTTGGCAACAAGCTACTCATCCCAACTCATCGTCATAAGGAACATACTCCCTAAACAAAGGCAAACTGCTGTAATCCACAGGCTTCACCGCATTCGGCATGCTCTCACAAAAAGCGGCATCAAGCAGTATACGTCCTGCCTCCGTATTACAATTCAAGCTATACGTTCCTCGCTTCGGACGCGCCAGCGCAGCCCCTTCACCCTGACTATGCCGATGCAAAAACACCCGCACACTCCGATGCACCGCCTCCATGTCCGCCTCTTCGAAAAGGCCATTGACAGCATTATAGACATGACGCGTTATCTTTCTAACCGTCAAGCCATTGTCGCCTGCCTCAAGCAACACTTTCACGATAAGCCGGTCGTAGTTCTTTGACGACACTTTCTTGGAGTATTTAAATTTATTAAGGCTAAAAATGCTATCAAGAAAACAAAAAGAGAGTCTATGCAGCTTCCGCCTACAGACCCTCTTTCAGTATCTTGCTTATAATCTAATCTTGGTGCAAGTTATGCAAGAGCTACCTTGTTGCCCTCTCTTCCGGAGACTTTACCCTCCTTGAAAAGCCATCCTAAGCCGACAAGAGCCTCCTCTACGCTGATCTTTGCCTCCTTGGCAATCTCTTCCACGCTCAATGCGTTTCCAGAAGCAGCCAGTGCATTATAAACATCACCAGCCTTGAAGCCAATATTCTCAGCATTGATGGCTACCTCTACAGGCTTGGGGGTGCAAACTTTCTTTGCGGTCGTCTTCTTTACTGCAGTTGTCTTCGTTGCAGTAGCCTTTGTTGTTGCTTTCTTTGTTGCCATAATCTTTTTACGCTTTAATTATTTCTCAACAATCCTCTTGTAATACCCTATTATATTTTATCGGGTACAAATATACGGCTTTCTTTTGAATGCACAAAAACGGAACTGCGAAAAGACACAAACTTTCAAACCGTTAAGCGGAAACGCCCCACATTTCTTGACCTAAATCAAAGGGTATCAGAGCTTAAGATCTACTTTTATCTGCAACTCATCAAGCTGTTTGGGATCTATTTCGGATGGAGCATCAAGCATCACATCGCGTCCGCTGTTGTTCTTCGGGAAAGCAATGCAGTCGCGGATGGAGTCTAGTCCCGCCATGATACTTACGAAACGATCCAGCCCGAATGCAAGTCCGGCATGGGGAGGTGCTCCGTACTTGAAAGCATTCATCAAGAAGCCAAACTGTGCCTCGGCACGCTCAGGCGTAAACCCAAGCACCTCAAACATCTTCTCCTGCAACTTGGTGTCATGGATACGCAGTGAGCCACCGCCCACCTCAATACCATTGCAAACAAAGTCATAGGCCTTGGCACGCACTTGCTCAGGATGCTCGTCCAACAGATGCAAATCATCGGGATGAGGCATCGTGAACGGATGGTGCGTGGCCATGAGACGCTGCTCCTCATCGCTCCACTCAAAGAGGGGGAAGTCGACAATCCACAGACACTTGAACACGTTCTTGTCTCGCAATCCCAAACGCTCTCCCATCTCCAAACGCAACGCGCAAAGCTGAACACGGGTCTTATTGATATTGCCACCAGAAAGTATGAGCACAAGGTCGCCATCTTTTGCACCCGTTGTCTCTTTCACTTTCTGCAACTGCTCCGGCGTATAGAACTTATCTATGCTGCTCTTCACCGTACCATCGGCATTATACTTGATAAAGACAAGGCCGCTGGCACCAATCTGAGGACGTTTCACAAAATCCGTCAGCTCATTGAGCTGCTTCCGACTGTAATCAGCACATCCGGGAACAACAATGCCGCCAATATATGCAGCCTCATTGAACACCGAGAACGAACCCGTTCCCTTCAAGTCGTCCATCAGCTCCACAAACTCCATACCAAAGCGGAGATCGGGCTTATCGCTTCCGAAGCGGCGCATGGCCTCATGCCACGGCATTTGCTCCAGCTTGGGCAGCTCCACGCCACGTATCTCGCGGAACAGCACACGTGCCATTTCCTCAAACAGATTGATGACATCCTCCTGATCAACGAAAGACATCTCACAGTCTATCTGCGTGAACTCGGGCTGACGATCGGCACGCAAATCCTCATCGCGGAAGCACTTTGCTATTTGGAAATAACGGTCAAAGCCAGCCACCATAAGAAGCTGCTTGAGCGTCTGGGGACTTTGCGGCAACGCATAGAACTGCCCCGGATTCATACGGGATGGCACAACGAAGTCGCGCGCGCCCTCTGGCGTAGAGCCAATGAGAATGGGGGTCTCCACCTCTATGAAATCTTGCGCATCAAGGAAGTTACGGATGGCAATGGTCATGCGATGACGCAGTTCCAAATTCTTGCGAACCGCCGGACGACGCATATCCAAATAACGATATTTCATGCGCAAATCGTCACCTCCATCGGTTTCATCCTCTATGAGGAAAGGCGGCGTGAGGGAAGTACTGAGAACGTTTATCCCGCTCACGATAATCTCGATGTCGCCCGTAGGTATCTTTGAATTCTTGCTTTGACGCTCGCTCACAGTTCCTTCGACCTGTATGCAATACTCACGCCCCAGCTTATTGGCTTTTTCACACAAAGATGCGTCAACAGCCTCATTAAACGCCAACTGCGTAATGCCATAACGATCGCGCAAGTCGACAAAAGTCATGCCACCCATTTTGCGCACACGCTGCACCCATCCGGCCAACGTCACCTGCCGTCCGGCATCTTCTATCCGCAGCTCACCACATGTGTTTGTTCTATACATAGCCTATTCTTAATAGTAGCGTACAATTTAAATTAACTGCAAAGTTAGCATTTCTTCCTTAAAACGCCAAAGTTTTTTCTTCCTAACCCACAATTTCCCCATATTTCACTCCCCAAACATACACCATAAATGCCATGAGGTTCTGGCTAAAATCCACATTCAGCCAATGCGTTCCTCTACTAACATTCAGAATATGTACGCTAATACGCTGCAAAACGTGACCTTTCGCAACGCAAAACGTTACGTTTTGGCGGATGAAACGTAACGTTTTGCAGCGCGTTCTTTCTTTCACGAATGCCAAGACTAAAACAAACGATTAGGCTACACGAATGCGGACACACAAAACCATTGATTTTCAAAACCTTACGCTTCTTTAAGGCTTTGGTATCCACTTAAAACGAGAGGTATATGGCACTTCCGTTTAGCCGCCCAAGCGTTAACTTGACCACAGAAGCCAACAACAAGCGGACACACGATGAAGCATAAAAGCAAGAATACTCCCCTATAAGAATTGATGTAAAGAAAAAGTATTTTCAAGCCAAACCTTAAAGAACAGGATTCTTCGGGCATTAATTCTTTGTGACATTAGTTTTACACTCACAAAAGAAAGTGGAGAGACTGCAAAAAGAAAACTCAAACACTGCTTTCAATTCGGCACATCTATATGCCACAACAACTGCCCCGTCCCGTTCCTATACTAAAAGACACGGGGGCATAGAGCGTTCAAATAACCAGCTCTGCTCCACCCACAAGAAGTGCGTACCGAAGCACTTTGCCAACGGAAACACTGACTATCGTGATCAACAAATTGGCTCTGGTGAAGCCCAAAACAATGGTTATGGCACTGCCCAATATGGGAAGAAAGGCAAAGAACCCCATCCAAGCACCGCGCCCGGCCATCCATTGCTGAGTACGTTCCAACTTTTCACGGCTCACATGGAGATAACGCTCCACCCATTCAAGTTTCCCCATCCTTCCAACACCATAATTAAACATAGAGCCAAGTATGTTTCCCACAGAGCCACACAAGACCAGTTCCACGGGCTGAAGCCCTCCTACAAGCAAAGCCAGCATCACCGCCTCGCTGCTGAAAGGGAAAAAACTGCCTGCGAGAAATGCCGCCACAAGCATGCCCACATACCCATAATTAGCTAAAATGTCGGAAAGCTCTGCCATAAATTATAAACTACCAACAGCAAAGATGTGATGGAGAGAAACAAAAACATCATATTGGTCAGCTTGGTGTGAGTCAAAGCAAGGAAATGACCAATCAAAGGGGAAGTGTTAACTATCATCATGGCAAGCAACGCCTCATAATGCTGGGGCTGCAAGCAAAGACAAAGGAACACAACCACGTCTACAATGATAAACGAATAGAAATATTGCCGCGTCCGTATGTTGTCATTGTGGCTTTGACGCAAGAAATGCACACTGCCAATAAATGCACAAAACAGCACAAAAGCCAGCGAGATAATTTGCCTAACAGACAATACGGCATAGTCGAAAGGCATCGAATAGTGCGCAAGACGGGAGAAATGAGGAAGCAGCTGTGGCAATTCGTCCCTCATTATCAAAACCGCAGCAAGAACACCATAAGGCAATGCCAAGCCAAGGAGCGAGGCACAAAAATTGCGGGCACTCCATGCGCGCAGCGTTACGCCCATCAACAGCCAAAACAACGGCAGGAAATAAAGGGCTTGCACCCACACGACACTGGAAAAGCCCCAACAAACAAAAGCATAGAACACCCATCCGGGAGCAGACTGATCTTGGTAAGCCCGAAACAAACTGGTATAAAAGCCTGCCATGCAAAGGATTGCAATGGACGCGCCATAATCGGCCATCTGATGCATACACACAGTCGTGAGCACCAAGAACGCCCCCGACACCATGCGACTATAAATGCGGATGAGGGCATTCGCATTATTCAGCTCCACCATCAAATAGGTTGAGAGCGTCAGACACAGCATGGTCACCCACAAACGATGATTGCCCGCACCTGCCACGCCCCAAACCATAAGGGCGAGCGTGGCAAGTGTGGACAATGTCCATCGGCTTTTGGCGACCTTAGTCTGCAATGTTCGTGTTACCATTCAAAACTGATTGGATTCAAATTGCCTGCTTCCACAGCAGCTTGACCAGGTAAGGCCGGCTTTAAAGGTCTTGGCCAATATCCTTTCTGAAATATTTGTCCTTGAAGTCTATCTTCTGTGCCTGCACAAAAGCATTGCGCAGAGCGTCCTCCTTGTTTTCTCCGTAAGAGCTGACAGCAATTACGCGACCTCCATTGGTAACGACTTGACCTTCTTTCAACGCCGTACCGGCATGGAAGACCACTGCATCATCCACTGATTCAAGCCCTGAAATGGGATAGCCCTTGACATACTCCTGAGGATAGCCACCACTGACAAGCATCACACAAACCACATTGCGCGGGTCGGACTCCACCTGACATTCATTCAAATTGCCCTGTGCAACGCCTTCCAGCAAGTCAACCAAATCGCTTTTAAGGCGCAGCATCACGCTCTCCGTTTCGGGATCGCCCATTCGGCAATTATACTCAATGACCATAGGGTCGCCATTCACATTGGTCAAACCAAAGAAAATAAAGCCTTTATAGTCTATGCCGTCTTCACGCAATCCCTCTACCGTGGGACGAACAATGCGCTCCTCAACTTTCTGCATCCACTCTTTCGTGGCAAAAGGTACAGGAGAGACACTGCCCATACCACCTGTATTCAGACCCGTATCATGCTCGCCGATACGCTTATAGTCCTTGGCTTCCGGCAAAATCTTATAATGAACACCATCCGTAAGCGCAAACACCGAGCACTCAATGCCATCCAAATACTGTTCAATAACCACCTTGGCCGAAGCATTGCCAAACATACCGCCAAGCATATCGCGCAATTCTTTCTTGGCCTCATCAAGCGTTGGCACAATGAGCACGCCCTTTCCTGCCGCCAAGCCGTCAGCTTTCAGCACATAAGGGGGCTGCAACGTCTCCAAGAAACGGAGCCCCTCGTCAAGCGTAGTTCCGTCAAAAGTTCTGTAAGCGGCCGTGGGGATACCATGACGCTGCATAAACTGCTTGGCAAAGTCTTTCGAACCTTCCAGCACCGCGCCTTGCTTCGATGGGCCAATGACTGGAATAGACTTTGTTCGGTCGTCTTCCTTGAATGCGTCATAGATTCCACGAACAAGCGGATCTTCCGGGCCAACAACAATCATGTCTACTTTATGAGCCAATGCAAATTCTTTCAGCCCATCAAAGTCATTCACGCCGATAGCCACATTTTCACCAACGAGTGCAGTACCTGCATTGCCCGGCGCAATATACAACTTATCACACTTGACACTCTGGGCTATCTTCCACGCCAAAGCGTGCTCTCGCCCGCCACTACCTAAAAGTAAGATTCTCATAACAAAAAAGATTAGCACCCACCACAACAAGTTTTGCCATGCGGTGGTGGGTGTTTTCTGTATATTGATTATTTCAAATAGTCCTCAAAATATTGAGTAATGCGCTCATGCAGATGCACACTTTGGTGGCCTCGCATATTGTGCGGCTCGCCCGGATAGACGTAAAAATCGGGCTGCGTACCTGCCGCAATGCAGGCTTTGAGGAACGAATATGCGTGCTGGGGCACCACCGTGGGGTCGTTGAGTCCCGTAATAATCTGCAATTTACCCTTCAAGTCCTTGGCTTTCTTGAGGAGTGAGGTCTGCGCATAGCCCTCCGGATTGGCCTGGGGAGTGTCCATATAACGCTCTCCGTACATCACCTCATACCATTTCCAATCGATAACCGGGCCACCGGCTACACCCACCTTGAAGACATCGGGGTAATTTGTCATCAATGAAATGGTCATGAAACCTCCAAAAGACCATCCATGCACGCCAATGCGATCCTGATCAACATAAGGAAGTGACTTCAGGTACTCAACACCTTTCATCTGGTCTTTCATCTCTTCCTGTCCGAGGTGACGGAACGTGGCCTGCTCAAAATCCCTTCCGCGGTTTTCACTACCCCGGTTGTCAAGGATGAAGAGCACATAACCTTTCTGCGCCATGTAAGTCTCCCACGAACGAGAGCTGTAATGCCAGCGTGCATCCACATTATGAGCATGAGGACCACCGTAGACATAAACTACTGTCGGGTATTTCTTTGACGCATCGAAATCAACAGGCTTCACCATACGCCAATAAAGGTCGGTTGTGCCATCGGCAGCCTTCAACGTTCCGCAAGTGTATTCGGGCACTTTGTAGCCCTCCCATGGATCTGCGGCCGTGAGCCAATTGATACGCTTGCCGTTAGTTTCGATAATATCGATCTTGCGCGGCACATCTGGCTCGGAGTAATTGTCGCAGATAGCCACACCACTTTCGCTAAGCGATGGCCAATGCCATCCCTTTCCATTATCAAGCAGAGTACGCTTGCCATCCTTAACGCTCACCATCCACGTGTTGCGCTGAATAGGCGAGCACTCATTGGAGGCATAAACGATGGCCTTACGCTTCAAATCGAAGCCGAGCAACTCCATCACAACCCAGTTTCCTTGCGTGATTTGCTGCGGCTGACCTCCATTTACATCAAAGAGATAGAGATGGTTGTAACCGTCTTTCTGGCTTTGGAAGACAAATTTAGACGCATCCCAAGGGAGGAACTGTATGGGATGCTGCGGCTCAACATACTTATCGTGCTTCTCCTTATATAATATACGCAACTTGTCGCCTGTCGTTGCATCGTATTCCACAAGCTCCATGTTGTTTTGATCGCGGTTCAACTCCTGCATATAGATGCGGTTGCCGTCCGGAGACCAAGCCACATTGGTGAAATAGCGGTCGGTAGGATCACCTGCCTTCAAATAAACGATACCACCCGTTGCAACATCATAGACACCCAAAGTAACCTTGTGCGAAGTCTCACCCGCCATCGGATACTTGATCAAGTCGGCCTTAGCCGCACGCGACTGTCCCTCGCCTGGCGTCCAGTCAACTTCCGGAACATCGATGAGCGGGTAATCAACCACCATGCTTTGATCCATACGATAGAAAGCAAGGCGATTGCCCTGGGGATTCCAAAAAAGTCCGCCACGAATACCAAACTCGTCACGGTGAACGCTTTGTCCATAGACGATGCCATGCGAACCATCCTGCGTGAGCTGACGCGTACTGCCGTCTGCCGTGGTCACATAAAGCTGGTCACCTTTGACATAGGCCGTTGCTTCCGAGCCAGCATTCCACTCCAAGGCCTGCGCGCCCTGCACCCGACTCCAACGCTTTACCACCTGATGCTTCTTGAAATCGACCAAGATATTCTCACGTCCGTTTACCACAAGCACCTGCGGTTTGCCCGCATAAGGGAATGTTGCCGAATAGAAATGGCGTATCTTCTCATCCGATGCGCTAAGCCCCGCCCACGAGTTGATGTCTTCAAGCGAGAACAGGCGTGTTTCTTTGCCATTACGCAAGTTCACCTCTGCGCAATAGTCCACCTCTGTTCGCACCAAGCGGTCGCCCCACCATGTAGTGTAACGATTCTCGGGAATCATGTTACGGTAGTTTGTACCACCATAATTGAGGTCTTCAAGCGTAAATTGCTTTTGAGCCATTGTGGTTGTCGTGTTCAATGGGTTCAGCAAAGCACACCCTACAAGGGTTGCGCAAAGCATTGACTTTAAGGCTTTAATCTTCATAGTCTATCAAATCATTTCTGTTAGGTTTCTTTTTAAAAGGACTCTCACCGCGCTTGATGTCGCGCTTGGCACGATCGCCACGATCCGCCCACCGCTTTCCGGGTGCTTTACGAGCCGGACGCTTGTCGGAAGAATCTTTTCCAAACGGCTTGCGCCCGCGCGCATCCTTGTTCTCTCCACGCTCTCCGCGACGGAAAGGCTTCCGTTCTGAACGCGAGAAGTGGTGCTCATCGTGCTCAAACTTATGGAACGTAAAGCTACGGATGTCTCCCTCCTCGTTCTCGCTCCTCGCATCCAGCAACTGTTTGAACTCACGATTCTTCTTGAAGCGGTGCTTTTGAGCCATTTCCGCCTTTTCCTCTTCGGTTTTCACCACTCCACCCTCATGGCGGAAGTCGCTCATCTTCCCATCGAAGAGCTGATAACGACGGAACTCACACTCCAAAGAGCCATTATAGAGCGGAATCTTGATGCTGGGCTTAAGGCCTATCTGACGGAAGCACTCCTCACGATAGGACAACACCCATGCCTCATTACCCATGAACTCGTGCTTCAGACGCTCACCTATCATCTTATAGGTAGCCAGCAAGTTGGGCGTGGAGATGCGCTCGCCGTAAGGGGGATTCATAATAATAACGCTCTTCTCCTGCGGACGCGTGAAATCCTTGAAATCGCGGCAATCCAGCGTTATATCCTTGGTAAGCCCGGCAGCCTTGACATTGATACGCACCGTATTGACGGCTTTCATATCCGTGTCGTACCCATAAATATGATGCTCAAACGGTCGCTCGCGGCTGTCGTCATTGTAAATCATGTCAAACAGTTCCGCATCGAAATCGGGCCACTTCTCAAAAGCAAATTCCTTGCGGAACACACCCGGCGAAATATTGCGGGCTATGAGAGCCGCCTCGATGGGGATAGTGCCCGAGCCACACATGGGATCGATAAGGTCGGTCTCTCCTTTCCAGCCAGACATCAGAATCATGCCTGCGGCAAGCACCTCATTGAGGGGAGCCTCAACGCTTTCCTGCCTATAGCCGCGCCGGTGCAACGACTCGCCACTACTGTCCAAAGACAGCGTAGCATCGTCTTCGGCCACATGAATGTTGAGCCGGATGTCCGGATTGGTCACGGAGATGTTAGGACGCTTGCCCGTTTTCTCGCGGAACTGATCCACGATGGCATCCTTCACCTTGTAAGTGACGAAACGCGAATTGCGGAATTCATTGGAATAGACTACGGAGTCAACGGAGAAGGTCTTTCCCTCGCCGATATACTCGCTCCAATCTATCTTGCGCACTTCATCGTACATATCTTCGGCCGACTGCGCCTTGAAATGAGCGATAGGCTTGAGGATGCGGATGGCCGTGTGCAACTGAAAATTAGCGCGATACATCATTTCTTTATCGCCGGTAAACGACACCATACGCCGTCCCGTCTGCACATTGTTGGCTCCTAACTCTGTGAGCTCTTGCGCCAAGACCTGCTCCAGTCCCATGAACGTCTTGGCTATGAGTTCAAATTCTTTCATTATGACTTTAAAAATTATCTACCGTGCCCCCATCCGCAGAGCCTATTCCTCAGACATCACAACGCTTCCGCACTGACGACTCAGCACCACAAAGCGCATGACTTTTCGGCTACTCTTTGATGACGCACATTAAAAACAAGGGCAAAATTACGAAGAAAATATGGTTATGCCAAATTTTTCATTCTTTGTTCTATCATTAGATGGCATTTTATCTTCTTGACAAGCAACCCCATACCCTCTTTCCTCCCCCACCATCCATGCTGCAAACACCCCATGCCGCACGTCTCACCACGCGCCCTCCCCTACACGACCGCGCCCTTTCCCACCCTTTCCCAACTGCCATTTTCTCACTCCCCAATCCCCGTTCTTGCACACCGCGTCAGCATTACCATACCTTTCGCACAACAAAAGGTTACCTTTTGCGCCCTAAAACGTTACCTTTCGCACTCCAAAACCTTACCTATTGCGCGCAACACGCCCAAAGGCAAAAAAAGCGCACCGCGCTTTCAGCAGTTTTCCGCACACGAATGCCCGCCAGCCAGCAAAGGAACGCCCTCCAAAAAGCCTTTATTCCGGCGCAAATTATAGGCATTTTTCAAAAAATCAAGCGATAATTTTGCTGATTAGAAAATTCTCGCTACCTTTGTCGAAAAAGGGGAACTTCGCATGATTACACAAGATAACTTCAATCAAGAATACTCCGACCCAATCGAAGAGCGGCAAATCAGACACTTCGTATGCAAGGAGATGGAGCGGCAAATACACCGCTACATTAAGGCCATGCACGGCAGCAAAAGCCACATGACGCGCTTTGAGAACCACCTGAAAGACTTCACGCTGGAACAAAAGGAGCAAGCCATTGCGCGCTACTTCGACTTGAACCGCAAAGCACTGAAAGGCTTGGACTTGAAAATCATCCTCGCAAGAGCCATGGCCAACTATTCCGACACGTTTGCCTACTTGGAAGCACTTGTGGCAGACAAGAAAAAGATGTCCCTTTATCTGGAAATGATCCGGGAGATATACCTTCAGACACACGAAGTTGTTGAGAAAGACGGGAAATTCGGGATAATCGACCACCACGGCCACACAGTCGTCAGCCCGCAATACGACTTCCTGCGCACTTGCTATGTCTACGTTGACGACCTCATAACCATCCCCATCATTGCGCAAAAGGGAAGCAAGCTCGGACTGCTGTCCCCCAATGGGCACGACACCATCGTAGCCCCATTCAAGTATGACGACATCTCTTTGCGTGATGAGCCGCCTTATTTTGAGGCACGCATCGGCGACAAAACCGTCTTGCTCGACACCAATGGGCAAGAGATTCCCACCGCATGACACAGCCCCAAAAGGGCGAAAAAGACAGCACGAAAAGAAAAAAGCGGGCGTAAAGTTTGGCATTGTGAAAAAAACGCGCTAACTTTGCACCCGCATTTCGAAAAAGAAACGCACCAAACGTTCGGGGTGTAGCGCAGCCCGGTAGCGCTCCTGGTTTGGGACCAGGTGGTCGCAGGTTCGAATCCTGTCGCCCCGACAAAAAAACTGAAGTCAGGTTGTTTTTACAATCTGGCTTTTTTACTAATTGGACTTTTTAATTTTTTATTACGATGACTACACTAAGCGAGCTTCTACTCGCCACAACGCTTGGGCAACTGACGGAGACACTCCGCACCATATACCCCAACGACCCCAACAACGAGGACGAATACCGAATGCTCTACGAAGCATTCCGACAAGCCAAACCCTCATTCGACCAATACGACAAACAGATATACGTCACCCGTCTTTCCAGCGGAGCACTGGCCGCAGGAAACTTATTCGCAGGCAGCATCAGCGACTTGGTGGGCAACCGAGTGGACAACCGCGCCAACGCGGACGATGCCACGCTCCTGGCCGTCATACTCCATGACTACATCGTTGGGCACGACAATGGCACAAGCGACTTCAAGCATGCCGACGACTAAGTTCCTGCGCCGCCACATCCCCTTACTCTTCCTCCTAACCGCAAGTCTGAACGGGCAAGCCCACCAAAAAACGGACACTACCGCCACCAAGCCACATCCTGATGGCCATGCGCTGTCCGTGGAAGCTGGCTTTGTTCCCAGCCATGTACTTGCGCTGGATGAATACGTGCGCAAATGGCTGAAAAGGAAAAACAGCACTGCTTTTTATCTGCAGCTAAACCGCACGGCCATTCCGGGGAACGGTAATGGCTTCGACTCCGATTATAACTACCCGTCATTATCGGCAGGCGTAAGGCTTAGCCTCAACCACGGAGTGACCATGCGGCGCAATGCCGATCAGAGTTGGGGAGGCTACCTTGTGCCAGTTGACTACACCAGTCGACTTGGAAACGCCATTACGGCCTATGGGTTGTTCTCCCGCCCCATCATGCGCACAAAACGATGGGAAACCGGCTACCAGCTTGGCATGGGCGTGGGCTACTTTAACAAAAAATACAACCAAACAGACGACATAGACAACGAGCTGATAGGAAGCCACCTCAATATCTATTTCACAGCCGGCATTTACTGCCAATATGAAATAACGCCAGAATGGGCGGCCAAAGCAGGAATAGACTTCGCCCATCACAGCAACGGCGCGCTCCACAGACCCAACAAAGGTGCCAATTACCTGGGGCCTTTTGCCGCATTGGTGTTTCGTCCCGACCAGTCCCGTGAGCCAAAAACGCACGAGGCTTCCATGCGCACGCCCTTCAAACGATACTGGATGGCCGAGATGGCATTAGGATTTGGCGGCAAAACCCTGTTGGAGGATTGGCAACGCACCCAATTCCGCACACCACCCGGCAGCCCCGACTATCGCACAAGCCGCTTTCCCGTGTACGGGGCGTTTTCCTTGCAAACAAGTCTCCTTTACAGATACGCACGCCGATGGGCTTCGGGCATCGGCGTTGACGTCTTCTACGGAGACTACGCGCAAAAAGTGGCTCGGCTGGACAAAGCTGCTGGCTACGTGGATGAGCCACACAGCCCCTGGTCAGTAGGAATAGCATTAAAGCATGAGGTGTTTTACGGGAACTTGTCGGCACGAATGGGCATCGGCTGGTATCTTTACAGGCACATGGGCGTGGAAGCAAAAGACATAGAGAGAAGATACTACGAGCGCATCGGACTTTTCTACACCCCGCCACGTCTTGGGGGGCTGTCTGTAGGTATGAGCGTCAATGCCCATGCCACAAAAGCCGACTTCACGGAGTTGGTCATTTCCATGCCTATAAAACTGGGGCACCATACCTCCCCCACCACACTGACAACACCCAAAAGACTATAGCGGCAGACATTTTTCGTGTCTGCCGCCCATAGCGACAATTTATTATTAGTATCTTCGGCACACACAAGGAAACGGCACAACAACACTTCCCTCTTCGTCTTTGCCCATTACAGCCTGCATCTTGATTCTGCACCTCCACAAAGTACACATCCTCCATAAACGAATCAACGACATTGCAATGCTTGCGAGAAGCAAAAGAATATTAAAATTGTAATTTTTCCAATTATCAATTTGGAGATATTACAACTTATACCTAAATTTGCAGCCAAAAGAGCTTTACGCGAAACAAATGAAGGAAAAAGCATACGAGAGATTGAAGCAATGTGGGATAAAGCCGTCCAAACAGCGGGTGGCCATAATGGAGTATCTCCTCACCCACCCTACACACCCAACGGTGGAGGAGATTTTCAACAGCCTGCTCCCACAAATAAAGACGCTTTCGCGCACAACGGTCTATAACACATTGCGCTTTTTCTCCGAATGCCACGCAGCACAGATGCTGACCATCGACGAGCATCGCGTTTGCTACGATGGCAACACAACTCCACACGTGCACTTCTTCTGCAAAGAATGCGGCAAAGTGTATGACTTTATGGACGAGCCGGCTCCAAGCGCATGGCATCAAGGTGCTCCCAAAGGATTCACCATTCATGACACCCAGCTCTATTACCGTGGTGTCTGCGCAGCATGCAATGCCAAAAAGGCGGTTATTACCCCTCATCTAAGAACGATGGAAAAAGACATCATACCGGAAGCCATGGCTTGCTGACATAAGCATTATTCAAAAACGCAAATACAAGAACAAGAACGCCCTTCCATCCAACATCAATGCTTGAAAAGGGTATATTATTAAACTAACAAAAACTCAAACATTATGAAAAAGAAGTTTATTTGCACCGTTTGCGGTTATGTTCACGAAGGCGACACCGCCCCTGAGAAGTGCCCCATCTGCAAAGCACCGGCCAGCAAGTTCAAAGAGCTGACTCCAGAGGACGAGACCGAGTTTGCCACTGTTCACGAATTGGGCATCGCTTACAAGGACAAAGTGTCAGACCAACTGATTGAGCATTGCAAGATGACTTTCAACGGCGAGTGTGCCGAAGTGGGTATGTATTTGGCCATGGCTCGCCAAGCCGACCGCGAGGGATACCCCGAGATTGCACGCGCTTTCGAGCACTACGCCTATGAGGAAGCCAATCATGCCAGCCGCTATGCCGAATTGCTTGGCGAAGTGCTGAAAGACACCAAGAGCAATCTTATGGCACGTATGCAAGCAGAGAAAGATGCTTGCGCTGAGAAGTTTGAAGCAGCCAAGATGGCCAAAATGGAAGGCTCGGATGCGCTGCATGACACCATTCATGAAATGGCCAAAGACGAGGCACGCCATGCCGCCGGCTTTATCGGCTTGTACGAGCGCTACTTCAACAACAAGTAGCCCCTCACTTGTCAACTGCTGCTACTTACCACGACATTGACAACCTATCTATTGCGCCCCATATCCTTTATATAATATGGGGCGCAATTAGTTTTTAAAAGCGCGCCACACTTAGCCACCAACCCTTTTGAGAGTGTTTTCTCCTGTTGCAGAAAGCGCGCGTCAACGTTAATAATCTATAATTAAGACACCATCAGCACCTGCGTTACCCTTAAATGCACTAACTTTGCATCACAAGAAGGCAGTGTTCCGGCTCTGTCGCTGGCCTCCATTAAGAGGTCAGAGGAAAGTCCGGGCAGCGTGAGGGTATCCTGCTTCCGAAAGTAGAAGCTGCTGGCAACAGTAGGAGATGCAGAAGAAAACAACCGCCACAACCGTGTTACGCAACGTCCTCCAACAAGGACAAGCTATCAAATAGGAGTGGTAAGGGTGAGAAGGTGGTGTAAGAGACCACCAGCCGACGGGTGATCGTTCGGGCTGTGCTATCCAGGAGCTGCAAATTCATGTAAACCACCGACCGAGGTAACCCGCCCAAGTTCTCCTTACGGGGATGCGGTGGAGGGTAGAATGCTTGAGCCGACAGGTGACTGTCGGCGTAGATAAATGACAGGCACTCCGCTATTATCGAAAGATGAGTGGAGGACAGAACCCGGCTTATAGGGACGCTGCTTTTTTTCTTTTCACACCGTTCAAGGCAACAAGCCGTTACAGGAGCTATGCGTTTAACGCGCGCCTCACGGAACTGCCTTTGACAAGACACATTACGAAGAGATATGAAAGATTTAGCGGAATACACGACCAACATCAATGATTTCCAGCATCAGATAGAAGCCAAGATACGCGCTCATCAAGCAGATGCGGGATTTCCAAAGATGGGGCATCTCTCCGAGGATGAGTTGAGCGATTATCTTTTCGAATACCAAGCCGCACTCGACAGTACAGGCTCGGAGCAAAAACGATACACAATCGCCGGTATACTCATCATCTTGCCAATACTTGTCACTGCAGCATTCCCTGACGACAAGTTGCCATTCGAGCATCCCTTGTGGAATCTACTCATGGCCGTTGGTATTGGTCTCTGCATATTTGGCCTGTACCATCTGCTCTCCTTATTAATTGTAAAGATACGCCTACACAACACGAACAAGGCCTTCCCCGAAGCCAAACGTTATGTTGATGAGGTACAAAAATTCTAATATTTACCCATTATTCCCATGCAACTACCCAACTTCGAAGAGTATAAAGACAAATTCTCCCAGCAAGGATTCATCGACAAAATATCCCGCATTGCCAAACGTGCGGGAGCAAAATTGGTATACGCCGCACTTGTCCTCTATTACACCTTACAGAGCGACCAAGTGTCGCTGAAAGACAAGACCATCATCATTGGAGCCTTAGGATACCTAATCTCTCCCCTTGATGTAATCCCCGATGCCGTCCCCATCGCAGGTCTTACCGATGATCTCTCCGTACTCATATACGTTGTCAACAAAGTATGGAACAACGTTGGGGAAGACGTAAAGGCCAAGGCGCGGGAAAAACTCTCCACATGGTTTGACGAAAACGAGCTGAAAGCTGCCGACGAGCTTTTCTCCGACAACCCGATGGACAACCCGGTATAAGCATCTTTCCATAAAGCCATCAACATTGATTGAGCATCTCATCATCGCAATCGTTCTGCTTGGCGCAATTTCCTATTTAATATATTGCGCCAAGCGTGCGTTTGCCGCATGGAGAAATCCTTGCAAAGGATGCGCAGGATGCTCATTACGCAGCCAATTCACCGAGCAACAGATACGGAAAATGCATAAAAAGCGGAATTGCGAGATAAAAAGTTCCCAAAAATTTGGTAGGAACAAATAAAAGCAGTACCTTTGCATCGCTTTTAAGAAAACAAGGTGCCTGGGCCGGGAGGTTAGGTAACGGTCTGCAAAACCGTGTAGAGCAGTTCGATTCTGCTAGGCACCTCATATCAGCGATGAATTTAAAATTCATCGCTGTTTTTTATTTCCATGCTCTTTGAGAACAAACCCAAACAGGTTTTGCAGGTTTATCGCAAAGAAAAGCACAGCGGGCGCATGAAACTTGCTTTAGTTGCCGAGGTGCAGCCTATCTGTTACTGATAAGAAATATTTCCCCTAACCTCTAAATTTGAGATGGGTATTTTCAGAAATCTCGTTTGTAAAGTCTTACTTCATCCACAAATTGTCATTCGCAAGCTAAAAAAACATATCAATGCTTGTCAATTTTGGTAGAATTTTATACTTTTACAGAAAATTCATCATTTAAAGCTAAATCTCATGAGAAATTTAACGTTAAAATCTTGGGGTATCTTGCTGATATTGTCGTTTTGTACCACCCATGGATGGTCGCAAACTGAGTTGATCAGCTATAAGCTCAATCTCGTCAAACACCCATATACCAAGAAGTGTGGGTATGCTTTTAAGGAGCAAAACATCAACAGCCCAATTCATGGCACAACTTCTACTGCCATCAATTGGTTCGGAAAGGCTGGTTCGGTATTGATTTCGAAGTCAGAGGCAGACCAGATAGATTGGGCGATTCCTCCTCATTACGACAAGGCGGCCAATAATTTCCGTGAAAACCTTGCCATGGTGACGATAGCAGGAAAGACTGGGTTTATAGATATGTATAACCGTTTCATTATCCCTCCAATTTACGACAAGATGGATGATCTTGATGGTTTTCACCAAGGTTTAGCGGCTGTCTCCAAGGATGGAAAGTGGGGGTTCATTGATAAACAAGGCAAAGTAGTAATTCCCTTCGAGTATGAAGATGCCGATGCATTTACCGATGACATGGTAGCTGCGGTGAAACAAAATGGTAAGTGGGGAGCCATTAACGTGCAAGGAAAGGTGGTTGTTCCTTTTGACAACAAGGTGAAAGCTGCGATGATAACCGTTCCTATCAGCAACAAGCCTTGGAGAGCTGCCTCCAAGGAGGCAAAGGAAATGAAGAATAATGGTTCTTTTGACAAACTTTTGGATGCTATTCATCAAGCCTCTGCTGCCACCAATGAGAAAATAGCCCAAAACTGGCGACAGGAACTCATATATAATAAGGTAGGAGCTGCTGACTCGCTAGGTTATAAGGACGAATATGGAAGAATGATAGTACCACAAGGTTACGACAAGGTGATGCTCGACAAGGATGATGCGGTATTCTTGGTTTCAAAATCTGGACTTTGGGGGGCTTACCTTTACAATGGTTCTAAGCTTATCACCCCTTGTTTTGATTCTATGTCACAATTTAGCCAAGGAAAGTCTAATGTCACGGCATTAAATGTCAATGGATGGATTGACTTGGAGGGCAACCTAGACCCCAATTTGCTGTATGATATGGTTAACATGGGCATACAACAGGAAGAAACCAGTAAAATTGCTGCAAGAAAGACCTACGAACGGGTACTGAGTATCAACCCAGAGTATGCGTCGGCGTATAATAACCTTGCTTTGATAGACATAGAGAATAAGGACTATAACAAAGGCATGCGGAAATTGAAATTGGCTCATGAATTGGTACCCAATGACAGTGTCATTGCAAAAAACCTACAATGGGCTAAGGAGTCTCGAAAGGAGAGACGGGCAGAAAGATGGGCGAAAGGCTTCGAGATAGCCAGTGCCATCGTTGGTGTCGCAAGTACTGCATATAGCACATACTCGTCTATTAAGGGAGGTGGAACGGCTACGGCAGGTGATATGGGCTATGTGGCGAGTGCCGAAGGTACATCGTCATCTTCAGATAATCATACTTCTCGTGATGGGGCATCCATGGGTAAGTGCAAGCATTGTGTTGGTTCAGGTACATGCAGTATTACTGCCCTCAACAGAAAGTCATATTGTAGTGGTTCTGGTTTGTGTGGTTACTGCAGCGGAACTGGATGGAACTTAGCTGGAAGAGAAAAAGTTGAATGTAAAGCTTGCAATTGGTCTGGCAAATGCAAGTCTTGCCATGGCACAGGCAAGTGCAAATATTGCCATGGTACAGGTAAAGGTTAGTATCGTTTTCTATATATAAAACAACCGCCGCATACTCCATCAAAGGGATATGCGGCGATT
Organism: uncultured Prevotella sp.; assembly: GCA_964640675.1. Lineage (GTDB taxonomy): Bacteria > Bacteroidota > Bacteroidia > Bacteroidales > Bacteroidaceae > Prevotella. The sequence continues at coordinate 193,679 of CAZXFP010000001.1, read as the reverse complement.
TGATATGAGAATACTTCTACAAGTAGAACTTACCGTAACACAACATCTTGTACCTCTTTGCTTTCACATCAGAAACGTAGGTGCAGATAAATAATACGACAGTAATGCAAAAGCAAACGGTCATAAAAACATCAAACTTAGTAGTAATATACAGCACGTTTCTGCCTACGAAATTTCTGTATATCTTTTGCATTTTTCTCTGCCTCTTTTTCTATAGCTGTCTCTCGCATGTTCTGCCCCAGTTCTCGCTCTCATGGCATCCTTCACATCTAATGCGATGATTACCGCTTTTTGTTGCTTTCTTTCATTTATTTGTTGTATATCATTGTTTTGTACAATGGATATATATCATCTGTAAAGACAAGCAAAGATTTTGGCCAAACAGGAAACTAATAGAGACGACATTCATCCTTGAATATATCCCAAGCACATCTACACTCCCACGCCAGCGCAAATTAATGTTAAGTCATTCCTTTTTTACAGACGAACGAAAGACATTAACAGAATCCCAATCTATAAAAAAGCACTGAAAAGGTTTGTGCGCCACCTTTTTTTCTAACTTTGCAGCAGAAAATAATAGCGATTAAGTTTATGAATAGACTCAAATTAGCAGGCATCATAGCCTTCGGCCTGTGGATGACCACTTCCTCCCCCGCTGAGGCACGCAAATGGACATTGCAAGAGTGCATCGACTATGCCCTGCAACACAACATCAAACTTCAACAGAACATTCTATCCAAACATTCAGCCCACGAGGACTTACTTTTGTCAAAGGCAGAACTGTTCCCATCACTTACCGCCTCCACATCACAAAACGTAACATACAACCCCTTTCCCGAAAGCGGACGACAGCAAGTAGCCAATGGTTATGTGGAAATGTCTACAGACAAGGTTTACTACAATGGCTCATACTCCATCAATTTCAACTGGACTATTTGGAATGGGAACCAAAACAGATTGAAAATCAAACAGAACAAGTTAGCCGAACAGCAAGCAGAATTGGACTCTGCCATCACCGCCAATTCCATTCAAGAACAGATTGCCCAAATCTACGTGCAAATTCTCTACACGAACGAGGCTATCAAGGTAAACAAGCAAAGTCTTGAATGGAGCAAAGCCAACGAGCAACGAGGTACCGAAATGCTCAATGCCGGTGTGTTCAGCAAGTCCGACCTTGCCCAACTCACAGCACAACGGGCCAATGACGAGTATAACGTAGTTGCACAAGAAAGCAACTTGCGCAACTACACACGCCAACTGAAACAGATTCTTGAACTGACGGATGACAACGACTTTGAGGTTGCCATCCCCCAAGATGTTACAGGCAATGCACTTGCCAACATCCCCTCCCTTCAAAGTATCTACGAGAGTGCCCTCACATTCCGTCCGGAACTGGAAGCCCAAAGACTATCCATCCAAAGCAGCGAACTGGACGTGAAAATGGCCAAGGCACAACGGATGCCCACCCTTTCCATGCAAGGCGGTGTGGCCACCAATGTCACCACCATGAGCAATGCCGCCTATGGCAACCAACTCAAAAACAACCTCGCAGCGTCAGCCGGCATCACCATCAGCGTGCCCATTTGGGATCAACGACAGACCCGAACCGCCATCAACAAAGCCAATATTGCGATGGAGAACAGCCGACTTGCCCTGCAACAAGAGCAAACTACGCTCTACTCCACCATTGAGGATTATTGGATTCAAGCCACCAACAACCAAGCCAAATACAAAAGTGCGCTTACCAACACTGAAAGCCAGCAAACAAGCTACGAACTGCTTTCAGAGCAATTCCGCCTTGGCTTGAAGAACATCACTGAACTGCGTGAGGCCAAACAGAATCTGATTACAGCACAACAAAACGAGCTGCAGAGCAAGTACCTCACCTTATATAATATACAAATGTTGCATTTTTACGAAGGAAAATAAAGAGTCAAATAAATATGAAGAAGATTTCAAAAGTGTGGTATATCCTTGCCGCACTAATAACACTTGCAGTAGTCGCCTACTTCGTGACACGAAAGGACACCACAGAAACAGTTTCCTTTGATACCGCAACCGTTGGCGAAGCCAACATTCAAAACAGCATTACGGCCACAGGAACCATTGAGCCGGTAACGTCCGTAACCGTGGGTACACAGGTGTCTGGTGTGGTCAGCAAACTCTATGTAGACTACAACTCGGTTGTAAAAAAAGGCCAAGTAATTGCTGAGCTGGACAAATCCAACCTCATTGCTTCGCTCAATCAAGCCAAAGCGCAATTGGAAAGCGCACAGGCACAAGTGCGTGGAGCAGAGAGCGATGTCCAAAAAGCGCAAGCCGATTACAACAGCGTAAAGGCAAACGTAAACTACCAGCAAAGCAACTTCAAACGTTATGAAACGCTTTATAAAAAAGGCCTCATCAGTGCCAACGAATTTGAGAATGCCCGTTTGAGCTATCAGCAGGCACAGCAAAGTCTTACCGCAAGTGCCCAAGCCGTGACCACAGCCCGCCAAAATGTGTCGCAAGCATTGGAGATGGTCAAGCAGCAGCGTGAGCAAGTCAAGCAGGCACAAACCAATTTGGGCTACGCAACCATCACTTCGCCCATCGATGGCGTTGTTCTCTCAAAGAGCGTAGAGGAAGGCCAGACCGTCGCAGCAAGTTTCTCCACCCCGGAATTGTTCAAGATTGCCAAAGATCTGACCAACATGCAGGTGGTTGCTGACGTAGATGAGGCCGACATTGGCGAGGTGAAAGCCGGTGAGCGCGTCACATTCACCGTTGACGCCTACCCCGATGACACATTCCAAGGCACGGTTACCCAAGTGCGCCAAGAAGCCACATCCACCAACAATGTCGTCACTTACGAAGTTGTTATCAGCGCGCCCAATGCCGACTTGAAGCTGAAGCCCGGACTTACGGCCAATGTCACCATCTATACACAAGAGCGCAGCGGCGTGCTGAGCGTGCCAAGCAAGGCTCTCCGCTTCGAGCCAACTGCCGAAACCGTGGGCAAGCAATACAAAATCCAAGACGTCAGCAATGCCAAAAACAAGGTTTGGACTTTGGAGGGCAACATTCTCAAAGCCCACCGCGTAAGCATCGGCATGACAGACGGCACACACACGCAAATACTTTCTGGCATAAAAGCTGGCAAAAAGATCATCACCGGCATACAAGTCACAACAAACGAAGAAGAGGAAACAGCTGCTAATGAAGAACGCAGCCCATTTGCTCCCGGCCCGAGACGTGACAACAAGAAAAGCAAGCCATAATGGAAGAGAAGAAAGTAGTCATTGAGCTGAGCGATGTCAGACGCGACTTCCTTGTGGGAGAAGAGACCGTACACGCACTGCGCGGGGTTTCCTTCAAGATTTACGAGGGCGAGTTTGTCACCATCATGGGAAAATCCGGCTCTGGAAAATCCACCTTGCTCAACCAGCTGGGCTGTCTTGACACCCCAACAAGTGGCGAATACCTCCTTGACGGCGTAGCCGTGCGCAGCATGACAAAGTCGCAACGTGCCATACTGCGCAACCGCAAGATTGGTTTTATCTTCCAAAGCTACAACCTCTTGCCCAAGACAACAAGCGTGGAAAACGTGGAACTGCCCCTCATGTACAATCCCAGCATTAGCGCGGAAGAGCGTTTCGAACGCGCCGTTACCGCGCTCAAAGCTGTGGGACTGGGTGAAAGACTCTACCACAAGTCAAACCAGATGTCGGGAGGACAGATGCAACGCGTGGCCATAGCCCGCGCATTGGTCAACAATCCCGCCGTTATCCTTGCCGATGAGGCCACCGGAAATCTGGACACGCGCACCTCTTTCGAGATATTGGTGCTCTTCCAAAAACTCCACGCGGAGGGACGCACCATCATTTTCGTAACCCACAACCCCGACATCGCCCACTACGCAAGCCGCAACATCGAACTGCGCGACGGGCGCATCATCCGCGATGAGGTAAACCAGCACATCCTCAGCGCGGCAGAGGGACTTGCCGCCTTGCCGGAGAATACGGACGAATAGTTTTAAACGCACTAAAAGCAAAGGCAAATGAACATCAGCAACCTTTTCAAAATAGCCTTGCGCGCCATTGCGGCCAACAAGACACGCTCGTTTCTCACTGCGCTGGGCATCATCATCGGCATTGCGTCCGTGATTACGATGCTTGCCGTGGGACAAGGAACGAAGAAGAGCATACAAAGCAACATATCGGAAATGGGATCGAACATGATCATGATCAGCCCCGGAGCCGATATGCGTGGCGGCGTGCGACAAGACGCCTCCTCCATGGAGACGCTGAAACTCACCGACTATCAGTCGCTGAAAGACGAATGCCACTACATCAAGGCCATCACCCCGCTTGTGCAAAGCTCCGGCCAGTTCATCTATGGCAACAACAACACTCCCTCATCCATCTATGGAGCCAACCAAGACTACCTCAGCATACGCCAAGTGTCTGTGGCAGAAGGCGAGATGTTCACCGATGCCGACATCAAGGCAAGCGCAAAGGTATGTCTGCTTGGCCAAACGGTGGTGGACAATCTCTTCCCCGATGGTGCTGATCCCATTGGAAAGATTGTCCGCTTCAACTCCATTCCCTTCCGCGTCATCGGAGTGATGAAGAAAAAAGGATACAACTCCATGGGTATGGATCAAGACGACTATGTACTTGCACCTTACACCTCGGTGATGAAGCGAATACTCGCACAAGATTATCTGCACCAAATCATTGCCTCTGCAGTGATAGAGGGAGTTACGGAGCAGGCCACAGAAGAGATGACAACCATCCTGCGCCGGACGCACAAGCTGAAAGACGCTACCGACGAGATGACCGGCGATGATGACGACTTCAACATTCGCTCGCAAGAAGAACTGGCCAACATGATGAACTCCACCACGGGCATGCTTACCGTGCTGCTGGGCTGCGTGGCCGGCATCTCGCTCATCGTTGGCGGCATTGGCATCATGAATATCATGTACGTAAGTGTAACGGAGCGCACGCGAGAGATTGGCCTGCGCATGAGCGTTGGAGCACGCGGCATAGACATTCTCAACCAATTCCTCATCGAGGCCGTCTTGCTCAGCGTCACGGGAGGCATCATTGGTGTGCTCTTAGGCGTGAGTGCCTCCTATGCCGTGAAGCTACTGGCCCACTGGCCCATCTCCATTGAGCCTTGGACCATCATCATGAGTTTCGCCGTATGTACGCTCACGGGCGTATTCTTCGGCTGGTATCCCGCAAAGAAAGCCGCCCGCCTCGACCCGATCGAAGCCATCCGCTACGAATAGGCAATATCTCAATAGACTAAATATACAAAAAAAGGAACGCCCGACAGGCTTGGCACAGACTAAAAGTCTTGCCTTTGCCTTGTCGGGCGTTTATTTTTGTTTATTCTTTATGCTCCCTCCACCCGCGTCCACACCTGCAGACACACGGGGCAACCGCACGCCTCTCAACCGTCTAATTATCAAACGGTTAAGAAAAGGTATGGTTTTACCCACCAAAACCATACCTTTTGCACGGCAAAAGAGCCTCTATGAGGCTGCAAAACGTAACCTTTAAGGATACAATATCTCCTCTGGCCGTTCCACAAAGCACGATGCACCATGGCTAAGAAGGAAATCCCTATCGCGAAATCCCCACAACACGCTGATACAGGGTATCCCTACATTGCGCGCGGTCTGCACATCCACCTCGCTGTCGCCGATATACACCGCCCCGTCTTTTTCCACACCCATCTGTCGCATAGCCTCCAACACCGTGTCGGGAGCAGGCTTTTTGCGTATGTCCTCGCGCTCGCCAATAGCCACTTCCACGGTTTCAGCAAAAAAATGACGCGCCAGCTCTTGTGTGGCCGCATAAAACTTGTTGCTCACGATCGCCACCAGCTTGCCCCGATGGCGCAATTCGCAAAGCAAAGACGCTATACCGGGATAAGGCGATGTGGTGTCAAGACTGTGTTGAAGGTAATGCTCACGGAAGGTGGCAAAGGTTTCCTCAAACTTGGGATTGTCCAATCCGTGGGGAACAGCACGCTCCATGAGTTTCTTCACTCCGTTGCCAACAAACATTCTCACCTCCTCCACAGTGCGTTCTGGCAAGCCATGCAACCGCAAAGCATAATTGGCGCTGGCCGCAAGGTCTGTAAGCGTGTTGAGCAACGTGCCATCCAAATCAAAAATATATGTCTGATATTCTTTCATATTCTCTCTTCCAAACGTTTTTATCTTCCACTCCCTTTTATCATTTGCCGTATCTTCTCGTTGAAAGCATCATCCCATTGTAACTGATTCAGCGTAAAAGGCATACGATTCCTCCAACGATTATCCTCCCCAAGAGTTCTCCCCATGTCCTCCATCCGAGCACCTTCGGCATACGAAGTTCCGCTGACGGCCAACCAGTCTTGCATATTCAACACGCAGAACATGGATGGGCTATGCAAATGACGAGCCACTATCTCCTCCGCCAAAGCTGGCGACAAGGAGCAGGGAGCAAACATTTCTTTCTGCAAAACGGACATGGCGTAACGCTGCGCACGTGGCAAACACTCCTCCCACCATTGCTGCAACGAAGCCGAACCTAATTCACTGGCCGCCACCATACTCCGACAAGGGGTCTTTCCCGGCTGCCCAAACTCCGCATCTCCGCTCTTTGAAGAAGCAGAAACGCTGAAAGGAAGCACACCATGCGCAGCTAACGCCTCGTCCCAACCGTGCGGTTGCGGTCCATCATCACTGGCAACTACAAGCATACGTGTGCTGCCGGCTGCCTCCGCGAGAAAACGATTGGCACAACAACGCCACAAAGCCTCATGCCGATTGCCAAAATAATGACGGTAAACGCGGTGATAAGCCCGCCTTTCCTCTTCGTTCAACATCCGAAACGCCGATGCGTGTAATCCACCCAAACGGGGATGGAACTCACCCGAGCGATGAGCGTCTTCCACGAACAGCACATTGGCAGCAAGCCGCAACAGTCCTTTCTTAATACTAAGACTACTTTCATCGGTTCTCCCTTCAAAAACGTGCTGCAAACGCACAGGAGAAGCCACCTCATCACGCAACCGATAAAAGCCATTGGAAGAAGGAAGAAGGTATTGCCTCTTCACTTTCTCCGCACAAAGGCCAAAGAGTTGAGCCACCATTGCATCATCAATCCATGGCCGTGCATACATATCGCGCGGCCATTTCAAGCCAAACATCGCCAACTCCTCAACGGTCAAGGGCAAAGAGGGACTGAATTGCCCCATAGTGGCACAGACTTGATGATGCGGAACCACCCACGCCGAAACATAAGAGATGGCTTGCGGAAGACGGATGGCATCAAAAAACTCTGCCATTCTCTCCATCCTGCCATGCCACCATGCAGCAAACCCTGCTTGTTGTTGCTCCGTAAGCAGCTTTTTAAACGGCATGAGTGCGGAAATACGGCCATCCGGAATTTCATCCGATGGCATTTGCCCCAACGATACAGCGTCATCAAACAAATCGGAATACAGCCAACGGTCTACACTGTCGGGGCAAACGCCAACAGGAACGTCTGTCATCAAGACCACACCATGCGAACGCGCATAGTCGGAAACGGATTTTAACTGCCGGTGTAAGTGATACTGGACGTACTCTATCTTATGTATTTCCCGTTGAAGAGATGGAGCAAGGCGTTCCGTTCCCTCTAAAATCTTTTCACAATAAACGCCCCACTCGGCTCTTTCCGATGCACTTCCTACAGTCAACTCCTTACGTTTAACACAAAAAATGGCATAAGGAATTAGCCAAAAAGCATTCTTATGATGAAACTCCTTGAACGCTTGCGAGGATAAGACCGCTTCCCCTTCCTCCTCAAACCGCCAACAAGCGTAATCAGACTTCACTCGGCATACGGCCTCATCATCTATTTCGCCCAACGCTTCCAGCTCTTTTCGCTTCTCACGGAAACGCCTCATCGCTTCCTTGTCGGCTATTTCACCCAACGCAACCAAATCCAAATATTGCGGATGGAGGGCGCAAGAGGACACCGAATGGTATGGATTATTGTCCCGGCTATCTCCTTTCAAAACAGTATCATGCAACGGAGGCAAGTGAATTATCCGCATTCCGACACTTATTGCCCAATCTACCAGACGGCGTAAGTCGCCAAAATCGCCAATACCACAAGACCTTTCGGAACGCAATTCCGACAACAACACACTGACACCAGCACCATGCCATCGCTTTTCAGGTAACCTGACGAGATGACCAAAAAGCACCAACGCCTCACCATCTGCCAACAGGCAATTGCCCGTTGAGCGGTTGTCGCCTTCTTCCCACTGCTTCAAACGGCGGCTTTGCTGGTCTATCACTACGTATTTATATTCCAAAGGCAAAGCCACATTGTCGATTCGCACCGTCATCGCCCACTCCTGCGCACCCATTCGCCGCATACGCACAGCGCAAGAGGGATTCCAATCACCCAAAACAGGATGATTGCCGCAGATAGCCAATTCTTCGTTGTCAGCCAATTGTGGCGCAAAGACTCGGAACAGTATCGTCCGCCGAAACATCGGCAAGCGTATCTGCCCCAACACATCATCACCTTCCGCCTTATCTTCTCGCCACTGCTGCCGCCAAACACTGAAAGCCGAGGTGAAAAGAATGCGTGCGGAGGGTGACTCCTGCCACGAATCGGAAAACACATAATGAACAGACGCATCGAAAACGTAAGCCCGCTCAGCCCCACGCCACTCCCGCCGCTCTACAGAACCATCTCCGTTTTCAACTTGATAGTAATAAGAAAACGAAGCATAGGGCTGTCTCGCACTGTCGGGGAGCGTTGTTTCCAGCATCCAACAGTCCCCGCCTTGCGGTGTCATCAAGTGATTTTCTGTCCGTTTTCTCCCATCCCGATAACGATACGTTATGAGAACATGAAGCGTTTGTCCCCATAAGACACCATAATGTATGGAGAATTTCAGTCTCATGCCACCAATAACAGCCAGCTGTTTCCCAACCGTTGCTCACGATACCGCAACGCGGCACGCCAAACACTTGGCATTTTCACACCAAACTTTAACCTACGCCCCACAAAAGCTCCCCTATTAGAACTCAACCGTGATGCGTCCGTTGATCTGACGTCCAGTAAGGTAGTTCGGAACGGCATATTGCTGCCCCGTAACGTCAGTAATCCAATAGTAGCTGTTAACATTGTTGATGCCAAAAAGGTTGAGACAGTCCAGCCCAAGCCACACATTGCGGAATATAGACGGCTTTCCGCCATCGTGATTGTCGTAAAGCCGATAGCTCATACCGATGTCTGCGCGCTTGTAAGCGGGCGCACGGAACGTGTTGCTTTCCAACTCGCGGTGCGGAGCTGAGAAAGGAAGACCGTCAGCATAGGCCAAACGCAGGCTCATACGCCAACGCGTGGTGCCCGGGAAATAATCCGTGAAATAGAGATTGATGGCATATCGCTGGTCGGTGGGAAGCGGAAGGCTCACCCCGTTAAGTTTCATGCGCGTGCTCATCAAACTGAATGTAAGCCAAGAGGTCGTTTCGGGCACAAACTCGCCAAACAACTTCAAGTCAATACCTGCCGCATGACCCGACGCTTCTTGATCGCCAAAGTACGTAACCTTGACATTGTCCACCACATAAGGAGTCAGACGGGAAAGTATTTTATAATACAATTCCGCACTGAACTTAAACGGGCGATCCATCATACGGAAGCTATAGTCCATCGCGCCTACTATATGGACAGAACTTTGAGCACGTATGTTCCGATTCAGATTGGCATAAGTGACTCCGGAAATGGTGGTTGTGTCGCGCAATTCCTTATAGAACGGAGCTTGATAGTAGAGTCCCGTAGCCACACGGAATGCCAAGTTGCGATTCCATCCTGGCACCACGTTCAGCGAAACGCGCGGAGAAAAGAGGCTCTCCCCGTTGAAATTCCAATGAGCGAAGCGTACTCCGTAGCTCAAAGTATAAAGCGTTGGAACACTGTCGCGGCTCTGGAAGCTCCAATTGTCTTGCAAATAGCCCTCAAAACGATTAGCCCTCAACTCATTGCGGGCACGCAGGGAGTAGACCATATTCAAGTCCTCACCCGTGTGCGGTATGTTATAGCCAGCCGAATCGCGATACTCATACTCCGAAGAATTCTCGCGAATGCGCTCCAACTTATAAATCAACGCACCCTCAACATGATGATGCTGCGTCCGGCGGTTCACCATCAGCTTCAGCGCGCCTGTCGTTGCCTTAAGGTAATCGCGAGAATGCTGCATATAGGTACCCACTCCCAGATTCTCAGACGTTTCTGTCTGTGTCAGCCAATACTGCCCTTGTATGTCATAACGTTCCTGCTCCTTGGTAGTAAACACCGAAGCCAGCAACGAAACCGATGTCTTATTGTCCTTTAAATGATGTGTAAGCCCCAGCGAACCGAAGAACGTGCGGAACAAATCCTTCTCCTTGCCATCGAAATAGACTTGGAAATTCTTCACATTCTCCATCGTACCGAAGTTCGTATTACGGTCTTCCGGCTCAAAGTTGTAATGATTATCCGAAATGTTTCCTATGAAATCTATCTGCCAACGCTTGGAGGGCTGCCACGAGAAGTAAGTCTGATAATCTATAAAATTAGGATTATACTCTCCCTTTGTCTCCAAAGACCCCAACAAATAACGATTGGTCTTATAGCGGAATCCATTCGTCCACGTGAATTTCTTCGCTGCCAACCCCACGTAAGCACTCGCCCCAAGCAATGAAGCCGTAACTTTGGCCTCGGTGCGGCTCGGACGCTTGTAGACAATATCAAGAGCCGAGCTCATTTTGTCGCCATACTTGGCCTCAAAGCCTCCACTGGAAAAGCCCACCGACTGCACCATATCGGGATTGATAATGGAAAGTCCCTCCTGCTGTCCGCTGCGAACAAGGAACGGACGGAACACCTCCACATTATTAATATAGACAGAATTCTCATCGAACGAGCCACCGCGCACATTGTATTGCGACGTCAGCTCCGAGTGAGTGCTCACGCCCGCTTGCGTCTGAATCATCTCCTCAACCGCATTTCCCGTTGCCGAAGGTCCTTGGCGCACATTATCAAGGTCGAGTTGCTCCGTAGTTCCCTGACGTTTCTTCTTTCCCTCAACCGTCACCTCGCCCAGCTCGTTGTCATCAGAAAGCTGAATGAGAAGCGTTTGCCGTCCTTTGGGGTTGCGGAGCACGCGGGTCTTCGTCTTATAACCCACCATAGAGAAGCGTACCGCCACACTATCAGAGCTTTGCAGCGTCATATTAAACTCACCCTTGAGGTTGGTCATGGAGAGTTTCCCCTGCGATACCACCATCACGGAAGCCAGTTCTATGGGGTTGCCATTTGAGTCGGAGACTTTTCCCTGAAGCGTAAACGACTGCGCACTCGCACCTGCACTAACCAATACAAGCGCAAGCAAGGCTATGATATGTCGGACTAATTTCATATAATTCATACAAATATAACGTCCTTTATCAACTATTATTGCATCGCGCCACCAATGCCACACAACAAGGAAAACAACGCCACAAGGCAAATATTTCTCCAACAAAAACAGAGAAAAAACACCTGCCTTTTCAAACCATACCTTTTGCACGCCAAAACGTAAGGTTTGGGAGGGCAAAAGGTATGGTTTCACCACGCAAAAGGTAACCTTTTCCTAACAAGCCACACAACGTGCTCCCACCAAACTGAAGCTATTGCCTTTTTTAACACAAAAATCCATGCAGCCATTATAATTTTCTTACCTTTGCACGGGAAAGAAGCAAAACCAAAAGAAAATGAAAATGAAGATTCTACTTGCCCTTATGGCTATCATTGCCTGCCTTGCCGCACACGCACAAGCAGAACAAGACAGCACAACTTTCAGGGGACACATTGAGAATGCCGAATACCAAGTGTGGATAGACATGGACTTCTATCACAACGACATCGTTACGCCAGGACAAGAAATATTTGGCGCAGTGCCAGGCTACTTCGGCGCACGCCGAGACACGCGCAAATGGATTATCGTTGACGCAGAAGTGAAAGGGAAAAGCGCATTGCTGACCATCACCAATGACTACGGAAGCGAGGACTTGCAAGCGCGCCTGACACTGGAACACGATGGCACATACACGCTGGAACGCCTGGAAGGCAGCACGATAAAGATAGTTGTCAATCACAAATGGGTGAAAATTCCCAAGCGGCTGACCTTGATAAAGAAGTAAGCTGCTATCCGGCAAAAGCCCGCCGGGCATCCTTTTCTGCCACGCGGGTTTCTGCTCTCGTGGCCAAACGGATTCTTTCACACCAAAGAATCCATTTGGCCATGATGGCTTCACCGCGAAACAAGCTGCTGCTCAAGCCACGAGAAGGAGGGAATTCCCGCATAATCGGCCATCACATAATCGCTTAAAGGCGCGATTACGTCTGCTGGATTGGTGGTGGAAAGCCCCACTACCACCGCGCCAGACGCACGCCCACTCCTCAACCCATTGATGCTATCCTCAAAAACAAGGCTCTGAGCCGGAGAGACTCCCAATCTCTCCGCAGCAAGCAGATAACAATCGGGGGCAGGTTTTGACCGCCGGCAATCCTCCGAAGTAAGTATGGCATCAAAACAATCGCGAAACTTAGGATGAGAACGGTATACGCTCACCATCTTCTTTTGGTTTGAACTTGTCACGATGGCCGTTTTCAGTCCTGCCTCGCGCACAAGAGCAACAAATCTCTCAAACCCATTGATATAAGAAAATTCCAACTGACGTTCGTAGGCATCCAATTCGTCTTCTATAAGCCGCTGTCTCTCCTTGTCTCCGGCAAAAAAGCTGTCAAATATTTGCGTCAGTGTCTGACCTTTTATCTTACTGGCCAACAGCGCATCATCGGGATAATACCGCTGAAAAATCCGTTTCCAGAAAACAGTATATTGACTCTCCGTATCGAGTACTACTCCATCCAAATCAAAAAGTGCAGCCTTAAACATTTTATTCATGAATTTTCATTTGCGTTGCAAAGTTAAAAAAATAATTCGTAACTTTGCCACGAATATGCAGCAGAAAACCTTTCAGCTATGTCTGACCATCCTCTGGGTAGCCATATCACTCACCGGCTGCGGCCACCAAGGAAAGCCCAAGCCACTGACTACCCCGCTCGACAGCATCACGGTTGACACAACAGCCGTGCTTGAGCATGGCGACTTATGCAAAGTACACTTGAAAATGTTCTTTTTCAAGGGAAGCAACGCCGCCACACTCAACGACTCGTTGCTGCGCATGGGGATTCTTCAGCCCGACTACATGGCCACAAGCTACGAGCAGCTCAATCCACACACGGCACTGCCCGACTATGTGCGCCGCCTGATAGAAGAACAGGCGGACGTGTTTCGCGGTATTCGCCGCTGCGAGCCCAACACCGCCCAGCTACGCTTTGAATTAAGCGTAGACACTGAGGTTCTTGCAGGAGCAGACGATGCCATAATCTATGTGGCACACACACGCACAACAACCAACGACAACTCCTTGGCGTGGACAGTTGTACGCAATATGACGCCTAAGGGCAAATGGATTCGGCTGTCTGATGCTTTCAGCGAAGAGGAACTAAAAGAACTGCCCAGCCAAATCGTAAGCCAAATGGCGGAAAATCTCAATCTGGACGACACAACATCCGTAAGGAAGCAAGGCTATTTCTGCGGTATTGACGCTTACGCAACAGACAATTTCATGCTCTTCGATGACAGTGTGAAGTTCATTTACGTCCCCGGCGAGATTAGCCTTGCCCCCATTTCCGTAACATTAAACAGATAATCATGGAAGAAATCCTAAAATATTTCAAGACACTCAACGAGCAACAAATCCACCAACTGGAACAGCTCGGAGCACTCTATCGGGATTGGAACAGCAAGATAAACGTTATATCGCGCAAGGACATAGACAATCTCTATGAGCACCACATACTCCACTCACTTGCCATTGCGCAAATGGCGCGCTTCCGTCCGGGAACAAGCATTCTTGATTTTGGCACAGGAGGCGGCTTCCCGGGTATTCCGCTTGCCATCATGTTTCCCGAAGTGACGTTCAAGCTCATTGACCGAACCGCGAAAAAGATTCATGTGGCCAACGAGGTGGCTAAGGCCATCGGCCTCAAAAACGTATGCGCCGTGCAGAAAAGTGGAGAGGAAGAGAAAGACAAGTTCGACTTTATTGTGTCGCGGGCGGTTATGCCTCTCCCCGACTTGGTGCGAATAGTTCGTAAGAACGTCAGCAAAGAGCAACGCAACGCATTGCCCAACGGTCTTATTGTGCTAAAAGGAGGAGACCTTAACGCAGAGATTCAGCCTTTCCACAAGACTGCCGAGAAAGAAGCTATTAGTCAATGGTTTGAAGAGGAATGGTTCAAGGAAAAGTTTCTTGTTTATCTTCCTTTATAAAAGCTGACATCAAGAACGGGATATATAAACACTCAACGCTAAGAAATCATGGAAAAAAGCAACGATACGAAAAGCGGCATAACCATCAGGTGCTTCGAATTCAATATGCTTCGCGAGAACTGCTATGTGGTTTTCGATGAGACAAAAGAATGTGTTGTTATCGACTGTGGTGCTTATTGGGAAGATGAGCGGGAAGCACTATTGGAATACATCCACAAGAACGAGTTGCGCCCGGTGAGACTTCTCGCAACACATGGCCACTTAGACCATCACTTCGGAGACAACACCGTGACAGAGGCGTTTGGAATTTATCCGGAGGTTTCTGCAGAGGACGAGTTTATCATCAAAACACTCCACCACCAAGCAGAGCAACTGTTCCACATACGCCTGGACTACACGTTCCCGCCCGTGAAACACTTCCTTGGCGATTACGAGAAAATCCACTTTGGAAATCACCACTTCACCGTGCTCCCCACCCCGGGGCACACTTATGGTTCTGTAACTCTCTATTGCGAGGAAGAGAATGTGGCCTTTACCGGCGACACACTGTTCAAAGGAAGCATCGGCCGCACCGATTTGGACGGGGGAAGTATGTTCCAAATGATCAACAGCTTGCGTGAATTGGCGCAATTACCCGATGACACGCGTATTATGCCCGGACATGGCACGCCGACAACCATTGGATACGAAGTGGCACATAACCCGTACATGGATCGCTGATGGGCGAGAAAATCATCCTCGGAATAGATCCGGGCACCAACGTCATGGGCTACGGAGTGCTGAAAGTGACAGGCAACAAAGCACAGCCAGTGGTCATGGGTGTCATTGATATGCGGAACGAGCCGGATGTGTATCTCCGGCTGGGTCAAATCTATGAGCGGATAACCAGAGTTATTGACACTTACCTGCCAGACGAGATGGCCATAGAAGCTCCTTTCTTTGGCAAGAACGTGCAATCGATGCTGAAACTCGGAAGAGCGCAAGGCGTAGCCATCGCCGCAGCAGTCCGCCACGATGTGCCCATACACGAATATGCCCCATTAAAAATAAAAATGGCCATCACAGGCAACGGAAGTGCGTCAAAAGAGCAAGTTGCCGGAATGCTGAAACGACTGTTGGGACTGCGCGAAGACGAGATGCCGCACCTCATGGACGCAACAGATGCGCTTGCTGCAGCCTATTGCCATTTCCTGCAAATGGGGCGTCCCGAAACAGGAGCAAAACATTACAACTCATGGAAAGAGTTTGCACTAAAGAATCAACGCCGCGTCAGCGGGAAATAATCAATTAGAACACAATTACATCAATTTAATTATGAGAAGTTTTATTATCTTCGCACTCATGGTTTTGTCCGTGAACACTTTGCAGGCACAACGCGTATACAAGCAAATCTACGATGCCGCCTACAAAATCGCAAGCGATCCAAAGGAAGATCCTACTGTCAGAAAGGTAGAGTCGTTCAAGGTAGATGCCATCACCTACCTCAACACAAAAACACTCACGCAGCTCACAGAGGAAAGCGACAAGCTAACTCCCCAGCAAGTGGCAAGTCTTAACAATCGTCTCGACTCTATGGCGTACTATATGTACGATTATGTGAACCTCTTCACCAAAGAATATGCCAAGGCGAAGAACGAGAAACAACGCGAGAAGGTGATGGAGATTTTCCGTATCGCAAGCTACAACACGCCACTGTATTATGATTTCGACAAGGAATTAGTGTTGGCTTATTACAACCGTGAAGACTATCTGACGCGTTTCTCACTCGACACGGATTGGATTGTAGCCAATAGAATTGTACGCCAAATGCTGAAAAACTATTAAAGCTGCGATTTCACATTCCCTTAAACACCCCACACACCTTTCAACTTCAAGGTGGCTCAACCTGCAGGGCTTAGCGAGGAAGAGCCTAAACACCCCACTTCCCTTCCAAGTTCAAGAGGAAAGAACACGATTAAAGCGAAGTGATTGCCAAAAGACACAGCAATCACTTCGCCTTTTTTATCCATTAACAAACAATATGGGGCTGAAATCAAATGACCTCAACCCCATATTGCACCTTGCTTTCTATACGAAAGAAAGTTCAAAGCTCTTAAATATCCCTTTATTTTTAAAGGATTCCCTGCTCCTTGAATATCTTCTTAAGGATTTGCACGCCCTGCTCCACCTGCTCTTCCGTATGTGTGGCCATAAGCGCAAAACGCACCAACGTGTCTTGCGGAGCACAAGCCGGGGGAATAACGGGATTGATGAACACACCCGCATCATATGCCAGCTTTGTGATATAGAACGTCTTGTCGACATCATGCACATACAAAGGAATAATGGGGCTTTCGGTATCGCCTATCTCAAATCCTTCCTCACGGAAACGGCGCAAAGCATAGTTGGTCACTTTCCACAGATTCTCAATGCGCTCTGGCTCTTGCTGAAGGATGTGAAGCGTTTCCAACGCGGCGGCCGTTGCCGCAGGCGTGTTGGACGCACTGAATATGTAAGAGCGGGTAGCATGACGAAGATAATTGATTGTATCAGCGTCAGAGGCGATAAAGCCGCCAATAGAGGCAAGGCTCTTGGAGAACGTACCCATAATAAGGTCCACCTCGTCTGTCACTCCAAAGTGATCGCAGACACCGCGTCCCTCTTTGCCAAACACACCCAAGCCATGAGCCTCGTCCACCATGAGCGAGCAATTGTACTTATGCTTCAGCTCTACGATTTCGGGTAACTTTGCCAAATCACCTTCCATGGAGAACACTCCGTCAACCACTATCAGCTTTATAGCCTCTTGCGGAAGTTTCTGCAGCACACGCTCCAAGTCCTCCATGTCGTTATGCTTGTAATGGAGCTGAGTGGCGAAACTGAGACGACGGCCATCCACAATGCTGGCATGGTCGCGATCATCGCAAATAATATAATCTCCACGACCTACAACAGCCGGGATCACACCCGAATTGACCGAAAATCCTGTTGAGAAACAAAGCGCCTCTTCCTTATTCTCAAAGGCAGCCAGCTCTTTCTCCAACTGAACGTGCAAGTCAAGCGTACCATTCAGAAACCGACTACCAGCACATCCCGTTCCGTACTTCTCAAGAGCGTCTCTTGAAGCAGCTATAACACGCGGATCGCTGGGAAGCCCCGTATAGGCATTCGAGCCAAACATAAGGATTTTATGGCCATCAATATCGGTTACTTCCGTACCCTGCATACTCGTTATCTCGCGAAAATAGGGGTACACTCCAGCCTTCATATACTTCTGAGGCTCACGGTAGTTTTTGAACTTTTCTTGTAACTGTCCCATTATTTATTAGGCGTAGCCGGAACTACTTCTTTTTAATTAGGCTGCAAAGATACGAAAAAACTGCCATAACTCACACATTTTCAAAAGAAATCTTTCCTTTATCTCTTTTTTAACGAAATACCGCGAGCATATTTCACTATATTTTCGTAATTTTGTGCCGCAAAGCTATGTAACAAGTACGTCACCAATTCGTAGGAGAAATGAAACACATCGTCTTCATCACCAATCCCATTTCTGGCACTATCAGCAAAGCTCGGATTCCAGAACTGGTGGAAGCGCATCTTGATCATGAACGCTTCAGCTATGAATTTGTGCAAACGCAATACGCCGGCCACGCCACCGTGCTGGCGCAAGAAGCCGTTGAAAGGAAGGCCGACATCGTGTGCGCCATTGGCGGAGACGGCACGGTCAATGAGGTTGGCCGCGCCCTCGTTGGCACTTCATCGGCCATGGCCATTCTCCCGTGCGGCTCCGGCAACGGTCTGGCCCGCCACTTGATGCTACCGATGGACTTGAAACGTTGCATCGACATTATCAACAAAGACAAGGTGGAGCGGCTCGACTCCGGACTTATCAACGGCCATCCCTTCTTCTGTACTTGCGGAATGGGCTTCGACGCTTTTATTTCCCTCAAATTTGCCGAGGCTGGCAAACGAGGACTAATCACGTATGTGGAGAATGTGCTGCGCGAGGGACTCTCCTACAAGCCAGAGACCTACGAGATTGAGGACGAGATGGGGTCGAAACACTATAAAGCATTGCTCATCAGCGTTGCCAACGCCTCACAATACGGCAACAATGCCTACATTGCGCCACAGGCTTCCATGAGCGATGGGCTGCTCGACGTCATCATCATGCAGCCATTCAGCATCATCGAAGCCCCACAAGTGGCTTTGGAGCTACTCAACAAGACGCTCAACAAGAACATGAACATACAATCTTTCCAGGCTCGCCACATACACATACACCGCAAGAAGCCCGGTTTGATTCACTACGATGGAGACCCGCTAATGTCAGATGCCGATGTTGACATCTCCATCAATCCCAAAAGCATATCCTTGGTTGTCAACCCGGAAGGCAGCAAAGCCTCAAGACAACCCAACGTTATGCAGAATGCCGCATCAGAGATGTTCTACAACATGGACAGAATACGAACGCAAATTACCAAGCGAGGCCGCAGCTTGCAAGCCGTCAACCTCAAACTGCTGCGCAAGCTGAACAGACAATAACGCAACACTGGCGCACGGGGCTGCAAAAACGCCCCTTGCGCCAACCGCAGCGGCACAAAAAAATCTGTACGCACTGTCTTCCCCACCAGCCAATTGATTTCCCCACCAACATAACCCTTCCCCCAATGCCGTCCCATTCATTCTCCTTCAAACAGTTCACCATACAGCAAGAGCATTGCGCCATGAAAGTTGGAACCGATGGCGTTCTGTTAGGAGCATGGGCAAAGGGCGGGCAACGCATCCTTGACATTGGCACCGGAACCGGGCTTATTGCCCTAATGATGGCTCAACGCTTCCCCGCTGCTCACATTGATGGCATTGAGATTGTGCCCGAAGCTGCCATGCAAGCAAAAGAGAACGCATCCCGCAGTCCCTTTGCCGAAAGAGTGGCCATCCTCAACGTCCCCTTGCAGCAATACCACGCAAATGCATACGATGCCATCGTGGCCAATCCCCCCTATTTCCCGCACGCCTTGAAAAGCCAAGACGAGGCAAGAGCCACGGCAAGACAGACCGACAGCCTCGACTTTCGCGACCTAAGCAGGCACAGCGCACGATTGCTGACCGAGGAGGGCACACTAAGCATCATCCTCCCCGTAGACCAAACGCCCGAAATGGAGGCAGAAGCAGCCTTTGCCGGATTATGTCTGAACCGCCGCATCATGGTGAGCACTTCGGAAAAGAAGCCACCCAAACGCTGCCTACTCGCATTTGGCAAGCGCGCATCATCTTGTTTTTCAGACGAAAAAGAATGTATCGCCATCGGCGGGCAACCTACTGCATGGTATAACAACTTGGTCTCATCATTCTACTTGTAAGGGCAAAGCCCCACAAGGCGCACTTCGATCAAAGGCCATGCGCCCCTACCCCATCCGCTCACTCTTATTTTAGCAATCGCCTTATAATAAGGTACTTGGAAAAACGTATCATTTCGCCTTGCCAAACGTCACGTTTTGCCACGCGATATGTATGGTTTTACCTTGCGAAACCATACATATTGCCACAGCAGGGCTTATCTACTCCCCTACAAAATACTTATTTTACAAAAACAAACAAAACCGTTTGGAACAAAGTTTTGCCCAAACCTGTGGTCAACTTCATTCCAAACGGCCTAACAAACGGAAGCCATCAGGCATCCCCAACGCTCTCGCACTACTTTGCAGCCGCACCATTTAGCACGCTGCAACTTCCACCTTATGCAGCCACATATCAAAGGAACGGCGAGAACAAATGTCCTGCCCAGCCCACAAACTTTTTCCACGGCGTGCGCCATTGCTTCCACCTCTCGGGCGTAAGCAAAAAAGACTCTTTCTTTTCCTGCTCAAAGAGGTTGTCAAGCTGTCTCGTTACATGAGGGTCTATGATGACGGCATTCTCCTCACGATCCCATCTTAGCGAGCGTGCATTGAGATTGGCCGAGCCAACAGTGCAGACCTGCCCATCCACCATAATCACCTTCGTGTGATGAAACCCCGGCTCATAGAGCCAAATCTGGCATCCTTTCTTCATCAGCTTATGGGCATTGTAGAAGCCTACATCGGGAGTAATCGGAATATCGCTCTTCACGCTGAGCATAATCTCCACCTTCACACCCCGCTTCACGGCATCGGCCAAGGCGCGCTTCAAACGACGAGTAAGCGTAAAGTAGGGATTGATCAGCTTGATGCTGTCTTTTGCAGCATTGATGGCATTGAGATAGAAATAACGGATAATATCCCGCGTGACCTGCGGTTCACGGTTAATGATTCCCACCATCTGATGCCCCGCCGTGGAAGTGGTGTCGGGCTTCAAACCTTCCATATAGTCGGCATTGCTTACTCCACGGTAATACTTTGCACCATGCACATCTTGCCCCGAGACCAGCCTCCACATCCGCAAAAAAATGCGCTGAAGCGTGTTCACCTCATCACCCTCTATGCGGCAGTGCATATCATGCCAGCTCCCCACAACCTCCGTGCCATTGATATAATAGTCGGCCACGTTCATTCCGCCCGTATAAGCCACCTTGCCATCGATAACTACTATCTTGCGATGGTCGCGATTGAACGCGTCATGCAGCCAAGGGAACTGCATCGGCTTGAACTCATAGATTTCAATACCCTTTGAGCGTATGGCCTCGACATCGCTCTTACGCATCGGCTGATTATTGCTCGCATTGCCAAAACCATCGAAGATGGCCCGCACCTCCACGCCCTCGGCCACCTTGCGCTCCAAGCGCAACATCAGTTCACGATTGATGGAGTCGTTACGGAAATTAAAATATTCGAGATGAATGCTTGAACGCGCTTGCTCAATGGCCTTGAACAAGTCATCAAACTTTTCTTTGCCATTGACAAGCAACGTAACGGAGTTATTGTGAGAAAAGGTTATACCTTTTTCCCTAAGCCGCTGAACAACAACGCTATCTGCACGCTGCGCCAGCACGCTGGAAGCGCAAAATGCCAAGAGCAGGAATATGACTTTAAGCCGTCTCAATCTTTATCTGCCTTTCTTTATTCTTTTGAACAAGGAATTACAGCATACAACTGTAATGATCCACCACACCCATGAAATGATTGTCCATGTCGGTTACAAGCACCGTATGAATCTTATACTGATTCATGGTGCGTTGAATCTCCGTCACCTTCGTATCCGGACTAACCGTTTTGGGATTGGTTGTCATAATATCACTCACCGTGTGGTCGAAGAACTCTGCCTGCCAACGCTCCATGGCACGGCGGATGTCGCCATCAGTAATCAGGCCTATCACCTTGCCATCCTGCAAAGACACTCCCAAGCCCAGTTTGCCTTTGCTAACATGGATAATGGCCTCACCCAAATGCATCTCCTTGTCTATGATGGGCAAATTGTCGCTTCGCATCACATCGCGCGCGGTGGTAAGCAACCGTTTTCCCAACTCGCCGCCCGGATGGAATTGGGCAAAGTCCGTAGGCTTGAAGTTACGCACTTCCATCAATGCCACGGCCAAAGCATCGCCCATGACAAGGGCAGCCGTCGTAGAACTGGTGGGAGCCAAGTTGAGCGGGCAGGCCTCTTTCTCCACTTTCACCTGAAGATGAACGGAAGCATATTTGGCCAACAACGACTTGGGATTGCCACTCATTCCGATAATAGGCACCTGCATATGGAGAACCATCGGAATGAAACGCAACAGTTCGTCCGTCTGTCCCGAATTAGACAAGGCAAGCACAACATCATCCTTGGTCATCACACCAAGATCGCCATGATAGACATCCAGCGGATTGATGAAGAAAGCCGGCGTTCCCGTAGAGGAGAGCGTTGCGGCTATCTTTGCGCCAATATTTCCGCTTTTGCCAACTCCAGTAACGATTACCTTGCCCTTGCAATGATACATCATCTCCACCGCACGATCAAAGTTCTCGTCAAGCTGGTCAATGAGTTTCATTGTAGCATCACACTCGTCCTTGATGCACTGAACGGCATACTTCCTAACGTCTTTCAGCCGCTCTTCCGCTTGCGTATTCATGTTTTCCATTCGCTCTATTAAATTATTTGAGAAGTTCTCCTATCAACGCTCCAAGCTGACTAAGCTCCAGCATATTGGCTGCATCCGACAAGCCACGGTCGGGATCAGGATGCACCTCAAAGAAGTAGCCCGTTGCCCCAAAGGCTTTGGCGGCAAGTGCCATTGAGGGAACAAAGCGGCGATCGCCCGTTGTCTTGCCATCACCGGCACTCGGTCGCTGCACGGAATGCGTGCAATCCATAATGACTGCGGGCGACAATTGGAGCATATCGGGAATATTGCGGAAGTCGACCACCAAATTGTTATAGCCGAAACAGTTGCCGCGCTCCGTCAGCCACACATCTACCGCACCGCTCTCACGGCACTTCTGCAAAGGATAGCGCATGTCTGCTCCCGAAAGGAATTGCGCTTTCTTGATGTTAACCGTCTTTCCCGTATGCGCCGCAGCAACAAGCAAGTCGGTTTGACGGCAAAGGAATGCCGGAATCTGCAACACATCAGCCACCTCTGCTACGGGCTTGGCCTGCCAAGCCTCATGTATGTCGGTCAGAATGCGCAGTCCATACCGTTCCTTAATATCGGCAAGCATCTGCAATCCTTTCTCCAATCCTGGTCCGCGATAGGAAGAAAGGCTCGTGCGATTGGCCTTATCAAAAGACGCCTTGAAAATAATATCGATACCATATTGCTGATTGATGCGCACCAACTCCTGCGCAACGGTATCAAGAAGCTCCGCAGTCTCTATCACGCATGGACCTGCGACAAATATTGGTTGATTCATTTCTCTTTAATTTATTTCTTGTCAATGAAACCGCCTTTACCGACAGACGAGCCTTCTTCGGAATGCGTATCCGATTGCATCACCCGTTCGGTTTTCAGCTCACTAATGTTTTTCAACGTCACCTCACGCTGTGGGAACGGTATTTCGATGTTGTTTTGGTTGAGCGTATTATAGATACACTCCATGATCTCGCCCTCGGCAGAGAAACGCTCCAACACATTCACCCACATCAATATCTTCAATGTCACACAACTGTCATCGAAGCTCTTCAACCTTACGGCCACTTTGCGTTCCTGATAAACGCAATCAAGCTGCGAGATGGCATCCGTCAAGAGCTGGCAGCACAACTTCAAATCCGTGCCATAAGCCACTCCGACCTCCAAGGTATCAAGCTCGTAGCCATGATTCTTGGTAAGATTCTTATAGTTCTTGGTGAAAAGCTGCGAATTTTGGAATGCGATAACCGACCCATCGGTAGCCTCAAGCATCGTTGAAGTGTAACTGATGCTCATCACACGTCCGCGGATGCCATCACACACCACATAGTCGCCTATCTTGATGCGACCCGCCATTAGCGAGATACCATAATAAATATTCTCCAGAATGTCCTTCATGGCAAATCCAACGCCAGTGGAAAGACCTCCCGAAACCACCACCAGCCATGTGTTGTTGACCCTAAAAATGGCCAAAGCGACAAGCAGCCATGTGCCCCAAACCACCGTTTGCGTCACATTAACAAACATGACAGAGCGAGTGGCAGCCGTGGTCGGGTCGCGACGCTGCAAGCAAAAGTGCGTAAGGTCTTTCGCTGTATGGTTGATGTAATTGAACAAGAACCACAAGATGATAACCTGCGCTATGCCCAAAATGCTCATCTTGAAGTTGGCCGTGTCTATAAACGATGCGCTAAACACCTCCCACGTAAGCTCACTGAGGTTGAACATATCTGCCGCCCAATAGATGGCAAGCAAGAACGACAGCACCAAACAGGCTGGCAACACCACAAAATAGACAAAGCGGAAGAACCAAGCCTTATTGATTGGCTTATTATAGAGCTGGTGCTTCTCGCGGTAACGGCGCAGATAGTCGTGAACGCAAGTTATTGTCAGAATGCAAGCGAGCTGCATCATCCACCAAATGATAATCTGAACGGAAAGCATGGTGTAGCCCAACCAAGAGCTAACCGTTGTCACAGCAAAGACACTCAGCGTGGCATAGCCCAAATAGCCATCGCTCCGCATCATCCGCTGCCGATATTTCCTAATGATACGAGCTTGCCACAACGTGCTAGCCAGCATAAGCAAAGGAAGCAAGAAGTTGACAAACACACTGGGGATGAGGATAATCCGGAAACAAATGATAATGAATCCGACCAATATGATGGGATAATAGCTCCGATAAGTGACCTGAACCAACTTGCCATCCACGCGCAGCATGAGCGAAGTCAGAATAACAGCAAGTAACCACGTGAACTCAAGCAGGATACCCGTGGCCATAAACACAAAGTTGGACGGCGAGGCATAGCGGATAATAAGCAACGCCACACCAAAGGTAATGACCGTTCCATTCATGATGATGCACGTTCGCTTGGCCAAAAACGAGTTTGTGTCCACATGAAAACGGTCGGCCTTGACCCATCGGGTCACGAGGAAACGGATGCTGAGATAATTGAGCAATATGGCAAAAACGCCATAGAATACTATCATCGACAGCAACAGAATGAGCCAACGCGCGTCCCACTGCGACCGAACCTTGTGCTGCGGCACATACTTATCGCTGACCGCCGCCCCCATGCGCATCAGATAAATTTGGGGATGAGCCAACACCGAGAAATAATTCTCATTGGTGTTCTGCAACAAACTGCCCTGTATTTCCTGATAACGCTTCTGCGCATAATCGTTTAAAGCTTTCAGCTGCCTACGGCTGTAATTGTAATGCTGTATGTAGTCCTGAAAACTTTGGCTGTTCTCAACCAACATACGCCGTATGCTCACCGACAGCGTGAGACAAACGTTGCGATCCGTCTTCTCGCGCTCGGTCATCCCATCGGTGTACATCGTGCTCAATGCGTTGATGAGCGAGTCATAACGCGCTATGTCTTGCTGCGCACGAGAGATAAGACTGCTGAACGGCCGTGTCTTCTCCTCAAACTCACGATAGAGCTGTGTGGCCTCATGACAAGCATAGGTAACATCGAAAATATACTCCGAATTCTGCGAATAGAGCATCAGCGACACCTGCGCCGACCGCTGCGTGATGCTTTGCAGCTGCGAGGTGATGCGACTGTTCCACTGCTTCGTGCGGTTCATCTGCTCATTGAGCTGATAGTGGCTCGTAATCAGCTCATGGCGCAACACGGCCAATGAGTTCTTGAGCGAGTCCTCCTGCAGCACTGCCATTGAGGGGAGCGCATTCAGCAAGACAATTGTCAAAAGCAGAAGTATGCGAAGTTGCTTCATTTTGCCTGTATATTCATTGCTTAGGGGCTACGCCAAACGGTGCGGAAAACCACCATGCGTTCCCCTGCTGTTCAGAGGTGCCGCGCAATCTTTCTCCCCCACATCTTGGCATCAGCCAACATTTTTGCTTGCAAAATTACCAAAAAACTCTGGGAAATCAGAATAATGCGGGATAAAACTATTCGCAATATCCACTCACAAACGCGCTTTGAAATACAGACAAGGGCACAAACGAAAAACAAGACGAAGCAAAGCAGCCTCATCAAGACTATCGCAACAAGGAAAAACGGAAGTCTGCGACAAGCAAACCGATTGCCGCAGACGCTTGATTACTGTGATTAACTAAATGTACTGTCTTCTTTGTTATAGAGTTTCCCATTTTCTTCTCCCCCACCGCTCCCATTCTTACAAATCGGAATACTGAGGATTTAATCTAAACATATTGGTTTAAATGTAAAAGAAATGACGATAATTAAAATCGGCTATAGGCGTATGAGCATCATTCAAGGCCTCCATTCGCGCCGGAATCTCATGAAGCGGGAGTCCTTCGTCCAACAACCCGCGCAACTTACCGAACATTACTACATTCTCCTCTTCTATAACGCATTGCGGCACGTTGATTCCATACTCCTCCGCTTCGTCCGTGTCGGAAACAATCATACCGGAAAACAGGCCATGCAAGCCCTCTTTACGCGCAAAATCATCGGCATGACACCATATCCCAATGAGATTGCCACCATGCTTACGCAGATGATAGGCGTGGGAATGCCCCACAATAATCCCATCAAACTCCTTGCTACTGTCGTCTTCACGGAAGAACAGACCATTCTCCGTGCCATGTCCAAGCAACATGATGCGTTCTTGCGAGGAGACATGATGCAACAACCGCCCCATCTCTCTTGTGGTACGGTTGTCCCCTATCACCGTTGCGCCCAGTCCGGCATACAGAACTGAGAGCATCGCCGTGGTCCTGTCCGTGGGATGTATCACCAACATAACAACTCCCTCCCTTAATTTATCTTCCTATCGCTTTACATTTTGGAGAATTGGATTCCTACTCTTTGCTTACAGCACACTCATATATGGCTGACAAGTTCCAAGGTTCTCCCATCCGTCTCGCCATTATAGAAAGCATCCAACACTTCGCGAAAGATGTCGTGGGGAGACACTGCATCAAAAAGCGTCATGCAGGAACACACTTTTACGGCATCAACTTCCCCCAAAATATCCACCGCCGACAAGCCATCATACGCCAGCAAGGCCTTGCTCACCTCTCGCAGCCTTGCCCCAAGCACGGAATGACGGAGATAGGCTTCGGCCTCCTCACGCCCGCTGATACCATAGTATCGGCCATTGGCACTTCTTCCGAGAGCTGCCAGTTGAGGGAAGACGAACCAGATCCAATGCGTTTGCTTCTTTCCCTCACCCAATTCCTGCAACGCACGCGCATAATTAAACTTGTGGGCAAGCAAGAAGCGACCAAAATTATACTTGCTTTCCATCAAAGATCAAAGAGCTTCCACAAACTCCTTGGGCAACAAGACGTTCTCCATCGGCAAGGCTTTCTCAAACAAGGGGGCTATCTCCTCGTCACGGAATCCTGCTATTCCACAACCTATCCTTGTTACCAGGAAAGTCAATTCCTCATGTTCACTGGCAAACCGTATAAACTCATCCACATAGGGTTTAATGGTCTCCACCCCTCCTTGCATTGTCGGGATGGCATAGCTTTGCCCTTGCAGCCCCACACCGCTGCCCCACTTTGCGCCAAAGCAAAGAAATGCCATGCACGCAGCCCCGCCACCATGCGCGCCGGCAAGATTGCTTCCAAACACAAATATCTCGTTCTCCTCAAGATGGGTAATCTTCTCTGGAGTGTATTTTCTGTTGTACACCATCAGTTATGCCTAATCAAAATTCCATTCTGAATCCCCTTTGCTTCAACTCTTCGTATTTCAGCTTATTGAACCGAAACAAATGCGCCGCTTTCTTCTTTGTCGGGTTCACCATGTTCTCCGTCTGCTCCAGAATCTCCAGCCGCTTCATCTTATTATAGAAGTTTCGGCGATCGAAACGCACATCAAGTATTGCCTCATACAGGCTCTGAAGCTCCTTGATGGTAAACTGATTAGGAAGCAATTCAAAACCAATAGGCTCAAAGTGGATTTGCAGGCGCAACGCCTGTTCTGCCTTGCGCAAAATCTGGTCATGATCAAATGCCAGCTGAGGCACTTCAGTGAGCGCAAACCAACGCGCATCGGCAGCATCGTCACCACCTTTCACCTCCTGCATCCTCACTAAGGCATAATAGGCGATGGTTATAACCCGCTCGCGAGGATCACGTTGAGGAGCAGTAAAGGTATGAAACTGGCGGATGTACGCCCCACGCAATCCCGTTTCTTCCTGTAACTCACGCAGCGCACCCTCCTCCGCGCTCTCATCCATTTTCAAAAAACCGCCGGGGAAAGCCCACCGCCCCTTATATGGTTCTATGCCTCGCTGTATGAGCAACACCATCAGCCTTGCCCCATCAAATCCGAATATCACACAATCGGTTGTCACACTCGGATGGGGATACTTATAGCAATACTTTGCCGTCTCGTCTGTCTTCATCTGTGTTTTTATTTGCAGTTATGTAAATATTACACCACAAAGATAACGAGTTTCTCTCAAAACGCCAAACAGAGCTGCTTAAAATCTACACGATTACGATTTTTTTCTTCTTTTTTGCCTCCCCTGCCCGCTTCCTTAAACGCGATGATACTCGATGAGGCCTTCTATCGGGCTTTTGATGATTCGGGTGACAGCAAACTGATGGCGCGCGGCCACCTCTCGGAAGACGGTTTCAAGATGGGCGGCCACGCCACCCACACAAGCCACACAGCGAAGCGTGGTGTCGTAGCGGAGGATATTGTAGCGGAAGAAATCCTCAAAGTTGTCTGCCACAAGCTGACGGATGCCCGCATCATTGATGTGGCGGACAACGAACGGAGCTATGGAAGCCAAATACCTGTTGGCCATTGGTTCTTGATAAACACGGCGGATAATATCCTCATAAGTTTGCTGCGTCTCTGCCAAGAATGCGTCCTTTACGGCGGCAGACAGCCAACCTTTGAAAACGCCATTGAGGAAACGCCGCCCCAGCGCAGCACCGCTCCCCTCATCACCAAGGATATAGCCCAGCGGGGGGACGTGTTGCGTGATGCACGTTCCATCGTAAAGACAACTGTTAGACCCCGTCCCCAATATGCAGGCTATGCCCGCATTGTGCCCCAGCACGGCGCGGGCTGCTCCCAGCAAGTCGCTGTCGGCACTCACTTCCGCCTTGGGAAACACCTCAGAAAGCAACGCGGCCACCTGTGGCGCAACAGACGGCGTGCAGCCCGCCCCATAGAAGTATATGCCCGCCACTTCTTCAGCAGCCACCCGCGCCGCAGTAATCTGCGGAAACAACTCTTCCTGCAAAATAGAGACGACTTGCGCCGCACGCTGATGAAAGAGATTGATGCCCTGCGTGTGGAATCGCAAAGGCTCTGGAAGGGCATTTCCCGTCAGTGCCCAATCGGTTTTCGTACTTCCGCTGTCTGCTATCAGTATCATGAGTTTATGATTTTTCGCTCCAAAGGTATGAAAAATTGCCGTAACATCGGCAATACAGCAACGCTTTTATGCAGCATTGCATTGGCTTTAACAAACAAGCCTCTGCAAAAGGTTACCTAACGCATGGCAAAACGTTACGTTTGGGACGGCAAAAGGTATGGTTTGATGCTGCAAAACCATACCTTTTGCCCAGCATACCAAAAACATACTTTCTGTGCGCACAAAAAAAACAAAATACCGCTGATGGTTTTTCAACTCATCAGCGGTATTTTGCTCATGCTTCATCGCTTGCCGAAAGCTCGGCCATGACGGCACGCACATCATCGAAAGTGACTTCTGGCGGGCAAAGATTCTTTATCGGCGTGGCGGCCTCCACCGTTCCCACCTTATCTATAACCCGCATGATGGCGGCATACTTCTCCGCCCCCACCAAGCTAACCGCCTTTATCTTTCCCTTCCGGACATAGTCCAACAAATGTCCAAACACCGTTGACACAGCCAAACCACGCTCCCGGGCAATGCCTCCAATGTCCTCGCCTTTGACAAAGGCCTGATAGGTAAGCTCCTGACTGTAGCCTTTTGGCTTCTTCTTGGACTCGGCGCGCTTCTTCTTCGCCTTTCCCCCGCTCTTTGCTCCCTCATCCTGCACATTGAGCAAAGCCACCTGCTTGGCATGGAGATAGCCACCTACGGAGAAACCTTGGTCGGCAACAACTGCCAGCACAGCCTCCTTCACCTCCACGGCCTCGGCCAATTCCGAAGAAACAGTGTCGAAGCGGCACATAAGCGTTTTATTTGTCAGCCCTATGCGGCGCATAGCCGAGAGCAAGTCGCCGAAAATGGCCGCAAGCTGCTGATGAAAATAGTCTGCACTACGCCCCACACGCTCTAAGAACTGAGCCTCATGCAATTGCTCAAAAGGCATTGATGCAATGCGCTGCGTCCACTTGTCGGCCACAATGAGCATTTCCCGCAACTGACTGTCCACACTTTGCAGAAGCTGCTTGAGCGTTTCTTGCGTAAACAAATGCTCCACAACCAGCCGCTGCATACGCTGCTCGCATTGCAATATATGCCAAAAGGCAAACAACTCCAACAGCTGCTGACGCTCATACTCCTGCTTCAGCCGGGGCAAATTGCGCACCGCGCCCATCGACCTCTCCTCCTGCCCCTCCATATAGCTGCTCACCCGGCCATCGTTCATGATGGCATGGCGCGAGATGGGGGTGCTCAAGACAAGCCCGTCAAGCGTCTTGCAACGGCTGAGAGCCACATAGACCTGTCCCGGGGCAAAGGACTGGGCGGCATCGATAACCACGTGCTCAAACGTAAGTCCTTGGCTTTTGTGAATGGTTATGGCCCATGCCAGCCGCAAAGGATACTGGGCAAACACGCCCTGCACCTCGGCCTCAATCTCCCGGGTAGTCTCATTGAGCGTGTAGCGCATATTCTCCCATTCGCCACGCACCACATCTATGGGCAACGCATCGCCCGGACAAAGCACCCGAATTGTCTTTGAGTCGAGGTAAACCACGTGCCCGATGCGCCCGTTATAGTATCGTCCCTCGGCATCGTTCTTGACAAACATCACCTGCGCGCCTTCTTTGAGCACCAGCCGCTGGTCGGTTGGGAAGTTATAAGCCGGGAACTCGCCCTCCACTGTGGCCTCGTAGGTGAACGAAGCTCCCTTCAACGAAGCCAATTGCGACTGATTGTAGCTGTCTGCCATGCGGTTATGGGTGGTCAGACGAATATAGCCCGCCTCGGCATGAGGACTGAACGCGGGCAGATGACGAGCGTTGAGTTGCCGCAAGTCCTCATCGGTCAGGCAATTGCAACGCACGGCGTTAAGAAGACGGATGAAAGACTCATCCTGCTGTCGATAGACACGGGTCAGCGTGATGGTTACGTAGTCCACCTGCCGCAAAGCCATTGAGCTAAAGAAATAAGGCGTGTCGTAATAGTCGTGCAACACCGCCTCATCCTCGGGGGTGACCACCGGAGTAAGCTGCTGCAAGTCGCCTATCAAGAGCAACTGCACGCCGCCAAATGGTTTGTCGTGCTCACGAAAACGGCGCAAAACGGAGTCGATGGCATCGAGAAGGTCGCTCCGCACCATAGACACCTCATCAATGACGAGCACATCAAGCGTCCGGATAATCCTGCGCTTGTCCTTGCTGAAGTCGAAGCGATGCCGCATCTGCGCCCCGGGAAGATAGGGCGAGAATGGCAACTGAAAGAAAGAATGAATGGTAACGCCGCCCGCATTGACAGCCGCCACACCTGTGGGAGCCACCACCACAAGCCGCTTCCCGCTCTTCTCCTTGAGCATTTTGAGGAATGTGGTCTTTCCCGTACCGGCCTTGCCCGTCAGAAAAACGCTCTTCCCCGTGTGCTCCACAAACTCCCACGCGGCGCGCAATTCGCTATTTTGCTCCATCGGCACTACCGTTGAGGAACCAGTCCCTCAATGTACCGACAAAGGATGTCGATGCCCTGCCGGTTTTCACCACCCTGCGGGATAATCAAGTCGGCATATCGCTTGGTAGGCTCAATGAACTGGTCGTGCATGGGCTTAAGCACCTTCAAGTAGCGGTCTACCACCATCGACACCGTACGGCCTCGGTCAATTGTGTCGCGCTGAATATTGCGTATCAGCCGCTCATCGGAATCCGTATCCACATATATCTTCAATGTCATCATGTCGCGCAGCTTCTTGTTGAGCAGCGTCATGATTCCCTCTATGATAATGACAGGCTTCGGCTCTACATGAATGGTCTCGGGCAGTCGGTTGCTCAATATATAGGAATAGGTGGGCTGCTCCACGGCCTTCCCATTGCGCAAATCGTCTACCTGCTTGATAAGGAGCTTCCAGTCGAAAGCATCGGGATGGTCGAAATTGATGGCCTTTCGCTCCTCATCGGTCATACCCGTTGTGTCGTTATAATAAGAATCCAAAGGCACAACATCCACAAAATCGGGGGGCAACGCCTCCACTATTTTCTTTACGACGGTGGTCTTGCCCGAGCCTGTACCACCAGCGATTCCAATAATTGTTACTTGACTGTCCATTATATTAATGATGATGATGTTTAATAAAAGCCGCCTGCTGCCATCAGCTGCTTGCCGTCCAACGGCGCAAAGCCCAATAGCATCAAGCCAAATGAATATCCTCAAACATCCGGCGATAGTATTCCGCCTTCAGTTCTATCTTCATCGGATAAGCACGGCTGCTGCTTGGCATCCGATAAAGCCGAAGCCTGCGCCCCTCAAACTCAAACTCCCGATAGTCACCCATCTGCATTTTCCCTGTATCAATGCCATAATGCCGAACAAAAAGCGTTGTGGCCAACTGTCCGGCAGTAACCACCGCGCAGCATTCCGGAAGAGAGCGGAGCAGTCCGTCAAGGTCCGCAGCCTCTATTACTTCCAAATCCTTATCGGAAGCCGTCCCTGTGGTACGGTGAATGCGCAGGCAAGTGTCGAACAAGGCAACGCCTTTATCCTGCAAAAACTCCTTTAATTCAGACAAGCGATAGGTTTTGCGCCCCTCATCCACGAAATGCAACTTGTCCGAATAATAGATATGGCCAAAAATGCGCCACATATCATTGGTGAAATTAGGGTAATACCACTTCATGCACCAACGTTTGGGAGCCGGGGGAAACGTTCCAAGCATCAGCAACCGCGCATTCTTGGGAAGAAAAGGCTCAAAGGGGTGTGTCTCTATCTTACTTTCGTGCATATTCACCGTAAAAAAGACAAGTGCCCAAGCGCGCAATGGGCACGCTTGGGCTATAATTCCTTTACTTTTGCTCTTTCATCAAATAAACCACTACGGGCAAGTGGTCGCTGTAGCCATCAAGCCATACTCCACCCGATGTGGTACGCTTGGGAGAGCCTTTATACTTTCCTTCGGTCTGGAACAAGTAATCACGACGGAAAATCTGGCTCTTCCAATACTTCAATGTGCTGAAATCTTTCGCCCCATGCTGATTGAGCAAGTTGGGAGTCAAGACAATCTGGTCGAAAAGATTCCATGCGCCACGATAAGTAAGCGTGCCCACGCCTTTCTTCACCAAGAGGTTGTACCAAGGATTATACATGTCGGCCGCCCCCACTTCGTCTACCTCAGCTTTCGCACCAAGCACTTCATGCATGGAACGATTGGTGGGATCATCGTTCATATCGCCCATCAACAATATCTTTCGGCTTGGGTCATCTGCGAGCAAAGAGTCCTTGACAAACTTCGCCTGCTTGGCCGCCAGCTCACGATAGTAAGCTCCCGCACCGCGACTTGGCCAATGGCATACTATCACCGTGACAAACTCACCGGCCAGCGTTCCATCCACAATAAGGAAACCACGCGTCTTGCGGGCTGAATCCGAAGGCTGCTCATAGAAATAAGGACGCAATTTGGTGTCACGCACTTGAAAAAGCGCGGGATTATAGATAAGGGCACAATCAACACCGCGAGCATCAGGGCCTTCTATATGCACAAACTGATACCCACGCTGCTTGAGCGGCTCTTGCGCCACCAAGTCTGTCATGACATGATTGTTTTCTACCTCACTCACACCAATCAGCGCACATCCGGCCTGTGGCAAAACGTCCGTTCCCATCTCCGAGAGCACGCGCGACATATTGCGCAGCTTACTCTCATACTTCATCTTATTCCATTTGTAACTACCTTCTGGCAGAAACTCATAGTCCCTTTTCCCCTCATCATGCGTGTAATCAAATAAGTTCTCCAAATTGTAAAATCCCACTGCATAAACAGAAAATCTCTTTTGTGCTTGAGCTACGACAGCCAAGAACAGCAGAATAACCAATGAAAGTTTTCTCATATCCTTTTAATATTTGTTACGTCAAATTCATCTTTTTCCGCAAAAACCTCAGCTTCCGCGAACGTTCGAGCGAGCGCCACAACATCCCACGCCGTCAAACTATTGTGCAAATATCGGCAATTATTTCCGAAATAAAGAGCCTTTAACCGAATTTTATCAAAAAAGTTTCCCTTGTTTAAAATCTTTTTCGTTACTTTGCACCAAAATAACGTTTTCTTTAATTGAACTCAACTATGCAAAAAAAGCTGAAACTAGTCGTGGTAGCACTTTGCAGCACAAGCATGGTGGTAGCGCAGAACACGCATACCAACAGCAATGCGCAAGAGCAAACGACCAACACGATGGACGAATCGGCGTTCACGTTCACCGAGGCGCAGTTGGGCGAGGACGATGACATGAGCAGTAATGTCACTATCCTCAACTCCAACAGCAATGTTTACGCATCCGAGGTGGGCTACCTTTATTCGCCGTTGCGTTTCCGCTACAGGGGCCTCAACCAAAAGTACAACGACGTTTACATTAACGGCGCGCCTATGAACGACATGGAGTCGGGCCAATTCCGCTATTCGTTGGTGGGTGGTCTGAACCAGCAAACGCGCAACGTCGATTACTCACTGCCCTTTGAAGAGAGTTCGTTTGCCATGACGGGACTTTCGGGAAGCAACAATTACAATTTCCGTGCGGGTTCTATGGCTGCAGGCCAGCGCATCACGCTTTCTGCCGCCAACCGCAATTACACCCTGCGTGGTATGTACACATACGCCAGCGGCTTCAACAGCAAGGGATGGGCCATTGCAGCAAACCTCACTTACCGTTGGGCAAACCGCGGATACGTGGAGGGAACATTCTATAATGCCCTGTCTTACTACTTCGGAGTACAGAAGAAATGGAACAACGGACATTCCGTATCCTTTGCCACTTGGGGAAACCCAACGGAGCGCGCGTCACAAGGAGCTTCTACCGATGAGGCATACTGGCTGGCCAACGACTATCAGTACAACCCGTACTGGGGATACCAAAATGGACACAAGCGCAACTCACGCGTTGTGAACGACTTTGCTCCCTCGGCCATTCTCACTTGGGACTGGGACATCAACGACCGCTCCAAGCTCACAACGAGCCTTTTCGGCAAATATTCGATGTACAAGAGCACCAAGCTGAACTACAACAACGCCGACAATCCTCAGCCCGATTATTGGAAAAACATGCCAAGCAGCTACTATGATGTGTGGGACGAGGGCGACACCCGCTACCGCACACCGCAAGCTCTTGCCGACTGGTCTTCCGCCGTACAATGGTGGCAAAGCAAGGAGAACCGCCAAATTCAATGGGATCGCCTTTATTACGCCAATAAGCAAGCCGCACTGAACGGGCAGGATGCCGTCTATTACGTACAGGCACGCCACAATGACAACTTGATGTTGACCATGGCATCTACGCTGAGCACTCAACTCACGAAAGACAGCCGTCTGAACGCCGGTATCATGTTAGGACAGAACGTAGGCCGCCATTACCAAACGATGGAGGATCTCTTGGGTGCCAGCAGCTTCCACAACATCAACACTTACGCGCTCGGTACTTATGAGCTTACCGACCCTCGTATACAATACGACCTCAACACAATGGGGACACAAGGCAAAGGCCGCCTCATCTATGAGGACGACAAGTTCGGCTACGACTACAACCTCACTGTAAGACGTGGAACCGTTTGGGGAAGCTACAGCGAGAACTTTGGCATTCTTCACTACACGCTGGCTGGAAAACTGGCCTACGACAATATGTTCCGCAAAGGCCACATGCGCAACGGTATGTTTGCCGACAATTCTTTCGGAAAGAGCAAGAAGGCCGAGTTCCTTTCTGGCGGTATGAAGTTTAACGGTATCCTCAGCCAAAACGGACACACGCTCTCTCTCGGATTAGGCTACGAGCATCGCGCACCACAAGCCAACGCTGCTTTCGTTTCACCCGAGATGAACAACGACTTCGTGGACAACTTGCGAAATGAGCGCGTTTTCTCTTCTGAGTTGAGCTACCAGTACATGGGATCATGGCTTCACGCCAACGTCACCGGATTCTATAACCGGATGACAAACGTCACAGAATGGCAGAACTATTACTTTGACGACATCAACAGCTTCTCATATGTTTCCATGACCAACATCAAGAAGCACTACTACGGCGTAGAGGTTGGCCTGGACTTCAAGATTACCAGCTTCCTCAACTTCAAGGCTTTGGGCCACTGGATGGAAGCCGAGAACATCAACAACGCCAATGTTCGTTATCTGAACTCCACCAAAGCCACCTACACCGATGACATCGTTTACAACAAAGATATGCGCGAGAGCGGAACGCCGTTGTCCGCATACAGCGGTGTAATTGACTTCCACATGGGCGGATGGTTCATCAACTTGAGCGGAAACTACTACGACCGCATCTATTTGAGCTACGCCCCCAGCCGCCGTTACGGCCAAACGCTCGTCAATATGAGCAGCATCGACAACGAGGGCAACTATGTTATCCCCGCACAAGCCGAGGGCAAGGGCGGTTTCATGCTCGATGGCTCTATCGGCCGCAACATCCGCTTGCGTCATGGCAGCATCTCCATCAATCTTAGCGTAACGAACATACTCAACAACCGCAAGATTGTGACGGGTGGCTACGAGCAAAGCCGAAGCGACTACACGCTCAGCAACGATGGCACACGCAACGACCGTGCCTATAAGTTCTCGCTCAATCCCAAGAAATACTACGTCAACGGCATCAATGGAATGCTCAACGTGGCTTACAAATTCTAATTTCACAGTTTTATCGACATGAGACAAATTCAGTATATCATCCTTTTGGCCATCTGCACCATCCTCGCCTCCTGCATGGGACAGGATTACGCAGAAGCCAACTACGATGAAGCCCCGTATGGCAACAATGCCATCACCGAGACCAATGTCGTCAGCATCCAGCAGCTCAAGGAGCTGTTCAGCGAGGAGATTGCCACAAGCTACGCCTATCGGCAAGTAACAGAGGACTTGCAAATCAAGGGCGTGGTGACAAGCAGCGACGCAGAGGGAAACATCTATAATGAGCTGGCACTGCAAGACTCCACCGGTGCCATCATCATCTCCATCGCCCAAGGCGGTCTCTACAGTTTCCTGCCCGCCGGCACGGAAATCCTTGTAGACTTGAAAGGACTCTATGTGGGCAACTATGGCCTTCAGGCCGAAATCGGAGTACCCACGATGAACTCACGCGGACAAACCTCCATCGGACGAATGAGCCGCGCCACATGGGATAAGCACTTCAAGATTCTTGGCAAGAAGGATGTTCCCGAGCCAGAACTGTTTGCCGATGGAAGCAACAAGACCACTTGGGACTTGACGAAAGACGGCGGCAAACTGGGCATCATCAAGAATGTCTCGTTCCGTTTCTGGAGCGTTGACTCCACCTACGCCAACTCCAACGGAGGCGCAGGCTCTATTGAGTGGCAGCTGAACGAGCAAGACGCATCCGTCATTGTTTACAACAGCAACTACTCCGACTTTGCCAACACAAAAGTGCCGACAGGCAAAGTAAACATCACGGGTATTTTCAAGCGTTACAACAACAAGTGGGAAATCATCATCCGCTCCATCGATGATGTGGAGGTTCTTCCCGAAGCCGTATTCCAAGAGAGCTTCGGCGATGGCACACTTGGAGATTTCACCGTTGAGAACATTATCCTTCCCGAAGGTCTGAGCTATGTTTGGGCCGGCTCTACGAGCTATGGCGCAAAGGCTTCGGCTTATGTCAACGGAGTATACTACGCTGTCCACAGCCGTATCGTCTCACCTGCCATCAATATGAAGAATGCCAAGCTGAACCTGCTCACCTTCGATCAGGCCGGAAGATTCTTCACCGATGTCAAGAAAGAATGCCGCGTGCTCGTCTCCACCGACAAGTCCTCTTGGTCGGAGCTTCCCCTTTCCACCTACCTTGATGGAAGCAGCTGGGACTTCGTCACCACCACTTGCGACCTCAGCAGCTATGCAGGAAAGACCATTTACATTGCTTTCGATTATCAGAGCACGGAGCAAAGCGCAGCCACTTGGGAACTCAAGAACGTCAAAGTGGAATAAATACCCAACTAACAAGAAACAAAACAAAAAAGCATAAACAATGAAAAAGCTATTAGTATCACTTTCCGCCCTGGCTCTCACGGTCATCGGGCTTACCGGATGCGAAGATGTACCACAGCCTTACGATACACCTACGGCCGACGACAGCCAAGAAGTCGTGATTGAGCCGAAGGGAACCGGCACGCAGAACGACCCCTTCAACGTTATTGGAGCACTCAACTTCATTGACGAGGGAGAGAACCTCGACCAAGCTGTCTACGTAAGCGGATATGTGGTGAAGATCGACAATATCGACACCAGCTTCGGAAACGCCACATACTATATTTCCGATGACTCCACCTCCACCGCAACCACGCTTGAGGTGTACCGCGGACGCTATCTTGGCGGCGCAAACTTCACCTCCACCGACCAGTTGAAGGTTGGCGACAAAGTAGTTGTCTGCGGACAGGTGGTCAACTACGAGGGCACAAAGGAGTTTACCTCCGGCAACTACATCTATTCGCTCAACAACGAGACCGCTGGTGGCAGCGGCGATGACGAGAGCGATGCACAGCCCGAGGGCAACGGCACGCAGGCTTCTCCCTACAACGTGGCTGCCGCGCTGAACATTGTCACCGCACTCGCTGCGGGCGAGGAAACCAGCGAGCCTATTTACGTCAAGGGAAAGATTGTGGAAATCCGCCAAGTGGAGACCGCCATCTACGGCAATGCCAATTACTACATCTCCGATGATGGCAAGAACCGCATCTACATCTTCCAAAGTCTCTACCTCGGTGGTGAGAAGTTTACATCGGAAGACCAAATCAAGGTGGGTGATGAGGTCGTTGTCTATGGCAAATTCACCAACTACATGGGCAACACGCCCGAGACGGTGGGCAAGGGACAGACCCACATCGTCTCTCTCAACGGCAAGCAAGACGCAAGCGACGAGCCTGCCGGGCTGAGCGCAGACTTCAGCAAGGGCGACAATGGCTTCACTATCAAGAATATTTCGCTGCCCGAGGGTCTCAGTTTCATCTGGAACTACGACAGCGAGAACGGCTACTTCAAGGCCAACGCCTATGCTTCCCGCAAGAACTACGCCGGCCAAAGCCGCCTTGTTTCTCCCGCATTCAACCTGAAAGGTCTTTCCAAGGCCACGCTGACCTTCAAGCACATGGCACGTTTCTTCAAGGATGCTGCCTCTGAGCTGAAAGTACAGGTGTCCACCGATGGCACTAACTGGACCGACTTGGCCGTTTCCGCCTATCCTTCCGGTGAGAATTGGGACGTAACCACCTCCACTTGCGACCTCAGCAGCGTGGCTGGCTCAAAGAAAGTCTACATCGGCTTCCTTTACACCAGCACCACCGATGCCGCAGCCACTTGGGAAGTGACCAGCGTGGAAGTAAAGTAACAAGCAGAGAACCATCCCTTATCGCGCCAAAAGGCGCAAAGGGATAACTCTTCAATACTACTCTAAGTTTCCTTAAAGGAAGCACCAAGCATATCGGATTTTCTAAAAAAGAGAGTCCGATATGCTTTTTTATGGCCAAAGCATTCCTTGCCTCAAAACAAAACGTATGCTTTCGGGCTGCAAAACCATACGTTTGACCGCCCAAAACGTCACGTTTGACACGGCAAAAGGTATGGCTTTGTTGCAAGAACAATAATGACTTGAGCAGCAACACATTATAAAACGAGGAGAAAACACAGCCCTACCCCGTCCTGTGACTGCTCAAGCCATTATAGCTTTTATTTAATCTTGAAAAAACGCTTTACAGCTTAGGCGGATTGCGCTTGTCGCCCTCCGTAAGGAATCCATGCCTATACGCATAAAGTAACTCCTGCAAATCAGAAATTTGCTTGCGCAATTCCTCACCCTTGTCCGTATCAGCAACGCGCAGACGACGAGAGTTCATTTCCACAATCTGCGTTGTGCCACGAATGTCGGCACCTCTCTTGATGGCATCCTCGGTAGAGGTGAACGGATCATGCTGCACAAGCTGGAATCCACGACTATGGAACACGAGCGTATACCCGGCAATACCCGTCTCCTTGTGATAGGCTTGCGCAAAGCCGCCGTCTATCACCATCAACTTGCCATTGGCCTTTATGGGGCTTTCGCCCTTGGAGACGTGTACGGGAACATGACCATTGATGATATGACGGTTAGCCCCCTTCACTTCAAACTCATCGAGAATGCGGTCGGCGGTCTTCTCATCGTCACGCAACTCATAGTAGTGTCCTTTCTTTTCCTTGTGCGTTTCTTTCTCCGTGAGGAAGTAACGCTCAAAGGTGGCCATCTTTGCCTTATCAAAAAGTGGACTGTCGGGGCCACACCACAGATAACAGAAATAGTCAATGGCCTCCTGTCGGCTTTGAGACTCATAGTCTTGCTGGAAAGCCGCACGAATAAGCATTCCCGTATGATAGAGCAAAGCGCGGCCGGAATAACGTTTGCCCGGCGATACCTCCACCTCCTTGAACGTACCGTCTGCATTGAGCGGAATGGAGGCATGATAAAGCAGGTTGCCATTGATTTTCTTGAACATACAGCCATGACGCAACATGATGCGGATATGGCGATGGAGCTTTTCGCTGATAACAAACGAGTGGTGAAGCTTGGCCACCAGCTGCTGTTCCTCGGGCGTTAGCTTGTTGGGATGTTCCGGGTCTATGGTCGGGAAGTGGCATGAAATCATCTTATAGGCCTTGCCATCCACCTTACACGTGCCGTTCTTATAGTCTATGGCCTCAAGCAGCTTGCGGTTTTCCATTTTCCACAACGGGTACTTGTCTATGAGTTGTGCCTCTAATTTGAACTGTATCACGCTGATGGCCTTGTGCATTCGCGCAATCAGAAGGCGGCTCTTGTCATCAATAGCCACGTCTTTCGACACCTTGGGCAAAAACTCCTGACAAGGATCGTTGCCATAAACGTCCATCGCAAAGGTGGCCAAATTAACCAAATTGATTCCGTAGCCATCCTCCAAGGTGAGCATATTGTCATAACGCAAGGCGATTCGTATAACATTACATATGCAAACATCATTGCCGGCACAAGCACCCATCCACAGAACATCATGATTGCCCCATGTGATGTCCCAGTCATGATAGCCAGAAAGAATGTCTATAACGGTGTGCGCACCCGGGCCACGATCGTAAACATCGCCAAGAATATGGAGCTGGTCGATAACAAGACGCTGAATCACATTGCAAATGGCAATAATAAACTGGTCGGCACGGCCTATTTCTATAATCGTGGAGATAATCGAGCCTACATAGTCGGTCTTGTCCTTGTCATCGGCATGCTCGTGGAGCAGTTCCTGAATGATGTAAGAGAAGTCTGTGGGCAATGCTTTTCTCACTTTCGAGCGCGTGTATTTGCTCGACACATCGCGGCAAACAACAACAAGCCGGTGAATAGTGATGCGATACCAATTGTCTATGTTCTTCTCCTCCTGCTTGACCAAGCGGAGTTTGCGATCCGGGTAATAGATTAGCGTACACAGATTGCGAATTTCGTAATCGCGCAACGTGTCAGAAAAAAGATCATTCAACTTGCGGCGGATATTGCCAGAAGCATTCTTCAGCACGTGTTGAAACGCTTCGTTCTCGCCATGAATGTCGGCAAGGAAGTGCTCTGTGCCCTTAGGGAGATTGAGAATCGCCTCCAAATTGATGATTTCCGTACTCGCATCGGCGATGGTGGGAAACTGCTTGGCAAGCAATTCCAAGTAGCGGCGGTCGCCGCAAAGGTCGTAAACTGGTTTATTAGTTTCCATAATTGATTGGTTTAGGTGGTTTTCATCATAGAGCTGGCACGATGGTCATGCTTGGGAGGCAGCGGCATGAAGCCCTCACCGAGCATCAACCGGCCGCCTAATGCGGCAATAACACTCCGCGCATATTCCACGGCAGAGAAACGGGACAGCAAATAACGCAAACGGTCTTCGTCATAATCCCGATACTTTATGGCCGCATAAAGGTCACAAAGATGACGCATGGAAAGGTCGCCTTTTCGCTGTAAGATACGGGAGTTGAGAAGAAGCGTGACCACACTGCACAATTCGGCTTCCTCCTTCTCAAGCACCTCTCTCCATTTTTCTTTCTTCAAATCGCTATCCGTGAGCAATTTGTCGGAAGGCAAAGCCCCTTCGAACTTAGGATGCTTGGAGGGATAACGGGCTATGGCAGCCGTATCGACGGGAGTAATGTTGAGCGCGAGCTTTTCAATTGCATCTTTAACAAGTGGAAGCACGCCCTCATCTGCCGCACACAAGAACATACGCCGCCAAGCAGCAGCATCCAAGCCATGGAACACCTTCATTTTCTCCTTAGGAAGGTATCCATCCGGAGTTGTGTCGATTGCCGTATGAAGCAACACGCCCACAGCCTCGTGCTCCACAGCAGTCATGTAGTGGAGATAGCGCGTGTCGATTACCTTTCTGTAAAGCCGAAGAGACAAAGCCGCCATATCCGCAGACGCAATCCTCGAAGTAAGCAAACTGTTTGGCACAACATCTATGTGATCGTTCCATGACAGCTGGCGCAGCCTGTCAGCCTCCCCATCTGAAGTGGCCATCAACGCATCAACGCGAGCCACCATCCTGCGCTGGTAAGCCCATTTCTTCTGCATCTTGCCCCATCGATGCTCATAACGGCAACGGAAAGCATCCAATTGTCCATGCGGAGAAAGCACCACGCCACAGTTTTTGCGCAAAGACTGTCGCGCAATTATCGCCACATGAAAATTCCACATGGAATGTATATGGACTACGTCTGGGCGAAACTCCTTCAATTTGGCTTTGAAATTGTCTCGTCGGGTAACCACAGAGACAACCGCGCCCAAGCGACTTTGGGCGGTAGCAAGCGTGGAGAGATAGCCAGAGAGCAAATCTCCCTTCCTCACATTGTTAATATAATGCAGGACACGCATCAAATCTTATGGGTTATAAAATCATCTTTATTGGAACGCCAATAGCGTATCTTGAAGCCAAGGTTGTGCCATAGCAGCCACAATTCATAGGGGAAGATGCGCCAAGCGGGTAATGCCTCACCCAAACAAGCCAATGCCCGATGCCCCAACCACGACCGCAGAAGCACCGTGGACAAGATTAAACATCCCGCCAAAGCAACAAGCACCCACCGCTGGGTCATTATGCCATACGCCAAAGCCAGCAACATCGCCAAGAAACTGGCATGCAAGGCCACTTGTCCTACGTTATGCCGCCAACGATGAGCCGCAGAGCGAAGCATATGGCGACGGTCTTCAAGATAATAGAGCTGCTTATTGCGCCACTCCTTATCCGTTGGACACTGCTCCACCAACACGCCCTCGGGAGAATTCTCCATTATTGCAGAGCCTTTGTCGCGTCGGGCATAATCATTGACTATGAAATCATACTCTCCGCGCAAGTATTTCAGATTACTTCTGAAACCATCCTGACGCTCAAATTCCGACCGGCGGAACATCAAGGCATTGCCCTCACAACGATAAGCGGTGCCCCGATGCATCTCATGCATAAGATAAAGGCTTGCATAAGAGCGGGCAAAACGGCGAAAAGATGACGTATCGTCATCATAACGGGTGTGTCCCAACACCAAATTAACCTCTTTGCCCGCATGACGCGCCATCGCCCGCAACCATTGGTTGCTTTGCGGACGGCACGTTATGTCGGTTATGAGCAGCCATTCTGTCTCCGCCGCTTTCTCACCAACGGTTATCGCAAGTTTCTTCCTGCTCATATAGCGGGAAGATTCGGGAATATAAGTGGAATAGAGATGCGGATTGGATGCATACTTCTTCAGTACATCATCCGTATCAGACTCCCCTTTCCAAAACACAACGATAACTTTGAACGGAGCCGGATAATCCTGCTCCAAGAAAGCGGGAAGATTCTGTTCCAGTTCCATGGCATTGTCGTGGGGGGTTATGATTATGCTCACGGGCGGTAGATCCTCCGCCCTATCCGCCATCTCAATGCTTTGCGTCTCCGCAGCATCGCCTTCATCCTCCAACGCGCCATCGCCCGAATTCCCAAGGCCGGGATTTTCATTCACAACGGGCTTGCGCAGAAAAACATCCGTCAACGTGGCGACTATAAAAAGCACCACCATGACAATGCCAAACACTATTGTTATATTGTCAATGACAACACTCATCTTCTGTCAGACTCAATGCTTTAACCCTCACACGCGAACAGCCTGTCGCTCAGACTTTGCAACGCACGTTGCTTATCTTCCCCGCGAATGAGGAAAGAGATATTATAATTGCTGCCACCATAGCAAATCATACGCACCGGAACATTCTTCAAGGCATCAATGGC
The DNA here is from genome assembly GCA_964640675.1 of uncultured Prevotella sp. GTDB lineage: Bacteria > Bacteroidota > Bacteroidia > Bacteroidales > Bacteroidaceae > Prevotella. The sequence continues at coordinate 149,146 of CAZXFP010000001.1, read as the reverse complement.
CAGGTCCTCAAAGCCAAGATTATTCCAATCCAAGTCGCCCACAACGCATATAATGCACATACCTTCATCGACCGTAACTGTGCCATAGTTCTTCAACTCACTCACAATCTCGGCCAAATGGGCAGCATTATCAATGGTCATTGAAACTCCAACCTCGCTTGTCGCAATCATGTCAATGGATGTTTGATAACTCTCAAACACCTCAAACACCTTGCGCAAGAAACCCGACGCGCCCAGCATACGACTCGACTTAACCTTTATGGCAACGATATTGTCCTTGGCGGCTACGGCCTTGAGTTTACCACGTACCAGTTCATTATTGATTATCGTCCCTTCTGCATCCGGTTCTATTGTATTCTTCAAGCGCACAGGAATTCCTGCATACTTCGCAGGCTGCACACAGGTGGGATGAAGTATCTTTGCACCGAAATAAGCCAACTCCGAAGCCTCCTCAAAATTGAGCTGTCGCACAGCCTCGGTATGATCCACCACACGCGGATCATTGTTATGGATTCCATCAATGTCCGTCCATATCTGTATTTCATCCGCATCCAATGCCACACCAATGAGAGAAGCCGTATAGTCACTGCCTCCCCGCTGAAGGTTGTCCACCTCGCCAAAGGCGTTGCGGCAAATAAAGCCCTGCGTGAGATAAACCTCACTGTCGGGCTGCTCCTTCAAGATTGCGGCCAAATGCTCGCAAATATACCGCGCGTCAGGCTCTCCATTCTTGTCCGTGCGCATGAAATCAAGCGCGGAGAGCAAAGACACTTTCACGCCTTTCTCCTCCATATAATTGGCCATCATGGTAGTACTGAGCACCTCGCCCTGCGCCACCACCTGCTTCTCCTCAAAGCTGGTGAAAAGCTCCTTGGTGAAAGACCGCAAAAAGGCAAACTCTTCTTTCAAGAATACCCGCGTGCGCTGCTTGATTTCCTCCGTCTCATAAAGCACTTCTACGTGCTCCATATACTTCCTTTCCAAGCCATTGATCACCTCATTGGCACTTTCCGGATTCTTCTTATACAAGTATCCCGATATTTCAACTAGCGAATTGGTCGTGCCACTCATAGCGGAAAGAACCACAAACGTAGGGTCTCCATCACGAGTAACCAAATTTGCCACCGACTTCATTCTGTCGGGCGTTCCAACAGATGTACCGCCAAACTTCCTTACTATCATTTTCTCCTCCCTATTTTAATGATTACGGTTGGCCAAATCTTGCGCCTCGGCGTCCTCCTCAGCCATTTCTCTCTGCCGCTCGCCATCATCAATAAGGCTGAACGCCTTTTGCTTGCAGCGATACACCTTGCCTGGGAACTGATCGATGAGGTGAATATTATGAGTGGACATGATCACGGCCGTGCCCTCACGGCTCGCTTTCTGCAACAGCGACACAATGCTGGCCGCCGTTTCCGGGTCGAGATTGCCCGTAGGCTCATCGGCAATAATCATTTTAGGCTTGTTCAGCAGGGCACGCGCTATGGCTATACGCTGCTGCTCACCGCCCGAAAGCTCGCTGGGCATCTTGTCACGCTTGTCGCTCATGCCCACCTCGGCCAGCACATCATCAATTCGGCGGTCGATATTCTCCCGCTCTGTCCATCCCGTGGCTTTCAGAACAAAATACAGATTGCGGTATACCGTGCGATCGTGAAGCAACTGGAAGTCTTGGAAAATAACACCCATCTGCTTCCGCAAAGCCGGAACACGACTGCGACGTATGCCCAAAAGGCTCTCGCCAAGCACATTGGCACGGAGGGCATCCGATGGATCAATGTCTAATTCACAATAAACGGTCTTCAATAATGAGCTTTTACCCGACCCTACACGGCCGATAATATAAATAAACTCACCCTCTTCCACTTGGAAATCAACCTCTTTCAGGACGAGTTTCTCATCCTGATATATATTCGCCTTTTGATAGTCGATTAGCATTTTCTCTTTCTAAGTTCTGATGTTCGGCAAAGTTAAGCATTTTTCTTCAAAAAGAAAGGTGGCAAATAACGGAAAAATCACCACCTTCTTGTTTTTTCGCCTACGATGGCAAACACTTCAATAATTTTCAATGATCCACTTATGCTTTTTCCGTTGCTTACCACTCAACCTCTGACGCACGAACAGTTGGAAGAAATCAAAAGAGACTCCTGCCGCTGGAGCATTAAGCATGGGATAGCCCGGAGCTGGTTTCACCGCATTCTTGTCTATCTGCCGCGACTTTCCCCACACCTCCACCTCATCGAGAGTGTTAAACTTGGGAAGCAATGCCACCGTATCCGTCAGCTGCGACCGCTCCATAGACAGAGAGACGAACCCCGAATGCGTCAGCGTAAGACTGCGAAAAGGGCGCATGAGTTGATACTGCCCAAGATAATTGGTCTTCACCTGTTCACCCATATTGGTCATCACCAACACATCACGCATGGGAACGCCCGTCTCCATATTAATAACAACACCCCTACGCTGAGCTACAACACGTGGGAAGACACAACATACGATTACAAGAAGCAGCACTCTGTTCATTCTGCGCACATCTATTTTTCAGCAAAAGTAAGCGTTTTGTTTCTACTCCGCAAAATCTTGCTTCAAAATTAAGTACATTTAAACCATCCACTTTCGAACAAGCCCAACCATTTGGTTAAATTCACATAACATAAGACGAGTTCGATGAAACACAGGCACTGACAACCGCAGCTAACAAACTGCCGCATTAGAAGAATGTCCCACGCTGTTGACTACGACAAGAAACATTTATTAGATAAAAAATATTAAAAACTCAGAGCCCTCAATAAGTTTTCAGATTATTATAAGTAAATTTACCAGCGAAATCATTCTCTTCAACCAAGAACCAGAACGGTTTATTATTAACATTATCGCTATTTGTTTTTATGAGGAAAACTTTAATCGTAATCACGATGCTGGCATCGGCTTTGTTGCCATCATCAAAGGGCATGGCGCAGACCACGCGGCCACTGTCAAAGCCTGGCACGCGGCAATCGCTACCATTGCTGCAAAAGATTCAGCCAAAAGGGAAAATAATCAGCAAAAAGCAACCCAAGGGGCTTCAGCCTGTTGATGCGTCAACAACACTGTGGGTCAATGTTAAAGGCGGTGGTGAAACTGGATACTTCTCTTTTCACCCCACAAGTCCACTGACCCTTACCAAGCTCACAGACACCGACAGCTATATTGCCCGTAATGGCGTACAGATAGCCGATGGCCATCTGTATGGAGTTTATTTCCAGCGATATGGCGTTGGCTACGGTGAGTTGACACTCTACGATTACGACCTCTCTACATGGACAGGCAGCGGAACAAGCTACGATCGCTTTGATTTGGCTGCGCTGGAGACCGCACAAGCCACCGATGGAACCGTTTATGGAGAGTTCTACAATGCGATGGCAAGCAACACCGAGTATGAACTGGGGACTGTTGACTATCGCACAAGAGTTCGCACTACATTCGGAAAAACATCGCGCCGCTACGTAGCAATGGGAATAACGAGCGACAACCAGCTCTACGGCATAGCCTCTGATGGCAACTTGTACCAAATCGACAAGACAAACGGAGCGGAAACTCTTATAGGCGCCACTGGTCTGACCCTTACCGATGATTGGGGCGGACCGTATGAGCAGACGGGAGAAATTGACCAAAAGGACAACACATTCTATTGGTATGCGCAAGACTGTGACTACAACACAGCACTCTATACCGTTGACTTGTCGACAGGAGCAGCAACAAAGATTGCCGATTCAAACATGACAATGGTAGGTATGACCCTCGCCGCTGCCACGACTTCCGCCGATGTACCTGCCACCGTGAGCAATCTCAACGTGAAGTTTGATGGCATAGCTCTGACCGGCAAGGTCTCGTTCTCCATGCCTACTCTCACTGTTGGAGGAGCATTGATCAGTGATCCTCTGACATATATCATAACGGCCAACAATTCCAAAGTGGCAACCGCCACAGCTCTGCCTGGCGAAGCCGTTGAGGCAAACGTATCCCTCCCCCGCAGCGGGCAATATGACTTTGACGTAACAGTTACCAGTAACTCCGGCACATCGGCTAAATCGTCAATCAGCAAATGGGTGGGCTATGAAGCGCCAAAGCCTGTAGGCAACTTAAAAGCATCTGTTTCAAACGGAATTGTAACCATCTCATGGAGTGCGCCGACAATTGGAGTAAATGGTGGTGCTCTGTCATCGCTCACCTATGACATCTACCAGCTGAAAGACAAGGACTCCACGCTGGTTGCAAAGGGAATAAGCAGCACCTCATACGTAGATAATGTATCAACGGCACAGCTTTCCAACTACATCTATGCCGTGAGAGCTGTCAATGGTGATGCCGCCGGAGCTTTTGCCAACACGGCTTCGATTATTGCCGGTCAAGCTATAGAACCCGACTGGAGCTACGAATTTCAAGGCCAGAATGCCCTTTCTTTATTCAAAGTTATCGATGGAAACGGCGATGGCAACACTTGGTGGTGCAACGGAGTTGCTGGCTACGGCGCAATGAGCAATCAAGGACGTGCAACGGAGACAAGTGACGAATGGCTTGTGACCCCACCAGTACACCTTTCATCCGACCGCATTTATACTATTGCCTTCCGAGTAAGGAATATGATGGATTCGCCGCGCAATACGCTGGAAGTGAAGTATGGGACGGAAGCCACCCCTGATGGACTGAAGAAAACCGCCTTGGGAACATTTACCCCGGACTATGCCGAGACCAATGGAGACTGGCAAGTGTGCCATGCTGACATCATTCCCGATGCTGAAGGGTATTTCTATTTTGGTTTCCACGACAACACAGAAGCAGCAGACAAGTATCAACTTGCTGTGGATAGCATCACCATTACCAAGGGAGGATTCTCAAGTGCCCCTGACTCGGTGACAAACTTCAGCATCACTGCTGCCGAAAAAGGCAAACTGGAAGCCACGCTGAAGTTCACCGCTGCAACACGAACCATAAATGGGAAGGCTATCTCCACCGTTGAGAAGTTTGAAATCCTGCGTGACGGAATTCTTTTGGCCACCATACCCCAAACAGCCGGAGGATCTATGGCAACATATACCGACTATAATGTACCAACCGACGGCTACCACACCTATGAGGTTGTGCCTTACTTAGCCGGCAATCCCGGCCGTGCGTCTTCAGCACGAGCCTATATAGGATTTGACTCACCAACTATTCCAAAGGGAGTTACCTTTGCCGATGAAGGCAAAAGCCTAAAAGCAAGCTGGAATGCCTTTGAGGCAAAAGGAATACACGGTGGCTATGTAGACCCCGAAGAGATCAGTGTCTCGTTCTACACTTTGGAAGAGAGCGATTACGGCTATGAAGTTGGCGACTCGCTCACAACAAGCACACAAGGTGGCACAACGGCATCAATACCTTTTGACGCAAGCATCACCACTATGCCCGATGGAAAGACGCAGACATTGGCATACTTCACCGTAAGGGCTAACAACAGGATTGGACACAGCGACTACACTTCTGTTCGCGGCGTTGTCGTAGGCCCAAGCATTGCCCTGCCGTTCAGCGAGAGTTTCCGCGGTGGAAAACTTGACAATGGATTCGCCTCATTGCTGGGCAACGACCAGTATAACTCCCGTTTTACCGCTGCCGCTTGGCAAGTCGTTACCGACACCTCTTCGGATAGCGATGGTGGAAGCCTCAGATGGTCGGCTTATAGCCAGGACTATTATGGCAGCGAAGTTATATACACCATCCAGCCCGGCGATGAAACTTCAGTAAACATGCCGAAGGTGGCATTAAGGGGTGTCGACAACCCACGTCTCAGCTTCGACCTGTATTCTGTACACAACAATGAGGCACATCTGCAAGTATTGGTGCAAACTCCCGATGGAATTGACCATAAGGTAGCCGATTACGACCTCACTCAAACTTCGGCTAACGGATGGACGAACTACCAAGTAGACCTAACTCCATATACTGACGAACGCTACGTAATTGTAAAATTCAACGGTGTGGCTATCGGTTCTAATATCAACATAGGCATTGACAATATCGACATCCTCGACCAAGTTGAGCACAATATGACCGTCAAGGACATCACCACTCCCGAAAGTGTCATTGCTGGCAAGAGTGGCAAGGTCGTGGCAAAGGTTCGCAACCTTGGCGCACTGCAGGAAAACAGATACAGCGTTGTACTCTATGCAAACAATGAAGCCTGTGATACCATCGTGACGGAGAAGCTGCTACAATCTATGGAAATTGACTCCGTAGAGCTTACCCTGCCTGTGCGTATAAACGAGACTGCCGAAGTGCTCAACGTGAAAGCGGAGGTTGTACTGGACAGCGATGTACTTGACGAAGACAACATTTCGGTTTCTAAAGAAGTAAAAGTCGTGCAGTCGCCCTATGGACGCATAAACGACTTGCACGCAGAAGCCACCGATGGCGGACGCGCATCGCTCTCTTGGGGTAATCCTGTACTGCCGAATCCGGAGACGGTTACCGATGGTTTCGAGAGCTATTCACCTTTCTCAAAGCAACTGGGACTGTGGACTCTCGTTGATGGCGACAAGGGCTATATTGGTGCATTGCAGCCGTCTTCCACCTATCCTGGGCAAGGAGAACCTGCCGCATTCATTGCATTCAACCCCGACTGGTGGATTGAGGACATGACATGGGTAAATCCCGGATTATCTCCTAACAATGGCGGACAGTACGCTGCCGCAATCTATGCCCTTGACGGTAACAACAAGTTAGTAAATCAAGACAACTGGCTTATCTCACCGAAGCTGTCGGGCAGACAACAGGTGGTATCGTTCTATGTCATGAATATTGCCGCTGCGGATGGCGATGCAAGCTATACAGAGAACTTCGATGTGCTCTATTCCACTACTGATACCGACACCACTTCCTTCGTCAAGCTGGAGAGCAACAAAGCCGATGGAACATTTGGTTTCAGTACTGGTGCAAACTGGAAGCACATCTCTGTGGAATTGCCAGAGGGGGCACGCTATTTTGCCATCCATCACAACACATTGGGGCGCAACTCCTATATCTTTGGTGTTGACGATGTCAACTATGAGCAACTTGCAACCGGTGCGGACGACAATATAACCAAATATATTGTCTACTGCGATGGCAAGGCTGTTGGCAGCGTTGATGGCAACAGTCACTCATTTGTCTATGACAATGCCGAGGGCGACCACACCTACAATGTCACGGTATTGTACACGGCTGCCGATGGCACTGTCAACGAGTCAGGCTTCTCCAACGATGCCTCGCTCACCGTTACAGGAATCCAAGGTGTTGTAGCTAATGCCAAAGGCAAATATAATGTTTACACTGTCGATGGCAAAGCCATAATGATTGATGCCAAGAGCCTCAAGGGATTGAAGCCCGGTGTTTATGTCATCAACGACAAGAAATACATTATAGAATAAACTTTCATCATCCACCGGCAAGTTTCCTCATGGTTGCCTTGCCGGTGGATGATTATTCTTAAACAAGTTCCGATAGTAAATTCCTGCTGGCAGGCTGCAAGATTTGCCAATACCCCATTGTTCCTATCAGAACAAAGACGTAAAAGCAATAATACAGGGACGCTACAACAGGGAAAACGGGAATTTACGCTTTACACAAAAGTATAGGCACAAAGGGATAAAGTGGGAGGCTTAGGCTTCACTTTATCCCTTTCGCTTATTTCAGTTTCTTGCTTAATTGGCCTTTGCTGTTGATGCGCAGCTCTATAACATAGGTCGTAAACGCATCGGGCAAGCCGATACTTACATCGTAATAGAGGGCATCACCCGCTGCATGAGAGAATGCTATGCCCCGCAAGATGCACCGAGAAAGAAAGTCGGCGGGAACAAACTGAGCAAATTCCGCTTTGCGAAAGTCGTGGCTATACACAAGTTTGCCGTGGTTATGCGTTGTAATGCGCGCCACATTGTCCAAATACATATTATCCACTTCTATGCCTTGGTCGTTGTAAGTGGAGCGGACAACCTGATCAGAAGTCGTTTCCACGTGTATGCGGGTATCGAAATAACCCATGTCATTACTTACAACCGTGTCGGCATCATACGTACGGAATGTGTTTAGCGCGTAAGGGCGTGTCCGTTCAAACTCGGCCTCCAATGCGCGGTTGGTGTTTTTCACAAATCGCACCTCATCGCCCGATGGGTTTGTGAGCTTAAACTGATGGGCAGACTGCGATGTTATCTTGTAATGATTGGTATGATTCCCTTGCAAATAAATGGAATCATTCGCAACCCAAAACTTTACGGGCAGGCTTGTGGTGTCCGGATAGAATATACTGTCACCTTTGGCCATAAAAGCAGCCTCCCCATCGTCAAGCAACCAAATGCCTTGCAGCATCTTTTTGGCTTGTGGGTCTTCCTTATGCTTGCTCTCCTCTCCTTCTTGCCGCTTGCAGGCGAAGAGGGAGAGGAGGCCAAGCGATAGGATGAATAATCGAGAGTAGCTCATCAACGCTTTATTTGCCTACGCAATGATATTCGAAGCCGTGCTCCACAACGTCTTCCGCATCAAAGATGTTGCGCCCATCGATGACCAACTTGCGATTCATGGCTTTGCCAACAACATCCCAACTGGGCATACGGAACTCTTTCCACTCCGTAAGCAGCAGCAATGCATCGGCCTCAAACACTGCATCGTACATATCCTTACAGTAAGTGATGTCGGGCTGCTCCGCTTTTTGGCTCATTCTGCGGCGACATTCATCCATCGCCACTGGGTCGTAGGCGCGAATTTTGCACCCAGCCTGCTGCAGCAGGTCTATAATGACCAAGGCGGTAGACTCACGCATATCATCGGTTTCGGGCTTGAAAGACAGTCCCCAAAGGGCTATGGTCTTGCCTTTGAGCGTTTCCCCCGCGTAGGCTTTCTGCAATTTCTCAAACGGAACTCTCTTTTGCAGGGCATTCACCTCCTCCACGGCTTTCAGCACCCGCATGGTATATCCCTCCTTGTCGGCGGTTTTGATGAGTGCCTTAACGTCTTTGGGGAAACAGCTTCCACCATATCCGCAACCCGGATAGAGGAATTTGCGTCCTATTCGCGTATCGCTTCCAATGCCTTGTCGCACCATGTTGACATCAGCACCCACACGCTCGCACAGGTTGGCAATGTCGTTCATGAACGAAATACGCGTGGCAAGCATGGAGTTTGCGGCATATTTCGTCATTTCCGCAGAGGGAATATCCATGAATATCACACGGAAATTGTTCACAAGGAACGGCTTGTAGAGGCGGGTAAGAAGCTTTTTGGCCTCCTCGCTTTCCACACCGACCACTACGCGATCCGGACTCATGAAGTCTTTGATGGCATTTCCTTCTTTCAAAAATTCGGGATTACTTGCCACATCGAACTTGATGTCCACTCCCCTGCGGTCGAGTTCCTGCTGAATGGTGGCACGCACCTTGGCCGCAGTGCCCACAGGCACAGTGCTCTTTGTCACCACAACCATGTACTTGTTGAGATGCTCACCAATCGTTTTGGCCACTTCCAGCACATAATGCAAGTCAGCCGAGCCATCCTCATCGGGGGGAGTGCCAACGGCGGAGAACACTATCTCTTGCTCATTGAGCACTTCGGGGAGACAAGTGCTGAACTTGAGGCGACCTGCGCGCACATTTTTCAGCACCATCTCATCGAGTCCCGGCTCATAGATGGGGATTTCCCCACGCTGAAGCCGTGCTATTTTCTCTTCATTTACATCTATACAAGTGACATTGGCACCCGTATCGGCAAAGCAAGTGCCGGACACAAGCCCCACGTATCCTGTTCCTACAATAGCAATATTCATGGTTTATTATTTGAATTGTCTTTGCTTAATCAAACAAGTCTGCCTCGTTCAGTAAGTTTCCGTGTAAGTCTTTCTCCGAAGTAAGCACGTCCTTGGCGTCAATAGGCCACTGTATGCCTATTGTGGGATCATCCCACCGGATGCTGGCCTCGTGCTGTGGCGCATAGCCGTTGTCCACTTTGTAAGTGAATGTGGCCTCTTCGCTCAGCACCACAAAGCCATGGGCAAAACCGCGCGGGATGAAAAGCTGCCTTTTATTCTCCCCACTGAGTTCCACGGCCACATATTTGCCAAACGTGGGGGAACTGCGACGGATGTCAACAGCTACATCAACGACTTTTCCCTGAATGACGCGCACGAGCTTGGCCTGACTGTATTCTCCCTTCTGATAGTGAAGCCCACGCAGCACACCATAGCTGGAGTGGGACTCATTGTCCTGCACGAATTCCACGTGGTGGCCAATGTGCTCATCAAACTCCGCCTGCTTCCACGCCTCAAAGAAATAGCCACGAGGGTCGGCGAACACCTTGGGTTCTATGATCCACACGCCCTCTATCGCTGTTTTGATATATTCCATGATGGTTATTTTTGTTTCTTTGGCGGCAAAGTTAACAATTATTCCTCAAATGGCGGATAAAAGCGTGGCGAAAAATGTTGCGCAACGATTTTCCCAAATGTTTTACTTGCTCGTTTCCCCTAAAATGATTAATTTTGCACACGTGAATGGACTAGAACGTCATATAGAAGTGCTGCTTTTACGTAATGACTGCGTGATCGTTCCCGACTTGGGCGGTTTCGTAGCTCATCACGTTGATGCGCATTATAGCGAGAGCGAACATCTGTTCTTGCCTCCATCGCGCACGCTTGGTTTCAATCCACAACTGACTATGAACGACTCGCTTCTTGTGCAGTCGTATGCCGATGCCTACGATTTGAGCTATCCGGAGGCACTTGGGCGCGTGGAGCAGGATGTGGAGCAAGTGCGGCGGATGCTGGAAGAGGAAGGACATTGCGAACTGAACGACTTGGGCACACTTTATAAGAACGAGGAGGGCAAGCTGAGCTTCGACCCGTGCGAATCGGGGATTCTCACGCCATCCCTTTATGCGCTTGACAGTTTTGAAATCAAGCAAATTGCCCAAGAGGAAAACTTGCCGCTGGCAGAGCAAAACACAACTTCCCGGATTGCCTATATAGGCCATGACGAGAAAAGCGGGCAACGAGTGGTGAGCGTCAGTCTGCGTGCCATTCGCAACGCGGCTGTTGCCGCTTGCGTGCTGGCCGCCTGCGTCTTTGTAATTTCGCCTGTCAAGGTGCAGCAGATGCAGGGAGACTATCCCGTAAAGAGCGGTGTGTTCTCTAACTTGTACGACAACAATTCCAACGCCACCCCATCCAAGCCCATAAAGCTCACCGCTCCGGCTAAGTCCGCAGCTCCAAAGAAAGCTGCCAAGCATTACTGGACCGTGGTGCTTTGCACTCATGTGCCCATGAGCGGTGCACAAGCATTCTGCTCGGCCTTGCAGAAGCAAGGATATGATGCAGTGCGCATTCTCGACAAGGATGCCAATGTGAAAGTGGTGTATGGCCAATACAACACGGAGGAACAGGCGCGCCAAGCATTGCGCGAGATGAAGCCCGACAAATATTTCAACACGGCGTGGGTGCTTCGCGTTGCAGAATAACAAGTCTACGATAAATGAAACGAGTCAGATGCCCTAAGTGCGAGAATTTCATCACATTTGATGAGACGCAATACGAGGCCGGACAACGTTTGGTCTTCGTCTGTCCAAACTGTAGTAAGCAATTTGCCATCAAGCTGGGCGTTGCAAAGTTGCGGAATACGCAGAAAGAGGAAAATTCATCTACTCCTCAGGTAGAAGCCCCTTATGGAAGCCTGACGGTGATAGAGAACGTGTTTCATTACAAGCAAGTCATCCCCCTCCAACTCGGCGAAAATGCTATTGGCAGATACCAAAAAGGCAATCCTGTCAACTGTCCCATTGAGACCGTTGACCCCAGTGTAGACCTCACCCACTGCTATATCAATGTGAGTTATGACAAGAATGGCCGTTTGAAATACGTTTTGCGCGATGGCCCAAGCTACACGGGCACCTTTGTGGGGACAGAGATTTTAGGCGACAGAGAACGCCGCGTTATCGAAGACGAAACGCTTTTTACCTTGGGAGCTACTACTTTGATACTTCACGCCGCGAAATAATACCCGCGTGTACAGACGTATCACCCATCGCCTTGCGGTGAGTGAAGCACTTGACGAAAAGAATTAGTTTTATCCATAAAGTACAAAAGGAAGGCAGGACATAAAACTTTATTTTGCTTGTTCGGCAAAAGGTTATGTTTTGCACTACAAAACGTGCCCTTTCGCGCGGCAAAACGATACGTTTTGTCACACGAAAGGGCACATACCTTATAACCATATAACCCCCACTCACCACCATCAAGCCTCAACTATCTGAAAGAAAGGAACTTGAAGCAAGCAAGCGAATGTGTTTTTGCTCTATAAATTCTGCTGAAGGAGGAACTCTTCGGCATGCTCCAAATCGGCGGGCGTATCTATCCCTACGGTCTCCACATCGGTCAGCCCCACCTTAATCTTATATCCGTTTTGCAGCCAACGCAACTGCTCCAAGCTCTCCGCTTTCTCCAAAGAAGACTGCGGAAGCGATGTCACGGCGCGCAACACGTCTGTACGATAGGCGTAAAGGCCGATATGCTTCAAGAAAGGATAGGCCGAAAGCCACTCCTGCTTCTCCTTGCCACGAACAAAGGGAATGGGCGAGCGCGAGAAGTAGAGCGCGAAGCCCTCATTATCGACCACAATCTTGGGCGAATTGGGATTCTCTACGGCCTCAACACTCTCAAAAGGCTTTCCCAGTGTGGCTATCTGCGTGGCAGGATGACGGAATGCGTCCATCACCGTGCGAATCTGCGACTCCTGGATGAAAGGCTCATCGCCCTGCACATTAATCACCACATCATAATGGCCACCTATTTTGTCCAAAGCCTCGCAGATACGGTCTGTGCCACTTTGGTGATCGGCACGCGTCATTACGACTTTCCCTCCAAATTGGCTCACCGCATTGAAGATGCGTTCATCATCGGTAGCCACATAGACCTGCGGCAACACCTTGCTCACCTGCTCATAAACACGCTCTATCACAGGTTTTCCTCCCAGCATGGCCAACGGTTTGCCAGGGAATCGCGATGATGCGTATCGCGCAGGAATGATTGCTACATATTCCATCTCTGTATCTCCCTTATTTTATAATGTGAAGCCACTTCAGCGGGGTCTTCACCAATCGGGCTATCTTGTTGTCTTTCTTTTTCTTAGGCAAGAGGAACTCTTCGCGAATATCGTATTTCGTCGTGCGCACTTCCGGCTGAGGCGTTGCCTTGCCACCACGACCGCGACCACGCTTGCGGCTCTTTTTGGCAGCTGCGGGCTTAGACTGAGCGGCTTCCCCCTGCTTGGGCTGGGCAGACTGCTGCTTGGGCTGAGCGGGTTGCTGCTTAGACTTGTCACCCTTGCCGGCCTGCGACTGCTGTCTGCGTCTGTTGTTTCTGGGCTGAGCGTCCTGCCCCTGCTTCTCTTTTCCGCCTCCCTGCTGCTGCGTGGGCTGTTGTTCCTTTTTGGGCTGCTGCTCCTTTCTGGGCTTCGGCTGACGCTGCTGACCGCCTTGTCGCTTCTCTTGCTCCTGCCCTCTCTCCTGCTTCTGCTCGGACTTTCGCGACTGTCCCTCTGCCTTTTCCGCCCTTTGCTTGTTCTGTCGATTGCGGCTCTTCTTGTCCTTGTGGCTTTGCTGGTCGCGCGCGTCACGACGGCGGCTCTTGGCACTCTTGCCCTTGCCCGGCTTAGCCACGGCCTTGTATTCGGGAACTGCGCCAAGCTCTTCTGCCAATGGCACTTTCTCCACCGCCTTTTCCAAGAATTTCTCTATCTGCTGGAAATAGTATATGTCTTGATCGCTCACCAAGGTGATGGCCACACCATCGCGGTTGGCACGCGCTGTTCGGCCTATGCGATGAACATAGTCCTCTGCATCACGGGGCACATCGAAGTTGATAACCATCGCTATATCATCAATATCGATGCCGCGCGAAAGGATGTCCGTTGCCACAATCACGTCTATCTTGCCGCTCTTGAACTGAAACATCATCTCATCGCGTGCCGCCTGATCAAGGTCGGAGTGCATTTCCCCACAATTCACGTGTATGCGCTGCAACGAAGCGGCTATCTGCTTGACCTTCTGCTTTGAGCCGGAGAATATAATCACACGGTTGAGGTCGCCAGCCTTGAAAATATCCTTCATGATGGCCATCTTCTGTGTCTCGTAGCACACATACGCCTTCTGCTGTATCTTCTCTGCCGGCTTGCTTACTGCCAGTTTCACCTCCACGGGGTTCTTGAGGAGCGTCTTGGCCAGCTCTTCTATCTTGTCGGGCATCGTTGCGGAGAACATGATGGTCTGCACTGTTGAGGGCAACTTACGTGCTATGGAGAGGATATCCTCCGAGAATCCCATGTCGAGCATACGGTCGGCCTCATCGAGCACGAAGAAACTCACCTTAGACAAATCGACATTGCCCAACGACATATGGGAGATGAAGCGACCAGGCGTAGCTATCACCACGTCAGCACCGAGCGAAAGGCTCTTCAACTCTTGATCATAGCGATTGCCATCGTTTCCGCCATAGACGGCCACGCTCGAAACGCCCTGCAAATAGTAGGAAAAGCCCTGCATTCCCTGATCTATCTGCTGTGCCAACTCGCGCGTTGGCGACATAATCAGACAGTTGATGGCATCCTTGGGGTAGCCGCCATCCGCCAATTTCGAAAGCATGGGCAGCAAATAGGCCGCCGTCTTGCCTGTACCCGTCTGCGCAACACCTAACACGTCACGCCCTTCCAGAATCTCGGGAATACATTTCTCTTGTATAGGTGTACACACCTCGAAGTGCATGTCGTCAAGAGCGTCAAGCACTTGGTCGTTTAAATCTAACTCGTCAAAATACATCTTGTTAAAGATTAAATGAATAATTTGTCCGCCACCAGCCCCTTTCGGAAGTGGAGACGAAGATTACCTTGGTGCCTGCTTATAGCAGAAGTATGCGATAAACGCAAAAACAATGTTTGGAATCCACGCCGCCAAGATGGGAGGGGTGTCGGCGTTGATGGCAAACGTAGAAGAGACTGTCTGGAGCATGATATAGCCAAAACTCAATGCCAGGCCTATGCCCAAATAAAGTCCCATTCCTCCTTTTCTTTTTCTGGCCGAAAGGGACAGGCCGATGATGGTAAGTATAAAGGAGGAGAACGACATGGCGATGCGCTTATGGAACTCCACCTCATACTGCACTACATTTCCAGAGCCACGGCTCGTCTGTTTGGAAATATAATCAAGCAATTCGGGCGAAGTGAATGTTTCCTGCTGGCCTTTCGAATAGACCAAATCGGTGGGTTCCATCAAAATAACCGTGTCCTTAACCGCGCCCGACACAATCTGCTCGCGCATTCCCACCAACTTCCGTATTTTCCAGTTGGTGGCCTTCCAATGATACTTGGCATCGGCTATCGTATCATACTGCACTTCCATTGCCGTCATGTGGCTCACCAGCTTCTTGCCTTCAAAGTGGTCAAGCGAGAATCCGTAGCCCCGCTTGTAGCGGTCATCGTAATGCTGAATGTAAGCCACAGTGCCCTTTCCCACTTGTAGCTGCACATTGTCGGCCGAAGTATTCTTCTTGGAATTGCGATAAAGCGACTCGAAATTCTGTCTGATAACAGTGCCGTGCGGAATAACGAAGCTGTTAAGGTAGAATGTCACTCCGGCAATAAGCACGCATGAGAACATATAAGGACGCATCAGCCTATTGAACGACATTCCCGAAGCCAGCATGGCTATTATCTCCGAGTTGCCAGCCAACTTCGATGTGAAGAAGATTACGGCAATAAACACGAAGAGCGGCGAGAAGAGATTGGAATAATAAGGAATGAAGTTGGCATAATAATCAAAGATGATGGCATGCCAAGGCGCATGATACTTGGTGAACTTTGAGAGGTTTTCATTGAAGTCAAACACCAATGCGATGGAGATTATCAGCACTATGGAATAAATATAAGTACCGATAAACTTTGAAATAATGTACCAATCAAGCCGTCCCAAAAGATTTTTGGGCGACATGCTCCGAAGTAACGCCAGCAGTCTCTCCCCCATCCGTGCCGAGCGGTCACGTTTGGGGAGTCGCGCCATGCTTTTCCTTATACCCAACTTCCTCATTCTTTCTTGTTATTCACGTTATCTTCTGCGGCCAAGCTGCTCTATGACCGATGCTTTCCACTGCACAAAGTCGCCTTTAATGATGTGGCTGCGCGCATCTGTCACCAAACGAAGATAGAACGCAAGGTTATGAATGCTCGCAATCTGCATGGCCAGCAGCTCTCCAGCCTTGAACAGATGGTGAAGATACGCTTTCGATGTGATACGGTCGATTTCGCATCCATCCGCATCAAGCGGCGAGAAGTCAGCCTCCCACTTCTTGTTGCGCATATTCATCGTGCCCTCATAGCTGAAGAGCATCGCATTGCGGCCATTGCGCGTAGGCATCACACAATCAAACATATCCACGCCACGCTCTATGGCTTCCAATATGTTTTGCGGAGTACCCACCCCCATCAGATAACGCGGCTTATCCTTGGGAAGAATCGCATTCACCACCTCTATCATCTCATACATGACCTCCGTTGGCTCACCAACCGCCAGTCCGCCGATGGCATTTCCCTCCGCGCCTTTGTCGGCAATGAACTTCGCCGCGTCCGAGCGCAAGTCCTTGTAAGTGCAGCCTTGCACTATGGGGAAGAGTGCCTGATGATGCCCGTAAAGCGGCTCTGTCTCATTAAACCGCTTGATACAGCGGTCGAGCCAGCGTTGCGTCATCGCCAAACTTTTCTTGGCATAGGCGTAATCGCTTTCGCCCGGCGGGCATTCATCGAATGCCATCACGATGTCCGCGCCTATAACGCGCTCTATATCCATCACTTTCTCTGGAGTGAAGAAGTGCTTTGAGCCGTCAATATGCGAGCGGAACTCACACCCTTCCTCCGTCAGCTTCCGGATTCCCGTCAACGAGAACACCTGAAAGCCACCCGAATCAGTAAGAATAGGTCGATTCCAGCCGTTAAAGCCATGCAGACCGCCCGCAGCTTTCAGCACCTCACAACCCGGACGAAGATAAAGATGATACGTGTTGCCAAGTATAATCTGCGCCTTCACCTGATTGCAAAGCTCACTGAAATGCACTCCCTTCACGCTACCCACCGTTCCTACGGGCATGAATATGGGCGTGAGGATGTCGCCGTGATCCGTGTGTAGGCAGCCTACACGTGCGTCACTGCAAGTGTCCGTGTATTGTAAGTCAAACGTCATTTCGTTCCCTCCTTTGCTGTCTTGTTATCATCCACAGTCAACACGATGGGATTATCAACCTTTTCATCAGTAAGGGCAAACTCCCACACCTGCTGCACGTTCTCCACATAATGGAAATCAACGCCCTTGCGGTATTTCTCCGGTATTTCCTCAATGTCCTTCTGATTCTCCGCACACATCACGATGTCGGTAATGCCTGCGCGCTTGGCCGCAAGAATCTTCTCCTTGATGCCGCCCACGGGAAGCACCTTTCCGCGCAACGTTATCTCTCCCGTCATGGCCGTATTCTTACGCACCTTGCGCTGGGTGAGTGCCGAGGCAAGAGACGTGGCAATGGTTATGCCCGCCGACGGGCCATCCTTGGGCACAGCACCTTCCGGCACGTGAATATGAATATCCCATTGGTCGAAGATGCGATAATCAACTCCCAATGCGTCAACATGAGCCTTGACGTATTCAAGAGCTATGACCGCACTTTCCTTCATCACATCGCCCAAATTGCCCGTCAAGGTCAGCTTACGGCTTCCGCCTTTCGAAAGCGAAGTCTCTATGAACAGTATCTCACCGCCCACACTTGTCCATGCCAAGCCCGTCACTACGCCCGCATAATCGTTTCCTTGATAAATGTCACGATAGAAAGGCGGCTTTCCAAGCAGCCCCGCCAGCATGTCGGGAGTGATCTTCTCCGAGGGCAAAGCCCCGTCGATGACCTGACGGAAAGCGAGTTTGCGCAAAGCCTTGTTGACCTGTTTCTCCAGCTGACGCACGCCGCTCTCCCGCGTATAGCTCTCCACGGTCTTCTCCAACGCGTGCTTGGTGAATTTCAGATTAGGCACAACGGTGTCAAGTCCCGTTTCCTTCAACTCGCGCGGGACAAGATGCCGCTTGGCTATCTCCACTTTTTCCTCCGTAATGTATCCACTCACCTCTATCACCTCCATACGGTCGAGCAAGGCACGGGGTATGGAGTTCAAATCGTTGGCTGTGGCGATGAAGAGCACCTTCGACAGATCATAATCCATGTCGAGGTAGTTGTCATGGAACGCACTGTTCTGTTCCGGGTCCAGCACTTCCAGCAAAGCGGAGGCCGGGTCGCCGTTGATGGTGTTCTGCGCCACCTTGTCTATCTCGTCAAGGATAAAGACGGGATTGGACGAGCCGGCCTTTTGAATGTTCTTGACTATACGTCCCGGCATGGCACCGATGTAAGTGCGCCGATGGCCGCGAATCTCAGCCTCATCATGAACACCACCCAGCGACACGCGCACATACTTTCTGCCCATCGCTTCGGCAATGCTTCGACCCAGCGATGTCTTTCCCACGCCCGGAGGGCCATACAGGCACAATATGGGCGACTTGAGATCGCCTTTCAGACTGAGCACGGCCATATACTCCAGGATACGCTCCTTGACCTTCTCCATTCCGTAATGGTTGCGATCCAACACGCGGCGGGCACGCTTCAAGTCAAGATTGTCGGTCGTGTACTCACACCACGGCAGCGCGACCAGCGTCTGCAAGTAGTTCACCTGCACACTGTAGTCGGGGCTATGCGGGTTGAGGTTGTCGAGCTTTGACAGTTCCTTGTCAAACACCTTGGCCGTCTCCTCCGACCACTTCTTCTTCTCGGCCTTCTCCCGCAGCTCTTTCTTGTCGGGCGTGTCCTCGCCATCGCCCAGCTCCTCACGTATGTTCTTGATTTGCTGCTGCAGGAAGTACTCTTTCTGCTGTTCGTCAAGGTCTACGCGCGTTTTTGAGCGAATACTCTGTTTGAGATTCTGAAGCTCGATGTCGCGATTGATAATCCGCATCAGCTTAAACAGACGCGCCTTGACGTTCTCCTCCTCCAGCAGCGTCACCTTGTCGCGAATATCCCCTACGAGATTCGTTGCCACAAAGTTGACAGCCGTAGCGTCCTCGTTGACATTCTGCAAAGCCATTGTGGCCTCATTGGGAATGTCATCGTTCATGGTCACATACTTGCCCACTGCCTTGCGCAAGTCGGCCGCAGCCGTGTGAAACTCCTCATCGTCCTTTGCCGGATATTCTTCCGGCAGACTCTCGGTCAAGCCAACGTAATAAGGCTTCGTTGCCGTAATCTCCTTCAACTGACACCGCCCAAGCGACAAGACTATGGCCGTGCGGTTGTCTTCCGAGCCGGGCAGGTCAAACACCTTGACCAGCTTTGCATAGACACCCGTGGGATAGATGTCCTGCTCCGTGGGCTTCTCCGTGTCCGGATCTTTTTGCGCAAAGATGCAGAAGTTTTCTTCGGTATGCTTATCCAAATACTCCACAAGCCGTATGCTGGCCTCACGTCCTATGAGAATAGGGGTCATCACACCGGGAAACGGAATCAAGTTGCGGGTTATCAATATCGGTGCTACTCCCTCCACATGAATGTCTTTCGACAACTCCGAGGGATTGCCATCGTAATCCGACACCATCATCCGTATGGTTGTATTTTGCTTCATATAAGTCTATTCCTCTATTTTAGCTTGCAAAGTTACGAAAAATAATCTGTATTGAGGAAAGAATCCGAAACGCTGCCCGTAAAATTATGTTTTTAAAAGCAGTTAGAACCTCTTTTTAAAAAATCAGTATTGAATCTCGAATCCTTTCCACCAAGATGCAATGCCATGGCGGGCGGTGTGGAAACAGGAATCCATTTTCCCGTCTTGGCGTCTTTATTGCCCTTCCCCGCTACATTCCGTTTCACTGCGGAAGGCTTTTCGCTTGCGCACGAGAAAAGCAACAAGACGGCAGAATACGCCGCAAGAATCCGCGTTTTCCGACAAGCGTGCCTCCAAAGCATACATATTGGCGGGCGAAACGTGCGGTTTGACCAGCCAAAACCATACCTTTCGCAAGACAAAACGTCACGTTTTCGCAACTCTTTGCCAGTAAGCCACTTATGATTAAAGAGAAAAACGATTATAAAACAATCCGCACCGCGCCATCAACTAAGATTGCACGGTGCGGATTTTATCCTTTGGCAAAACGAATAACGCGCCCCACAAGCGCGGCGCGCCATCGCCGCCGCCTGCCTAAACTCGCAGAACCTGCTTCACGCCCTTCACCGTTCGCAGTTTCTTGACAAGGGTGTTGAGCTTCGACTTGTCATCGAGCTGCACAACAAGGTTGCCCGAGAAGAGGCCATCATGGGAATCAATATTGATAGACCGCATCACCACTTTCTCGTCTTTGCTGATTATACTGGTGATGTTGCTCACAATTCCGATGTCGTCATTGCCAATTATGCGCAGCGTGATGTCGTAGCGCGATGAGCCTTTGCCGCTCCATTGCGCCCTGACGAGACGATAGCCAAAGCGGCGGCGCAGCTCCGGCGCGTTGGGACAGTCGGCACGGTGTATCTTGATTCCACCATTCACCGTGACAAAGCCAAACACATCATCGCCATAGATGGGTCGGCAGCAGCGCGCCAGCGTAAAGTCGATGCCTTTAAGGTTCTGATCGATGATGAGCACATCATCATTCTTGACCACGGAAGACACGGCGGGATTCTCAAACTCAAAGTTTTGCGCACTCTCCGCCTCGCGCTCCTTGTTCTGCCCCTGCTCTTGCAAGGCCTGATACTCATCGATGACACGGTTGGCATCCAGCTTTCCCTCGGCAATCTGCTTATAGAAGTCGCTCGCCTCCTTGAATCCGAGTTTCCGAATGACATGAGACAGCAACGCATCGTCCGCCTCCAACTTCTTGTTCTTAAACCTCCGCTCAAGCAATTCCTTGGCGTAGAGTCCCTGCTTCTGCTGCGTCTCCTTGAGCGAAAGGCGTATCTTGGCACGCGCACGCGACGTGCTGACAATGCGCAACCACTCCGGCTTAGGGGTCTGATTGCTGGCCGTGGTCACCTCCACCGTGTCTCCGCTGTGCAGAACGGTGCGAAACGACACGTTTTTGCCATTCACCTTTCCGCCAACACAGGCATCGCCAACGCGTGAGTGAATGTGATAGGCAAAGTCAAGTACTGTTGCGCCTTTCGGAAACTTGAGCAAGTCGCCCTTGGGGGTAAACACATAGACCTCGTCCTCATAGAGATTCATGCGAAACTGGTCCATCACCTCAAGGTTGTCGCCCGCTTCCAGTGCCGCGCGGATGGAAGCCAGCCACTCATCCATGCCCCCTTCGGCCTTCACACCTTTATAACGCCAGTGGGCAGCTAAGCCATGCTCGGCCACTTCGTCCATGCGCTCCGTGCGAATCTGCACTTCCACCCACTTCTTTTCCGGTCCAAGCACGGTGATATGCAAACTCTCGTAGCCATTAGACTTGGGCACGCTGAGCCAGTCGCGCAACCGCTTGGGGTTGGGCTGATACATATCGGTTATGATAGAGTAGATTTGCCAGCACTGCATCTTCTCCTTGTCCAGCGGAGCATCGATGATGACGCGGATGGCAAAGAGATCATAGATGCCCTCAAAGCCACATTTCTGCTTCTTCATCTTCTGCCAGATGGAGTGAATGGACTTCGTGCGCCCCTTGATGTGGTACTTCAAGCCCGCGGCATCGAGCTTCTCGGACACCGGCTGGATAAAACTCTTGATGTAGGCATCGCGCGAACGCTTGGTGGCGTTCAGCTTCTCCTTAATCATATAGTAGGCATCGTGCTCCAAATACTTGAGCGAGAGATCCTCAAGCTCGCTCTTCAGCTGGTAAAGTCCCAGCTTGTGGGCAAGCGGGGCATAGAGATAGCTCGCCTCTTCCGCCACTTCGCGCTGCGCTTCCTTATTGGGCGTGTCACGAATCTGGCGCATCAGGCAAACGCGATCGGCTATCATGATGAGCACCACGCGCATATCCTCCGCAAAAGACAACAGCAAATTGCGGAAATTCTCACTCTCCACAACCGGCGTTTTCCGATAAAGCTGCTGCACGCGCACCAGCCCTTGCAGTATGCTTGCCACGCCATCGCCAAACTCTCGCTTCGCCGTCTCCGTCTCATAGTGCCCGCGCAGCACACTGTCGTAGAGCATGATGGCCAAAACGCTGTCCCGGCGCAGGCCAATATCTTCCGTTGCGATCTTCGCAGTTTGCAGCGCATTGAGTATCGGATTCAGTCCGAAGCGATCACGAACCACATGATGAGCCTCAAACTGTCTGGAAAAATGCGCTTGTAGACGGTCTTTGTCGGTCTGCGAGAATGCCTCTTCCAAACGACCGCTTATCTCTGCGGTCAGTTTTTGAGCCGTTTCTTTCTCTTCATCTGTAAATAGCGTTTTCTCTTCCATGAGCTATCCCTTCATTAAATAACGGCAACAAAGATACAAATTTATCGCCATATATTTTCCGTTTTAAGAAAAAGTAAGTAAATTTGTGCATTAAACGCTTGACAATAAAGCCAAGAAGCAACTTTACCCAATAATTCAATGGATATGCTAACACAACAAGACTTAAAGCAACTCGCCTCCAAAGGCATCTCCGAAGAAAAGTTTCTCAAGGAAATGGACGACTTCAAGAAAGGCTTTCCTTACCTGAAGCTCGCCGCAGCCGCCACCGTGGGCAATGGAATCCTCGCCCCAACGGAAGAAGAACGCAACCGCTACATCGCCAAATGGGACGCCTACAAGCAGGGCGAGCACAAAATAATGAAGGTTGTGCCCGCCTCGGGAGCGGCCAGCCGAATGTTTAAGGATATGTTTGCCTTTCTCAACGCCGACTACAACACCCCGCAGACGGCTTTTGAGCAAGAATTCTTCAACCGCATTCACCAATTCGCCTTCTTCGGTGCGCTCAACGAGAAGTGCATCGAGAACAACGGCAAGGGAGCGGACAAGCTGATGGCCGAAGGAAACTACAAGGCCGTTGTGGCCAATATGCTGCAAGAAGAGGGACTGAACTACGGACAGCTGCCCAAAGGCTTGCTCCTTTTCCACCATTATGCCGACGGCGCGCGCACACCCATGGAGGAACACCTTGTGGAAGCGGCACTCTATGCCAGCACACGTGGCGAGGCACGCGTCCACTTCACAGTATCCCACGACCATCTTCCCTTGTTCAAGGCCAAGGTAGCCGAGAAACTGGAGCAATACGCCCGCCACTTCAACGTGCGCTACGACATCAGCTTCTCCGAGCAGAAGCCGAGCACGGACACCGTGGCGGCCAACCCCGACAATACTCCTTTCCGCAACGACGATGGCTCACTGCTCTTCCGCCCGGGCGGACACGGCGCGCTGATTGAGAACCTTAACGAGTTGGAGGCCGACATCGTGTTCATCAAGAACATAGACAACGTTGTGCCCGACCGATTAAAGGCAAGCACGGTCACCCACAAGGCACTCATTGCCGGCATACTCGTAGACATACAAGAGCAGGTGTTCAGCTATCTGCGGAAAATTGACTCCGGAAACGTTTCAGAAAACGACCTTGACGAGATTACCGCATTCGTTGAGCACACCCTCTGCTGCCATAACCCGAAGGCAAACGACACGGCCACAGCCGAAGAGCGGCTCGCCTACCTGCGCAGCAAGCTCAACCGCCCCATCCGCGTGTGCGGAATGGTGAAGAACGTTGGCGAACCGGGCGGCGGTCCGTTCCTTGCCTACAACGCCGATGGCACGGTAAGCCCGCAGATTTTGGAGTCCAGCCAAATCGACAAAGCCAACGCCGAATATCAGCGGATGTTTAACGAGGGCACACACTTCAACCCCGTAGACCTCGTTTGCGCCGTTGTAGACTATCAAGGCAAGCCGTTCCATCTGCCCGACTATGTGGACAAATCGACCGGATTCATCAGTTCCAAGAGCAAGAACGGCCGCGAGCTGAAAGCATTGGAGCTGCCCGGCCTATGGAATGGGGCTATGAGCAACTGGATCACCCTTTTCGTTGAAGTGCCTTTAGACACATTCAACCCCGTCAAGACGGTGAACGACTTGCTCAGAGAACAGCACCAATAATCCCAAAACGCCCCCTTGAACGGAACGGACGGGCAAGCCCCGTACACCTCCAAGCAC
The DNA here is from genome assembly GCA_964640675.1 of uncultured Prevotella sp. Lineage (GTDB taxonomy): Bacteria > Bacteroidota > Bacteroidia > Bacteroidales > Bacteroidaceae > Prevotella. The sequence continues at coordinate 124,922 of CAZXFP010000001.1, read as the reverse complement.
ATACAAAAAGCTTTACAAGCATACTTTAAAAGTGAAACGTGCCCTTTCGCCTCGTCAAACGTATGGTTTGACAGTGCGAAAGGGCACGTTTTGGCTTGCAATACGTATCGTTTGGGTTACCTCTATCAATTACTATACAGCTTCCCACGCAATTCTAAATCCAACAATGCTTACTTTTATAAGTAGCCAAACCATCAGATGAAAAATTCCATATATCGGAAACTTCTTTAAGGGAATAAGGAAACTCTTTACCTGCTTTTAGATTTTTCTTTGATTTTCTTCTAAACATTCTGTTTGCTATAACTTTATCTTTCTGATGTGGAAAGTAAGGCTGTTTTTCGTGTTGTAAACCATGTACAAAGAAAGATAGAAGCAGCATTACACTTAGACAGCGTACCCTGCCAAGTGGCAGGACTACGCTCTATCTCGACATCATCTGCAACGGCAGACGAAAGGTCGAATCGTTGAAACTGTTCCTCATACCCGAAACATCACGGGCTGACAAGCAGAAGAACAAAGAAACAATGAAGTTAGCGGAAGCGATACGGGCTAAACGTGTCGTTGAAGTCCAGAACAAGGAGTTCGGCTTTAAGTCGGACTATGCAGAGGACACCAACTTCTACGACTACTATGTTTCCATGACAGAGAAAAGATTGGGAGTAGAAAGCCGTGGGAACTGGGCAACTGGCGTTCATGCCTTAAGCACCTTGAAAAGTATGATCCGAACTTGAAGAAGAGAACTTTTGCCGACATAACCCAAGAGTGGGTACAAGGCTTTCGTGACTATTTGGAGAAAGAAGCGTGCGCATGGAGTTGTGATTACAGACAGCGCATCAAAGACCACCCACTATCGAAGAATAGCAAGGTGAGTTACTTCAACAAGCTACGGGCGTGCCTAAACCAAGCCTTTGAGGAGCGTATAATCCGTATCAACCCGATGTTGGGTGTCGAACGCTTCAAGGAAGCAGAGGGCACACGAATGTATCTCACGATTGACGAAGTAAAGATACTTGCACAGACAGAATGTGAATATCCGAAAATCAAGCGTGCCTTTCTGTTCTCATGCCTTACCGGGCTTAGACGGAGTGATGTTTTGCACCTTAAATGGGGCGACATACACAAGCAGGACAATTACACACGCATCATCTTCACACAGAAGAAAACTGGAGGTCTTGAATATCTCGACATTTCAGAGCAAGCAGCAGAACTTCTCGGAGAACGTGGCAAGCCAAATGAAGTTGTGTTCACCGACATTCATTCACCGTCATGTACCAACGAAGCAATCAAACGATGGGTGTTGCGTGCAGGCATCAACAAGGAAATCACATTCCACTGCGCACGGCACACGCTTGCCGTGATGATGCTTGATTTGGGAACGGACATCTACACCGTCAGCAAATTGCTCGGACACCGTGAACTATCGACCACACAGAGGTACGCAAAAGTGCTCGACAAGAACAAACAAGCAGCAGTTTCAAAGATACCAGAGATTATCGTAAAATAGAGGGGTGTTTAACACAGAATTGAACACAAACCTACTTAATAATCAACGTGTTACAAGGGGTCTGCATCGGAGGTGTTTAACACAGAATTTCCATTCAAAGAAAAAGAGAAAAGAAAGAAAAAGAAAGGTTTCCCCCACACCCCCTATATAAAGAAAAAGAAACGTGCTATAAAGCGCACGCGCAAAAAATCGAAAAAAAGAGAGGAGTACGGACTTCAAGGTCTTTACTCCTCTCTTTTGTTATTCAGCCTTTGCCGTTCCCTTGAACTTCTTGCCAGTTCCAAAGAGCAGCCAATTTGACGACACACGGAAATACTTAATCAACGGCAGGAGCCATGCGACTTCAAAATAACCATTTCCGATGTCGTTCTTCTGTGCGTAGTAGTGTCTGCGGTCCACATCGTACATTTCGCAATATCCTGCAATACCGCCCGGCAGTCGCTTCTCATCTGCCAATTCCTGCATAACATCGAAGAAGCGTTGCTGTATGTCAAGCGTGGCTTGCTTGTATGCTCTCGCTCTACTCATTGTCCGCAACCATGTCATAAAGCCCATTCAAGACAGATAGCAGGCGTTTCGTCTCGTCAGTGGGTAATTCACACCAAACGCTTATCAAGCTCCGTAGCGAGCCTAAATCGGGCGTTTTTAAGCGCATCAGCATCTACCTTGCCAGTTTGGATGCAAGATTGAAGCAAGTTGATGACTATCCAATAATCACTTTCCATAAGGCTCTCCATTGATTTGCAAATAACGTGCAGCAGCACGAATGACTATTTCAAAACCTTTCACAAACGGGTATGCTATCAACAGAAATGGAGCGCACATCATTAGCGAAACTCCACCCAAGTTGTTAAAACCCGAATACATTGCAAAGCCAACGATAAATGCTATCATGGCAATAACAAGCACCGCTTTTGCAGCAATGTTGAAAAGAAAGATTATTCTCTCTCCAGTCTTTGTTTTCGTTTGTTCCATATTTTACTTGCTTTGTTCGTTTATCAATTCCATGACTTTTTGTTTTCGCTTCTCGTACTTGTTTCGCAAATCTACACTGTCGAAAACCATTAATGCCTTTTCAATCACTGCCAGTTCTTTATCGTATTCTTTTTGCTTGCGATAAAGAACCATAAGTCTGTCGAACGAACAAGTTGCAGGGTAGCAGTCTCCGGCAATATTCTTTTCATACGTCCGTATGGCAAGCGCAATCTTTCCTGCCATTTCATACTCTTTACCCTTGTTGTTCAACCTCGCACAATTACTCAAAGCCCTGTCTTTTGCCTTGCGCTCAGCTAACCGCTTGTCAAGTTCGATGATTGTACTTGTCGTTATCTGGGCACACGTTCCCTGCAAAGATAGTTTACTCAACTCTGTAAATAGGTCGGGAGGGAGAACCGATATGTACTTACGCATGAACGGACGTATGTAGATGCGAGTTTTTATTGGATAGTTGTTTGGATTGATAGTCATACACTATTTCTTTTCGAGCATTGATAACAGACGATCCATTTGCTCGTCCTTCTTTTCCAGTAGCGATATAAAGCGTTCTGAAATGGTTGTGATCGAATTTCCATCACCAGACACAGCAACACTATTATCCACAGCCAAAGCACCAAGCCGTTCTTTATAGAAAAAGCCAACACTTTTGTTGGTAACTCGGGCTATAGATTCAATCAAACCACTTTTCACGTCCTCTGCTTTCAAGGCAGAATGAAGCCTTTGGTCATTAGCATAACCAAGGTCTCGGGCAAGTTCCGAAAGATTTATTCCTTCAGCAGCCAAAATTTCTTTCAGTTCTTTTCCGCTCATTTTCAATTACTTATGCTTATAAACAAATTTTCTATATAAAATTTCCAACAGAATTATTTGATAGTACCAACAAAACTATTCACCTTTGCACTGTACAAACGAAAATTTGCGAGCAGTGAAACGAAACTTGCGAGCAAAGGTAACAAATTTGCGCTTAACAAGAGCATAAAAACAAAGAAAATATAAGTTATGACAACGATTGACGATTACATCAAGCAAATTCACGAAGAAGCCAAGTCATATGTCCCCATTTATGATTTTTAATTGCAGGAAATACAATAACATCGCCTTTTTGATAATTTGTGGTCTTTATTTCTTTAAAACCATATTTAGGCAATACTGTTGAATAATAATGTGCAGGATAAATACCTATAGGGCAACCACCTGCTTGCATTCCCCTCATAACAAACCAAGCACAACAAATATGTGATTTACTTAATGCGTGTTCCGTAATATAAGTAGATGCTTTATTTACATCATATGTATAAGTTTGCATCCATACTAATACACTTGATAATAAAATAATTGCAACTAATAATATTTTTTTTCACCATTAATTAATTCATGGTATAAGTTTTACCTCTCTACATAACAGATTCCTTTGTTTCTTCTCCAAAATTGTGGTATCTGGCTTTTGGATTTGCCTTAATGAAGTGTTGCTCCGATGGCCATAAAGGCGAAAAGCCGAGACCTGTGATTTTCTTTTTCATCATCTATTTAACTAATAATGTCAACGTTTTGTTTTTGATTACGCTGCAAAGGTAATGGGACATCCACACTCATTCCAAACTTCTATCTGCCCGTTGTACGAAATGTACGGTTGGGTGTATGAAATGTTGGCGAAAAGAAAAAAGGCAGTTGAACTATACGCTCAACTGCCCCTATTTGAAAGTGATGTGTTATCTCTGCCGGAAGACCAACCAAGGCACAAATGACTGGTGATTCTTGTCCGGATGGTTCTCCGGGTCGCCAATGCCAACCACCTGACCTTCCGCATTGCGGTAGTAAGTGTAACAAGTGCCGCCCGTGATGTAGACGGCATCCACAAAGCCGTACTCTCGGAGGGCATCGGCAAAGTCCCAAAGCGTCTCCTTGTGGCGGGTCTCTATATAATAGAGGTGATCGTCTGCCATACGCCCGATGGCGCGACGCTCCACTTTGCCATGCAGATCGAAGCGCGACGGTACGACACCAGCAGAGAGCAGGATGAATTGACGGAAGAACGAGCCGCCCCGCTCCTCACAATAGTCTTTCACACGGTCGCTACGCGACACACCAATCACGATATTGCCATTGGCCATGCCGCAATAGCCCAGCCGCGAAGCGTCGCTGCGGAGTTCCTTTCCTTGCATCACCATGGTGCCGATATATTTTCCCTCATTGGTATAGTCTGCCGAGCGGCTGTAGAAAATCACGTCGGTGTCTGTCGAGTCTGGTTCTTGCGTGGTCAGTTCTGCGCGGAGGCCATCAAGAGTATAGAAGTTGAGAGCCACACCAAGTATGGAGTCTTGCGTCATTACAACGGTTGCCCTCTCGTTCTTATTGACCGGTCGCTCCAATTTCGCAATATTTTCCTTGGGAGAAACAGAAATGGGCACGCCGATGGCATAATAATACCTATAGCAACGCCATCCTGCAAACAATATGCAACATACCACAGCAACGGACAACACGGCGAATGCTCTCCACAACCAAATGTGCCGTTGGCGCACAACCGCTACTGACGCGGTTTCCTCCGTATCGTCATCCTCAATCGTGATAACGGGCACCTCGCCCTCTGTCTGGTTAATGGCAGAAGTGTTGTCGTCAGCATCTATGATGATGGGCTTGTTGTTTAAATACTTTTTCTCGTCCGTATTCATGCTTTCCCTTTTTCCTCTTCCATGAGAGTCTTCAGTTCTTTCAAAGCCTCTTTGGGTACTTTAATGTCATATTGAGCCATTCTGTGGTCGTTTAGCAAAAGACGACGATCGGGAAGATTGATGAGTGATATGAAATCTTTGTTCACTATCAGACTCCTTCCCACACGGACAAACTTCTTGCTCTCTACGCGTTGCAAGGCTTCGTCGAGATAATGCAGCTTGAATGTCAGTTTCCGGCTCTTGCCGTTGAGCAAATATACATCAGAATAGTTTCCATCCGCATGGATGAAAACTATATCGTTGGTACGAAAGCGCACCAACTCTGTGCTGGTTGATATTTTAAGCCAAGCCATACAGCTTTACCTTATTCCTATGTGCATACGGGAACAAAGTTACAATATTTTTATCACGCGGCCAAAAATCATGTTGACAACTTACGCAACGTTTTCGTTAAGCGAGGGCAACCAAACTTATTAATTTGCCAAGCACAGAAAACAAGCAATAAAGTTGAGCGTTTTACGTAGGCTCACTATAAAAACTCACAATGCGCACTGCAAGAATACTTGAGCACACATTATGAGTTCTGAATCCAAGACTTACTCCTTCGTCACAGTAAGTTTACGGGTATTGACACAGAACGTGCCAATGTTAGTCTTCACCTTATAGACACCATTCTTGGCCGATGTGACGCGCGCCGTGAGACCCATGAACGAATACGTTCCGTCCTTGCACTCGATGCGGTGCTTGCCAAGGGGCGATGTGATAATGACATAGTTGCCCGTCACCTTCGTTACGCCCCACACTGTGCCGCGCGGAGCCTTCTGCACGTTCTCCACCACCTGCTGCTTAGCATTCTGCAGCACATCGTTAGAACCCGACGTGCCCTTTGCGCTTACCGTCATAGTCATCAGCAGACCCAGCATCATAATTCCAATCTTCTTCATTTGTTCAATCTTTTTTTGTTTGACATTTGTTTCTTTTGAAAGAGCCAACATAGCCGCTATTATTGACTATCAACTCGTTTCCGGTGCAAAGGTAATCGTGGAATATGCTGATCACCAAAAAGCAGGATGCCCGTTGTATGAAACCATCGGATGATTGTATGAAACGAACTTTTACACAGAAACTCTTGGTATATTGTTCACCGTGTGAACTAATCGCATACACAAAGCAAAAAAGAGCGGAAGCGCGGCCTTGACGAAGAGACCACGCTTCCGCTTCTATTATTTCTCAAATGCTTTGCCGCCGCTCACAAATGATGCGCCAAAGCGCGCAAGCACCCTACCCTACATCAGCAAGCGACCCACTTGGAACACCACCGCACTCACCACCCAGGCCAGCAGCGTGGTGTAGCAAGCACCAAAGGCCGCCCACTTCCATGAGCCGGTCTCGCCCTTGATGGCCGCAACTGTGGCCAAGCAGGGGAAATAGAGCACCACAAAAAGCAGGAAACAGAAAGCCGTGAGCGTGGCAAGCGGCGCGGCCGCATCATAGGAGATGCCATGGCGGGTGGCCACATCCTGCTGCAGCTCCTTGCGGAATTCCTCACTGTCGCTGCTGTAGAGCACGCCCATCGTAGAGGCCACTACTTCCTTAGCTCCCACACCGGCCACAAGGCCGATGTCGAGTTTCCAGTTGAATCCCTGCGGCTCAAAGATTGGCTCCACGGCCTGCCCTATGCGCCCGATGTAGCTTTGCTCCTGCTGTGCCTCCTCCGTCAGTTGCTCGTTGTGGGGGAAATAGCCCAATGCCCATACAACGATGGTTGCACAGAGGATGATGCCTCCCATCTTCTTCAGATACTGACGGCCTTTCTCCCACGTGTGCCGCCCAACGGCCTTCCACGTTGGGAAACGGTAAGGCGGAAGCTCCATCACAAATGGCGTGTCCTCGCCCTTGAAGTAGAATGTGGTGAGCAACTTGCTCACAATCACGGCCATCAGCATACCTATGAGATAGAGCGACATCATGACTATGGGCTGCACGGACGGACTGAAGAAGGCCACAATGATCATGATATAAATTGGTATGCGCGCCTCGCAGCTCATGAGCGGAATGATGAGCATGGTGACGATGCGCGACCTGCGGCTCTCAATGGTGCGCGTGGCCATCATGGCGGGCACGTTGCATCCAAAGCCCATAATCAACGGAATGAACGACTTGCCATGCAGCCCCATCTTGTGCATCAGCTTGTCCATGATGAATGCCGCACGAGCCATGTAGCCGCAATCTTCCATGAACGAGATGAAGAAGTAGAGAATCAGTATCTGCGGCAGGAAGACCACCACTGCTCCCATGCCACCAATGATGCCGTCAACGGTCAAAGCCTTGACCGGGCCATCGGGCATCAGTGCGCCCACCTGCTCGCCCAGCCATGCCACGCCGGCCTCCATCCAGTCCATGGGATACTGCCCAAGCATGAACGTGGAGAAGAACATCACAAACAGCATAATCAGGAAGATGGGAAGCCCCACAAACTTATTGGTCAAGATGCTGTCAAGGATATGCGTTGTCTGGTAAGTGTCTTTCTTCGTGCCCGTCTCATAGCCGGCCTCTTTGAGCGCACCATTGATAAAGCCATACTTCGCGTCCATGATGGCCGTTTCGCTGTCCTCGCCCGTCTCCTCTTTCACGCGGGCGGCGGCATGGTCTCTGTGCTCAAATATCTCCTTGGCATCGGGCATGGCCGACACATACTCCTCCACCTCCTTGTCGTGCTCCAGCAACTTGATGGCAAGATAGCGCGTAGAGTAGCGTTGTCTCACATCCTCCTCCCGCTTCAGATGCTCCTGCATCTCCTTGATGCCGTGCTCAATCTCATGCCCATGATTGATGTGGATGTGCCGGAAGGCGGATTGCCCTCCGTCCATGCCCTCATAGACTTCTATTGCCGTGCGGAACAGGTCGCTCACGCCGCGTCCCGTGGTGAACACCGTGGGCACCATCGGCACGCCAAACAACTTCGAGAGCTGCTTCAAGTCCATACTGTCGCCACGCTGCTCGGCCTCATCAAACATATTCAGGGCGCACACCATCGGTATGTGCATGTCTATCAGCTGCGCCGTGAGGTAGAGATTGCGCTCCAAGTTGCTGGTGTCTATCACGTTGATAACCAAGTCGGGCGTATGGTCGATGAGCTGCTTGCGCACGTAAAGTTCCTCGGGCGAGTAGGCCGACAGCGAGTAAGTGCCGGGCAAATCGACAAGTTCCAAATGATAGCCCTCAAACTCGGCGTGCCCGGTCTTCGCGTCCACAGTCACGCCCGAGTAGTTGCCCACGCGCTCATGCGCACCGGAGGCAAAATTGAAGAGCGATGTCTTTCCGCAGTTTGGATTGCCCACAAGAGCCACGTTGATGTTCTTGCGCTTCTCCATCGCCGCATTCTCAAGTTGCTGCGGGGTAAGCGGACGGTCGTCGGCCGACGCGCCATTGCTCATGGCCAGTGGCTTTTGGCTATCGCCCCGGCTCTGCCGCTCTATCTGTCGTGCCTCTTCAAGCGAGATCACCTCTATGAGGGCGGCTTCGCTGTGGCGCAGGCTCACTTCGTAGCCCATCACCTTGTATTTCACGGGGTCTTTGAGGGGTGCGTTCAGCAGAACATTCACCTCCTTGCCCTTGATGAATCCCATCTCAATGATGCGCTTGCGGAAGCCACCGTGACCGCTCACGCGCACAATCACTCCCTTTTCTCCTGTCTTGAGTTCTGATAGTCTCATCTTGCCTGTTTGCTTTTATTCGTTGCAAAGGTACAAAAAAAAGCGCGCAACGTTGTTGCATCGCTCCGCCATGCCATCGAAAATACCTAATTATGGGGATGCGCGGAAACATACGAAGCACCATTCTTCCCCTGCTCAAGAAGCCTTGACGAAAGAAAAACTTGGGCACTGGATGCCTTTTCCGCACCGTTACGGCCACCTGCGAAGCCTTGACAAAAGAAAAACGGGAAAACAAAATGGCCACTTATCGCCCATCTTGCTTTCCCGTCTCACTTCTGTTCACGGCATCCGCGCCGTTATCTTAGTCCATAGACGCGCGCCTGGTTATCTCAGTCCGCGGCCGTGGCAGTTCTTGAATTTCTTACCGCTTCCGCAGGGACACATATCGTTCGGCCGAGGCATCTTCTCCGCACGGTAAGGCGTGTGGTTCACCTGCTGGGCGGTTGAGCGCGTGTCCTGGTGAGCCGCACTCTGCTGGGCGCGACGCTCCTGTTCCTCACGCTCCTCGTCCAAGTTTTCCTTCTGCTCGGTGTAACGCTGCGTGTGCTCTTCCGGTGCGGCCTCCTGCACTTGCTCGGCAGGCTGCATCTCAGGAATCTGACCACGCATCAGAACACTTGCGGTGCGGTTGTTCAAGTCGTCTATCATGTTGTCCCACAGCTTCACACTCTCCAGTTTGAACACCAAGAGCGGGTCTTTCTGCTCGTAGCTGGCGTTCTGCACCGAGTGGCGCAACTCGTCCAACTGACGCAGGTTCTCCTTCCAGTCGTCATCGATAATGTGCAGCAGGATAACCTTCTCAAACTGCTTCACCACCGACTTGGCTTCTGTGTCGTAAGCCTCCTTGAGGTTGCACGGAATGTTGTAGATGCGCTTGCCATCGGTGATGGGCACCATGATGCGCTCATAGAGTGCGCCCTGCGTCTCATACACTTGCTGGATGATGGGCCAAGCCACGTTTTGTATGCGCTCCGTCTTGCGGGCAAACGCCTCCATGGCGGCTTGGAAGCTGCGCTCCTCCAAGTCTTCCCTCTTCATTCCGTTCAAGTCGCTCTCGGCAAACGGGCATTCCATGGCCAGCACCTTGAGGAACTCCTCGCGGCATCCCTCGTAGTCGTTCTTCTCAATGATGCTCACCACACGATCCCAAATCACGTTGCTGATGTCCATTCCGATGCGCTCCCCCATCAAGGCGTGGCGACGCTTCTCATAGATTACTGTGCGCTGCTTGTTCATCACGTCGTCATATTCCAACAGACGCTTACGGATACCGAAGTTGTTCTCCTCCACTTTCTTCTGCGCGCGCTCGATGCTGTTCGAAATCATGGAGCTTTCAATGCGCTCGCCCTCTTGGAAGCCGAGACGATCCATCACCTTGGCAATGCGCTCAGAACCGAAGAGGCGCATGAGCTTGTCCTCAAGCGACACATAGAACACAGAAGAACCGGGGTCGCCTTGACGGCCAGCACGTCCGCGCAACTGTCTGTCCACACGGCGGCTCTCGTGACGCTCCGTACCAATGATGGCCAAACCGCCTGCGGCTTTCACCTCGGCACTCAGCTTGATATCGGTACCACGACCGGCCATGTTGGTAGCGATGGTCACCGCACCCAACTGACGCTCCTCGCTCACTACCAAGCTCTGTGCGTCCTTGCCTGCCAGCGAGCTGTCAGCCCCCTTCTTGCCCTCCTCGGCATCCTTGATGAGCTGCTGCTCATGACGGATAGCCGCAGGCTTATCGGTATATGCTTTCTTATCCGTACACACGTACACCGTGCCCATCATGCTCTTACCGGCCTCGGCCACGATGTTGGCCTCGCGCTGGTGGAGCTTGGCATTCAGCACTTGGTGAGTGATGTGGCGCATATTGAGCATCTTGCTCAGCAACTCACTGATTTCCACGGAAGTCGTACCCACAAGGCACGGACGACCCGACACGCGCATTTCCTCAACCTCCTCAATCACGGCTGCATACTTCTCGCGTGCGGTCTTGTAGACGCGGTCTTCCAAGTCCTTACGCACCACAGGGCGGTTGGTAGGTATCTCCACCACATCGAGCTTGTAGATGTCCCAGAACTCGCCGGCCTCGGTAGAAGCCGTACCGGTCATACCCGACAGTTTGTGATACATACGGAAGTAGTTCTGCAGCGTAATGGTGGCAAACGTCTGTGTTGCGGCCTCCACTTTCACGTGCTCCTTGGCCTCCACGGCCTGATGCAGACCATCGCTCCAGCGGCGGCCGTCCATGATACGGCCTGTCTGCTCGTCCACAATCTTCACTTCGCCGTCAATCACCACATACTCATCGTCCTTATTGAACATCGTATAGGCTTTCAGCAGCTGTTGCAGCGTGTGTACGCGCTCGCTCTGCACGCCGTAGTGAGCCATCAAGCCATCCTTGCGCTCCACATAGGCTTCCTCATCCATCTTGCCTTCCTCTTTCTCTTTCTCCAGCAGGGAAAGCTCCGAGGCAATATCGGGCAGCACGAAGAGTTTATCGTCCTCCACCACGTTGGCCAGCCATGCCGCACCCTTGTCGGTCAGGTCGCATGAGTTCATCTTCTCCTCGGTCACGAAGTAGAGCGGCTCAATGGCCTTGGGCATCTCGCGGTTGTTGTTGGCCATATAGTACTCCTCGGTCTTGAGCATACCGCTCTTGATACCGTCTTCCGAGAGATACTTGATGAGGGCTTTGTTCTTGGGCAGAGCCTTATAGGAGCGGTACAGGGCCAAGAAGCCCTCCTCCATCAGCTGCGACTTCTTCTTGTTGTCCGTTGCGGCCACGCCCTCGGCAATCTTGCGGCGCGCCTCCGACAGCAACTCCGTGGCTTGCTTGCGCTGCACCTCGTAGAGACGCTGCACCAGCGGCTGATACTCCTCATACATCTGGTCGTCGCCCTTGGGCGTGGGGCCACTGATGATAAGCGGCGTACGCGCATCATCGATGAGCACGGAGTCCACCTCGTCCACGATGGCATAGTTGTGCTGACGCTGCACGAGGTCGGCAGGCGACACGGCCATATTGTCGCGCAGATAGTCGAAACCGAACTCATTGTTCGTTCCGAAGGTGATGTCGGCCTGATAAGCCTTGCGGCGTGCCTCACTGTTGGGCTGGTGCTTGTCGATGCAGTCCACGGAGAGTCCGTTGAACTCATAGAGCGGCCCCATCCATTCCGAGTCACGCTTGGCCAGATAGTCGTTCACCGTCACCACGTGCACACCGTTGCCGGTAAGGGCGTTCAAGAACACGGGCAGCGTGGCCACGAGCGTCTTACCCTCACCGGTGGCCATCTCGGCAATCTTTCCTTGATGCAGTACCGTACCGCCGAAGATCTGCACATCGTAGTGCACCATCTCCCACTTCAAGTCGTTGCCACCGGCCGTCCAGTGGTTGTGGTAGATGGCCTTGTCGCCATCGATGGTCACGAAGTCTTTCGACGGGTCGGCAGCCAGCTCGCGGTCGAAGTCGGTGGCCGTCACCACGGTTTCCTCGTTCTCGGCAAAGCGGCGGGCGGTCTCTTTCACAATGCTGAACGCCACGGGCATTACCTCGTTCAGTGCCTCCTCATACTTGTCGAGGGCTTCTTTCTCCAACTTGTCTATGCGGTTGAAGATGTCTTCGCGCTGATCCAGCGGCGTTTCCTCAATGGTTTCCTTGAGCTTGGCTATCTGCTCGCGCTCCTGCTGTGCGGCGGCACGCACGTATTGGCGTATCTCCTGCGTCTTGGCGCGCAGTGCATCGTTGTCCAGTTCCTTGATGGCCGGATAGGCTTCCTTCACCTTCTCCACGTAGGGGCGAATGGTTTTCATATCGCGGGAAGCCTTGTCGCCGAATATTGACTTTAAAAACTTATTGAAATTCATTTTGTTTGGTTCTTTTCTGATTCTTTTTTTGCTTGCTGATGATGTTCCTCCATTGTCCGTCTGGCCACCCATGGCGCGCCGACAGACCGTAAAGAATCAGATGCTGGGTGCTCTAATCTGGATGGCTGCCGTCGGTGCGGCCTCCACCGGTGGCCATGCCTCACGGCGCGGGCGCACTTTCTTGCCCGCCACCATGCAGACGGCGCGGCCTTGTTCCGCCACCACACGTGCCGTCCACGGCGCGGGCTGGTGGTCGTCGCGCTCCTGCGCGGTCTTCAAGGCTCTGATCACGGAGAGTATCTCGGCCTCCTTGCCTTGGAAGGCTTGCTGGCGACAGAGTTCCTCCACGGCCACCTCACCGCCCATAACGGCCTTGATCGCCGACTGATAAGCCTGCGCCTCAATGCCCGTTGCTGTCAGTACCACCAACAGCGCGGTGATGTAGCGATTCATTTTCACCTTTCTTATTTGATGTCTTATGCGGCTTTCGCTCCCCTGTATGGGCACGTTGGCCACCTGTTTGTCTTTTCTTTTATTTCCCGATGGTGGCGTTCCGTCCTCCGCCGCCCAACCTTGGCAGCTGATGAGCCACGCAGTTACACAGCAAAATGAGTGCCACAACCACGATGGCGGGCGGATAATGCTGAAAAAATCCTCCCACAAGCCCCAACGCAATGAGCGCGCCCCACACGCGCCAGAAGCCATCCGGCCTTCCTTGGCGGACGCGGCGCACCGCGCGCCACGCAAAAATCAGCGGCAACGGATTGAATATCAGCAGCAGCAGATTGACGCGCACACAGGGATGTTGCGAGAACACCATCACCGTGAGCAGCAGCCCCACGATTCCGGCCACCATCATGAGCGTCAAGTCCCACGCCCAGCACTTTCTGCCCTTGCGCCATTCCCACGCCAGCACGCCACCGGCCACCACGGCCAAGGCCAAGGCACACGCCAAGGGACTGAGCAACAGGCTTGAAAGCGGCGGCGCAGAGTTGGCTTCTGCGTTTATTTGCGGTGCGAGCACGCGCCGTGTCTCCCTCACCAGCGGACGGCCGTCATAGCGCGCGGCGGCAAAGTCGGCACGCAGATGGTCGGGCAGAAACTGCTGTTGCGCCTTGCTTGTGGCGCGGTCGGCGGCTATGCCCAGCAGCGCGTCCTCACCGGCCTGCGCCCACGGGTAGCCGTTGTTCCACTCGTGTATCATCGCCCTAAAACTGCTTTTCTCCTGCCGTGCGGGCGGATAGCTCACGCGGCCATGCAGACTCCCCACCAGCAGGTCGCGGGCGCGGGTGGTGCAGTTGTCGTAGAAGAAATTATATCGGTAGACGATGTTCTCGGGACGCAAATTGTCGCGCAGCGCGGCGGCAATGGCCTCTTTGTCGGCGGGCGTAATGTCGAGCACCTGCTCCACCACCCCACGCCCCTCGTAGGCATACTGGGCGCGAAACTCCTCAAAGGTCTCCCCTCCCAGCCGGTAGTCGGTCAGGCCGAGGATGAAGCGTATCTCAAAGTGGGGCACGGCGGTGGAGAACAAGCCGTAGTTGAACACCAGGTCCTGCCCCCCAGGAGTGCGGTCGTGCCAGCGCACGGCCGTATGCCCGTAGTGCGCCCACACCTCCGTGCCGGGAGAGCACGTGAGCAGGCTCACCTCGACAGAGTCCATCGGGTGACCCACTGCCGATGCGAGCAGCAAGAGCAGGCCTGCGAAGGCCGCGGCGATTCGCTTTTGATAGTGCTTCATCTCAAATTTCATGCAAAGGTAGCAATAAAATCAAGACGGGCAAAGGAATAGCCGCACATTTTCGCGGATACGGGATGTCTTGCCACTGGTGCCATGCTGCCAAGGCTGTCATTCTTCTTATCGCAAGAAGCCGCTTGACTCCTCATTCATCAAGCGGCTTCTTCTTTTTCTGCAAGCGGGGCTATCTCCACGTGCCCCACCTCTTTTCACAAACTCTCTTTGCTTTTTCGCTTCCTTGTCTTGCCAACTCTTGAAGGCGTTTCCTCGCAAGTTTTGAATTTGTTCGTAATGGATTCACATCATGAATATAAGCGTTCTCATACTGATTACAGGCGACATCTATATTTCCTCGAGCAGCATTAAGTTCGGCCAGCGCCCAATAGGCATCGCCAGCCAACTCTTCTTCCATCACATAAAACCCCAACACAAAACGGCAAGCCTTAAATAGCGATATAGAAGAAGGCAAGGGATCTTGCTGAACCGCCAAAACAAATGCCCGGATTGCGCTTTCGTGCTCATACAAAGCATCGAGTGCCAATCCGTAGTGATACGATGCTTCCGCATAGCCCGCTTCTGAATACGAAGACAAATAAGACAAGGCTTCTCTTCCACATCCAAACAACGAAAATTCTTTTTTGTCGTACTCAACGGAAATCTGATAGTAAAGAAAAGCCATGCTTAAGTTTTCTTTCACCCCCTCCCCGGTTCTATACATATCGCCCAACGCCAATGCTGCCAAGGGAGACTTCTTTTCTACGGCAAACTCATAAGCCAAGCGTGCTTTCTCATAGTTTTGTTCCACACCAAGCCCAAGTTGAAAGCTGATTGCCACAGCTAACAAACCGTCAAGATTGTCTTGCTCCGCAGCCTTAACGTACCATTTAAAAGCTTCCTCACGATTGCCGAGAACAGTCCCCAAATACGTCCCATACGAATACTGTGCAAACGCATGCCCCCTTTCCGCAAGGCCTTCCAAGTCTTCTACCGCCATTTCATGCTTTTGCTTTGCCGCCTTCAACAGCCATTCTGCCGCCGCATCCCACTCACAGCTCCACATCAAGTATATTCCCAATTTGTATTGAGCTTCGGCATCGCCGCCCTTCGCCTTGGCGTAAGCGTCCTTGTCATAACGCGCTATAACACTCGACAGATGGTCTGCCGACTGTTCCGAAGAAGAAGCCGTTGCGCTTCCTGCCGACTGCGCGGCACTCCCCAGCGGGGCAAAACTTCCAGCAGCACATATGGCCAGTGCCGCAATAGTTCTAAAATAAATGTTCATACTTGCTTGGGTATTTTAAGGAAAAACAAAAACACGGTTGCCGAAAAGCGTTGCTCAGAAACGCACCAGTAGCAACCGTTTGTTGCAACAACCGCCAAGAACATGAGGCACAAGCCATGCTCCACACCCTTGGCGATTACTATTCAAAAAATCATATTTTTTGGGGCTGTTATCTCACAATCACCTTTTGATTGTTCACCAGATACACGCCCTGCGGCACGCTCACGCTCCACGTCTGCCCGGCCTCCAGCGCGGGACTGGCCACCAGCTGCCCCGATGCCGTATGCACGCGCACGGGGGCATCGGCAAAGGCCGTCACGGCAAGGCTGCCCTCGCCGGGCACTACGCGCACTGCCGCCGACGCGCCGGCCGCCACGCTGCCCACTGCCGTGCCTGTGGCTGCCCATGCGGGGTCTGACGTGGGATAGAAGCCGCCCTCGGGCGTGGGCGAATAGGTGTAGTACGTGCCTGTGGCCTCGTCCTTGGCAATGCTTTCCAGCGGGAACGAGCGGAAGATGATGTTGTAGCCCGTAGTGGCCTCCTCGTTCTTCTCCTCATAGAGGAAGGCCACGTTGCCCTCGCGGTCGAGCACCATCGTGGAGTAGCATGAGTAAGTGGTGCTCACGCCCAGTTTCTGCCAGCCGCCCACAAAGTCCGACGGCTCGTCGTAGTCGGCCTCGCTCTCCAGCGCGCGCCAGTAGATGCTCACCTTGGTGCGGTCGTAGGCGGCGGGGATAGACTGCAGCAGCACATACATCTGCTTGTTGTCCGTCGACCGCTTGGCGGGCACTATCAGCACCTCGCCATCCGACTCGTTGCCATACACCTCGCCGCTCACGTTGGTCTCGCCCGAGCGCACCACGCTGCCCCACGCGCCCTCGCCGCCGTTGGCCGCAAAGTCGTAGATGTTGTAGTAGCGTCCCTTCTCAAAGGTGCGGCAGCTCAGCAGGATGTTGCCGTTGGGCAGCTCCTCCACCTTGCACTCGTCGCCGGCCGGCGCGGGCATGGCGGCAATGCCTCCAAGGTAGTGCCACGTCTGGCCGAAGTCGTCGGAGTAGACCACGCGGCTGCCGCCGTTGCCCTCCGTGAGGTTCTGCCCGGCTATGCGGGTGTTCACGCCGGCATAGATACGGTAGTAGTCGCCCTTCTTCACGGTGGTGCTCTGAATCATCCTGCCGCTGGAGAAGAAGAGGTGCTTCACGCAGGCATCATTCTGATAGAGCGCGTCCGTGGCGTTGTCGGTGGTCCAGGTCTGCCCGTTGTCGGTGCTGTACGACCGCGCCACCTGCAGATAGCCGTTGCCGAAGAAGCCCACCTTGCCCGATGCGTTCATCATCAGTATTTTGCCGCTCTCGCGGTCCACCACCGTGGCGGCGTCGCCAAAGGCGTAGGTATAGTCCGTGGCACCCATGTTGCCCCGGAGTATGCTGAACGGCGCGTCCCATGTGAGGCCGTTGTCGGCCGAATAGCTGCCGTCCACGCCTATGGGCACGTTGCCGCCTATGTCGGTGTCCTTATACAGTCGGTTGTCGGCAAAGGCCAGCAAGCGGCCGTCGTTCAGCCTCACAATAGAGGGAATGCGGCGTTTGGGGTTGGCCTTGTTGGCAAACACGGTCACTTGCGCGCTGGCCGACAGGCTCGACATGGCGGCAAAAGCGACAAAAAAGGCGGAAAATATTCTTGCCCGTTGCTTGTTCATAATGTTGTGTGATGATTTGTTGTTGATAGTGCAAAGTTACGAAGAGTTTTTGGATTGCGCGCCATCCGTGTGCCTCTTTTTGGTCGCCCGCCGCGCTTTTTTGGCGTGCCGTGTGGGCGCGGCTGTGCCTTGGCGCGCCCCTGCCCTGCCGCCCGCGGGGCAAGAGGTATGGTTTTGCGCTGCAAAACGTTACCTTTTGCGCCGCGAAACGTCACCTTTGGCAGGGCAAAAGGTCATCTCTTGCCGTGCCCCATCCGCACGGCCACGGGAAAAGAAAACCCCGTGCGCGTCTCACGACGGGCACGGGGAAAATGGAAAAATTAATTAAATCAAATTATCGTATTAACTATGAGATAGTTATCTTACGACCACTTTCAGATTGTTGACCAGATAAACGCCCTGCGGCACACTGATGCGCCACGTCTGTCCGGCCTCCACGGTGGTGGGGGCGGCCACTACTTGTCCCGACACGGTGCGCACGCACACGGTGGCGGCTGCGGCGGAGCTGACGGCCAGGAAGCCACGGCCGCCCATGATGGTCAACGGTTGTACGGGCGCGAGGGCGTCGCTGATGCCCGTGGATACTATATCGTCATGGCTGAACACCACGCCGGCCTTGGCGCCGGGCACTTCTTCGGAGGAGATGAAGTAGGCGCGGAAGGGACGGATGTTGACATGATTGTTGCTCACCAGCTGCCCCGACTTCCAGAAGAAGTCTTTAGAGAAGTACCAGAGGTTCTTGTCCTTTGCGGGCTGCTCGCCGCTGTAAGTGCCGCGGGCGGTCCAGCTCAGCTTGCCATCGGCCGTGGTGCCGGTGCGGGTCAGCTCATCGGATGCGGCGGGCGTGGCGGCAAAGGTGGCGTTGCCTATGCTGAACGTGAAGCCGGGTGTGGTCGACGTGACGTAGTAGGGCTGGTTGGCCCGCGCCTCGCCGTCGCTCACCGCCTCGGCCAGCATGGCATAGGTAAGGTCTGTGCCCGCGCCTGAGAGCACGCTCGTCACCTCGCCATAGCCGATAATGTCGTGGAAGGTCACGGAGTTGTCGGCTGCATGAACGGGGTTTTTCAGATTGCCCTCGCCATCAAGGGGCACGCTGAAGGGCAGCACCACGGCCATGTTCTGCACCTCGGCCTTGCTGTTGCCGCCCGTGGTGGCTGTGCCCTCGCGGTCGTACTTGGCGCGGCGCGTGCCGGTTCTGAAGCCGTAGGGGCTGAAGAAGGGCTGCTGGTCGCTCACCACGATGTCGCCCACGGCCTCATAGCCGCCATCGGTCTTGGCAATGGTGTTCTCCACATTGCGGCGGAAGCCCTGGGGCATGAAGTAGAGGCAGTTGTCGGCCGTGCCCTCGTGGAACACATCCCAGGGATTTACGCCGTTCTCGGTCTCCACGCTGACGGTGGTCAGGCTGCTCATGTCCATGTAGAGGATGCCACGGTAGGGGTCGGCAGAGCCAAAGCCGCAATAGTTGTTGTAGCTTGCCAGCTTCTCCCTCACGGCGGCTATAATCTCCTTGTTGCTGAGCACGCCGGCGGGTGTCTGCCCGGCGGTCTCTGCCTTGGAGGTGATGGTCACGCCCACGAAGGTGTGCTGCTCATCGGCCGTGCCGCCATCAGAGGCCACAGCCCCGTTCTTGTGGTTCGCGCCTTTGAGGGTGCTCGAATAGAGGGGGGTGATGGTCACCACGGGAGTTTCCTTCACCACCATGGGCTTCACGGTGATGGTGTAGTAGCGGTAGTCGATGTGCTTGCTGCCTTTGCCGCTGGGCATAATCTGGAAGGTAGGCTCATCGGCGGAGTACACGTAGACGGTCTGTTGCGTGCCGTCGGTGAGCGAGAGTTCCTTCGGCTCGGTCTTGCTCTTGTCGAACACGTTGTCCTGCAGCTCGGCGGCAGTGCCCGCGGCCACCTCCTCAATGTTGGTGGCAATGAGCCTTGCGGTGCTCACCTTCTTCGAGGTGACACGCGCGCCGGCATAGGGCGTGGCGTCCTTGTCAAGCCCGTTGGCGGCATCGGCATCGCTATGGATGAGGTAATAGTTGGAGTAGCCTCCCTGCGTGCCGCGGTTTTCGTTCTGGCCGTTGTCATACCACATGGTCTTCTCCTCGTTGTGCGCCTCGCGGAACGTAATGGGATATGCCGCACTGAGGTCGGCACCACGGGGCACAAGCACGTTAACGGCATTGCCGTTGTTGAACACGTAGTTGAATGAGGTCACCTCGCTGGTGCCCACCACGTCGCCATCTATCTCGCTGGCCACTTTCAGCGTCTGCACCTCGGGGTTGAGGGGCAGCAGTCGGAGGCTGACGTTGTAGAGGGCTGCCGCATTGGTGCCGGTAAGGCCGGAGATGCTGAAGCGCACTGCATCGTTGTTGAAGTCGGTCAGCTCCACGCTCTCCGCGCTGTTGGTGCTGGTCAGCTGGCGCGTGTTCTCGCCCGGCACGGCTGTGCCCTCACGGTCATAGACGGCGGCGGTGAAGTTGGAGGCGGTGTAATCCACCTTGACTGTTTCCACCGTCACTGACATCGGGACAGCACCAAAGTAACCAACTCCGGTAGCCGCTACCCATTTTTTACCAGCTGTGTCGTATTTAATATTATAATTTGAGTTGCCGATTTTTGGAGTACGGAATCCCCATTCGCCCGATGTTGTTTTATTAAATATCCATTTATATTCAGACGATGACACGGTAAGGCCATTTGAGTAACTTAAATACTTGCCATCGCTTTGAATCGTATAGTATTCTTGCGCTCCCGAAGTAGACTTGTTTATCGTCCACTTGGTGGCTTGAGCAGGGTCTGTGCCATCATCTACCTTTCCTGAAGAATTGAGATTGAGATAATGCCTAACACCGTTCACCTCATTATAACTGCCCAAAACATACTCACTGCCACTCCTCAGATTGGCTATAGGCACCTTCGATGCCGTAGTTTTCACTTTATCATTAATATTCTCGCTGCGCAGGAAATTGAGCGTTGCGCCCACAATGCGGAACTTCTGCGGGGCTTCCACATAGTAGTCGCCATTGGCTGCGGCCACAAAATAGGTGTCATCGCCCACACCGACCACATCGGGGGTAGAGCCATTGCTGCCGACGATGTTCACCGCCTGTCCATCGGTAATCACCTTTTCATCATCAAACGACCAGTAGCCCGCGCCACCATTGGCATTGGGCTTCTCATTGCTCTTGTTGCTGGAGAACGTTCCAAGGTCGAGCAAGCCGGTATGCACTTCCATGCTGCCGTCCTTATCGGGCACTACGGCATCAAACGGCTGATCAATGGCATAGGTCAGCTTCAGCGACTTCAGCATGACATACATATCATCGGCAGTGCTGTTGCAATTGAAGCGGAAATAAAGCACGTTCGCCGCATCGGTAATGTTGTCCCAAACGTCCATGCCGCTCTTCACGGCCACACTGTCTACAAGGCGCACGCCATCGGCCTTGCTGTCATCGTAGACATACTGCGACACAACCGCATTCGTTGCCGTGGAGTTTTCTGCATCAAAGTCCATTTGGTAACGGATAATGCGGTAGCCCTTGGGAGCTACGACAGCCGCATAGCAATAAGGCACCTTGTTTGGGCCATCAACACCTCTGCCGAGCGTTAGGTATTTCTTGCCGTTCACCTCTCTGAACAGCATATTGTTGGCTTTCTTGTCAAATACCTGCGCACCCTTGACGCTAAGCAAGGGATTGCTGGCCGAAATCAGCTGCACATGAGCAATGTCGTGGCGCAAATAGCTGAAAGGCTGCTTGTCCATGGAAGCGTTTGACGCACCGTTGGAGAAGAGCTGATGGGTGCAATCTTCGTCAAGGGAGATGGTTGTTCCATATTTTTCGGCTTCGTTGTCAACGGAGGTGATGGTGTAAGTCGCCGAAGTCACACTGCTCTTGTTGCCATACGCATCCACGGCAACAGCCTTCACCGTGGTGGTGCTGCCGATTGTCAGAGGCGCGGTGTAGAGCGTGCTCTCCGTGGTGGGCGCAGAGCCATCGAGGGTATAATAAATCTTCACGCCTTCGCCCTTGGCCGTGAGTGCCACGGTCTGCGCGCTGCCATAAGTGCCCGCGCTCACGGAGAACTGGGGCGCAGATACCGCCATATTGATGACGTAGCTGGCTGTGACCATGTCACTTTGGTTGCCATACGCATCCACGGCAATGGCTTTCACCGTGGTGGTGCTGCCGATTGTCAGAGGCGCGGTGTAGAGCGTGCTCTCCGTGGTGGGGTCTGAGCCGTCAAGGGTATAATAAATCTTTATGTCTTCGCCCGTTGCCGTGAGTGCCACGGTCTGCTCGCTGTCGTAAGTGCCCGCGCTCACGGAGAACTGGGGCACGGCCACTGTCTTGTCGATGATATACTGGGCCTTGGCCACAGCACTTGAGTTGCCATTCGCATTCACGGCAATGGCATTCACCGTAGTGGTGGTGCTGATTGTTAAAGGCGCGGTGTAGAGCGTGCTCTGCGTGGTGGGCACAGAACCATCAAGGGTATAATAGATGGTCATACCCTCATCGGCCTTAAGCTCCACCGTTTGGTTGCAGCGATAAGTGCCCGCAGCCGGCGAGAATGTGGGCGGCGTTATCCGCACCGCATAGGTGTAGGGCTTCCAAGCGGGATCGGAAGTGGTGTAGAAGCCCTCCACCGGGCCTTCGCTATAGCTGTATGCGCCATTGGTGATGGTCTCCAAGGAAAGCGACTCAAACACAATGTCGTAGCCACCATAGCTGCCACTTGTTGGACGGTTAGCCTCATAAATAAAAGCCACATTGCCTTTTTTGTCAAGCACCATCGTGGAATAAGCAAAGGCCGCGCCATCCTTGTTGACGGAATACTTTTTCCAACCCGTAACAAACTCATCGGGGGAATACTTGTCCTTGTATTCCAACTCACGCCAATAGATCGTGCCGTTTATTCGCGTATTGCCACCGGCATAGGGAATGGACTGCAGCAACACAAACGTAGGCTGGCCATCTTTGCCCACAGCCGGCACAAGCAAGATTTCGCCATTGGTGCTCGAGCCGTAGGTCTGGCCTTCGGTGGCAACACCGGCTGCATCATCCGCGTATCTTCCCGACCGTGCAACCGTTCCCCAGCTTCCTGTTCCTTTCTCAATGTCGCTAAAAGAATAGACATTGAAGTAACGGCCTGCAGAGCCATAAGTGATAGTGTCTTTTCCTACAATATATCTTGCGTAGCCATTTGCACGGCAACTCAGCAAAACATCGCCATTGGGCAACTCCTCCACCTTGCACTCATCGCCCAAAGGAGCCGGCTTGTCACTAATTCCTCCAAGATAATGCCACGTTTGGCCAAAGTCATCGGAATAGACCACACGGCTTCCGCCATTGTCCCATGCATACCAGTCGGCCAGCACGCGCGTATTCACAGCGGCATAGATACGGTAGTAGCCGCCCGTCTTGACGCGGGTGCTCTGAATCATTCTGCCACTAGAGAAGAACAAATGCTTTACATAGGTGTCGTTCGTGTAAAAGGCTGACGAGACATCGCTGGAAGTCCACGTTGCTCCATTGTCAGAACTGTAAGAACGCGCAACATATTGCTTGTTGGAATTAAAGAAGCCATACTTTCCCGCCGCGTTCATCATCATGATTTTGCCGCTCTCGCGATCCACCACCGTGGCCGCGTCGCCAAAAGCATAACGGAAATCCGTGGCGTTGACATCGCCCGTCAGCAATCGGTAATACCTTCCCCAGCTATTGCCATTATCCTCCGATAAACAACCATCTATGCTGATATTAATAGTCCTACTTTTTCCATTCTCAGTTATCGAACCACCAATATCCTTATCACCATTAACTGGACGATAATCACTTATCGCCAACAGTTTTCCATCATTCAACCGTACAATAGAGGGGATTCGGCGAGGCGTGCTTGCCGTGTTGGAGAACACCGTCACTTGCGCACTCGCCGGCATCAAGGAGAAGACGGACAAGGCGACAAGAAAGGCGAACAACATTCTTGGTCGATGATTGCTCATATAAACAACATTATCCGTGAAGCCGGCACTGCCTCACTCTGCATTAATTACATTAATACCATAAAAAAAACTGCAATTAAGATTGCGTGCGCCGACAAGCCCACACCCGCAGGAACAGTATTCGCAAAGGCCAAAAAACAAAAAAACGCCCACACCTCCGGAGAATGCGCCCTCCACCCTTGCGGGAAGGAGGCGCGAGCCGTTCTCCATCGGAGGACGTATTCTGTCACTTCGGTCTTGTAGGAATTGTCCAGATTCCGGCTGGAAGTGATGCTTTACGCTTTCTAACTGCTTTGACGGAACGCATTTCCATCGCTGCAAAGTTAAAAATAGTTTTTCAGAATACGCCCTGTTGTGGGCGATTTTTTTGTTTCTAAACTAAGATTTTTTCGTTTATTGCTTCTTTCGCGCCTCTCATGAGGCTTTTTTGGCACACATGCGCCCTGCCCGCACTTTCGGCGGGGAGGGCGCATGCCCCCGTGGCAGCTGTTTGCAGCCACGGGACAAGCCTTTCCGGCGGCGGGCAGAGGCCGAAGCCCCTGCCCTAAGCCGCATCAGTCATCCCATTTGCTCCACGGGCTCGACCCGCCAAACGCACCCTCACTGCCGTTGGTGTTATCCTGGGGGGTGTGGATGTTCTCCTTCGCATCGGCATCAATGTCCTCGCCTTGCGAATACGCAGCCAGCAGCGACTCCGTCTTCACATTGAGAACCCACAGCCGGGGAGCAACATACTCTTTCTTCTTCATCGTTGTTTTCTCCTTATTATATATTATATGCTTGTTTGCTTATCTCACCACCACTTTGACGTTGTTCACCAAGTACACGCCCTTGGCCACGTTGAAGCGGCGCGCCTCGCCGGCGGAGAGGTTGCCAGCATACACCAGCTGACCGGCCAGCGTGCGCACGGCCACCTTGGCCGAAACGCCTGCGGCCACGCTGATGAAGCCATGACCCGAAGCCACCTGCAAGGAGGCTGCCTCTGCGGCCGCGCTGCCAATGCCATCGGTAACGAACTCGCTGGGGTCGAACACCACAGCAAGCTGCGTCTGCGTGTAGTCCGTTTCGGTCTCAAACCAGGCGCGGAACGGGCGCACATTGAAGTGGTTGCTGCTCTTGAGCACGCCCGACTTCCAGAAGAAGTCCTTGGAGAAGTACCATCTCAAGTTGTCTTTCTGCACCTGCTCGCCGCTGTAAGTGCCCTTTGTGGTCCACGCACCTTCCGTTCTGCTCAGCGGCAAGAAATCAACCTTGGTGCCGTCAGTGCTCAGCGCGCCCGTCTTGCGGAACTGCGCGTTCTGAATGTTATAGGTGAAGCCCAAGCCGTCCTCGGCCTTGTTGGTCACATAGTAAGGCACATTGGCCTCAGCCGTTTCCACGCCCACTACCGAGTCGGCCAGCACAGCCCATGTCAAGTCTGCGCCATCGCCCTTGCGAATGCTCGTGAGCGTGTCCGTACGCGTGATGTTGCAATAGAGCACCGAAGGATCTGACTTCATGTATCCGTTGCCATCGAGGGGCACATCAAACGGAAGCACCACAGCCATGTTCTTCACCTTGGCCTTGTTGTCGCCGCCGGCCGCTGTGGCCGTACCCTCGCGCTCGTACTTCACGTAGTAGTTGCTTGTGCGGAAGTCGTAGGGAGTGAAGAAGGGCTGCTGGTCGCGCACCACGATGTTGCTGCTGGCCACAAACGTCTCTCCCGTCTTGGTCACGATGTTGGTAACGTCTGTCGGAGCAGACGTTCCGGCGGGCACGAAGAAGAGGAAGTTGTCGGCCACGCTGGCACGGAAGTCCGTGCCAAAGTAGGTATCGTCCGTGCGGCGCAGGCTGCTGATGTCGAGATAGAGCATACCGCGCAGCGCGTTGGCCTCATCGAAGCCATAGTAGTTTTCTGCCGCAAGTTTCTCCTTCACAGCCTCCATGATGGACTTACTGGTCAAGTAGCCATAAATCTCCTCATTGGTGTTGCTTGCCACGGCCTCCACCTTCACACCGTAGAACGTGTGCTCCGTGTCGAGCGTGTTGGCGTCCGATGGAATCTTGCCATCGCGGCTCGCGCTCTTCAGCGTCTTCTTGTAGATGGGCACGAGGGTCACCTCCGGCTCTTCCACCTGCTTCACGCACTGCACCTTGAGCGTGTAGTAGCGGAAGTCGATGTGCTTGCTGCCGTTCAAGATTTGGAAGGTGGGCTGGTCGGCGGAGTAGATGTAGAACTCCTTGGCATCGCCACCCACAGTCACCTTGGCATTACCGTAATTAGCTTCCGTCTTCTTAAACTCGTTCTGCACCAAGTATTCTGCGGGGCCGTCCCAAAGGTTCTCGATGTTTGTGAAGGCGAGTCCATTCAGTCCTGCCTTCGTGGCCGAGGTGCGCGCATCGGGCTGCGTGCCATTGCCCAGCGTGAAGTCAAGCTCCACATTGTCGCCCGTGCCCTTGTCGGCCTGGCTGCCCACGAGGAAGAAGTTGGAGTAGCCACCCGTAGACGCGGGGTTGTTCTCCAAAGAGCCGTCGGTATACCATTTGGTCTTCTCCTCGTTGTCTGCGTTCAAGAACTCCACGGTGCATTCAGTTCCCGTATTGGCCACAGCCTCCGGCACCACAATGGTCACGGCCTCGCCGCCATTGAAATCATAGTTTTCGCTGTCGAAGGAGGTGGTGTTCTCAAAGCCCTCGTTGTCGCCAAACTTGCTGCCCACCGAGAGGTTCTGAAGCTCGGGGTTGAGCGGCAGCAGGCGCAGGTTCACGCTGTAGAGCGCGGTCTCGCCCTCGCCCAGTCCGCTGATGCTGAAGCGCACGGCATCATTGTTGAAGTCAGACAGCTCCACTGTCGCGCTGTTCTCCGCATCCGACAGCGAAACCTCTTTCGAAACAGCCTTGCCATCACGGCCATAGACCGTGGCGGTGAAATCGCCGCCAGTGAAATTCTTCTCCTCCTGCGCCACGTAGCTCTCCACCTTTATCGGTTTAGATGTAGTTGCAAGAGACGTTTGATTTTTCCACCCCGAATCATAAGTTAGATAGTTAGTTGTTCTTCCTTCTTCATAATAGAAACCTTTATCAGAGGAGTACTTGAACAATACACCACTACCAGTAGTAAGAACCCAGCGATCTTTATATTTTTCATAAGACTCGGCATTAGAACTACTATAGCGAGTCAAAGAATAAGTCTTTCCGTCCTTGGGATCTACATACGATATTCTGTAGCCTTGACTGCTACCACTACCACTCGCTTTTATCGTCCATTTAGTAGCTGTAGCCGCATCACTTCCCCCTACCGTCCAATGACTAACATCGTAATTAAGGAAATGGCCGTTACCATCACCAATAGCATACTCTCCGCCACTCGTTATTGAGCTAACCGCCTCGGCCGTATACCCAATAACCTCCTCTATGCTCGAGTTGCTACGCAAGAAGTTGAGCGTAGCACCCACCACGCGGAACTTCTCGGGAGCTTCCACATAATAATCGCCATTAGACGCAGTCACATAGTATTGGCCGCCATCAAGCTCCGCTGCAGCTACTTCTACAGAGGACGTAACATCGGCAACACCGCCTTGAGCACTGCCATAGTGGATAGAAGCAGACTGGAAGTCGGTAAAGTAGTCCTTGTTAAAGCTCCAATATCCATAACTATTGCGAGAGAAGCGTCCCAAATCGAGCACACCCGTCTGCACCTCCGTTGTTCCATTGGCAGAAGGGAGCTGTCCCCAATACGGCTCATCAATGGCATAAACCACCTTCAAGGAATTAATACGCAAGAAAGACGCGGTTTCGGGCGCAGTAACCTTGAAATAAAGAGTATTAGAAGCATCGTTCAAAGCCACATCCCAAATCTGACTGGCTTGCGATCCATTCACCGTGAAAACATCGCCTGTCAACGTTTCTGTGCCCGATCCATCATAAACAACCCGCTGCATCGTCAGATTGCGCTGGGAGTCTGCACCGTCAATGTCCCACACAAACTGAACAATGCGGAATCCCTTGGGCGCAACAATTGCCATATGCGGCGCATTATTATCTTGAGTTTTATTTGTCTCCAAATAGAACTGGTTGCTCGATGTGTCAAACCGGAAACCGTTGGCTATATCTGCATACAAGCCACTCTCCTGCATAACGCCTTTGTTTGACAAAAACAGCTGCACCGGGCTGATGTCGTGCCTTATCAAGCCAAAAGGCTGATCGTTTTCGTCATCCGAGTTTGCACCATTGGACATCAACGCGTGCGCCGTGCTCTTGTCAAATCTGATGACCGTACCTTCCTTTCCGGTCTGTGTCTGTGCTCCGACCGGCACTGCGGCAGACAGCCCGAAGAGAGCCATCGCCAGACAGGTAATAGAATGAAATAGTGGTTTCATCTTTTCTTACTGTTTTTTGATTAATTTTATAAAGTGGAATTTGTTTCGATAGTGTCTGTGCCGAACCATACGGCGCGCCGCCACGTATGCACGCGCGCTCACTGCCGGGCTTCTGCGCCCCCGGCCTTATGCCTCTTCTTCCGCAACACGATGAATACAAGCTGTGCCGTATGTGTCCTCCCGAACGGCGCGTGCGACCCCACCCGCGCCCGTCAACTAAAAGTTTCTGTTCTGTGTGCCTGATGCAAATAAAGAAGTGTGGGTCTATCTTCGCTTATTCCAACCGAGGCTCTGGACTGCCCAATACCGAATAAGAGAAAATCGCCCCACACCCTATGCCTACAGCAGCCCAGCCCGCACCAAACGGCGGGACGGCTTCCATACAGCCTAAGGAAGAACGCACTCTGCTCACTTCGGTAACTTGAGAATTGTCCAGATTCCGGTAGGAAGTGAAGCGTAACGCTTCCCAAATGCAACATGCCGGGATTTTTTCTCCCCCCGACGGTGCAAAGATACGAAGAGTTTTTGAATTCTGCGGCCATCAGCCCCAAGTTTTTTCGCTTGCAGCCGCATTTCATTAATTAAAAAAGAGAATGCAGGGCAAAACAAGGCGGGGCGAAGCGCCCATACTCGCTAAAACAAAGTCCTCAAAACACACTTTTCCGCGATTTTCGGCCCTCGAAAAATACACTTTTCCGCAGTTTTCACCCCCCCGAAAAATACACTTTTCCGCAGTTTTTGACCCTCAAAAAACACACTTTTCCGCGATTTTCGACCCCCGAAAAACACACTTTTCCGCAATTTTTAACCCTCTAAAAACACACTTTTCCGCGATTTTCGACCCCCGAAAAATACACTTTTCCGCAATTTTCGACCCTCAAAAAATACACTTTTCCGAAAAAACGGGGGCGCGGGAGACGCGCTTCCGCACAAAAAAAACGGCCTTGCGGAAGCCCGCAAGACCACACAGCAGCACGCCACCAAGGGCGCAAACACGCGTAAAAAGCACCTTTCCGCGCGCCACGGAGCACGCGAAAAGCTACTCACAACATGGGAGTGGCGAGCCAAAAGCCGCCCCCGCGATGCGGAAAGGCGAAAGGCGGAGGCGTCAGAGCACGACAGCCGTGCCACTGACGGCCACCATCATCATGGAGTTGCCCTGCCCTATCGTCTCATAGTCGATGTCGATACCCACGATGGCATTGGCACCCAAGCTCGCGGCGCGCTCCATCATCTCGCGCATGGAGGTCTCACGCGCCTCGGCGAGAACGCTCTCATAGCTGCCGGAGCGGCCACCCACCACATCGCGGATGCTGGCAAAGAAGTCTTTCACAAAGTTGGCGCCGATGATGGTCTCACCCGTCACCACTCCTTTATAATCTCTAATGGTTCGCCCCTCGATGGTGGGCGTAGTGGAAAGAATCATACTCAATGTTGTTGGTTTTTGCCCGCTAAGTTACGGAATAAAGCGCAAACGAGCAAGTTTTTCGGCAAGAAAACTTGGCGGATATAAATTTACATCCTACCTTTGCAGAAGATAGGCTGCGCCTCGGCAATCGAAACAAGCTTCATTGCGCCCGGCTTGCACCATCTTTGCAGAAGATAGGCTGCGCCTCGGCAATCGAAACAAGCTTCATTGCGCTCGGCTTGCACTATCTTTGCATCAGAAACATAAATCAAACGATATGCCAGAGATATTAAGATTATTCGGACTTAAGTTCTATATTTACACTCGCGACCATCAACCGCCACACATACACGTGGCGAGCCAAGACGGCATGGCCAAGTTTTCCATCTCAGAAGAGATTGTACTGATTGACAATGCCGGAATGAAATCAAAAGACTTGAAGCTCGCAGAGTCCATCATTGAGGACAACAAGGAAAACATATTAAAAGAATGGATTAAGATACACGGAAAGTAACTTTGTGTTTGACCACAACAAAAGAAGGAGGTTTTATGAAAATAACGAAGATTTGGTTTGAGAACAACCGCATTTACGGCCTAACCGACGACGGACGCACCTTGTGGCAATCGCTGCTGTACTACCGCCGCCTACTGTCGGCATCGGACAACGAACGCAACGAATACGAGATTAACGCATTCGGAATACGCTGGGAAAAACTGGACGAGGACATCTCGTTTGAGAGTTTCGAATACGATGACCCCGAGCCAACGGGAATATCAAAGCTGCTGCTGTCGCACCCCGAGCTGAACCTGTCGGCCATAGCAAGGCGCATGGGCATACAGCAAAGCCTGCTTGCCGCATACGCCAACGGAACAAAGAAGCCATCGAAAGAGCGCACGGACGAGATTTTGCAAACCATCCGCTCCGTGGGACGCGAGCTGGCAGCAGTGTGAACCCGCACCAATGGAGCGTGCCAGCGACAAAGAAAGGCACAGAAAACAACAACAAGCAACCATCATGAGAACAACGAAGCCCCACAAATACC
>CAZXFP010000001.1:0-94539 GCA_964640675.1 uncultured Prevotella sp. | reverse complement strand
CACAGAAAACAACAACAAGCAACCATCATGAGAACAACGAAGCCCCACAAATACCTATGCGCGCTCATTCTCGCGGCAATGCCCATCCTGTGCTTCGGCAAGAAAGCCACAGAGACCGTCAAAGTGCTGCTGAGCCAAGGGAGCACCACGGCCAACTGCTACACGGCCATCCTGCCCAAGAAGCGCACGGCTCACTCCTACATGCTGCTCATCCCGGGATTCGGAGAGACGCCCGAGAGCGTGCTCAAAGCCACCGACCTGCCACGCAAAGCCGCGCGGGCGGGCATAGCCGTATTCATTCCGCAGCTGCAGGACGGCGCAGAGACATACAGCTTCGCAGCGGAAAGCCAAAAATGCCTGCAAAACATGATAAGGGACATCAAGGAACGGTTTGGGCTGGCGAAAGCAAGCTACTGCGTGGGCGGATTCTCGATGGGGGGCAGCGCAGCAATACGGCACGCAGAACTGGCAGCGGAGAATCCGCCCGTATGCGTCTTTGCGATAGACTCCCCGCTGGACTACGAGCGTTTTCGCTACTCCACCGAGCGGGATGTGAAAGTATACCACAAGGGAATGGCCAACGGCGACAGCATATACATCAAGCTGCTGGCCGACATTGCCCCCATCGTGGGCGATTCCCCCTACCTGCTCTCCGACACCACACACCGGGCTATACTGCCGCTAAGGAACATTCCCACACGCTACTACATAGAGCCGGCCGAGCAATGGTGGCTGGACAACAGGCAAACCGATGCCCTGGGGCTGAACATTCTCGATGGGTCGGCATTCATCAACGACCTGCGGCTCATAGGCAACAAGGAAGCCGAACTGATCGTGACCTCCGGCAAGGGATACAGAAACAACGGAAAAACGTATCACCCCCACTCATGGACCATCGCCGACACCAAAGAGCTGATGGCATGGATACGGCGATGCCTCGCAGCCCAAAGCAGCCCGCGGGAGCACTAACCTCCCGCACGGCAGCAGCCACGGCGTATCCCAAAAGTTTTTTGAAACAAAAAAAGCGTGGAACTATCCACACTTTCACCATCACTAACTTTGCGATGCGTCCCCTAACCTCTTGCAAAACGGGGAAGCAATTTGCAACTTATGCGCGGAAAGAGGGGGATTCGAACCCCCGAACCGCTTTAGACGGTTACACGCTTTCCAGGCGTGCCTCTTCAGCCACTCGAGCACCTTTCCTTAGTTAGAACACAAAAGCACATCTGCGCTAACGGTTTGCAAAATTAAAACTTTTATTCCGAACAGACGAATCGCCAATCCTTTTTTAGCTTTCTTTAAGAATTTGTACACCAAAACGCCCACCCGACACACCTATGCCCACGGAGCGCGCCGCCGCACGCCTGCCCCACCCGCTCACACACGCCCCGCCCGCAACGTCCGCTTCCGGTCTTCACCGCCCCAAAACGCCCTGTCCACCCGCTCGGCACTCCCCCACCGCGCCCGCCACAACGCACGGCGAGCGGACAGCACGTGCAAGGCGGAAAACGATAGGTGACCTTTTGCAAGGCGAAAGGTATGGTTTTGGCGCGCGAAAGGTAACGTTTGGGAGGGCAAAAGGTAACGTTTGGAAAACAGGCATAAACTTACGGCCACACGGCACTTTAGCACCAAGCGAGAGCGCACGGCCATTTGCGCTGCTGAAATGCCAACCCTTCCACTTAGCAGCGAAAGAGTTGACCCAAGCAGCGCGCGCAAAACGCACACGGATAACAAAAAAACACCGAGAAAATCGACTGAATCGAACTTCCCGGTGTTGATGGTTGCGGAGGCAGGACTCGAACATGCGACCTCCAGGTTATGAGCCTGGCGAGCTACCAACTGCTCCACTCCGCGATATTAAAGGCTTATCGGCTTGCCAAGAGGCGTGTCCCTTGTTCCGAATTGCGAGTGCAAAGGTAGCCACTTTCTCCGTACCTGCCAAACTTTAGCGCAAGTATTTAGCGCGTTTAACATATATTTAACAACCCCACCTTATTATAATTTCGCCCGCGCGCAGACGCATCATGCGTGTTAAAGTGTGCAATTTAGGGGCGGGAATTTTGGTGTTGTTGATTTTTATGCTTAATTTTGCACACGAAAGTTGCACTGTGCAACAGATAAGAGTAAAGGGTTGTATATATGTCCATATCGAAAACGAGACAAAAACTGGTTGACGTAGCGCGGCAGCTGTTTGCCAAAAACGGCATTGCCAATACCACGATGAATGATATTGCCAAAGCCTCCGGCAAGGGTCGCCGCACGCTTTACACCTACTTCAAGAGCAAAGACGATGTCTACTCCGCCGTAATCGAGTCGGAGCTGGAACGGCTGTCGGACAAACTGGACGAGGTGGCCAACAAGAAAATCAGCCCTCAGGACAAAATCATTGAGCTGATTTACACGCACTTGAGCATGATCAAGGAGACCGTGATACGCAACGGCAACCTGCGGGCAGAGTTCTTCCGCAACATCTGGAAAGTGGAGCAAGTGCGGAAGAACTTCGATGAGGACGAGATAGAGCTGTTTCGCAAGGTCTACTCGGAGGGCAAAGCCGACGGCGAGTTCGACATCGACGACGTTTACCTTGTGGCCGACATCACCCACTACTGCATCAAGGGGCTTGAAGTGCCGTTCATCTACGGCCGACTGGGACACGGGCTGACGGAAGAAAGCTCGCGCCCGATGGTGGCCAAGGTGGTGTATGGCGCGCTGGGAAAGATTACGCCCAAATAACCATGCACGCGGAAGCAGAAAAAATCATCAACAACAAATAATAAAAAAGCAAGAAACATGGAATTACTGAAAGGCAGAACGGCACTGATTACGGGTGCCGCGCGCGGTATTGGCAAAGCCATCGCGCTGAAATTCGCCGCCGAGGGCGCAAACATCGCGTTCACCGACTTGGCCATCGATGAGCAGTCGGGCGGCTTGGAGACCGAGCGCGAGCTGCAGGCCATGGGCGTGAAAGCCAAAGGATATGCCGGCAACGCAGCCAACTTTGAGGAGACGGCCGCACTGGTGGCCAAAATCAAGGAGGAGTTTGGCGGTATCGACATCCTCGTGAACAACGCCGGCATCACCAAGGACGGTCTGATGCTGCGCATGACGGAGCAACAGTGGGACGCTGTGATTGCCGTGAACTTGAAGAGCGCGTTCAACTTCTGCCACGCCTGCATTCCCGTGATGATGCGCCAGCGCAAAGGCTCTATCATCAACATGGCATCAGTAGTGGGCGTGCATGGCAACGCCGGCCAGGCCAACTATGCCGCCTCCAAGGCCGGACTTATCGCCCTGGCCAAGAGCATCGGCCAGGAGATGGGACCGAAGGGCATCCGCGCCAACGCCATCGCCCCGGGCTTCATCGACACGGCTATGACGCAGGCTCTGCCCGACGAGGTGCGCCAAGACTGGTTCAAGCGCATTCCGCTGCGCCGTGGCGGCACGGTGGAAGATATTGCCAACACGGCTATCTATCTGGCTTCCGACCTGTCAAGCTACGTCAACGGCCAAGTGATTCAGGTCGATGGCGGCATGAATATGTAATCGGATGCAGCCACTGTACGAGGACAACCACATCATCATCGTAAGCAAGGAGTGCGGCGAGATAGTGCAAGGCGACAAGTCGGGCGACTTGCCGCTCTCCTTCGTTGTGAAACAATGGCTGAAAGAAACCCATCAGAAGCCCGGCAACGTGTTTCTGGGGGTGGTGCACCGGCTCGACCGCCCTGTGGCGGGACTGATTGTGTTTGCCAAAACATCAAAATCGCTCAAGCGGCTCAACGATATGTTCCGCAACGGCGACATACACAAGACGTACTGGGCGGTGGTGCAGAACGCGCCGGAAGAGCCGGAAGGCACGCTGACAAACTGGCTGGTGCGCAACGAACGGCAAAACAAGACCTATGCCTACGATGAGGAGGTGGACTACGGCAAGAAAGCCGTGCTGAAATACCGTGTGCTGGGACACTCCGACCGCTACACGCTGCTGGAAGTGAACCTGCTGACGGGCAGACATCACCAAATAAGATGCCAGCTGGCACATATCGGCTGCCCCATCAAGGGCGACTTGAAGTATGGCGCGCCACGCTCTAACCCCGACGGGGGCATCAGCCTGCTGAGCAGACGCGTGCAATTCGTGCATCCCGTGAGCAAGCTGCCCATCGATGTGACTGCGCCACTGCCCAATGAGAAACTGTGGCACGCACTGGCCGACAGCGTGGCTGACGAAACCGCAACTGAAACGTGCTGACGAAGGCACTACGCCTCGCAAGACAGCTTGGGCATAACGCCATTGGATAAAAAACAGAAAAGGAGCATGATTACCTCATGCTCCTTTTCTGTTATGTCTTTCCTCAAACAAGTTTATTACTCACAACGCAAAACACTGACTGCACACACGCCCTTCTGCCACTCAGAGAAGCCTTTCCGTACTGCCCCTAATTGCTTTTGAGCGTAAAAACTGTGTCCCATCTGCCACCCAGAGAAGCCTTTCCGTACTGTCCCTAATTGCTTTTGAACGTAAAAGCTGCGTCCCTTCTGCCACTTAGGGAAGCCTCTCCCCGCTCTCCGTTAACGTCAAAGACACACGGGGAATACGGAAGGATTACTTGTAGAGGAAGCGTTTGATGCTCTTCTTGGGAGTCTTTTGGAACTCCTCCTCCATGATTTCAAACTCCGAGACCTTGCTGTAATGCGGTACAACAGCGTTGAGCTGCTGGCGATTCTCCTCCATGATGCTCTTGATGTCATCGGCATTCAGCCCCAGCGTCTTGGCCTCATCGTAATCGGGATGTACCAAACCAACGAGTTTCTCACCACGCTGCACCACCACGCTCTCACTCACAAGAGGCAACGAGTTGAGTTTATCCTCGATTTCCTCCGGATAGATGTTCTGTCCATTCGAGCCAAGCAGCATGTTCTTTGAGCGGCCATTGATGTAGACGTTGCCATCGGCATCCATCGTGCCAAGGTCGCCGGTATGGAACCAGCCCTCACTGTCTATACAAGCCTCCGTGGCCTCTGCGTTCTTATAGTAGCCCAGCATCACATTGGGTCCCTTGGTGAGAATCTCGCCCGGAACGTTGCGCGGATCATTGCTGTCGATACGCACCTCCTGATGAAGAGCCGCCTGACCGCAAGAGCCCTTGGCAAAAGTCTTCCAATCGCGATAACAAATAATGGGGCCACACTCCGTGGCACCATAGCCCACCGTGTAAGGGAAGCCTATCTGACGCAGAAAAGCCTCAACCTCGCCATTGAGCGCGGCTCCGCCAATGATGACCTCGTAGAGATTGCCACCGAAAGCCTTCGTCACCTGCTCCAAGATAGTAGCTTTCACCTTCTTGCTGATGACCGGCATGGACATCAACAAGCGCATACGGTTGTTCTGAATCTTCGGGAATATCTTCTTGCGCACGATCTTCTCTATCACCAAAGGCACGGCAATCATGATGCGCGGCTTGACATCGGCCAACGCCTGCGAGATGACGGCGGGTGACGGCACACGCGTGAGGAAGAAAATGTGCATTCCTTTAAGGAATTCAAAGATGAACTCAAACGACATTCCGTACATATGAGCCATGGGGAGAATGCTAATGACGTTGTCGCCACGCTTGAGCACCTTGCCCAGCACACTGTGGGCAAAGTCGGTGTTGCTCCACAGCGAGCGATAAGGCAGGAGTACGCCCTTGGAATGTCCCGTGGTGCCGCTGGTATAGTTGATAAGAGCCACCTCGTCGGGACTTTGCTCCCTATAATAATGCACGTGCTGCTGCCGGAAGAACTTGGGATACTTCTGCCCGAACATCTCATTAAGATGCTCGCGGGCATAAGTCAACTTCTCCGTGCGGCTCACCACAAGGGAGTAATCGGGAATATAGATGATGCCTTCCAAGTCGGGCATCTTCGTTGCGTCCACCTGCGTAGCCACAACATCGCCCACAAAGAGCAGCTTGGAGTCGCTATGGTTGACGATATTGTGGATTTGCTCCGGCATGAACTCATGCAGGATGGGCACAGCAACAGCACCATAGGTGATGGTGGCCAAGAACGCGGCCGCCCATGCTGCCGAGTTGCGCCCGCAAAGGGCAATCTTGTCGCCCCGCTGCACGCCACTGGCCTCGAACATGATGTGCAGCTTCTCTATCTTGCGAGCCACATCATGATACTGCAGTGTCTTTCCTTTATAGTCGGTGAGCGCGTCGAGATCCCAATTATCAATGATACTCTTCTCTATTAACGCGTTAAAACTGGGAATTTGTTCCATCTTTCGCAATTATATAGGTGCAAAGGTACATCATTTTTTGCACATTTCAAAAATTTATGTGCAGCAATATGCGCCTTATCTGATATTATACGTTTTGGTAAAGGTAACGCTTGATACTTTTCTTGGCTGTTTTCTGAAATTCCTCCATGTGAATCTGAATGGACGAAATCTTGCAGAACGCGGGCAACTCGCCATTAAGCTGCTGGCGGTTCTGCTCCATGAGCTGCACGAGGTCATCATCGGAGAATCCCATCGACCGCGCTTCCTCCATATCGGGATGCACAAGTCCTACGAGTTTGTCGCCCCGCTGCACAATGATACTCTCGCTCACCAGCGTCATGGAGTTGAGCTTATTCTCGATTTCCTCCGGATAGACGTTCTGTCCGTTAGCCCCGAGGAGCATATTCTTGATGCGACCACGCAAGAACACGTGCCCATCAGCATCCATCGTGGCCAAGTCGCCGGTGTGAAACCATCCATCCTTGTCTATCACGGCATCCGTAGCCTCCTGATTCTTGTAGTATCCATGCATCACGTTCATGCCCCGCGTGAGTATCTCACCGGGTATATTGGCCGGATCATCGCTGACAATGCGCAGCTCCATGTTGTCTATCACCTTGCCGCACGTGCCGGGCACGAAGTCGAGATGCGAGCTATAAGTGATGATGGGGGCAGTCTCGGTGGTGCCATAGCCCACAGCGAGGGGGAAACCAATGCTCAGCAAGAACTCCTCCACCTCGCGATTGAGGCCCGCACCGCCAAACATCAGCTCATAAAGTCTGCCGCCAAACACCTCCTTGACCTGCTGACAGAGACGCGCCTTGATTCTCTTGCTCACCACGGGCATATTGAGCAGCAAGTGCATAGAACGCTGCTGAATGATGGGGAACACCATCTTGCGCACTATTTTCTCTATCACCAACGGCACAGCTATCACAATCTGCGGCTTGATGTCGGCACACGCGCGCTGAATGAGCGACGGACTGGGCTGGCGGGTGAGGAAGAAAAGGTGGCTACCGAAGCAGAAATTGAAGATGAACTCGCACATCATGCCATACATGTGAGCCATGGGGAGCATGCAAAGCACACTGTCGCCGCGCCTCATGTGGCCGCCAAGCGTGCGCAAAGTCCAGTCCAAGTTGTTCCAAATGGCACGATAAGGAAGCATAACGCCTTTGGAGAATCCCGTTGTGCCGCTCGTATAGTTGATGAGAGCCAGTTCCTCCGGCTCATCATGGTGATAGCTCACGTGGCTGGCATCGAAGCACTTCGGATATTGGTCGCCAAAGAGTTTGTTCAGATGCTCACGGGCAAAGGTAAGCTCATCCGATCTTGACAGCACAAGCGAGAAGTCGGGAAGATAGACGATACCTTCCAGCGATGGCATCTGCGCCGCATCGATGGTGGTGGCCACGACATCGCCCACGAAGAGCAACTTCGACTCAGAATGGTTGACGATGTTGTGCACCATCTCGGGCGTAAACTCATGCTGAATGGGCACGGCGACAGCCCCATAGGTAAGCGTGGCCAGAAACGCAGCCGCCCACATGGAGGAGTTTCGGCCACAAAGCGCAATCTTGTCGCCCTGCTTCACTCCGCTATGACGGAAGAGAATGTGCAGCTTTGCTATCTTGCGCGCCACGTCATGATACTGCAACGTGGCGCCTTTGTAGTCGGTCAGCGCGTCCTTGTCCCAGTTTTCCTTGATGCTCCTTTCTATATATGAATTGAAACAGTGTGTCGGTGTCATTGCACAAACGTAAAAATTTTGTGCAAAGGTATATCTTTTAATGCACAAGACAAAAAATATTGTGCAATTTTTCTCCTCCACATCTCACAAAAGGGGCAAAAATGTGCAATATTAATGGAAAACTCCGAAAAGTTGTTCAGTTTTCCCGAAGTCGCAGCGCAATAACCACAAGACAAGCCACCACCTCATGCCAGCAGCAAAAGCCCCTTCAAGAAGAATATGGCAGAAACACAAGGCACAACAGACCGCGAAAAATGAACACCAAACGGCTGAATTGAATCATAAGATTGCCATACAATTACCATAAAATGCCCACGCCCATCCAAACGCCCCTTTAACTATCCCCTCCCCAACCGAACACTCTCCCTTGCATATAGTCACACTACAATGCTTCTCCCAAAAGTTTTTACATCTTCAGCACGCCTCCCCTCGTGCTATATTTTTAATCTTTGTTAAAGACGATGCGATCAAATGAAATTACAAAAGAATACCTATCAAAAAACTTACGCTTAGGAAACGAAGCGCAAAAACTAAATGGGGAAGATGCGAAAGGTATGGTTTGGCAAGGCAAAAGGGCTGCTTTGAGGGTGCAAGAAAGCACCTTTCAGGAGCCAAAAGAGGCACTTACACTCCGTAAAAGCGGCTCGAAGATTATTCCCATCTGAATAGTTGACAATCGGAAGGGGCTACGCAGAGTTCCCTTGCCAAGCAATCATGATTCGGCAAGGCCACGGATTCCAGTTGCGGCGTGCGCGTGCCATGCTGCATTGCCAAGCAAGCACGATTCAACAAGTGCTATCCCAACGAGCCTAAAAGAATTTTTCCTTTGCGAATTTACCCATACTGCACCAGTCGAAAAGCACGCCAAGCAAGCCCAAAACAAGCGTTTCAACTACGGCACTGACAAATAAACACAAAGCAGAATTGCCCCTAATTTAGCCGCCGGACAAGGATGAGGAGTGAAACTATAAAGAACAAGGCCGAGAAGAATGACTTACACTCTTTCGAAGACAGTGACAAAGGCTTTTCAAAATTCAGCCCGCAATGGGCTTTCCTGCCCTTGGCCACGCTGTTCCGTCCATCAGAACTCAACCAGAGCTTTCACCCCACTAAGCCAACTTCATGTCACGCACACACGAGAAACGCCCATTGGCTTGACAAACCAATGGGCGTTTCTTGACGACAGAACGTCTTTCTTTGCTATGCAAATTTGCTTTTGCGCAACATTCCGTCTGCTAATGTATGCTCTCTCTGCCTCCGCTATACTCCACAGAAGAACAAGACGACCACCTGCGCGGCCAAAATGCGGAGGAACATGGCCAACGGATAAACCGTGGAGTAGCCAATGGCCGAAGCCTCACCTTGGCAAACGCTGTTGGCATAGGCCAATGCGGGAGGATCGGTGTAAGTTCCGGCAATCATACCCATCACCGTGAAGAAGTTGAAACGGAACTTCAATCTTGCGATAAGGCCAATGATGAGAACCGGGATAACCGTGATGAGGAAACCACAATAGACATACTTCAGTCCGTCTCCTGCAACCACTGTCTGCCAGAAGCCTGCGCCGGCCTTGATGCCCACAGAGGCAAGGAAGAGCGCGAGGCCAAACTCACGCAGCATGAAGTTGGCCGAGGTGGTCATATAGGTAATCAAATGGAAGCGAGTTCCCCAACGGCCGATGATAATGGCAATGATCAGCGGACCTCCGGCAAGTCCCAGCTTCAAGGGAACGGGCATGCCCGGGATGGCAATGGGAAGGCTTCCGAAGATGATTCCGACAAGGATTCCAACGAAAATGGTGGCCAAATTGGGAGCGTTAAGTCTGCGCTCGGAGTTGCCCATCATGTCGGCCACACGGTTAACATTGTCCTTCGGGCCAACCACCACAATGCGGTCGCCCACATGGAAGTGGTGGTTGCGGCTCGCAAAAAGATCCATGCCCTGACGGGAGATGCGCGTCACGTTGACGCCATAGACACTGGAGAAGTGCATTTTGCCCAACGTCTTGCCGTTCATGTCGGGGTTTGTCACCACAACACGCTTGCTGATGAGCGGCTGCTTCTGCTCCTCCTCGTGCCAGTCGGCCTTAATCTCCGGGCCAACGAATGCCTTGACAGCCTCAACATCGTTCTCCGCACAAACGATAAGCACCTCATCGCCCTGCTCAAACACCGTGTCACGGGTGGGAACAAACACATCGCCATTGTGCATGATACGTGAGCACACGATGTCACGGTTCAAGAAATCCGATATTTGCTGCAAGTTGCGGCCACAGATATAGGTATTCTGCACCTTCAAGTACATAATGTGGGGCTTCTCATTGGGGTTTCCTGCCTCGGCCTGCGTCAGCTTGTCGTTCTCCTCATCGAAGCTCACATGGCTCAAAGCCTTTACGAGCAACGTTGTTCCGATGATGCCCAACACACCAAGAGGATAGGCGCAAGCGTATCCATTGGCGATGGAGGGAGCCTGTCCATCGGGGAACACCGACTGCAAAGCCTCATTGGCCGCACCAAGACCCGGCGTATTGGTCACTGCACCGTAGAGCGCACCAACCATCATAGGCAGGTTCTCGGGATTGCTGGTGTCGAAGAAGATGTAGTAGCAAGCAAACATCACCAGCACATTGAGCACAACGCAGAGCGTCGTGAGGAGGTTCAGACGGAGACCGCCTTTACCAAAGCTCTCAAAGAAGCCAGGACCAACCTGCAAACCAATCATGAACACAAAGAGTATCAGCCCGAAGTCCTGCAAAAAGGTCAGCACGGGAAGCGGGCCCGTGAAGCCTACATGCCCGGCCAATATGCCTGCAAACAGCACAAAGGTGACGCCAAGCGAGATACCACCTATCTTGATCTTGCCAAGATAGACGCCGACAGCGATAACTACTGAATAGAGGAGCACAATATGTGCCACACTATCCTGAGAAGTAAAAAGGTTAACTAACCATTCCATTTCTTGCGTATGTGTGTATTTTATAAAACTTGCGTGCAAAGGTACGAAAATAATACGAACCGTCGCTATATTTATGAATAAAAAACACACTACGGACAGGCGTGGCCTTTGTCCCAACCGCACAAAGGCCACACCCAGGACTTACCCCGCAAGACTTTCAAGCCTGCATTACCACCTACAACACCGCACTCCCCTCGCCTTTCAAATCGGCAAAGAGGAGAAGCTACGGGCATCCATGCTCATTTTGCCTATGCCGAAAGGTTATCAAGGAAGAGCAACAGTCGATTGGTGACATTGACTTCGCTCACTCCCGAATCGAAATCGAGGCTCAACAAGTTGAGGTCGGGATAGAGATCATGGAGTTTCTTCTCCACGCCCTTGGATATAATATGGTTGGCAATGCAGCCAAAAGGTTGCAACGAAATCACATTTTTCACTCCATCACGATAGAAAGCCGTGATGTCGGCCGGCAGCAGCCATCCTTCCCCGAACTGAGCGGCGAACGACACGATGCCCTTTGCGCCCTCGGCATCCTCATAAATAGAGGACAAGGGACGGTAATAACGGAACGCAGAAGCGGCCAAATTGAACTTTTCCTGTCGCCGTTCTATCAATTTATGCAGCCAGCGAAGCACGAATTTGGGCATACGGCTTTCGCTTAGGTGCAGTTCTTTTTGCTGTTCCATATTGACAAACTCCTGCAAGAAGAAGGGAGAAATGAGCGGCGGGACAACCTCTACACCATATTTTATCAGTTTATTGCCAATATATTGATGGGAGAAAGGATTGAACTTCAAGAATATTTCACCCACAATGCCTACCCGCGCACACTCCTTTTCACAGCAAACAGCATCAAAGTCAACCGCCGCCCGATGAGCCAACTCTACCAAACCTTTCGCATTATTCTCACCAATACAGCTTATTGCCAATTGCAAATACTTCTGTTTGAGGCTATCCGCAACGCCTGGCTCACGCTCACGAACTACTGCCGGATAATAAAGTTTAGAGAGGACATCACAGAAAAGCAATGTATTGGTGACTATGCTGGCCAACTTCAGCCACGGGAAATCGAATCCATCGTCCTCCCGTTCCGTCCCCGTTGTCGCGACACCGAGCGTTATCAGCGGCACATCAGCACAGCCATTGGCTATCAAAGCTCGCTTAATGAGTGCGGTGTAGTTGGTTGCACGGCACTGTCCGCCCGTTTGCGTCATCACAAAAGCCACCTTGTCGGGGTCATATTTGCCGCTTTTGACCGCCTTTACCATATCTCCCACTATCAAGGTAGCCGGATAACAGACCTCATTATTGGCAAAAGTAAGCCCCTCTTGCGCGCTCCTTTCATCGCTCATGGGAAGAACCTGCAAGTCATAACCGGCCAATTTCAACAACGGCGGCAATAATGGCGACAGGAATTCTGTGAAGAACGGCGCGAGGATAGTGCGCCTATCCGCCTTGCGAAACAACGCCGTTTGCCTAAGGGAGGTCTTCCCTCCTCCTGCCTTGCGCATTCCCACGCTGTCAATCAAGCTGCGAACGCGCAACTTCAAGCTACCTATGTTGCTCACATCGTCTATCTTCAACAATGTGAAAGGCTTACCATGACGACGCAAAATGTCCCGAACTTCGTCCTGTATGAATGCGTCCGGGCCGCAACCAAAGCTCGTCAGCTCTATGAAATGCACATCTTCCGGCTGCCCGGCAACCCACTCCGCCGCCTTGATGATGCGATTGGTGTAAGCCCATTGCTGCACCAGATAAGTCTCATTGCGCTGTTCCTTGGCCATTCCCCTCACCATATCATCGCTGATCACACTCACTCCCAAGGCCGCAACCATCTCCGAGAGCTTATGTTGCACGAGCGGATCCGTGTGATAAGGCCTACCGGCAAGCATAATAACGGTTTTTCCGTCTTTCCGCGCATTGGCCAGTATCTCCTCACATCGGCCACGCAACCTTTCCTCAAAGTCCCTTTGAGCGGCAAGAGCCTGTTCAAGAGCCTGCAACGCATCGGCTTTGGCTATGCCCCACGTCTGCAAATATTCGGCAATCTGCTTCCCCAGCAGTTTCTTATTGGCAAAAGTGATAACAGGAGAGTCCATTCTCAGCCTCAACTTCATCGAGCTACGCACCACATCGGAGTACCCGCTCACCACAGGACAGTTGTAAGAATTGTCCGTCAGTTTGTCTTCCTTGGCCTCATACACCACATAGGGGAAGAACAAACGCGCCTCCTTGCCCTGCCCCGCAAGCTCCGCCAGCCG
This sequence comes from uncultured Prevotella sp., assembly GCA_964640675.1. Taxonomy (GTDB): domain Bacteria; phylum Bacteroidota; class Bacteroidia; order Bacteroidales; family Bacteroidaceae; genus Prevotella. The sequence continues at coordinate 81,302 of CAZXFP010000001.1, read as the reverse complement.
TTCGTCAAGCTCATGAACGTGGCTATGGACGAGCTTCGCGGGAAAGCATATATTATCGCTCATCACGCCATGAAGCTGACTTTCATAGCTGCTGAAAGTACTTTCAGACGACAGCACCACCTTGATGCCACACGCCGTGAAGAGCGTTTGCCAAAAAGGATAGTCCTCATAAAGTCCCAAAACGCGCGGAATACCCACCACACGGCCGGACTCTTCCAGCGGCTTACGACTGAAAAGCAAGTCATATTTATAAGGATAGATGTTCTCGCCGGCAACCCGTTGCTTACCATAATTATTGAATACGCGCTCGCATTTGTTGCCCGAATAGAAGCGGTTGCCGCCCGCAAAGGTATAGCGGTTGACATAACAGCGGTTCTCACAGCCCGAACACCTCAGCTCTTTCATCTCATACGCAGCCGAAGACAGCAGTTCTTCAATGCTTCTCCCTTCCTTTCGGATATGCGCTATGGCATGAAGCGCACAACCATAGGCTCCCATCAGCTCCGGTTTGTCCGCACGCGCCACCTCTCTTCCCGTCAGTATCTCAAAGGCACGAACCACCGCATCATTGCGCATAGTTCCTCCCTGCACCACGATTTCCTTACCAAACTCATCCCGTCCATGCAGCTTGAGCACCTTGTAAAGACAGTTTTTCACCACGGAATAGGACAATCCCGCACTAATATCAGCCACGGAAGCTCCCTCACGAAGTACTTGCTTCACCTTGGAGTTCATAAACACCGTGCAGCGCGTGCCCAAATCGCAAGGCGACTTCGATGTGCAGGCAGCACGGGCAAAGTCTGCTATCTCACAATTCAGATTGCTGGCAAACGTCTGCAAGAACGTTCCGCACCCCGACGAGCACGCCTCGTTCAGTTCCATTCGCACCACCGCGCCCTGATCCACGAAGATGGCCTTCATGTCCTGTCCGCCAATGTCGAGAATAAAGCTCACTTCGGGGCGCAAACGACGCGCCGCATGAAAGTGAGCCATCGTTTCGATGATGCCGCCATCAAGATTATACGCGCTGCGGATAAGATCTTCGCCGTAGCCGGTAGAGTACGACCCTCGGATATTGAGCAACGCGTGCCGCTTATCCGCCTCTTCCTTCAAGGCCAGCAAACCTTTGCGCACCGCTTGAATAGGATTGCCAAGGTTCATGGTGTAGAAACTGAACACCACAGTGCCATCCGGGCGACAAGCCACCAGCTTGGTGGTGGTAGAACCGGAATCTATGCCCAGCACAATGTCCTCCACGGCATCCTCGGCCAACAAGCCGGACGGCGTTACATACTTGCGCTTGCTCTCTGCCCACAGCCGATGTTCCTCATCGCTCTTGAAAAGCGGCGCAAGCTCACTGTGCCACTCCACGGTCTTGCCACCATCGAGCCGCCGTAGCACCTCAGACAACCTCACAAGCTCAGCATCCGCGCCCTCCTTCCGCACATTCTTGCCTGCCCGCAAGGCGCAGCCCATGGCCGGAATGAGATTGGAGTGCTCCGAAACAATAAAGTCCTTATGGACATCCAACTGCAAATAATCGGCAAAAGCCTTGCGCAGCCCCGACAGAAAGGTGAGCGGGCCGCCACAAAGCAGAATGGGCGGCTCGTAAGTGCAGCCATGTGCCAGCGTGGTGACGGTTTGCACGGCTATGGAATGGAAGATGGAGGCAGCGATGTCCTCCTCCGGCACATTGCGCGCCATCAAGTTCTGTATGTCCGTCTTCGCAAACACGCCACACCGGGCGGCCATCGGATAAGTGCGGGTGGCACGCTGCGACAGTTCGTCAAGGCGTGTATTGTCCACTCCCATGAGCACCGTCATCTGGTCAATGAACGCTCCTGTTCCTCCGGCACAGTTGCCATTCATGCGCAACTCCACACCGTGCTTGCCAAAAAACACCACCTTGGCATCCTCGCCGCCGATGTCTATCAAGGCTTTTGCCGCGGGATGGAACTCGCGGGCGTACTCCGTTGCCGCAACCACCTCCTGCAAGAAGGGCACATGAGCCTGCTCGGCCGTGGCCATACCCACAGAGCCTGTCACGCAAAGGGAGATTTCGGCATCGCCAAACATCTCCATCAACTCACGGATATACTCACCAACCACAAGACCTATCTTGGCATTATGCCGCCTATACCGATGGTATACCATCTGGCGACTACTGTCGAAGACCACTATCTTTGCCGTTGTAGAACCTACGTCCAAGCCTATTCGCAGTACTTTATCGCTCATTTCCTTTCCTTTTTTGCAATGCAAAATTACCAATTTTTCCGCCAAGCACCGTTTTCTCTTCCCGTTTTGGAAACGCATTTTCCTTTTTTGCAAACACAATTAACATGATTTTGCAGAGAGAGTACTTAAATTTATCTAACTTTGCACGGTTAAATTATGATGAAGAAAATATGAAATCCATCAACAGGAGCATCACCGCCATAATGGCTCTACCACTGTTCTGCCTGACACTCGCCTCATGCCACGAGAGTCTGGAGGAGCGCGCCGCACGCGAATGCAAGGAGTTTACCGAACGAAACTGCCCGCGACAGCTCAATGGAGGCGTGGTCTACGACAGCCTTACCTTTGACACGCCCTCGCGCACTTTCCGCCATTACTACTCCGTGACAGGCCCAAGCGACGACCCGCGAGCCTTTGCCGGGCGCACGGAAGAGCTGCGCAAGGCGGAGCTGGAGGGCATTCGGGGCGACATTGCCTCACGAAAGTACAAAGACGCGGGATATAACTTCGAGATAACCATCCGCTCCCAGCGAAATCCGAAGACGGTATACTTTCACACCGTGTTCACTTCCAAAGAGCTTCGCTGAAGCTCTCGCCTTGCGCCCCTTCGCCGGGCAAAGACACAACCACACGCTATTAAAAAATCAAACCATACCTTTTGCATCGCAAAAGGTATGGTTTGACGAGGCGAAACCGCCCCTTTCGCAAGCCAAAAGCTAACATTTTGCAACACCACTGACTATCAATGGATTACAAAAGTTTTACTTTCAAAGCCAATTAAGCACACTCAGCGTATCTCAACAACCGTAAGCACATCGCCCTCCACACGGAATCGCACATCGCGTCCGGCAAAACCAACGCCATAAACGCGCCCCGCATCATGGTGATAGTGCGGCCGGGGATCGAGGGAAAGCGTCTCCCGCAAGGCCTGCGTGTCGCTGTCGGAAAACGGATTGGCCACACTCTCAGGCAAAACCACCTCAAGCCGCCGCCACTCGCTCTGCCCTGCAAAGCCGTTGCCGGCCTCGGGATGCGCGTCGGCATAGGGCAAATAAGGCTTGATGTCGTAAATGGGTGTTCCATCCATGAGATCCGCCCCTGCAACCGTTATTTCCGTGCCTTCCACGGAAAGGATTCTCACAGACGAAAGTCCAAGACCATTCGGCCTGTAAGGTGAGCGTGTGGCAAACACGCCCATACGTTCGTTGCCTCCTAAACGCGGCGGGCGCACTGTGGGCTGAAACGTTTCAGACGTGGTTTTGTTGCCCGAGAAGCCCCAAATCATCCACAGATAGTCGAAATCTTCCAGTCCCCGCAACGCATCGGGAGTGGCATAATCGTCAAGCAACACGATGCGACCACGCAACTCCTTCACCAAGCCACTCTGTCGGGGCACACCAAACTTGGTCTTAAACGGAGAATGAAATACGGCTATCGGCTTGATTTCCATTTCTTATCACCTATAAAATGTCGTCAGAATCACTCTCCTTCCACGCCTTTCACCTCAGAAGACGGTGTGCCGGAAGGAGCATTGGCACCGGAAGAGGCCGTATTTTCCTCTTCCAAGTCCGACATCATGGCCTCTTCCTCACCTTCGCCATCCTCAACGGGCGTGCGCTGGGTGCTGTTGCTCGGATTGCGAATACTGTTAAACACCTTCTCGGCCTCCTCTTTCTCCAATCTCTCTATGGAATCGGCCACAACAGGGTCTACCGAAACAGTGTCGATGGGTTCTGCCAGCTGCTCCACCAAGTTGCTGTCCGGCTCCAAATAGCCCGGCGTGCGGGTATAATCGGGGTCATTAAAATGGACAACATAATAATAAGCACCAAATACGGCCAGCAACACCGCACCAAACGCGATGAAAACCTTCATTCCCCGCCCTAAGCGAGGCTCGTCATCAATGGGCTGTTGGGGAATCGGCGCGCCGCAATGGGGACAATGGGCAAACCCGGACTTTATCTTTTGATGGCAATGGGGGCAAATCATGATGTATCGTTTTTGACTTATTCCATAAACTTTTCGTGCAAAGTTAGCGCATTTTCATCAACCAATAAAATTTTCTACTTGCTTTTTAGCCTCCCCATATAAGACATTTTGACACTCGCAACGACATTTTGACACCACAGAAGAGCGTGGGCACGCCATTTGCCAATCCCCTAACGAACAACAACAAACACTGGCTCACCCTTCCAAAGGCCAAGGAACGGAAGCCGCAAAGAACAGAAAGGAGACTCAATTATGACATTCGACAAATTCACCATTAAAGCCCAAGAAGCCATTCAAAGTGCCATCAGCACCGCACAACGCCACGGACAGCAGTCCATAGAGCCTACGCACATTCTCTGTGGCGTGATGGAAAAGGGCAAAGACGTTTGCAACTATACGTTTCAAAAGCTGGGTGTGAATGCCCAACTCATCGAGAACGCCGTGCAGAACGAGATTCAGCACCTGCCGAAAGTTTCGGGTGGAGAGCCTTACTTCTCGCCCGTCAGCAACCAAGTTTTGCAAAAAACGCTCGACATCTCTCAACAACTGGGCGATGAATACGTGAGCATTGAGCCAATACTGCTTGCCTTGCTGCAAACCCAAAGTACGGTATCGCACATCTTGAAAGATGCCGGCTGCACGGAAAAGGATATGCTAAAGGCCATACAAGAGCTGCGCCAAGGTCAAAAAGTGCAGACACAAAGTGGTGATGAGACCTATCAGGCTCTCTCAAAGTTTGCCACCAACCTTGTGGAACAGGCACGCATGGGCAAGCTCGACCCCGTTATTGGCCGCGATGAGGAAATACGCCGCGTGCTGCAAATCCTCTCTCGCCGCACCAAGAACAACCCCATACTCATCGGCGAGCCCGGTACGGGAAAGACAGCCATCGTGGAAGGACTGGCCGAACGTATCGTGCGGGGCGACGTTCCCGAAAACTTGAAGGACAAGCAGCTCTACTCGCTCGACATGGGAGCGCTTGTGGCAGGCGCAAAATACAAGGGAGAGTTTGAGGAAAGACTGAAAGCCGTCATCAAGGAGGTGACCAAAAGCAACGGCAACGCCATCCTCTTCATCGACGAGATACACACGCTCGTGGGCGCAGGAGGCGGCGAGGGAGCCATGGATGCCGCCAACATCCTCAAACCCGCGCTTGCCCGCGGAGAGCTGAGAGCCATTGGCGCGACAACACTCAACGAATACCAAAAGTATTTCGAAAAGGACAAGGCCTTGGAGCGCCGCTTCCAAACCGTTTTGGTGGACGAACCAGACGAGACCGATGCCATTTCCATACTGCGAGGACTGAAAGAACGGTATGAGAACCACCACAAAGTGCGCATCCAGGACGATGCCTGCATCGCGGCGGTGAAGCTCTCCGAGCGGTACATTTCCGACCGTTTCCTGCCCGACAAGGCCATAGACCTGATGGATGAGGCCGCCGCCAAACTGCGAATGGAGCGCGACTCCGTGCCGGAAGAGCTGGACGAGCTGGAAAGACAGCTGAAACAAAAAGAGATTGAGCGCGAGTCGGTGAAGCGGGAGGTAACACCCGATGCGGCACAGGACGATCCCGACCAAGCGAAACTCAACGAAATAGAGAAAGAGATTGCCGAATTGCAAGACAAGGTGAAGGCTTTCCGCGCCAAATGGGAGGCTCAAAAGGCTCTGGTCAACAAGATTCAGCAAGACAAACAACAGATTGAGACGCTGAAATTCGAGGCCGAACGCGCCGAGCGGGAGGGCAACTACCAGCTGGTGGCGGAGATTCGCTACGGCAAACTACAAAAACTCGACAGCGACATCAAGGCTACGCAAAAGCAACTCAGCGACACGCAGAACGCAGAAAAGCTGATACGCGAGGAGGTAACCGCCGACGACATCGCCGAAGTGGTGAGCCGCTGGACCGGCATACCGGTGACCAAGATGCTGCAAAGCGAACGCGAGAAACTGCTGCACTTGGAAGAAGAGCTGCACAAGCGCGTGATTGGGCAGGACGAGGCCATCACCGCCGTGGCCGATGCCGTGCGCCGCAGCCGCGCAGGACTGCAAGACCCGAAGAAGCCCATCGCCTCTTTCGTGTTTCTCGGCACAACCGGCACGGGCAAAACGGAGCTGGCCAAAGCCTTGGCAGAGTACCTCTTCAACGATGAGAGCATGATGACACGCATCGACATGAGCGAGTATCAGGAGAAATTCAGCGTCTCACGCCTCATTGGCGCGCCTCCGGGATATGTGGGATATGACGAGGGAGGACAGCTGACCGAAGCCGTCAGACGCAAACCGTACTCGGTGGTGCTCTTCGATGAGATAGAGAAAGCACATCCCGATGTGTTCAACATCTTGCTGCAAGTGCTTGACGACGGACGGCTGACCGACAACAAGGGACGCACGGTGAACTTCAAGAACACCATTATCATCATGACCTCCAACCTCGGCTCGCAATACATCCAGCAGCAGTTTGAGCAAAAGCATGGGAATATAGACCAAAAGACAATTGAAAACACCAAAGCCACTGTCATGGAGATGCTCAAGAAGACGATACGGCCGGAGTTCTTCAACCGTCTTGACGAGATTATCATGTTCCAGCCGCTGACCAAAGAGCAGATAGCCGGTGTGGTGACGCTGCAGCTCGACCGCGTGAAAGAGATGCTGCACCCGCAAGGATTCACCCTGCAATGGACGCCGCAGGCCATCGACTACTTGGCCGAAGTGGGCTACGACCCCGAGTTTGGCGCACGCCCTGTGAAGCGCGCAGTACAGCGGTTTGTGCTCAACGACCTGTCGAAGTCGCTGCTTGCAGGCAAAGTGAACCGCGACAAGCCCATTATCATCGACAACTTCGGCGAGGGGCTGGTGTTCCGCAACTAAGCAGGGCCTTTTCAAAAGCGGGAAAAATCCGCAAGGACACTGCCAAACAGCACAAAGCCCGGTGGCACAGCTATGCCACCGGGCTTTATTGTTGCCTTTACCGTTTAAGTTCCACGGCTTGGAAACATTGCTTCCACAGCTTGGAACTTTTGCTTCCAACGCATGGAAGCAAAGCAAAACCATACCTTTCGCTCCTCATTAGCCCACATTGCGGCTGCCAGCACATCACATGGGGACTGCGGAAAGCAGACATTCCAAGCGGCCGACACACCGAAAAGGCAAAGAAGGCGAGGATATTTGAAATCAGAAAATAGACCTCTCGGTCTTGGTGGTAAGCAGCTCCAAGGCTTTAAGACCCATGACGGAGTTGCCCTTCTCGTTCAGTCGCGGACTCCACACCGCAACCGCATAGTCGCCGGGGTTGATGGCCGCGATGCCACCACCTACGCCACTCTTGCCGGGAAGTCCCACAAGGTAAGCAAACTCGCCTGCCTCATCATAGAATCCGCACGTTTGCATCACGGCATTAATGCGCTTCACCTGCGAGCGCGTCAGGTCGTGGCCGCAGAAACTGAAAGGATGGCGATGATTGGCAAAGGGAAGGAAAGCCGAGGCCAGTTGCTGGCAGGTCATCTCAACGGAGCACATCGTGAAATAGAAGCGAAGCACGCGATCGACAGCATTGTTAAGGTTGTTGTGGCACTTGAGCATATTGGCGATGGATGTGTTCAAATAGGCCGTCTGATACTCGCTCTCGGCCACAGAAGCATTGCAAAAGATAGTGTCATCGCCCGCCATTGCCCGGATGAAAGCCAAGACTTCGCCCTCGGGGTCACTCAATTCGCTGATGAGCACATCGGCCGTGACCAACGCTCCCGCATTGATGAAAGGATTGCGGGGAATGCCGTGCTCGTATTCGAGCTGCACAATGGAGTTGAAAGCATTGCCGGAGGGTTCTTTGCTCACACGCTTCCAAAGCCGCTCGCCCTTCAAACTCAGACAAAGAGCCAGCGAGAACACCTTGGAAATACTCTGAATGGAAAAGCGCACGTCGGATTTGGCCACGCCATAACGCTGATTATCAACCGTAACCAAACTCATTCCAAACTGATTGGGGTCCACCTGCGCAAGCGCCGGAATATAGTCGGCCGCCTGTCCTGCCCGCGAATAGGGACGCACCTCCGTATAGATGTCTTCCAGTATTTCTTGATAATTCATTTCCTGTCAATGTTTTAAAGGCTGCAAAATTACTGATTTCATAGAAGACACGCAAATTAGTTTCCATTTTTTTTGGTTTGTACAAGGAAAACTGTACCTTTGCAGCGGCTTTCAGAATGGAAGCTAAGGGGTGCTTGTCTTTGTGGGCAGGCTGAGATTATACCCAGGAACCTGATACGGGTAATGCCGTCGTAGGGAACTTTCCCCCTTTAGTGTATTTTCATTAAAGTATCACAAATCAACTTATGAAAAAAGTTGTATTGATCTCTGCCGCGCTTACAAGCGCAGCAGGGATGCAGGCGCAGCAATCCGCCGCGCCCATTGACACACTCACTGCCAAAACCATGCAGGAGGTGGTCGTACAAGCTGTTCGCGCGCCCAAGAACGCGCCTTTTGCCGTGAGCAACATCAAGAAACAAGAACTGCAATCCTTCTCCAAGAGCGGTATGGAGCTGCCATTCCTTTTCGCTGGCACACCCGGCGTGCTGGCATGGAGCGAGAATGGTGTGGGAACAGGAACAACTGCCATGCGCATTCGCGGCGCGGCGGGAAGCCGAATCAACATCACGCTGGACGGTGTGTCGCTCAACTCGCCCGAAGACCAAACTGTTTTTTGGGCAAACATGAACTCCTACGCCTCATTCTTGGGCAGTGCCCAAATACAACGAGGCATAGGAACATCAACCAATGGCGATGGCGCATTCGGCGGCTCTGTGGCATTGGCCACACCCACGCCTTCGCTCAAGCCTTTCCTGGAGCTGACAGGGTCGTACGGAAGTTTCAACACCTACAATGTGGGAACGTCTTTCTCCAGCGGTTTGTTCCTCAACCACCTCATCTTTGACGGTGCATACCATGAGACGGCCACGAAAGGCTTTGTACACGGCACTGCCGGACGTTCCGGCTCGTACTACGGCAGCTTGACTTGGCTGGACGACAAATTCAAGGTGAGCTACAAAAACACTGGAAATTTCGAAAAGACAGGACAGGCATGGAATGGCATAACGGCCGGAAACAACGACCTTAGCCTTATCGATGGCACATGGGGGGAGCACACGGGAATCACCACATATAAAGACTTATATGACCGTGGATTGGGAAAATACAACACGCTGTTTGAGAATCTCGTCATGGGCGAAGACGGAAAGTTCAAGCAAGATGCCAACGGCAACTTCATTACCGAACGGTATCAGATGCGCGATGGCTCATACTGGAAGAAGACAACGGACAATTTCTATCAAAATCACAACATCCTCTCCGCCGTCTTCACACCTTCGGCTCATTGGAGCCACAATGTTGCGCTGCATTACACCTACGGATTCGGTTATTACAGCGAATTGCGGCCGAACAGCAAGTTGTCTAAGTTCGGCCTTAGCTACACCGATGCCAGCGGAAATGTTGTGAAGCGCGATGACATTGTGCGCCGCAAGGGTCTCACGCAGCACCATTACGGAATAGTTTACAACATTAATTATAAGGACAACGACTGGAATGTGACGGGCGGCCTTTACCTGCAGCAGTTCCGTGGCAACCATTTCGGCTACCTTACTTACTTCAAGAACGCCGAACTCGACAACCACTTCCGCCCAAACGGCAGCAACTACCAGTATTATGACTCCGATGCGCGCAAGTTTGATTACAGTGCGTTCATCAAGGCCAGCTATCGCTTCGCCAATTATTGGGAGTTCTTCACCGATGTGCAGTACCGCTACGTGCAATACAACACATGGGGACGCAACGATAAGTTCTATGATGCCGACTCACAGTACTACAATCAGAAGCTCGACATCAACGAACGCTACAACTTCGTCAACCCGAAAGCGGGCATCAGCTTTGCCAACAATGGCCACCACGCCTATGCCTCCATCGCGTATGCCAACCGAGAGCCGGAACGGAACAACTTCACGGACAACGGATCGTACCCATCGCCATCGCCCGAACGCCTGACAGACATCGAAGCGGGATATAATTATCACGCCAAGAACTGGTATGCCGGCGTAAACCTGTACTTTATGGATTACACCAACCAGTTTGTGCAGACCGGAGAGCAAAGCGACATTGGCGAAAACCTCACCACCAACATCAAGGACAGCTACCGAATGGGTGCTGAGATTGAGGCTGGCTGGTCGCCATTCCGCTTCCTCAACCTTGAGGGAAACGCCGCTTTGAGCCGCAACCGCATCAAAGATTTCGATGAGATGGCCTCCATTGACTGGGAAAGCAGCTTCCGAAAGATTCACTACGACAACTCCACGCTCGCCTTTTCCCCCTCAACCATCCTCAATGGATTCGTTACTTTCCACTACGCAGGGCTGCAAGCAATATGGCATACCAACTTTGTCAGCAAGCAATATCTCGACAACACGGAGAACAACCTGCGCTCGCTGCCTTGTTACAGCCAAACCAACATTCGCCTGAACTACACGTTCCGCCCCGGCAAACGCTTTGCCGGACTGCGTGAGGTGCTGCTCGGCTGCAACTTCAACAACATATTCAACCGCCACTATGCCGCTTCTGGATGGGTGTACAGCACTATTCTCGACAACGACGGGCATCCCAACGAGAACCGTTACACACAAATAGGCTGGATACCAACGGCTGGATTCAACGTAATGGGCAATATCACGCTCAGATTCTAACGGTTTAGGGAATGGGGGCTTAGGATGCAGACTGGGTAATGTATCCTTTCCCCCTACCCTATCTTCGCCGCCGCTTATATTTCAGCATAAAACAAAACACATCAGCAATGAACTGGCTCGACATACTCGGTACTATCATCGGCCTTGTCTACATCTATCAGGAATACAAAGCCTCTATATGGCTATGGGTGACGGGCATCGTCATGCCCATTACCTATATGTTCGTGTACCTTGAGGCCGGACTTTACGCCGACTTTGGAATGCAAGTGTACTACGCTTTGGCCGCTATCTATGGCTTGCTTGTGTGGAAATTCGGCAAAAAACGTGGTCAACGGACAGCAACAATGCCCATAACCCGCGTCAAGAAGTCGCTTCTGCTCCCCTCCTTGCTGCTTTTTCTGGCGGCATGGGGTGGCATATACCTCATCCTTATCAGCTTCACCAACTCCACAGTGCCCGTCCTTGATTCGTTCGGAAACGCACTGAGCATCATCGGACTGTGGTGGCTTGCCCGCAAATACGTAGAGCAATGGCTCGTATGGATTGTCGTTGACGCGGAACTGGCGGCGCTTTACATCTATAAGGACATACCTTTCACAGCAGGACTTTACTTCCTCTATGCGGTCATAGCCATTGCCGGCTACCGCAAATGGAAAAAGACGATGCTGCAAGAGCAAAGGGCATGAACACGTAAAAGTATCTTCGAAACGCTTTCAACGCATCTTACACAATATCAGCACAAAACTATCAATTCATTAAACAGTATGTTTTATCCCCTCATTACCCCTCAAACCCACTTCGATGGCGTGATACTCGCCGACGGCGACTTCCCCACGGCCAGCATTCCCGTTGCCTTGCTCCGCAACACACGCCCTTTGATTGCCTGCGACAACGCCGGAGCCATGCTCATACAGCACACAGGAATCATGCCCGATGCCATTATTGGCGACGGCGACTCCTTCCCTGCCAATCTGAAAAAGCAGTATCAAGGGATTTGCCATTTTGAATCGGAACAAGAATACAACGACCTCACCAAGGCCACACGCTACTACGCCGCCCATTACAAGCCCTCATGCAAGAGCCAAACGCCCTTGCTCTGCTACGTGGGAGCTACGGGGAAGCGAGAAGACCACACCTTGGGCAATATATCCCTGCCCCGATTCTACCGCCACCACTTCGGTATTGATGCCGCACTCGTAACCGACTACGGATGGTTTGTATACTGCGAGGGGAAAAACACGTTCGAAAGCATCAAGAACCAGCAAGTGAGCATCTTCAATCAGAATTGCAAACGCTTGCAAAACGAGGGGTTGACGTGGGAGTCATATCCTTTCGAGGAATGGTGGCAGGGCACTATCAACAACGCAGAAAGCGACAAATTCACTCTGGATGGGGACGGAGAATACATCGTTTTCCGCACTTTCAAGGCCAAGGAATAACCGTTTAGACCTGTTTCAAAGACCCAAACAAGAACAAGGAAAGAAAAACTATTACTGCAAACCGGGCAAGCTGGCCACCGCGATTGTTTCACCCATTGCTTTCCAAAGAAGCAATCGCCTTACAGGCCAGCTTGTTTTCTTTTTATTCAGCCTTTAAGGCGGAAAGCATTCTCTATGCTGGAAATCTCAGCACTGAAGCTCTTGTCGGCCTTGAGCTTCTTCTCCACCTGCGCACAACTGTGAATAACCGTGCTGTGGTCGCGGTTTCCCACCAGCTTGCCAATGCGCGAAGCCGGCATCTTGGTGTATTTCTGCGCAAGATACATGCTCACCTGCCGCGCCACAACAATGTCGCGCTTGCGCGAACGTGAGTTGACAGCCGTGGTTGTGACGTTGAAATGCGCGCACACCTTCTCCAAGATGTCATCCACCGTGAGCGGCTCATTGTCTACCTTCACCGCCCGCTTAATGACACGTTCGGCCAGACGCATATCCACATCGCAATTGTAGACCACCGAATAAGCCAGCAACGAATTGATTACGCCCTGCAGGTCGCGCACAGAGCCGTTGGCCGTCTGCGCAATGTAGCGCACCACATCCTCGGGGATGGACAATCCGTCACGGCGAATCTTGTTGTGGAGAATGTCCACGCAGAGCTGCACATTGGGTTTCTCCAACTCAGCAATCAGTCCACAGGCAAACCGCGTGAGCAAACGCTCGTTCATGCCCTTCAAGTCTACGGGCGGGCGGTCGGAAGCCAAAATGATGCGCTTGCCATTGCGGAAAAGATGGTTGAAGATATGGAAGAATGTGTCTTGCGTCTTCAATGCCGTCATCCACTCCTGTATGTCGTCCACAATGAGCACATCAATGGTCTGATAGAAGTTGATGAAGTCGTTGGTCGTATTGTTCCGCACAGAATTGGTGTACTGCACTTGGAAAAGGCGTGCCGAGATGTAAAGAACGCGCTTCTGCGGATACAGCTGCTTGGCACGCATACCAATCGCATTGACCAAGTGGGTCTTACCGCAACCCGACGGACCATAAATGAACATCGGGTTAAACTGCGTGGAATTGGGATGCTCCGCAATGGACAATCCGATGGAACGCGGCAACTTATTGCTCGTTCCCTCCAAATAATTATTGAATGTCTTATGCGGATCGAGCTGCGGATCCAAGTCCTGCGGAGCTGCGTCCAGCGGCGTGGGACTCTGGTTGCCCCTTGCTGTGGCACGCTGCGTCGACATTTTGCTGTCCGGCTCGGCCTGAAGGTCTTGCGTCAGATGGTTAGCCTTGTCCGTCACCACACGATACGTCAGCTTGACACCATCGCCAAAGCAACGCTTGAGCACCTTCGAGAGCAAATCGACATAGTTCACCTCCAAGTACTCATACACAAAGGGACTGGGTACTTGCAAGAGCAACGTTTTCGTATCGGGCGTATACGATTCGAAAACGATGGGCTTAAACCATGTGTTATATTGCTGCTCTGTGACGTTCTCTCTAATCAGCCGGAGAGAATTGTCCCAAAGGGCATTCGTCTGTGCTACCATCTATAAACGAGCGAGTATGTTAACCATCACATCTGACCTGCGAAAGTCAAATGCGAATGCAAAGTTACGAAATTATTTCCAAACCCGAAAGCCGGCAAGACAAGGAAGCCAAGCGGAGAAATGCGTAAAGTGCGCATACAGCGACACTTAGAACGAATCACGAGAACACGCCAGAAAATCTACTTTTGCTCATTTCAAACCCCTTGATTTTCAATGGATTCAAGTCGATATTTTATCTTACCAGCACACAAACAAGCAACTTTTACGTTTCTTCATAAAGGTTTGATTTTCAGAACTGTTAACATCATCAAAGCAACCAGTAATCAAACCAAAAATTATTTAGACCTTATTTAAACTACAACATTACCCACAGCTTGCTCAAAAAATCTCTTTTTCCGCCCCAATCCTCAATGCCAAGCCACCCAAACACCTCCACACGCGCCCTCCCACGCCATCATCGCGCGGCCTTATTCCGCTTGTCGGGAAAGCATATCACCTACTCCACCAAACACCCCAATCCCTGCGGGTTTGCAATACCATAGGTTTTGCATTGCCAAACCATACCTATTGCCACGCAAAACCATAGGTTTCGCCACGCAAAAGGTATGGTTTTAGTTTACCCGCCTTGCAGCCTCATCCCTGCAAGAAGAAATCCGGCTGACAGAAACATAAAAAAGAGGCTGCGCCACACCCGTATTGGGGAAGCAGCGCAGCCTCAACTTGGTGTCAGACAAGCAAACGCGAGCTACTTGTCTTTGCGTCCAAAGAGCGAGAAATGGACGTAACGCTTGGGGTGTGCCTTAAGGTTGACGAGCAAACTGTCGGCATCGCGCATTGTCTGATTCAGATTGTTGTAAAGCCCGGGGTCGTTCATGAGTAGCCCCAGCGTGCCTTCTCCGGAGTTGAGCTTGCTGGCAAGGTCGTTCAGATGAGTAAGCGTTGTATTCACCTGACGCATCGTGCCCGCCACATCAAGTTCGTTGAGCTTGCCATTAAGGTTTCCCATCAGGCCATTGGCATTTCCCAATGTCTCATTCAGACCATTGCGGGCATCGCAAACCAACTGGTCGGTGTGTCCAAGCATGGCATTTGCCTTTCCGGCAAGCGACGGCACATCACGGTTAAGGGAAGCCAGCAGCTGGTTCAGCTCGCGGGTAGAAGTGGTGAGGTCTGACGAAATCTGGTTCACATTGTGCAGCGTGCCCGCTATGGAGGGGTCGGCAAGCAGCACATTAAGGCTGTGGGCAATGGAGTCGAGCTTTGACAAAAGGCCCTCAACCTGCGGTATCATCCCCTTGGCAGCATCGAGTGCGCCGCCTGCCGCACGTCCATCGATGACGCCATTAGAGGCGAGCATCGTCTCGGAAGTGCCCAGCTGCAGATTGACTTGAATGTTGCCCATGAGGTCGCTGACGATTTCGGCCGTTGTTCCCTCCGGTATGCGCATACCCTTGTCGATGTCTGCGAGCACGGTAATGTCGCCGGGCTTCTCGTAGTTGTAGTCAATGCCACGCACCGTGCCCACCTTGTAGCCGTTGGCAAAGATGGGCGTGGAGACGTTAAGTCCGTTGATGTCGGCGAATTTCATCTGATACGGATTGACAGAGGAAAACAAATCCAAGCCTTTGAGGAACTGCATTCCGAAAAACAGAATGACAATACCTACCACTGCCACTAAGGCTATCTTCACTTCGTTGGTAAACAGTTTCTTCATAAAATCGGTTTTACTGTAAATGGGGATTGATTGGGGTTGGGCTTAATCCTATGGCCCATGGGCTATTGCTTCTTCATCTGTTCCAGAAAAGCAGCTATGGCCAAAGAGGTGTTCATCCGGTTTTGCCCGTTGAAGGCTATGATGAAGCATTGCGGGAAGTCCTTGATGAGCTTTTTACGCAAGCGCATAATCTCATTGTAGTTCTTGCTTGAGCCAACCGTGTATTTGTACAGCCCCTTTTCTTTGAAAAATCCCACGTTGTCATGCCCTTTGAAGTGCTCGCTACCGCTCTGCAACTTGCGGTCGGAGGCAAAAATCTGCACTTTAAACGTGGGTGTAACGTCCTTGATGGCCTCTTGCGCCTCGGGGGGAAGCTGAGGCTGGGTGGTGGAAGACGGTGCGGCAGAAGCCGTTGTCACCTCTGCCTTTGGCTGGTTCTTGGCAGCCAAAGGAACATTTTGCACCGCAACGGGGCGCAACTTGTCGGTTTGCGCCTTCACGGCCAGCGGCTTAGCCACCGTGCGCGACACACTGACGCGCGCCGCGCCCTGCGTGGGCACCGTCAGTTTCGGGTCGTACTTTTTCCGATAGCTGACAAACGCCTCATAGAAAGCCCTTGCCATGTTGTCCTGCCCAGCATCCGTATTGAGGTATTCCTCCTCTGAGGGCGTAGTGATAAAGCCCAGCTCAATGAGGCAACTCGGCATGGAGGTTTCGCGAAGCACGAGGAATCCCGCCTGATGAACGCCCTTGTCCATGCGCCCTACCCCCGTGCAAACGCTGTTCTGGATGAAGCGTGCCAACTCAACACTTTTCTCCATGTTGGCACTTTGGATAAACTCAAACATGATATAGCTCTCCGATGAGTTGGGATCGAAGCCTTGATAGGCCTCCTTATAGTCCTTCTCCATCGAGATTACGGAGTTCTCGCGCATAGCCACATCAAGGTTGTCCTTGGCCCGGTGCATACCTAACGTGTAGACTTGAAAGCCCTCTACGGTATGCCCACGTGCCACGGCGTTGGTGTGAACGGAGACAAAGAGGTCGGCTTTGGCACGGTTGGCTATGGCCGCGCGCTCATGCAGGGTGACAAAACAATCGGTCTTTCGCGTGTAAATAACTTTCACATCCGCGCAATGGGTCTCAACGTAGCGGCCAAACTGCAAAGCAACGCTGAGATTAATGTCTTTCTCACGAGAGAATTCACCCAATGCGCCCGTGTCATGACCGCCATGTCCGGGATCGATAACAAGTGTGAAACGCTTGGGAGTCGCCGCCATCAGCGACAATCCCGTGAAGAATAATACGACAAGAAGAAACAACTTTTTGCTCATACGAGTGCAAAATTACGGATAATTTTATAAAACTCGTTCAGCACTTGTGGGTTTTATCATTAATTAAGTGTATTTCCACGCCTGCTCCGTCGCAGTCTGCCCCCATGGGAGGGTTGCACTTGGTGATTCGGAAATCTACGGAGGAGATGCCCGGCCACGACTGAAACAAGGCTTTGGCCACATTGCCGGCGGCTTTCTCCACCAATGCCACCGGCTGGGAGAGCACCCGCCGCAGCAAAGCATACAAGGCTGCATAGTTCAGAGTGTCCTCCACACTGTCGCTCTCCATGGCTTTGGAGAAATCATAACCTACACGCAGGTCGACAATAAAATCATTGCCAACCACTTGCTCCTGCTCCATGACCCCGATAGGACAATGAAGACGGAGAGATTTGATGAAGATATGGCTTTCCATTATATTCATGATGCGCGGCTATCCACAACGGCTTGCGCCACAGTTGGTGCAGATGAGACATCCCTCCTGATAGACAAGCGTTTCCTGTCCACACACAGGACACACCTGTCCGCTGGCCTTTGTGCCATCGCCGATGTACTTTTTGAGGGCGCGCTCCACACCTATCTTCCACGTGTTAATGCTCTCATTCTTAAGCTGCAACGAGCCAACGAGCTTGATAACGTGGGATATGGGCATACGATAACGCAGAACTCCGGAAATCAGCTTGGCATAATTCCAATACTCCGGGTTGAATTTCTCAGACAATCCCTCTACTGTGGTCTTGTATCCGCGCTTGTTCTTGAACTGAAAATCATAACGGTGGCTGCCATCGGAATTGGTCTGCTTGATGATTTTACCCTTCGTCACCGTCTTGGGCAGCACTATTCCCTCCTCATCGTCCTGCAAACCCGTGAAGATTTCGTAGGGACGGCCATCGAGCAATCCCACGAACGCCACCCATTTCTCCTTATTATTTTGGAAACGAACCACATCACACTCAAGTTCCTTGGGTCTGGTCTCCACCACTTGTGGCTGTCGCAGGAACGAATGATGCACTTCCGTGGCCTGCTGCAAGTCCTTGCGCGCCTCCTCATCCGCATTCTTGCCTTTCTTTGGAACAGAAATCAGCACCCCCGAACGGCTTCCATCGCGATAGATGGTGCATCCTTTGCATCCGCATCGCCAAGCCTCGACATAGAGTTTGTTGACCAATGCCTCATCAACGTTCCCCGGAAGATTCACCGTGACTGATATACTGTGATCCACCCACTTCTGAATGGCTCCCTGCATACGCACTTTCATCAGCCAGTCTACATCGTTTGCCGTTGCCTTATGATAAGGAGAAGTGCGCACAAGTTCCTCCATTTCCTCCTGCGTGTAACGCTTTTGCGTGTCAAGACCATTCACCTCCATCCATTTGAGGAACTTCTGATGGTACACGATGTACTCCTCAAAGGAGTCGCCCGTCTCATCCACAAAGTCAACACGTGCATCGGCATCATTCGGATTGACCTTTCTCCGCCGCTTATACACGGGCATAAACACCGGCTCAATGCCACTTGTGGTTTGCGTCAGCAATGACGTTGTGCCCGTTGGGGCGATGGTCAAGCAGGCAATATTGCGCCGGCCATAACGCACCATGTCCTCATAGAGTTGCGAATCGGCCTCTTTTATGCGGAGAACAAACGGATTGGCCTCCTCACGCTTGGCATCGTAAATGGCAAAAGCACCACGTTCCGAGGCCAAAGTAACCGAAGATCGGTATGCATTCAAAGCCAATGCGCGCTGAACGCCCACCGCAAAGTCGGTGGCCTCTTGCGTTCCGTAGCGCAAACCCAGCGCGGCCAGCATATCGCCCTCGGCCGTAATGCCCACGCCGGTGCGCCTTCCCTTTGCACTTTTCTCCTTTATCTTTTCCCAAAGGTGAAGTTCCGTCTCCTTCACCTCCATCGTTTGCGGGTCATTCTTTATCTTGGAAATGATGCGGTCCATCTTTTCCATCTCCAAGTCGACAATATCGTCCATGATACGCTGCGCCATACGAACATGGGAGCAGAACTTATCAAAGTTGAACTTAGCCTCAGCAGTGAACGGATTGTCCACATAGCTATACAGATTCAACGACAACAGCCGACAACTGTCGTATGGACACAAGGGAATCTCCCCACATGGGTTCGTGCTTACCGTGCGGAAACCAAGGTCGGCATAGCAATCTGGAATGCTCTCCCGCAAGATGGTGTCCCAAAACAACACTCCCGGCTCCGCACTCTTCCAGGCATTATGCACTATCTTATCCCACAACCTGCGTGCCGACACCTCCTTCCTCACCATCGGCGCATCGCTGTCTGTGGGGAACTTCTGCACGAAAAGGCGATTGTTAACGACAGCCTGCATGAACTCATCGCTGATTTTCACGCTCACATTAGCTCCCGTTACCTTTCCTTCCTCCATTTTCGCATCAATGAAAGCCTCCGCATCGGGATGGGCTACGGACACTGTGAGCATCAGCGCACCGCGTCTTCCATCTTGCGCCACCTCACGCGTGGAGTTGCTGTAACGCTCCATGAAGGGCACAAGCCCCGTGGAAGTAAGAGCCGAATTGTTCACCGTGCTGCCCTTAGGGCGTATGTGGCTGAGGTCGTGGCCTACCCCACCGCGCCGCTTCATGAGCTGCACCTGCTCCTCATCAATGCGCATGATGCCGCCATAAGAGTCGGCATCGCCTTCAAGTCCTACAACGAAGCAATTGGAAAGCGACGCCACCTGACAGTCATTGCCTATGCCTGCCATCGGGCTACCTGCCGGAACAACATAGCGGAAATGGTCGAGCAGGTCAAAAACCTCCTGCGCCGCCATGGGATTGGGGTATTTCCGCTCCACGCGCGCAACATCTTCCGCTATGCGCCAATGCATATCAGCAGGCGTTAGCTCAAAGATGCGGCCTTGCCCATCCTTCAGCGCATACTTGCTCACCCACACTTGCGCGGCGAGCGCGTCACCATCAAAATACTTCAAGGTGGCCTCATAGGCTTCCTCAAAAGTGTATGCCTTGTTATTTTGCATTGATGTGATTTTGAAAACAGCGTGCGAATTTACAAATACTTTTCCGATTGCCGAAACATTTAGGGCTATTCTTTGTTAACGGAGCACCCACCACCGGGCAGCAGCACACGCCCCGGCTTCAACAAAAAAGGCTTTTGAAAGAAAAAGGCGCACGGGAAGCGGCAAAAAACACAGTGTTGCCCCCGCAGGTCAAAATTATTTCGTAAATTTGTGCGATGAATAGAATATGATATAGTACATCAACATGGCTGCACACAACGATTTGGGGCACTGGGGCGAACAGCTGGCCGCCCAATACCTTGAGGAGAAAGGCTGCAAGATTCTCTTTCGCAACTGGCGATACCGCCATCGCGACTTGGACATCGTGGCTCTCAAGGAGGAAGACGACCTGCTGATCATCGTGGAGGTGAAAACGCGAAGCAACGAACGCTTCGTGGATGCCGACATGGCCGTCACACCACAAAAAATCAGATCCATTGCCATTGCCACCAACGCTTTTGTGAAAGCCTACCAAGTACATTCCCACATACGGTTCGACATCATCACCATCGTGGGCACAGACAGTGCCCACGCCGAAATACGCCATGTGGAGGATGTTCCATTAATATAATAAGGATAGCTCATGGGCTTTTTATCACATATCAAGGACAAATTATCGCGCAAGCCGAAAAACAACGGAGTGCGAATCATACGTATTGAGGAGGTGGACAGCACAAACAACTTCCTCCGAACCTATCAGCCCGCCGAGGAAGAAATCATGACCGTGGCCGTGGCTGAGCACCAGACGGCCGGACGCGGACAAGGCACCAACCGCTGGGAGGCAGAGGCTGGCAAGAATTTGCTGTTCAGCGTGCTCGTCCACCCCACGTGGATACCCGTGGCCAAACAGTTTCTGCTGGCCGAGGCGGGGGCTTTGGCACTGAAAGACGTGCTCGACCAATACACCGATGGCATCACGCTGAAATGGCCTAACGACATTTACTGGCACGACCGCAAGCTGAGCGGCACGCTGATAGAGACCTCGCTCCACGGGGCTTCCATCAAAAACTGCGTCTACGGCGTGGGCATCAACGTGAACCAGACCGAGTTTTCCGCCTCATTGCCCAACCCCGTGTCGCTGGCGCAAATCCTTGGGCACAACCTCGACCGCGAGAAGCTCCTGCAAGAGTTTGTCGCCTCATTCAAGAAATACTACGACATGACACGGAGCGGGGCTTACGCCGACATTGCCGCGTGCTACCTGCAAAGCCTTTACCACCGCGACGGCTACCACCGATTCCGCGACAAGGAGGGCGATTTTGAAGGTGCCATCTTCGAAGTGGAGGACGACGGCCATCTGCTGCTGCACGACCAACAAGGCGTTATTCGCAGTTACACGTTCAAGGAGGTAGAGTTTGTGCTCCCATAAGGGGGCACACGCCACACAAAAATACAAAAACAAGACAGACAATACTATTATCATATCATTATGGCAAGATTCAAACGAATACTCCTCAAGCTCTCTGGAGAGAGCCTGATGGGACAGCAAGGCTTCGGCATCGACCCCAACAGACTGGCCGACTACGCCCAGCAAATCAAGGAAGTGCACGAGATGGGCGTGCAAATAGGCATCGTCATCGGCGGGGGCAACATTTTCAGAGGTCTCTCGGGAGCACAAAAGGGCTTCGACCGAGTGAAGGGCGACCAGATGGGCATGTGCGCCACGGTCATCAACTCGCTTGCCCTCAGCTCCGCACTGGGCGCAATCGGAGTGAAGAACAAAGTGCTCACCGCCATTCGCATGGAACCCATTGGCGAGTTTTACAGCAAGTGGAAAGCCATCGAGGCCATGGAGGCGGGCTATGTGTGCATATTCGGCGCAGGAACGGGAAGCCCATACTTCTCCACCGACACCGGCTCATCGCTCCGAGGCATTGAGATTGAGGCCGATGTGATGCTCAAAGGCACACGCGTGGACGGCATCTACACCGCCGACCCGGAGAAAGACCCGACCGCAACGAAGTTTGACGACATCACTTACGATGAGATTTACACCCGTGGACTGAAGGTAATGGATCTCACGGCCACCACCATGTGCAAGGAGAACGACCTCCCCATCTATGTGTTCAACATGGACGTGTATGGCAACCTGCGCAAAGTGATGGCGGGAGAGCCAATCGGCACACTGGTACACAACTAAACACAGCACAAGAACCAAACACATGAAGAAAGCGATTATGACAATGGCATGCATGGCCGCCACCATGGCGGTGGGCGCACAGGACATTCAGCTTCCCGCACCCGACAAATCAAACCCCACAACGCTGTTTCAAGCGCTGCAAAAACGCAGCTCATCGCGCGAGTTTGCAGCGAAAGACATCACTGACGCGCAACTGTCGAGCATCCTTTGGGCCGCCTGCGGCGTGAACCGTCCCGATGAAGACCCGTCGAAGAGCAAAATCACAGTACCTTCGGCACTCAACAGACAAGACATTGAGGTTATTGTGATTCGCAAAGACGGTGCGTTCCGTTATCTCCCGGCAGAGAACAAATTGCAGCAAATCAGCAAGAAAGACCTGCGCAAGGCCATTGCCGGCCCGCAGACTTTTGCCGAGGATGCCCCCGTATCGCTGCTGCTGGTCAGCAACCACAGCAAGTTTGCCGACATGGGCAACGCTGCCGGAAGAATGGGACAAGTGGATTGCGGCTACGTTTCGCAAAACATCGCCTTAGCCTGCGCAGCCATGAGACTGGAAAACGTGCCGCGCATGACAATGGATGCCGAGACGCTGCGCAAGGAACTGAACCTTGACAGCAACTACGACCTCATCCTGAATCAGCAAATAGGCTACGGCAAATAAACACAGCAAAGCCTTTCAAAAACAAAAGCATACCTATTGCCCCGCAAAACCATAGCTTTCGCATTGCGAAACGTTAGGTTTTGCGGGGCAATAGGTATGCTTTTACAACACGGTTTGCAACAGCCTGTATATCAGTTCTTTAAAAACCACTTATCACCAAGACACCACACGCGCGCCATCGGCACCCTCGCGTATGTCCACACGCACGGCATCGGCGGGCAGCAGCTCCTCCACTATCTCCGGCCACTCAATGAAGCAAAGGCATCCGCTGTCGAAATAGTCCTCACAGCCCATGTCGTAAGCCTCTTCCAACTTCTTGATGCGGTAGAAATCGAAATGAAAAACGGATTCTCCATGGCCATCTGTATACTCATTGACCAATGCAAACGTGGGGGAAGTAATTACGTCTTCCACTCCCAGTTCCTCACAAACGGCCTTGACAAAGGTGGTCTTTCCCGCCCCCATCTTGCCATAGAAGGCAAACACGCGGCCTTGGCCTATCGCACCGACAAAGGCACGCGCGGCCTCATGTATCTTGTCTATACTCTCTATTCTGACTTCCATTGTTCTAAAAATATTCTGCTAAGGACGGTCAACGCTTGCGCGGCGTGAGCGTAATGAGCGGTATGATCATCTCCTCCATCGAGATGCCGCCGTGCTGGAACGTGTCCTTATAGTAAGAAACGTAATAATTATAGTTGTTGGGATAGGCAAAGAACGCATCACCCGTGGCAAACACATACGATGT
This sequence comes from uncultured Prevotella sp., assembly GCA_964640675.1. Taxonomy (GTDB): domain Bacteria; phylum Bacteroidota; class Bacteroidia; order Bacteroidales; family Bacteroidaceae; genus Prevotella. The sequence continues at coordinate 57,706 of CAZXFP010000001.1, read as the reverse complement.
GCTGAGGTTTGGTGCGGGAAGCTGTGCCAGATGGGGGTTCTTGACCACAAACACGTCCTTGTTGTTGTAGCTGAGGTTCTTTCCCAACTTGTAACGCAGGTTGGTGTTGGTGTTGCGGTCGCCCACTATTTTCACAGGCTTCGTGGTGCGGATGCTGCCATGATCGGTTGTGATGACGACCTTATAGTCCGTCTGCGACAGCAGGCGCAGCAGCTCGGTGAGCACGGAATGGCGGAACCAGCTCAGCGTAATGCTGCGATAAGCACTCTCATTGTTGGCCAGCTCGCGTATCATGCGCATCTCCGTGCGAGCGTGCGACAGCACATCAATGAAGTTTACAACCAGCACATTGAGGTCGTTTTGGTGCAGATTGGCAAACTGCTGCAGGTATTTGTCGCCTCCCGTAGAGTCGTTTATCTTGTGATAGGAGAACTTGTCGTGACGGCGATAGCGGTCTATTTGCGTCTGAATCAGCGGCTCCTCATTGAGGTTCTTGCCCTCTTCCTCATCCTCGTCCACCCATAATTCGGGAAACATCTCGGCTATTTGCTGCGGCATCAGCCCGCTGAATATCGCATTGCGGGCATACTGCGTGGCCGTAGGCAGGATGCTGAGATAGAGTTGCTCATCAATATCGAAGAAGTCGGCAATCTCGCCCGAAAGTGTGCGCCACTGATCATAGCGGAAATTGTCTATGACGATGAGGAAAACCTTCTCGCCCGCGTCTATCTTGGGAAACACCACCCGCTTGAACACATCGGGACTGAGCATGGGACGCTCCGCCGCAGCAGGTTCTGCCTTGCGGCCATGAAGAAGATGCCGACCCGCCGAGGCCGCGCGCTGCGGCGAAACCCAGTCGAGGTAATTCCGCTGAATATATTTCGCAAAACCGATGTTGGCCTCTTCCTTCTGCATCTTGAGCATTTCGGTCATGTTGCTGTCGGTGCTGCTCAGTTCCAGCTCCCATCGCACAAGGCGTTTGTAGACTTCCGCCCAGTCGGCAAACGTCCGACAATCGGCAATCTGCATGGAAATCTGCTGATAATCCTGCTGATAGCCCGTCTGGGTTACCTCTGTCACAATCTCCTTGCGGTGGATATTCTTCTTCAATGCCAAAAGAATCTGGCTCGGATTGACGGGTTTGATGAGGTAGTCGGCTATCTTAGAGCCTATTGCCTGCTCCATGATGTTCTCCTCCTCGCTCTTTGTCACCATGACAACAGGCGTTGCAGGCTGTATTTCCTTGATGCGCTGCAACGTTTCCAGCCCCGACAGTCCCGGCATTTGCTCATCGAGCAGCACAAGGTCGAACGTTTGCGCACTGCATTGCTCTATGGCGTCGGCACCATTGCTGACCGTCACCACCTCATATCCTTTCTTTTCCAAGAAGATGATGTAAGCCCGCAACAGCTCTACCTCATCATCCACCCAAAGAAGCAATCCATTATTATTCATCGCTTACGTTTTTTGCGTTTAGAAACCATCCAGCTCGTAATACTCATCCTCGATACTGGAGTCGGTTGGCTCGTCTATCTCATTTCCAGAGGGTGCTACGGGCGTGTCGTCATCGAAGATAAAGACAGGCTCGTCCTCCGCCGGCTCTTGCTGTTGGGGCTGCTCCGCTTGCTGCGGCTGCACCTGTGGCCGCTCCATCACCGGCTCTTCGGAAACAACGGGGGCTTCCACAGAAGGCTGCGGCTCGTTCGGCTCATCGGGAATCACGATTTCCTCGGCATTCTCCGTAACAGTTTGCTCCGTCGGACGTTCCTCTGGGATTACCACACCATTGGTATTATCTTCCAGCTGCGGCTCGTCTTGCGGGTCAATGGGAATAATCTGCTCTCCATTGCTCTCCTCCACAGACGTCTCGGCTTCCGGCTCATCGGGAACAACCAAGCCATTGGCCTCCTCTTCTTCCACTTCCGGAGCATCGGGAATCACAATACTATCCTCATTGCTGACCGATTGTCCGGCTTCCTCTTCGGGCACAACGACAGCACCACCAAGGGTGTCAGTCGGCAATGCCGTTTGCGGCTCATCGGGAATCACAAATCCATCTTCCTCCACGCTTTCCAGCATCTCGCTGTCTACTTCCTCGCTGTCCACGGGCGGATTGTCAACCTCCGGAATGCCAATCGGCTGCACGCGCTCCGGCTCACGGGGATTGTTCAAATCAACAGGTTCGAAGAGCGTGTTGCGCTTCGGCAGCACCACCTTATTGAAGTTCTTGGCATAGAAATCCTCATAATCCTTGTATGTGAAAGGATTGCCTATCAGCTCTTCATTCTTCTCGCTGATGACAATGGGCATAGTCTGCCCTCGCATCTGCCGCAACACGGCCTCATTGGCAAAGAGCTGTCGCGCATACTCGTAGGCCTCCTCAAAGCTGCGGAAGCCCGTTACGCGCATCTGGCGCATACCACTCACCTCTTGAATCTGAATTTCGAAGTTGCGAACCAAGAAGTTGGTGAAATTGAAGCGTGCCATCTCAAACAGCAGCTTGTTCTCGCTCAAGGAGTCGGGGCTATAAACGAGCATGAAAACGAAGTTGATGTCGCGGTCTGGAACAAACTTCACTTGCTTGATACTGTCGCTATCGTTGAGCACACTGGTACGCCTGGTCCACACATCGCCCAAGTCAAACTTACCGCCAAGCAGCTTCCGACCTTGGTTTACCCCATTCACAATCATGCCGGCCATCTCGCTGATGCGGCTTCGCGGATATTTCTCCACCACTTGCTTCATGTCTGCCAAGCAGCCATCGGCATCCCCGTCATTGAGTTTGCTCAAACCGCCAATAAACAAGAACTTATCGCGGTTTGCTCCCAACGGGAAGCGGGTTTCGGAAATCCGCGTGTTGCCTGCCACCTCCGAAAAACGGTCTTTCTTGAAGGCCTCATAGGTGGCGGCATAGAGCGAATCCTCTATCTGTTTGCCAAACTGTGCATTCTCCTTAAAATACGGATCGGTAAGCACAGCCGTCCATTGACTTTCCGGGAATCTTTGCCTCAAGCTGTCCACATAGCCATCGGCAAGGGTCGCTTTGTTCAAGCGCGAATAGAGAAGATAAAGATGATAGTACACCTCATCCATTTGCTCGTAAGACGGATAGTTGTCCGTCAGACGGCGCAAAGCTTTCTCTGAAAGAGGCAAATTGTCGAGTTCATCCTTGAATATCACACCAGAATGATGGAGACCATCGGCCAAAATCTTATTGCTTGCTTCAAGTTGCTCGGGCGTAAACGGTATTTGCTCCAAATAATACTCACGCTTGTGGGGATCATTTTGCGCACTGTCGGCTATCTGCTGCAAAGAGTCTTGCGCCTGCTCGGCTGCAAAAAGCGAGTCACGCTGCTCATCCGTGAGGTCATCGGCTTCGGCATTAGAGCCCACCCCCACAACCGTCTTGTTGTTACGCTGCCAATCGTCAGCATTCTCACGCTTTCCCCACAACCGCTCAAAGGACGCCTTGCCCTGCTGAACGGCCTGAATATTGTAGAAATACCACGTGCTTTCTTGATTGTTGTTTTGCGGCTGCTGCTGGCGGTTGTTGTTCCGATCCATATTCTGCCCCTCCGCTTGTCGCTGGGCAGCCTCCTGCTCGGCCAATCGGTCACGCTCCTCCTTTTCTTTCTTCTTCAACGCCTCTATCACACGGTCGATAGCGGCGTTGCGCTCCTCCTCCGGGCACTTGGCAAGATACTGCAGCGAGTCTTGCAAATGCACCGCCTCCGTGTAAGGCACCAACTTGTCGAGCACTTTCGAACGATTGGAAAGGCTCTCATAGTCCTTACGGTCTTTGTCAAGCAAGCCTATGGCCTCACCATAACACCGCCGCGCATCGCTGTACTTCTCCTGCTGCCAATACAAATCGCCCAAATGCAGCAACAGCACACCTTTCTCCACGCCATTGCGCGTAGCCTTGCTGTTTCCTTTCTCATACGCGCTTATGGCTTTCGCCGTATCTTTCTCGGCCAAGTATATATTGCCCATCGCATAATACACTTGATCCAAATAATCCTTATTCTTATCGGAAGCTGCCATACGGCGCAGACGGCTCACCATCTGGCGGCTCTTTCCCTTGGCCATCACCTCTGTCATGGCGATGCGCGCATTGAACTCCAGCTCATAAGACGGACTCTGCGCTATCACCTTTCGAAAAGCCTTATAAGCCTCGGCATTGTTGCCCAAGGCGGCTTGCAGCTGCCCCATGAGATACCACTCGCGCGCCTTTTGCTTCTTACGCATCTCGTGCTTGATGACCTTGCGCAGATAAGGGATAGCCTTTTCGTACTCCCCCAAGTGGATATAATAATCGGCGTAGGTGTAATCCCATTCCTTTGCGGCACGCCAATCAAGGCTGTCACGCTGCATATTGCGTATGACATCCTCAGCATCATAGAGCCAATCCTGCTCTATATAGCACTTGGCCAGCCATGCCCTTGCCTTGCCATAAATGGCCGGCTGCGTCTTGTAAAGGCGGGACATATAGGCAAACGTTGCCGCAGCCTCATCAAAAGAACCTTTATGAAACTGCGAACGTCCCATCAGCATCCACGCTTTCCACAAGAAGGGATTATACTCGCGACGGTTTAGCCACTCAATGTCTCTCTCCGTCTTGCGACGGCTCTTGTTCCACTCGGGTCTACCCTTAATACTATGACGGGCTATCGCTTTCTGCGATTTCTCTATGGCACGGTCGAAGTTTCCCTTGCCCAGCTCACGGCTCGACTTATTGCCCACCGTGTACAAAGGAATCATCTCCGTGAAGTTATCCTTGTTGCCGTTCTCCTTCTCCAAAGAACCGTCTATATACGCCAATTTGCCATTATAATAAGTATTATAACGGGCATTGAAAGCGTGCCACCACCGGGTCTTGGCAGTGTTTTTCTGCGTAGAGCAGGAACTCAACGCCAATGTAAGGGCGGCCAACACCACAAAAGCGATACGAAAACTATACTTTCTCTTCACGCTTATTAAACTCCCTTTGTATGAAAATTATTGCCCTTTCCACCGACATTTACCCATCAATGAGGGCAAAAAGGTCGTCTTTCAGCGCGTCTGGAAGCTCCACCCCACGCAAGTTCAGACTTCGTGCCCATCCCTTGGCATCCTGAGGGCGGAGCGTATAGAGCACGGCGGCAAAACGCTGCACCTCCTCATCGCTATAGCTGTCAGACGCGCGATGCTTGAACACATCAAGCTCTTCATCGTCATAATACTCCACCTCGCGGGTTGCAGCCTCCATATAGCAAACCTGCTCGCACTGCGCGTCCTCCCCGCTGCACGTAGAGCAATCGCCATGCGTTGGCTGCACCGCATCATTGCTTCCTTTGGTCAGCTTTGAGGCCACGGCCGCCACCACTGCAAGCACAACAAGCGACCCTATCGTAATCAGAACAATACTCATAATCTGAGGATTAAACAGTTGAAACGGAAAATCCCGCTTTGCGCATTTCTTGCCAAAAAAGCGGATATGACTTCGTAACCACTTCGGGCGCATCGATGCAAAGCCCCGGAAACTTGATGGAAAGGGGCGCAAAGGCCATGGCCATCCGGTGGTCGTGATAGGTGCTGATAACGGGATTGGGCATTGGCTCACACATTGCGCCATCCCAAGCAAGCTCATTGTCGCCCCTCGCCTGCAAGAGGAATCCCAGCTTGCGTGTCTCGGCCACCAACGCAGCAATGCGGTCTGTCTCCTTGATGCGAAGCGAGGACACACCCTTAAAACAGAAACGGATGCCCAGTCCCACACAAGTGGCCACCACCGACTGCACCAAATCGGGCTGACCAGCGAAGTTATAGTCCAACGAAGGAAGTCGGAACTTGCGACAACCCAATGTCAATGCCGACCTTTCGCCTGCAACTGCATTGGCAAACACGGTTCGCACGCCCATCAAACTGTATATATGCTTCACCGTGGCATCACCTTGGCGCGAGTTGTCGAGAAGCCCATCAAGGGTTATCTCGGATGCCGCATCGCCAAGCAACGCCAGCGACTCATACCAATAGGAAGCCGCTGTCCAATCGTTCTCCACCATATAGGGCACTGCCGCATACTCCTGCGGCGGCACACAAAGCGTACTCACGTCCTCCCACTCTGCCCGCACACCATATTGATGCATCACATGGAGCGTCAAGTCTATGTAGGGACGCGAGACGATCTCCCCCCGAAGCCTCAGCCTAAGGCCTTTTTCCATAGACGGAGCCACAAGCAGAAGCGCGGTGATGAACTGCGAGCTGACCCCTCCGGCCATCTCCACCTCCCCACCTGGCAACTTTCGCCCTCTGACAAGCAGCGGCGGATAGCCCGGAGTGCCCACATAGCCTATGTCCGCGCCAAGCTGGCGAAGCGCGTCTACCAAATCGCCAATAGGACGGTGGCGCATCCGCTCCGTTCCCGTAATGACGCGCTCCCCCTCTACGCTACAAAGATAAGCCGTGAGAAACCGCATAGCTGTTCCGGCAGCCCCCACGTCTACCATGGGGGGAAGGTCGCGTAGCGCGGCACGCAGCACGCGCGTGTCATCGCAGTCGGACAGATTGTCGGGCAACGGTGCCCTGGGCGCAAGCGCCTGCACAATGAGTGCGCGGTTGCTGATACTCTTCGATGCCGGAAGAGCCACATGGGCACGTATTCGCTGCGGAGGTTGTATGATATACTGCATAAATAGCCTGTTTGAGGTCGCTTTGCAACGACAAAGGTACAATTTTTCACAAGAAAGCGCAAAAAAAAGCCGAAAAGTTTTGTGGGTTTGAAAATTCTTAGTACTTTTGCACCCGCAATTCAGAACACGGGATGTAGTTCAGTAGGTTTAGAATGCCGGTCTGGGGGACCGGTGGTCGCTGGTTCGAGTCCAGTCATCCCGACACAACTGCAAGTAGAAGCAACTCCAAAAGAGTTGCTTTTTTTGTTTCATACCCTCCAAAACGACACACGCCTACCGATATTCTTTTTGTAGGGAATTATAAAAAGCCTCCGACACATCGTGCCAGAGGCTACTTTTATTCCAAAGTCTCTTTTAGAATTCTTTGCGTTTCCTTTTTGTAAGCCTTGCGATCATATTTTTCACCCCTGCACATCCAGCAACTACAAGGAGTTCCTGTAGTTCGGTAGCACTGAAAGCCATGATACTTCGCAAGCTCAAACCAATGCGCTTCAAGGACACGAGTTCCGTCTTCATAAATCATCTCTGTACCCCATGCCGCAAGGCGCATGATACGTACCTTAAACTTGAAGAGGCCCTTCTGCCTTCTCCACAACTTGTTTCTTGTTTCCATCATCTCTTTGCTTTAAAATGGTTATCTGAGATGATGTATACTTATAAGAGAGCGACTTGTCCATATCTATTAAAACTTTTAAGTTCTTAAAAATGCACCGTCAGCCCAACGGCGACTTTTATTCAAACGGGGGTAACACTCGTCTGGGGCTTATTTGTGTTAGTCTTCGAGAACCTTCAAACCATTCTACAAACTGGCCTTCGAGGTCGCAGCGGAGGTTTGACACTCCGTTTGGATGATTTCTTTTGTAATTCCTCCCGTCTCTATCATGTAGAACTCAAGCCATGCCAGTTCTACTTTTCTTGTTTTCTTCTTTTGTCTTGTCACATTGTATTACCTCTAATTGAACAATGCAAAGATAGCACTTATATTCGTACTAACCAAGCAAGACGCATTACTTTTAGGATTATCACAATCATACCACCAACTTTCTGAGACCAACAAACAGAGGGAGGGAGTAAAACGAAACGCATAAAAAACGGGGCTGAGCGTAAATTGGCGAAGTTTCTATTCTCCAAAAGCAATCATCCACGCAGACAACTTCAGAATAGCAGAGGGTACATTTTCGGCTTTTCCAAACCGCCTCCAACTAACTTTTACAACACAAAATGCCATCCCTGCGAAACGCATCACGTTAAAAAAAGCTATTACTTGATGCATTATTAGATAAATCATCGTAAATTGCAAACGTATTTATCAGAAAGCAGACATGACACTTCCATCAGGAACTAAAGCCCGCAATGAGTTTTATATTTTAGACTTCAACATTTAAAACTTCCAAAAAATGAAACACTTATTATTCTTTCTTGCCGTCATAAGCTCCATTCCCAGCTTCGGACAAAGCGCGGCGGAGAAACTTACAGCCCAATACGAACGATGAAGCGGAACTATTATAGAGCACATCAAGGACAATGAGCTAAAACAGTCGCTTAATGAAGCTAACACATTTCAATTAATGCGAACCATGCTCGGCAAGCCTGCCGCCAACAAACTAAAAGGAATAGCCCAAAACATCAAGAAGGGCACAACGCTCATCATACCCACGAGAACAGCAAAGGAAGTCCAAGAGATTGAAAAATAGCTGCAAAACCTCAAGAAATCAGGCTACCGCCCATGCAACAACAAAGAGGGTAATTGCCAATTCTTATAAAAGAGGGAAGCAAAGGGGCTGCTGATGAACTGGTTACATTCAAGAAAATGGAGGGAAGGAACAGGTTCTTCATGCTGATTCTCAAGGGAGACTGGTCGACCCTTAAAGGGGGTGGACGCTAAACGTATCCTTTCACCTTGTGAAACGTCACCTTTTGCCGCGCGAAACGTTACCTTTCGGCGGGCAAAAGGTGACGTTTTGTTTTGCGCGGCTCTCATAAAAAACTTTTAATTATTTGTTGCTCTCAACAGAAATGACTACCTTTGCGACATAACTTCTTAACTGAATCATATTCATGATTAACCAACAACTTTTACATCCGGAGAGTATCGTCGTTGTGGGCGGCTCCAACAATGTGCATAAACCAGGCGGTGCCATCGTGCGCAACCTGCTTCAAGGCAACTACCAAGGCACGCTGCGCATCATCAACCCCAAAGAGGACGAGGTGCAGGGCATCAAGGCATTCCACGATGCCAAGGAATTGCCGCCAACAGACTTGGCCATCCTTGTCGTTGCAGCCAAGTTCTGCCCCGACTACGTGGAGTATCTCGCCAAGGAAAAGAATGTACGCGCATTCATTATTATATCAGCCGGCTTCGGAGAGGAAACCCAAGCCGGTGCCGTACTTGAGCAACGCATCCTCGACACGTGCGAGAAATACAACGCCGCGCTCATTGGCCCGAACTGTATCGGCGTTATGACGAGCAGCTACCACGGCACATTCACCAAGCCCGTGCCCGTGCTCAACCCCAAAGGTGCCGACTTCATCAGCGGCTCTGGCGCAACGGCAGTGTTCATCCTCGAGTCGGCCGTGCAGAAAGGCTTGCAGTTCAGCTCCGTATGGAGCATTGGCAACGGCAAGCAGACCGGTATTGAGGACGTACTGCAATATATGGATGAGAATTTCGACCCCGAGCGCGATTCCCACATCAAGCTGCTCTACATCGAAAACATCTCCAACCCCGACAAATTCCTGCTCCATGCCAGCAGCCTCATTCACAAAGGATGCCGCATTGCCGCCATCAAGGCAGGCAGTTCGGCCAGCGGATCGCGCGCAGCATCTTCCCACACGGGAGCCATTGCATCCAGCGACTCTGCCGTGGAGGCACTCTTCCGCAAGGCAGGCATCGTGCGCTGCTATGGCCGCGAGGAGCTGACAACGGTCGGCTGCATCTTCTGGGTGCTGGAAGAAGACTCCAAACTGCGACAGGAAAAGAACCCGAAGCTCGACAACTTCGCCATCGTTACCCACGCTGGTGGCCCTGGCGTGATGCTCACCGATGCACTCTCGAAAGGCGGAATGAACATTCCGCAGTTCACGGGCGAGAAGGCCGACCAGCTGAAAGCCAACCTCCTGCCCGGCTCTGCCGTACAAAACCCCATTGACATTCTTGCCACCGGCACACCGGAAAACCTCGGAACGGCTCTCGATGCCTGCGAGCGCGACTTCCCGGAGGCCGATGCCATGTTTGTCATCTTCGGTTCGCCGGGTCTCGTACAGCTCTACGAGGCCTACGATATGCTCGACAAGAAGATTCACGAGTGCCGTAAGCCCATCTTCCCCATCCTGCCCTGCCTGAACACGGCCGGCCCCGAGGTGGCCGAATTTATCAGCAAAGGCCACGTAAACTTTGCCGATGAGGTGACTCTTGCCACGGCTTTGGCACAGGTGCGCAACACCCCCAAACCTGCCCAACAGGAGATTGCGCTCAACGGCGTTGATGTTCCGGGCATCAGAAAGGTGATTGACGGCATCGAGGAGAACGGCTACATAGCCCCCGAAAAGGTACGTGCGCTGCTCCAATGCGCCGGCATTCCCACCGTGCCCGAGCACGTCTCGGCATGCAAGGAGGAACTGATTGCCGAGGCCGAGAAGATGGGCTATCCCATCGTGGCCAAGGTTGTAGGCCCCGTTCACAAAAGCGATGTGGGTGGCGTAACGCTCAACATCCGCTCAAAAGAGCATCTTGCACTTGAATTCGACCGCATGATGCAGATTCCGGACGCCACCTCCGTGATGATTCAGAAGATGATCAAGGGCACGGAACTCTTCATCGGTGCCAAGTATGAGAACCGTTTCGGCCACGTGGTACTCTGCGGACTGGGCGGCATCTTTGTGGAAGCACTCAAAGATGTGGCCAGCGGCCTTGCCCCGCTGACGATGAACGAGGCCGAGTCGATGATTCGCTCGCTGCGCGGCTACAAGATTCTCAAGGGCACGCGAGGCCAAAAGGGAATCAACGAGCGCCGCTATGCCGAGATCATCGTGCGTCTCTCCACGCTGCTCCGCTTTGCCACCGAGATTAAGGAGATGGACATCAACCCGCTGCTCGCCGATGACAACGATGTGACGGCGGTGGATGCACGCATCCTTATCGAGAAATAATCCCTCAAAAAAACGCTCCCTTTGCCCTCACAAGCAAAGGGAGCGTTTTGCCTTACATCCCCTCCCAACCATTCCAAGCCCCACCCACGGCATGAACGTCTTGCTTGCCCTCATCGCCATACTTGCCGCCACGGCCATTATCCTATGGGCTATCCGCCACACGCGGCAGCTTCCACAGCACAAGCCATACATAGCCCCGAAACCCGAAAGCCAACCGCTGACACGCGAGGAGGTGCAGGCTTATGCCGATGAGGAGGAACTAAGGTGCAAGCCCGGCTTCTTGCATTACGCTTTCACGCGCACATTTGCAGTGGAAGACAACGAACTGGGGCTGTTCATCGGGCACGCCACAGCCGACCCGCAGCACAACGGAAGCATACTCATAACAGACGAAAACGGCATCCCACGCGGACAAATCGCCTCACAACCCCTGCTCTACGAACATCTCATAGCCAATCGCCGAACCGCCTGCTACGGCATAACCAGCAAGCAAGAGGACACTTACCGGGGAGAAGTTTGCATCAAAAACAACTAACGATCATCCTCCCCCATATCCCACACACACTTTTCGTACGGCACGCCACCAGAACACGGCACGCAAAAACCAAGTTTACAACACGCGCCGCACAAAGGACGCAACTCGCTGATAATCAATGCACTTACTAAAACGTATGGTTTCCCACCACAAAACCATACGTTTTGCCAAGCGAAACCATAGGTTTTACCAACCAATATGTGCGCTTTTGCAGACCAAAAGCGCACATAACGAAAAACGATTAAATTTCCAGCGGAAATCAAAGGTAAGACCTGATCTGGTCAAACAGCCCAAAAGCCTTACCCACAACGGGAAGAAGAGGACTAAAGCACGCCCTCCGTCCGCTTGTTGACATAACTAAGCGCAGCACCAATGGCCGTGCAGAACTCCGAATACTTGGGTATGATGAAGTGGACGTTGTACAAACGCTCCATCATCGGAAAGATAACCTTGCACTGGGGAAGCAGCGTAAGATTGCCTATCATCACGAAATCGCGGATGCCGCTGCGCAATGCGCTCAGAATAGTGGCTGAGCCAATGGACTGCAGCACAAGACAGATTAACCCCAAGGCTATGTCTTCGCGGCTGGCGTTGGCCTGCGCGTTGGCAAAGAGCGATGCCGTGGCATCCATAGGTAAGCCGGGGAGCGGCTGCGCCGAGATGTCGCCTATCAGAAGATTGATGTTGGAAATGTCGCCCTTGGTGGCCATGGCCGCAATCTGGTTGATGTCATCGGTCTTCAAGAGCAGGCGCGAAAGCCCGGACAGCGTTCCGCCACCAACGCCAATGCCTCCGATGTGCTCAATCCGTTCGCCATCACACTGCACAATGGATGTTCCCGTACCCATCGATACCACAATCATCTTGCTCAAGCGCGACTCATACTGCGCACCCAACCCATCGGCGATGAACTCCTCGGCCTTCATCGTGGGCAAGCCATAGACAGGCTTGTCCACATAAGCCGCACCAACGCCCGTGAGCATGACCTGCTCCACATCGTCAAGAGCTATCTTATTGTCGTACAAGTATTTGCCAAAAGCACCATAAAGGGAGGTAATAGGGTCTGTGGCACGTATACGGAGCGGCGAAACCACCTTTCCATCGCACACGCCAACTATCTTTGTAGTAGAGATACCCACATCGATGCCGATTGCTATCTTCATCTTCTATGCTTATTTTTTCGGCTGCAAAGGTAATATATAAAAAGGAGAAAGCAACCGCGTTAGAGATATTTTAGCAAAAAACTGCAAATATATTTTCCTATTCATCTGAAAATGAGTATCTTTGCAGTCCGATTAGAGGTAGTAACATCAAAAACAAGACAAATAAGACAACAAAAGAATGACAAAGGCAGATATCATTAACGAAATCGTAGAGAAGACCGGCGTTGGGAAGAAAGACGTATCAGCCGTCGTTGAGGAATTCATGCTTTGCATCAAGGACAGCATGATGAACCGCAAGGAGAACGTTTACCTCCGCGGATTCGGAAGTTTTGTCGTCAAGCACCGTGCCGAAAAGACCGCGCGCAACATCTCGAAGAACACAACGATTGTGATTGCAGCGCACGACTTTCCGGCTTTCAAGCCCGCCAAGTCTTTCATTGAGCGCATGAAGGGCTAAAAGTGTTACGCAGAAAACCAAATATCATATATTGTAAAACAATTTAAAATTATTAGCAATGCCAAACGGAAGAAAGAAAAAGGGACACAAGATGGCTACGCACAAGCGTAAAAAGAGATTAAGAAAGAACAGACATAAGAGCAAGTAAGCCCACACACAGTGGCTGAAAGCCAGTGTCTTTCCATTCTTGATTTTGGGCGGAGCCTGTCACCACGACGATTCATATCCCTTGGAATGCTGCTGACAAGCCCCGCCCATTTTTGTTTTAACAACTTCAAAAGGTAAAGACAGAAGAAAAATGACCAGCGAAGTAATTATTGATGCACAGCCCAAAGAAATATCAATAGCACTGCTGGAGGACAAGCGACTGGTGGAATACCAGCGCGAACCCCGTCAGGCAAGTTTCTCTGTGGGCAACATCTATGTGGCAAAGGTTAAAAAACTGATGCCCGGCCTGAACGCCTGCTTTGTGGACGTGGGCTATGAGCGTGACGCTTTTCTTCACTATCTGGACCTGGGAAGTCAATTCAACTCCTACGCAAAATACCTAAAGCAGGTACAAAGCGACCGCAAACGCCTCTACCCCATCACCAAAGCCTCACGGATGCCCGACCTAAAGAAGGACGGGAGCGTGCAACAGACGCTCACCGTAGGACAAGAGGTGCTCGTGCAAGTGGTCAAAGAGCCTATTTCCACTAAAGGCCCGCGACTGACGGCCGAGCTGTCCTTTGCAGGACGATTCCTCGTGCTCATCCCCTTTGGCGAGAAGGTTAGCGTTTCGTCAAAAATCAAAAGCGCGGAAGAACGCGCCCGCTTGAAACAACTCATCCAAAGCATCAAGCCGAAGAACTTCGGGGTTATCGTGCGTACCGTAGCACAAGGAAAACGGGTAGCCGAGCTTGACGCGGAAATGAAGATTCTCCTAAGCAGATGGGATCAAGCCATCACGAAAGCACAGAAAACGCAGGAGCGACCGCAACTCGCATTTGAGGAAACGGGACGCGCCGTAGCTATGCTGCGCGATCTCTTCAACCCATCTTACGAAAACATCTACGTCAATGATGACGAGATATGCACGGCCGTAAAGCACTACGTGTCGCTTATCGCACCGGAAAAGGAGAGCATCGTCAAGAAATACAACGGCAATGTGCCCATTTTTGACAACTTCAACATCACCAAGCAAATCAAATCGAGCTTTGGCAAGACTGTCAACTACGGACACGGATGCTACCTTATCATTGAGCACACCGAGGCTATGCACGTGGTTGACGTGAACAGCGGAAACCGAACGAAGGAAAAAGGTCAGGAACAAAACGCCCTCGACACCAATCTTGGAGCCGCAGACGAATTGGCACGGCAACTCAGACTACGTGATATGGGAGGAATCATCGTAGTAGACTTCATTGATATGCACCTTGCCGAAGACCGACAAATGCTTTACGAGCGAATGTGCAAGAACATGCAGCATGACCGCGCAAGGCATAACATCCTGCCATTGAGCAAATTTGGCCTGATGCAAATTACAAGGCAGCGCGTTCGTCCCGCAATGGACATCGATGTGGACGAAACCTGCCCCACCTGCTTTGGTACTGGAAAGATCCGTTCCAGCATTCTTTTCACGGATCAATTGGAGCGAAAAATTGACCGCCTGGTCAACAAAATCGGGGTGAAGAAATTCCATTTGCATGTCCACCCCTATGTTGCCGCTTACATCAACAAAGGTTTTGTGAGCATCAAGTTGAGATGGCAACTCAAATATGGTATGGGCATACACGTTGTTCCCTCACAAAAATTGGGCTTCTTGCAGTATGAATTCTACGACAGCAAGCACCAATTCATTGACATGAAAGAGGAAAACGACAAGTAGAAACAGCTTCCTCGCACCGCACTTTTTTGACAGAGGAACAGGAAAAACAAGAAAACGGCCACAACGAGCAATTCATTCGCTTGTTGTGGCCGCATTCTTTTATGTGCCAAATAAGTTTTTTATGCGCAAGGATCCTACCCTTTCCGTCTCTACTGCACTATCTTAAACCGAATACGATACTCACGCTTCTCCTCATTCCAATTACTACCAAGCATCTCAAAACGACCTATTTGCGCCGTGCTTCGCACATGCTTGCCTATGCAGGGGCAAACATCGTAGTCGCCAATGCGCACAAGACGAATCGTTTCAGACGCATCGGCCGGCAAACGGTCGGAAGAAACACCATCCGGAAGATGGTCACGGTCGGTAAACTCATACGTTACGGGCATATCAAGGGCTATAAGACGGTTCATCTCCTGCTCTATCGCCTTCTCCTCCTTGCCCGTAGGCTTGTTCTTCAACTTGTAAGTAATCTTACTTTTCTTCCGTTCCACATGGGCATTGCTGCTCCGCTCCGTCCCAAACATCCGAATCATGAGCTGATTCAGCAAATGTTCCGCCGTATGAGCGGGCGGAAACTCTTCCTTATTATGTGCATTGAGCACGAAATCGGTATCCTCCATTCAGACTTTACACTTAATAATAGCACCACTATAACCATCCACTTCCACGGGAATATGGCCATCCCGCTTCCATTCATTTGTTCTGACGCATCCCGAAAGAAGCTCCTCGCCCGTGCGCGTTCCCTCCTCTATGCCAAAGAAATCGAAAGCATGGCTCGGAATAACGACACGCAAGGAAGCCTTTTCGGCCGAGAAATTGGCCACAACCAGTACCAATTCATCATCTTTCTTACGCAAGAAGGCAAACTGACGATGCGGATTAAAATCGCCATTCGCACCATTCGCATACATCAAGTCAAACATCTCGCCTTCGCGAAACGCCTTTTCCTTACGGGCAAGATTCAGTATTTGGCTATAAACGCTTTCCAATTGCCGCGCACTTTCCGTCAGTGCCGCACGCTCAAAGTATCCCCGATAGACGGCATCCACCGTCCAATAGTCGAAAATCGTGCTCCTACCATCACAACCAGAGAAGCCTTCCTTGTCCATACCACGCTCGCCAAACTCCTGTCCTGCGTAAATCATCACAGGGTTAGTACGCAGCAACGCACTGACTATCAAACCGGGAACACCCTTTCGGGCATCGCCACAGAAATAATCAGACGCTATACGCTGCTCATCGTGATTCTCCAAGAAATACAGCATATGGTCTTGAATGTCGTTCGTGGCCTGCCACTGTCCCGTTATGTTTCCGGCGGGACACCAGCCACACATTACTCCACGCACAGTGTCATACATTCCGACCTTGTCGTAAAGATAATCGAAGCCTGCAGCCAAATAATCTCGATACAAACCGGGATTATAGACCTCGCCAATCAAAATTATTTCCGGATATTCTGTCCTCAACCGCTGCGCGGCATAAGCCCAAAACTCCGTGGGAACCATCTCCACCATGTCGCAACGGAATCCATCCACGCCGATGGCCGACCAAAAAAGCAAGATGTCCACCATCTTCTTCCACGTCGGGGGGACAGGATTGAAATGCCGCGCACCACCTCCCGTATAGTCTATTCCATAATTGAGCTTGATAGTCTCATACCAGTCATTCATCCCGGGATGAGAGTCGAAATGGTCATTTCCCGTGCATTTAGCCGGGAACTCCTCGTAATCCTCTTTGTCAAAACACGGTTCGAAGTGCTCACCGGGGCAATAATAGAAATTATTTTGCGCGCTAAAATGGCAGCGCGCATCGTCTTCCTCCCCCAAATCGAGCACGCCCGATGGCTTATTTACGCTCTTATACTCGCGCGCAACATGATTGGGCACAAAGTCAATAACCACTTTTAGCCCCTCAGCGTGCGTGCGGCTCACCAGCGAGCGGAACTCTTCCATGCGCTGTGGCACCTCAACAGCCAAATCGGGATCGACATCGTAATAGTCAACAATGGCATACGGCGAGCCTGCCTTGCCCTTCACCACCGCCGGATGCTGCTTTGGAATGCCATAACGGCTATAATCCGTGGTAGTGGCATGGCGAATAATGCCCGTATACCACACATGGGTAATGCCCAGACGGCGCACTTGGCGCAACACCTGGGCATCAATATCGTTCATCTTTCCCGCACCATTCTCGGCATAAGAACCATTTTCCTTACAAGTAAGGTTCTTATTGCCAAAAGTGCGGGTAAAGATTTGGTAAAGTACAACCTTATCAGTCGTTGAGACCATGCGCGTTCACAGTCTTATCAATGCGGCCAATCATGCCACGCAAAGTTTTTCCGGGACCGCACTCAACAAACTCGTCAACACCTGCGGCAACCATGTTCTGCACACTCTCTGTCCAACGCACAGAGCTGGTGAGTTGTGCAATCAAGTTGGCCTTGATTTCCTCAGGATTGGTATGAGCCTTGGCATCAACGTTCTGGAACACAGGGCACTTGGGCGCAGAGAAGCGAGTACGCTCAATGGCCTCGGCCAGTTCGTCCTTGGCAAGCTGCATGAGCGGAGAGTGGAATGCGCCACCCACATTCAGCACCAAAGCACGCTTGGCACCTGCGGCCTTCAGTTTCTCGCACGCCTCATTAACTCCATCAATCGTACCCGAGATAACCAGCTGACCGGGGCAGTTATAGTTGGCCGGGACAACAATCTTGCCACCCTTCGTAACATCCTCGCACACCTCCTCAACTACAGCATCTTCCACGCCAATAATGGCGGCCATCGTGCCCGGATTCTTCTCGCACGCCTCCTGCATGGCGTTGGCACGGGCTGCCACCAAGCGCAAACCGTCTTCGAAAGCCAATGCGCCAGAGACCACAAGTGCGGAAAGCTCGCCAAGAGAGTGGCCGGCCATCATGCTTTTCTTGAAGTCCTCATCGAGGCAAGATGCCGAAATAACACTGTCAAGGAACACTGCCGGCTGCGTAACCTTGGTCTCCTTGAGCTGCTCTTCCGTTCCTGCGAACATGATAGAAGTAATATCGAAACCTAACACCTCGTTGGCCTGACGGAACAACTGACCCGCAAGGTTACTATTGGCATTGAGTTCCTTACCCATGCCTACATACTGCGAGCCCTGTCCGGGAAAAACAAATGCTTTCATCCTATAATCTTTAAATTCTTAAACCTTTTTTACCTTATGGTGCAAAGGTACGTATTTTCGACCAAAAACAGAAATAATTAATCGTATATTTCTCAATTTCACATGAAAGTTGAAGATTTTTGCCATATATTCACACTCACATGGCAGAGCAACACATATAAAACCACTTTTTTAATTCATTGCTCCACATACACACGCGCCCACCTCTCCTTTCCCGATACCAAACTATGCGTTGGCAAAACCTATGGTTTTACAAAACAAAAGGTCACGTTTCGCAATGCGAAACGTGACCTTTTGAAAAGCAATATGTATCCTTTCGCAGCCCTTGCCGTTGACAAGCTATATTCCCACCACATCATCAACAAGCCACCCATGTGTACTTAACCGTTATTGGCAATCACATTCGTGCCCAAGTCCGCCTTGTCCTGCGGGGTGATAGATGTGTATTTAACCGTTATTGGCAATCACATAGGTACGATTGCCCCACATCACCAACAAGCTACCCACGTGTATTGCCCTCCCCCAAACACACTCCCCCACTCTAAGACAATCAGCCCTGCCCATTCACTAAAAAGTACACAAGCCTCAATGGACTTATATCTTAAAAGGCTAACCCTTGAATAGAACACGAGGGACATACTTATAGACAAGAAAAATCCCCATCAATCCATTCGGACGATGGGGACTTTATCATGAAATGCTGCTTTACAGTGCTAAAATGCGCTCTATTTCATTAAGCCTCAGCAGGAGTCTCCTCCTCAGCAGCAGCCTCTTGCTGCTCTGCGGGAGCTTCCTCAGCGGCAGGCTGTGCATAAAGTGCCTTGGCAGCCTCCTCCTCTTGCTTCAGCTCCTCGGCGTTCTCAGCAACAACCGTCACAGGAACCTTGATCTCAACCTCCTTGTGGAAGTGAACAACAGCCTCGTAAACGCCAACTCGCTTGGCATCATGCATCGTAACAATCTTGCGATCAAGCTCAATGCCCAGTTTGTTCAACTCCTCTGCAACGCGAGCTGCGTTAACAGAACCATAGGCAACACCCGTCACGCTAACCTTCGTAGGAATGACAAGCTCAACGCCCTCAAGCTGCTTGGCACGCTCCACGGCGGCAGCCTTGATGGCAGCGAGCTTCGCGGCCTGCTGCTTCAGCGTCTCGGCGAGCTGCTTCTTGGCAGACGGCGATGCGATAACGCCAAGTCCCTTCGGAATCAAGTAGTTGCGGCCATAGCCGTTCTTCACGTTTACAATATCGTTCTTGTAACCCAGACCGATAATATCTTCTTTCAGAATAATCTCCATAATCGTTGCCTCCTTCTCTAATTATTTCATCAAATCGGTCACATAAGGAAGCAAAGCGATCTGGCGAGCACGCTTTACAGCCTGTGCCAAACGACGCTGGTACTTCAGCGAGGTTCCCGTAATACGACGGGGAAGAATCTTTCCCTGCTCGTTGAGGAAACGCTTCAAGAACTCTGGATCCTTATAATCGATGTACTTGATGCCACTCTTCTTGAAGCGGCAATACTTTTTCTTCTTCGTGTCGATGGAAGGAGCGTTCAAATAACGGATTTCTGATCTTCTCTGCTCTGCCATGATTATGCCTCCTGTACTTTAGATGCCAACTTGTTACGACGCTTCTCTGCATAAGCAACAGCGTACTTGTCAAGCTTGACGGTCATGAAACGAATGACTTTCTCGTCGCGACGGAAGTTTGTCTCCAAACGATCAATGACCGTCGGCTCTGCCTTGAACTCCACGAGGAAATAGAAACCAGACGATTTCTTCTGAATGTTGTAAGCCAACTTCTTCAGACCCCAGGCCTCTTCGTTCAAGATCTCAGCACCATTGTCGGTGAGCAGCTTCTTGAATTTAGCGACCGTTTCCTTTGTCTGATCGTCAGACAAAACGGGAGTCAAAATGAAAACGGTTTCGTATTGATTCATACTACCCTTAATTGATAAAAAATTGATAAGTTAAATATTTAAACTTTTGCACTGAGCTTCAAGATCTTAACGCCATCCACTCAAAATGCGGTGCAAAAGTACGGAGTTTTTTTCGATTTACCAAATTATTTGTAGTAATTTTGCCCGCATGATTAGAAAGTATACCAAACTTATTGGACCATGCGCCATAGTGGCAGGCATCATGCTCTTCGCCATTCACGCCGCTTTCGCACGCGGCAACAACACCATCCTGCTATCGGCACTTTTCCTCGTACTTGCCGGAGTGGCTCTCTACGTTGCCAAAATCAAGCGCGACAGCCAATACTAAACTATCCGCCCCAGCCTCTTCAATGCATAAGAGACCGGGGCGAAACATCTTTACCATCCCTTAACCGGGCATGGTTTATCTGTCTTATCGAACGTCAATAATTAACTGAACATCAATTAATCTTGATCAGCACGGACTATCCACGAGCGACTTAGACAACAGCATGATTAACCAAACATTGATCAATCTTGATCGGGCACAATCAGCTTGTATCCCTTGCCGTGGATGTTGATAATCTCTATCTGATCATCGTCCTTGAGGTGCTTGCGCAACTTCGTGATGTAAACATCCATTGAGCGCGCATTGAAATAATTGTCGTCAATCCAAATGGTCTTCAACGCATAATCGCGCTGCAGAATCTCATTGGCATGAGAGCACAGCAAGGCAAGCAGCTCGTTCTCCTTGGTCGTGAGCTTCGTCTGCTTCTCGCCGATGGTGAGCAGTTGCTTCTGGGTGTCGAACGTGAAGCGGCCAATATGATAGAGCGTGCTCTCCTTGCTCTTCTTTCCCTTCACACGGCGCAAAATAGCCTCGATGCGCATTACCAGCTCCTCCATGGAGAAAGGCTTGGTGATGTAGTCATCGGCTCCAATCTTGAATCCCTCAAGAATATCCTCCTTCAATGTCTTGGCAGTAAGGAAGATAATGGGCACCTCGGCATTGCTTTGGCGAATCTCCTGTGCCAGCGTGAAGCCATCCTTCTTGGGCATCATGACATCGAGCACACAAATATCATACTTCTCCTTGAAGAACTCGCGATAGCCAACCTCGCCATCGGGGCAAAGTTTGCACTCAAAATTCTTCGCCTGCAAATACTCGCGAAGCAGCATTCCCAGATTCTCATCGTCCTCACACAGCAGGATTTTCAGTTTCTCTTCCATAATTTCCAATCGTTTTGCGGGCGACACGGCAACGCCTGAAAGCTGTTATGCCACACCACGCCCTTTGTTTATACTCTTTTTATTTTTTAGTTTCTCATTCCACAGTCCCCATCACGCCTGCACATCCTCATCGCGAATGATGGGCAACTTGATGGTGAACGTAGTTCCCTTACCATATTCACTGTCCACTTTTATCTCGCCATCGTGCAGGTCTACCATCTTTTTCACGTAGGCCAGTCCAAGACCGAAGCCCTTCACATCATGCACGTTGCCGGTATGGACACGATAGAACTTCTCAAAAATCTTCTTCAAGTTCTCCTTCTTGATGCCCATGCCCGTATCCCGCACCGAAAGACAGAGATGGTGCTCCGTGTTCCACGTCCGCAGATACACATTCAGCGGCTCATCGGCCTTCGCATACTTCACCGCATTGTCAAGGAGATTGAATATAACATTCTGGAAGTGCATCTCGTCAACATATATTGTCGAGTCGATAGCCTCTATGCTCGTATAGACCTTTCCGCCCGTGTGCTCCACACGCAGGGTGAACGACCCGGCAATGGTCTCTACCACTTCATTCAGATCGGCATATTTCTTCTTGAGCACGGCCGTCTTGTTGTCGTACATGCTCATCTGCAGCACCTTCTCCACCAAGAAGCGCAAACGCTTCGTCTCGTCATAAATCACCCCGCCAAGATGCTCCACCATCTGCGTCGACTTCGTCAGGCTCTTGTCGTTCATCATCTGCGAAGCCAGCGAGATGCTCGCAATGGGCGTCTTCAGCTCGTGCGTCATATTGTTGATGAAGTCGTTCTTGATTTCAGAATAACGCTTCTGACGGAATATGACAACAATAGTGAAGATGAACGTCACGAGAAGCACCAGCGTGAAGATGACCGAAGGAATCATGAACCGCACACTGGAGAAGATGTAGCTGTTCATCTCCGGGAAATGCACCCGCACCACTCCCCGGCGGGTGGCCGGGTCGTTGCGGA
The DNA here is from genome assembly GCA_964640675.1 of uncultured Prevotella sp. GTDB lineage: Bacteria > Bacteroidota > Bacteroidia > Bacteroidales > Bacteroidaceae > Prevotella. Next base: position 35,554 of record CAZXFP010000001.1, on the reverse strand, counting down.
ACAGCACTTGGCTGAAACTACTCTCCACTCCCTCATCATCGTAGTCGGGACAGCGATACACCTCGCGTCCGTCTTGCGTCATCACCACAAAATGATAAGGGATATTGATGCCGTTATTCATCATCTCCGCCTTCAAGTCCTGGTCGAGCAGCTTGAAATTAACGCGCTCTTTCAGAGGCTTCTCCGATGCGGAGTAGAGAATATTGTAGACCACCTCATCGAGCATGCTCTTTTGATAGACATAGCGGTTGCGCACTATCTCCTGGAGGCTCTTCTTCGTTGCCGAGATGGAGTTGCTGTCGTTGCTCAGAATCATCGCTTTGGGGGTTTGCGATGGCTTGTTCACGATGGTTTTCGACTCAAAAGAGGAATAGCTCCGCCCCCGCCTTCCGCCTTTCGACCGCCGCGAAGAGACCGTTCCGCCATCGGCATGACGCTCCGTCTCCTCAACGTCTTTCTCAAGATAACGAAGCGTCTCGTTCAGCTCCATGTTGCGGGAGGCTTGATACAGGGCACGATTGACGGACTCATCAAACTGCTCGCGCTTCATCTCCGCCATCTCCTCGATGTAGTTGAGTTGGAGCAGCAACAAGGCCAAGAACGAAAGCCCCATGATAATGGCAGTTGTCCAAATCGTTTTCTTTTTCATTTCCTCTTATTGATTTGCTGCAAAGATAGGATTTTTCCTTAAACCGTTAACACTCAAACGTTAAAAAACAAGTTTAATTTAACTGCAATTAACTAAACACGCTATTTATAATTGATTTTTATTAATCACACGGCACAAATAGTTCATCCACTACACACCACAACCGACACCAACGCCACACCACTGACAAACTGGCAAACACGGCACACTGCCGCCGCGAAAACAAAACGTATGGTTTCACGTTGCCAAACCATACGTTTCGCCGCCCAAAAGGTATGGTTTCGCCCTGCAAAAGGTATGGTATCCTCAGACACCAGTCAAAACAGCTCACGCCCCAACACGTCTATGATTCCACAAAGCACTCTCTTCCCCCTGCCAAGACAGCAAATGGGGCGCAACCACACCCCCACCCTACCTCTGCACAAGCAAACAAAAAAAATGGCATAGTGCGCTCCCCGAAAACGGGAAGCACGCTATGCCATTGCCTAACTGTAAGAGACCGGCCGCTTAGAGCAGCTTCTCGAACATCTCCTGCAACTTAGCCTTGTTGGCAGCACCTACAAACTTGTTCACGAGCTTGCCACCCTTGAAGAAGAGCAGCGTGGGGATGTTGCGCACGCCAAACTCCATCGTGATGTCGTCATTCTGCTCCACATCGCACTTACCAACGACAATCTTGCCGTCGTACTCCTCTGCCAACTCCGAAACAAGCGGAGCAATCATCTTGCAGGGGCCGCACCATGTAGCCCAAAGGTCAACAACCAAAGGCAACTCACCATTCTTGTAGGTCTCAAAATTCTCTTGTGTGATTTCTACTTCCATTTTTCTTTAATTCTTTTATAGTTGATAATTTCACGAATAAACAACAAATTACGTGCCAACGCGTGCGCGTCAGTTGATGTGATACTCTATTCCCATCGTTTTCAGCTCCACAAGCAGCATCTTGTCAACGTCTACCTTGTGGCTGTGGCTACGCAGCAGCACGCTGGAATGGTCGGGCATCCGCAGTCTGACGCAAAGCTCCGTATCGCCGGGGTGCGTTTCCATAACGGTCACCAAGTCCGTCACCACTGTGTCATTGATCTTCTCAACGGGCAGAGATATGGTAAGACGCTCCAAACGGGTTTCCTTAATATTGTAGAGCTGGTCGATGCTCTGCACTTTCAGCGACAACGAGTCACTATTGCGGAAGCGCGGTTGGCATTTTGCCGTCACGAACACTGCAAAATCCTTGCCCAGCTGAGATTTCCAGCGCAACCAGTCCTCATCAAACAAGGCCAGCTCGCCCGAAGAGTCAAAGTCCTCTATCGTGACAAAGCCAAAAGGCTTGCCCGTTTTTTGCGAGAACCGCTCCTTCACGCTGGTCACGATGCCACCAAAGGTCACATCACCCCGCTTCGCCAAGGCTGTCATGTCGCCATCACGCCCCACTTCCTCACACTTGGTGTTGCACATATCGTTGAGCACCACGGCATACTCATCAAGCGGATGAGCCGAAAGGTAGACGCCAACCAGCTCGCGCTCTTTGTTCAGTTTCTCTATGGAGGCCCACTTGTCGGTCTTGGGCGGCATGGGATGGACAATTGTCACCGCGTCCGCACCAAAAAGGGAAAGTCCGGCATTGGCCGAGTCGGCCTGAAAACGCTGCCCATAGCGCACAAGCGCATCAAGGAACAGCTCGCCCTTGGCATTGATGGGGGTGAAATACTGCTCGCGCATCAGCCCGAAGCCATCAAACGCACCACTATAGGCCATGCTTTCAAAGGCCTTACGATTGACATTGGCAAGGTCTACGCGCTCTGCGAAATCAAACACATCCTTGTAGGGGCCGTTCTTCTCGCGCTCCGACACAATGGCCTGCGCGGCAGGAGTGCCCATACCCTTGATAGCAGAAAGGCCAAAGCGTATTTCTCCTTTCTTATTTACACCAAATCCTATCTGGCTCTCGTTCACATCGGGGCCAAGCGTTGCGATCTTCAACGCCTTGCACTCCTCCATGAGTTTCGTAATCTCCTCTATCTGGCTGAAACGGCGCGTCATGAGCGCTGCCATAAACTCGGCCGGATAGTGCGCTTTGAGGTAAGCCGTCTGGTAAGCCACCCACGAATAGCACGTGGCATGAGACTTATTGAAAGCGTAGCTGGCAAACTTCTCCCAGTCAGACCAGATTTTCTCCAGCACCTTCGGGTCGTGGCCGTTCTTCTTTCCACCCTCTATGAACAGCGGCTTCAGCTCGTCAACAATGGCCTTCTGCTTCTTACCCATCGCCTTACGCAGGGAGTCGCTCTGTCCACGCGTAAAATTGGCAAGCTGGCGACTGAGAAGCATCACCTGCTCCTGATAAACTGTAATGCCATAGGTGTCCTTGAGGTATTTCTCCATGCAAGGAATGTCGTACTTGATTTCCTCACGGCCATTCTTGCGCGCAATAAACGAGGGGATATAGTCCATCGGTCCCGGACGATAAAGGGCATTCATGGCGATGAGATCCTCAAAAACGGTAGGCCTAAGCTCTTTCAAATACTTCCGCATACCCGCCGACTCAAACTGGAACGTACCCACGGTGCGCCCATCTTGGTACAACTTGTATGTCAGCTCGTCATCAATGGGCAGCGTGTCAAGGTCTATCACATCTCCGGTGGTCTGTTTGATTACCTTGCACGCCTCTTTCAACTCCGAAAGCGTCTTCAGTCCGAGGAAGTCCATCTTGATTAAGCCCGTCGACTCAATGACATGGCCGTCATACTGGGTGGCATTACACTTCAAACCGGGGAAGTCGGGGTCGTCAGCCGTAGACACGGGCACCCAGTCATCGATGCGGTCGCGGCAGATAATGAAGCCACAGGCATGCAAGCCTGTACCTCTGATAGTGCCCTCAAGCATTTTGGCATACTTGATGGTGTTGCGCTCACGCTTGTCCTCGCTCACCTCGGCCTCCTGCAGCTCCGGCGTACACTTGATGGCGTTGGGCAAATTCATCTTCATACCATCAGGCAGACGATCCGGAATGGCCTTGCAAAGCGCGTTGGAGCGGTCGAGCGGCAACTTCTCCACGCGGGCAACATCCTTCAAGGAGTTCTTCGTGGCCATCGTTGCATAGGTGATGATATGCGCACAGTTGTTATAGCCGTACTTGTCCATCACCCATCGGAGCACCTTTCCACGCCCAATGTCATCAAAGTCTGTATCAATATCGGGAAGATTCACACGATCCGGGTTGAGAAAACGCTCAAACAGCAAATCGTATTTCAATGGATCAATCTTCGTTATTCCAAGGCAATAAGCCACAACCGACCCCGCCGCAGAGCCACGGCCGGGCCCCACCATCACGCCAAGCTCCTCACGGGCGGCATTGATGAAGTCTTGCACGATAAGGAAGTAGCCTGGGAAACCCATCGTCTTCATAACATGCAGCTCAAAGTTGATATGCTCGCGGACATTCTCCGGAACCGGATCGCCATAGAGCACCTTTGCCCCGCGATACGCCAGCTCTGCCAGATAATCGGCCTCGAACTTGATGCGGTAAATTTTATCGTAGCCGCCCAATCGGTCTATCACCTTCTGCCCGGCCTCAGCCGACAACGGGTTTTGCCCATTCTCATCGGTGGTAAACTCTTTATACAGGTCGTCCGTGGAAAACTTTTGCCTCCACTTCTCCTCCGTTCCAAAACTCTCCGGAATGGGAAAACAAGGCATGATAGGACCGTGGTTGATGTCGTACATCTCCACCTTGTCGAGTATCTCAAGCGTGTTGGACAATGCCTCGGGCACATCACCGAACACATCGTTCATCTCCTCGCGCGTCTTAAACCACTCCTGCTTGGAGTAACGCATACGATTGGGATCGTCAAGGTCGGCCTGTGTGGACAAACAGAGCAAGTGATCGTGCGCCTCCGCAGTTTCCTTGTCCTCAAAATGGCAGTCGTTACTGCACATCAGCTTAATTCCCTGTTCCCGTGCTATCTTGATCAGCTCACGGTTTGCCTTCTGCTGTAAAGGGAAAGCCTCACGATTGGCCAGCAATGTGGGGTCTTTGACCTCATGCCGCTGCAATTCCAAATAGTAATCATCGCCAAACAGCTCATGATACCACGCCGCAGCCTCACGCGCGCCTTGCAAATCACCGTCAAGAATCTTGCGGGGCACCTCACCTGCTATGCAAGCGGAGCAGACTATCAAATCCTCATGATACTTTTCCAAGTCCGCACGGTCGGTGCGCGGTCGGTAATAGTAGCCATCGACCCACGAACGTGACACCAGCTTAACCAGATTCTTATAGCCACGGTAATTCTTTGCCAATACTATAAGGTGATAGCCGCTGTTGTCGCCTTGTTCCCGCACCTTGTCCTCCTTCCGTCGGCGAGCCACGTACATTTCGCAACCGAATATTGGCTTAAAGGGAGCAAGCCCGTCTTTCTTCCGTTGCTTGTTGACCTTAGCACAACAGTCGGCAAACTCTTTGACACCAAACATGACACCGTGATCGGTAATAGCCATGCCTTTCATTCCATCCTTAATGGCCTTGTTGACAAGATTCGACACCTTGGACTGGCCGTCAAGAATAGAATAATGTGTGTGGACGTGCAAATGTACAAAATCTTCCATCGTTCTCGGTTTTCACGTGCAAATGTAGACAAAAAAAACGTAATCACGGCCTATTCCACGGAAAAGTTGCATGGTTAATTTGCACGGCTAACAAAAAAACTTTAACTTTGCACACAGTTCATGAACACGTAAACCGCCGAAATGGGAAATAGAATCAAAAAACTGAAGAAGATACGCATCCACCGCGAGGGCACCAACACATTGCTTTATAGCGGCATCGGCATCGCGCTTGCAGCCATAATCCTCTGGTTCGCCTTTACTACAAAGATTCCGTTTTGGGTATTCCTTATTATATTAGTACCCATTTATGGAATTGTGCTCAACTTTTACCGCTGCCCCATCCGCTATCTCAACATTGATGACACTGAAAACATTGTCGTTGCACCTGCCGATGGCCGCGTAGTGGTGATAGAAGAGGTGGAGGAGAATGAGTATTTCCACGACCGACGGCTGATGATTAGCATCTTCATGAGCCTTTTCAACGTACACGCCAACTGGTTTCCCGTGGACGGCGTAGTGAAGTTTGTCAAGCATTTCAACGGCAATTTCCACAAGGCATGGCTTCCCAAAGCCAGCGAGGAGAACGAGCATGCCGACGTTATGATTACGCTGCCCGACGGCCGCGATGTGCTTTGCCGCCAAATTGCGGGAGCCGTTGCGCGCCGCATCGTCACCTACGCCAAAGCCGGCGAAGACTGCTACATTGATGAGCACCTCGGATTCATCAAGCTGGGAAGCCGCGTTGATGTATACCTGCCCTTAGGCACGGAAGTTTGCGTCAAGATGGGACAAGCCACCACCGGCGATCAGACCATCATTGCAAGGCTGAAGCCCGTGAACGGCAAGAAGCAAGGCTAACCACGCAACAGCGCAAGGGGACATACCAACGGGAAGTTTAAACGCTTCATGTGTCAACTCATGAATATCAAAAAGCATATACCCAACAGCATCACTTGCTGCAACCTCATTTCAGGCTGCATTGCCATTTATTTCGCTTTTGGACGCAACTTCGACATGGCTCTCATGTGGATTATCATCGGAGCCACATTCGACTTCTTCGATGGCATGGTAGCCCGCCTGCTGCACGTCAGTTCCCCCATTGGCAAGGAACTGGACTCACTGGCCGATGTCATAACATTCGGAGCTGCGCCCTCCACCATGATTTTCTCCGAGCTTGGAGTGATGGCCTACCCTGCGGCTTTGGAGCCGCTGCGCGGCGTGCTGCCGTTTGCCGCCTACATCATGGCCGCTTTCTCGGCACTGCGATTGGCCAAATTCAATCTCGACACGCGCCAGGCACTCGGATTCATTGGCCTGCCAACGCCCGCCAACGCACTTTTCTGGGGCGCACTCTTAGTGGGCGCATCCCACCTCATGGAAAGCTCGCCCCTGTGGATGCTCGTTGTTCTTGCGGGCGTGCTTGTCAGCAGCGGACTTTTGGTGTGCGAGATACCCATGTTTGCCTTGAAATTCAAGCAATGGGGATGGAAAGAAAACAAAGTCAAGTACATATTCTTAATCACCTGCATCCCCCTGCTGGCCATATTCGGCGTAACAGGATTCGCCATCATCATCGCATGGTATGTGATTCTGTCGCTTTTAGTCAAGAAATAGTCCTTCCCCTCACCATACCCCTCACGCTTTATGCTATTCATCAAGTTCGCTTTGGCTCTTTTCGTATTGGCACTTGTTGCCATAGTCATGATTGCTTATTCGTTCTATAAGCAGGTACACCGCGTTGTGCGCCGCTTCCGCCCCGAAGACAACGGCTTCAGCAACCCACAGGGCAGCAGCTCACACACAACGACAACACAAGTGGGAGACAGCACCATCGTGGACAACAGAAGCGAAACGGAAAGAAACAAAAAAATCATCAAGGACAACGAGGGGGAATATGTGGACTACGAATAGGCCGCACCCACAATTCCACACACGCACCCTCCCCACTCCACAGAAGAAAGGCAACCTACTGGATAACAACACGTTAAGCACCGCCTTTATTTTCAATTCATTTCGCCCGAATTTTTAATTTATTTTTCTGTATTTTTAATTTAAAAACTCCGCATTTTTAAATTAAAAATATCAGCAAAACCATACGTTTCGCATTGCGGGAAAGCAGAGCTTCCCAAACAGGAGCAAAACTTCCTCGCTTTCACTACAACAATTTCACTCCGCACAAGCAATGACACATCTCAAAGAAGAACGAACAATAGCAGGACACAACTGCACCCTTTATTCGGAAAGCAACGCAGAATACCTGCTCATACAGCCCACCGACGCCAACGACCGCAAAGAGCTGGACACAGAAATAAAAGCCATTGAGCAGGCGTGCGACAAGGCCTTCGTGCTGGCTGCAATACATATCGAGCGTTGGTTCGATGAGCTTCCGCCTTGGCCGGCACCTCCCGTGTTCGGCAAGAAGCCATTCGGCAATGGAGCACCACAAACTCTGAACGACATTTGCCGCACGGCTACCCTTCTGAAAGCCTCCGGCAGCTTCGCCACACAAGGCTGCAAGGTCGTTTTGGGCGGATACTCGCTTGCCGGATTGTTTGCCCTGTGGGCAGCCTACCAATACGCCTTCGATGGCATTGTGGCCGCTTCGCCTTCCGTTTGGTATCCTCAATGGATTGAATATGCCGGCCGGCACATTCCGCAATCGTCCACCATCTACCTCAGCCTTGGCGACCGCGAGGACAAATCGCGCACACCCATCATGACAACCGTCAGCTCTTGCATCAGACAACAGCACGACTTGCTTCTTCAAACTCCGGCCAAGGTCAAACTGGAATGGAACGAAGGCAACCATTTCCAAGACAACGGCTTGCGCACAGCCAAAGGCTTCGCATGGGTGATGAGCCAAAACGATGATTTCGGGCAGCCTACTTTGCCATGTCAATAAATCTTCGTACCTTTGCAGCCATTATATAATAAGGTATAAGAAAAGGACATGATCATACTCAATAACCTTGCCGTTCAGTTTGGCAAGCGAGTTCTTTACAAGGATGTCAACATCAAGTTCACCCGTGGAAATATCTACGGTGTAATCGGCGCCAACGGTGCGGGCAAATCTACCCTGCTTCGTGCCATCTCCGGCGACCTTGAGCCTAACAAGGGAACAGTGGAGTTAGGCCCCGGCGAGCGCCTCTCGGTCTTGGAGCAAGACCACTTCAAGTACGATGAATACAAGGTGCTCGACACCGTTCTCATGGGTCACGGTCCGCTGTGGGCCAACATGAAGGAGCGCGAGGCACTGTACGGCAAGGCCGAAATGACCGAGGAGGACGGCAACCGTGCAGCCGACTTGGAGCTGAAGTTTGCCGAAATGAACGGCTGGGAAGCCGAAAGCGACGCAGCCCAGCTGCTGCAACACCTTGGCGTGCCAGAGACGTTGCACGAAAAGCAGATGTCGGAGCTGTCGAACAACGAGAAAGTGCGCGTCATGCTGGCCAAGGCCCTCTTCGGAAAACCCGACAACCTGTTGCTCGATGAGCCTACTAACGACCTCGACTTGGAGACCGTGGAATGGCTGGAAGACTACCTGAGCGACATAGACGAGACGCAGACCGTGCTCGTTGTAAGCCACGACCGCCACTTCCTTGACGCCGTGAGCACGCAGACCATCGACATCGACTTTGGCAAAGTAACCGTATTTGCGGGCAACTACTCGTTCTGGTATGAATCAAGCCAGCTCGCCCTGCGCCAGCAGCAGAACCAGCGCATGAAAGCCGAGGAGAAGCGCAAGCAGCTGGAGGAGTTCATCCGCCGCTTCTCTGCCAACGTGGCCAAGAGCAAACAGACCACTTCGCGCAAGAAGATGCTCGAGAAACTGAACGTAGAGGAAATCAGACCTTCCAGCCGCAAGTATCCCGGCATCATATTCCAGATGGATCGCGAGCCGGGCACGCAGATTCTGATGGTGGAAGACTTGAAAGCCGTCGACACCGATGGGACTGTACTCTTCGACCATGTCAACTTCAATGTGGAAAAGGGGCAGAAAGTCATCTTCCTCTCGCACAACCCCAAAGCCATGACGGCTCTTTTCGAGATCATCAACGGCAACCGCGAGGCCGATGGAGGTACGTTCAAGTGGGGCGTAACCATCACCACGGCCTATCTTCCGCTCGACAACACCAAGTTCTTTGAGAGCGACAAGAACCTCGTAGACTGGCTTTCGCAATACGGACCGGGCAACGAGGTGGCCATGAAGGGCTATCTTGGCCGTATGCTCTTCCGTCAAGAGGAGGTTGAGAAGAAAGTAAACGTGCTGTCGGGAGGCGAGAAGATGCGCTGTATGATTGCGAGAATGCAATTGCAAAACGCCAACTGCCTCATCTTAGACACGCCGACCAACCACCTCGACTTGGAGAGCATCCAGGCCTTCAACAACAATTTGGTGCAGTTCAAGGGCAACATTCTCTTCAGCTCACACGACCATGAGTTCATCGAGACCGTTGCCGACCGTGTGATAGAGCTGACCCCGCAGGGCACGATAGACAAACTCACGAACTACGATGAGTACATCCACAACGACCAAATCAAGGAACAAAGGGCAAAAATGTATTCATAACAGCAATTCAATAGTGTGCCAACACCCCGTTGGCACACTATTTGCACACCCTTTCTGCAAAACAAAAGGATTATCATGAGCAAAGAAAAGAAAAGAGACATAGAGGACGAGAAGCCCGAAAACAACACCCAAGAAGCTCCCAAGAGCGATGAGCAGAAGCCGGAATGCGAGCAAGCAAACGCCGAAGGCAAGGAAGATGCAGCCGATGGCAAGCCCAACGAGCCGGAACTGACACCCGAGGAGAAAGCGAAAGCCGAGGCCATAGAGTGGAAAGATAAGTATATTCGCTTGTATGCCGAGTTCGACAACTACAAGAAACGCACGCTGAAAGAGAAAGCGGAGCTGATTCTGAACGGCGGTGAGAAAACTATCACTTCTATTCTTCCCATCCTTGACGACTTTGAACGCGCCTTCGCCGACAAGGGAAAAGACGCTGACGCCGTGCGCGAGGGCTTCGAACTGATTTTCAAAAAGCTCATAAAGACCTTGGAAGGACTTGGCGTGAAGAAGATAGAGACCGAGGAGAAGGACTTCGACGTAGACTTCCACGAAGCCATTGCCATGGTTCCGGGTGCAGACGAGAAGAAAGGAAAAGTCATTGACTGCGTGCAGAACGGCTATACACTCAACGACAAGGTGATTCGCCACGCAAAAGTGGCCGTGGGACAATAACAGATTATGGCTGCTAAAAGAGATTATTACGAGGTACTTGGCCTCACCAAGGATGCCTCGGAGGACGAAATCAAGAAAGCCTACCGCAAGCTGGCCATCAAGTATCACCCCGATCGCAATCCGGGCGATACGACAGCTGAGGAGAAATTCAAAGAGGCCGCCGAGGCATACGATGTGCTCCACGATCCCAAGCGGCGCGAGCAGTACGACCGTTTCGGATTCAACGCTCCTGGCGGAGGATTCGGCGGCGACCCATTTGGCGGCGGAGGATTCTCCATGGACGACATCTTCAGTATGTTCGGCGACGTGTTCGGCGGACGCGGAGGAGGTTTCAGCGGCTTTGGAGGCGGCGCGCGCGGTGGCGCACGTCAAGCACCACGCTACCGGGGAGCCGACTTGCGCCTGAAAGTGCGCCTCTCGCTGCAAGAAATTGCCACGGGCGTGACCAAGAAGTTCAAGGTGCGCAAGGACGTGACGTGCGATCACTGCCACGGAACAGGCGCAGAGGGCGGAAGCGGAAGCACTACGTGCCCCAACTGTCAAGGCAGCGGCATGGAAGTGCGCACCCAGCAGAGCATATTTGGCATGATGCAGACGCAGACTACCTGCCACGTTTGCGGCGGAGAAGGCACTGTTATCAAAAACAAATGTACATCCTGCGGTGGCTCCGGCGTAGTGAAAGGCGAGGAAGTTGTGGAGATTCACATCCCCGCCGGTGTGGCCGAGGGCATGGTGGTCAACGTTCCCGGAAAGGGAAACATGGGCAAGCACAACGGAATTGCCGGCGACATCCAAGTCTACATCGAGGAAGAGGCCAACGACACCTTCGTTCGCGATGGGCAAGACGTGGTCTACAACTTGCTGCTCGACATCCCCACAGCCACCTTGGGCGGCGAGATTGCCATCCCCACCATTGATGGCTCAAGCGTGAAAATCAAGATTGAGCCGGGCACGCAACCCGGCAAGACGCTCCGTTTGCGCGGCAAAGGTCTTCCTGCAGTGAAAGGCTATGGCAACGGAACGGGCGACTTGATAGTTCAAGTGAGCGTATTCATTCCAAAAACGCTGAGCCGGAGCGAGAAAAAAGCCATTGAAAGTTTCCAAGACAGCGACAACTTCAAAGGCGACAGCCATACAAAACGCTCCATCTTTGAGAACTTCAAGAAACTTTTCAGCTAAGCATTGCCCCACCTATGACAAGCCGATGAGTTGATGAACCGAGCGCGTCGCACCCCAAACGGAATCCCCCAGCCATGCGATTCCGCTTTCTTCCTTTAGCAAACGACACGCCGTTCGCCAACTCATCGGCCGGGCAAGTTGCTATTACCCACCCTACGAACGCCCACCTCCTTAATCTTTGGGCACTTGCCAACGATGAATTACCAAGAAACAGTTCAATATCTCTTCAACAGCACGCCCGTGTTTGAGCACACAGGCGCAGCTGCTTACAAGGACGGCTTGGAGAACACACTCGCCTTAGACGAGCATTTCGGCCATCCACACACGCACTTTCTCTCCATCCACGTGGCGGGAACAAACGGCAAAGGGTCTTGTTCGCACACACTGGCCTCCATCCTTCAAGCCGACGGATACAAGGTAGGACTATACACCAGTCCGCATCTTGCCGACTTCCGTGAGCGCATCCGCGTCAACGGAGAAATGATGCCGGAACAATACGTAATAGACTTTGTTGAGCAAGAGCGCAGCTTCTTTGAGCCACTTCATCCCTCTTTCTTTGAGCTGACCACAGCCCTTGCCTTCAAATACTTTGCCGAGCAGCATGTAGACATAGCCATCATCGAAGTGGGACTGGGCGGACGACTCGACTGCACCAACATTATCACCCCCATCCTCTCCATCATCACCAACATTTCGATAGACCACACGCAATTCCTCGGGCACACCTTGCCGGAAATAGCCCAAGAAAAGGCCGGCATCATCAAGCACGGCGTGCCCGTAGTGGTGGGTGAAGCTCTGCCCGAGACACGCCCCGTGTTCGCCTCAAAGGCACAAAAAGAGGATGCCTCCATCACCTTCGCGGAAGACATCCCTACCGTCATCTCCTCCCAGCCATCACTCAACGGGCGCGACTATAAGACACGCTTTCTGGGCGTTATCCACGGCGAGCTTGGAGGAAACTATCAAATCAAAAACGCCAACACGGTGCTTACGGCGGCCATGCTGCTGACAAACAAAGGCATTATACGCCATACGGAAAGCATTGGCAAAGGCTTCGCCAACGTTTGCGAAGCCACCGGACTGATGGGACGCTGGCAAACCATCCACACGAAGCCGCTCGCCATTTGCGACACGGGGCACAACGTGGCCGGATGGCAATACCTGTCGAAGCAAATAGAGGCGCAACCGTGCAAAAAAAAGCGCATCGTCTTCGGCATGGTGGACGACAAAGACATGGAGCAAGTAATGGCGTTGCTGCCCAAAGACGCAGCCTACTACTGGACACAACCCGCCTCCAAGCGCGCGTTTCCCGTGGAAAAAGTGGCCGAATGCGGACAAAAGCACGGACTTGACGGCAACTCCTTACCAACGGTTCATGAAGCCTATCGGCGCGCTTTGGCCGATGCCGACATGGAAGACTTCATCTTCGTAGGCGGCTCAAGCTATGTCGTAGCCGACCTTTTAGCCTCATTCCAATCAGAATAACGCCAAGGCAAAAACGCATAAAAGCACATAAAAAGCGCATAAAGCGGCTCTGTCACAAAACAAGGGGAATGGTTTGTCTGCAGGCTTTCATTCTGCAAAGCAGCAAGACACCATTCCCCATCATTTTTTCCCACAATTTTCCGACCGATTCCACCACACCCCGAACCAGGGAATCCTCGTCACTTCCCCCTCACAACATCACCTTATACAAACGCCCAAGTAACCGCAAATAACCCATTAAAAATCAATCACATAGCAATACGTTACGTTTTGCATCACCAAACCATACCTTTTACCGCCCAAAAGGTATGGTTTCGCAGCCTCATAGGATACCTTTTGCCACGCACAAGGCAAAACACGCATAGACAGAAGAACCACCATTGAGAAGCATCCTCCAAACCCGCGGCAAACAGTAGCGAACAAGCGCGCGGTTAAAACATTTTAACACGCAGCCATTCCCTTTTTCCTTATATTTATTTGTATAAGTCGTCATTTTTTAGTTACTTTGCACATGGGTTATAACTAAAAACATTAAAGCTAATGACAAAGATAGAAGAGACGCAACTGCGTTGTGGCCTGAAGCGTAAAGACTTTCAGACCACTATCAACGGCAAAGAGACCGACTTATACGTCATAAGGAACAATCAGGGTAACGAGATTGCTTTTACCAACTACGGTGGCGCGGTGGTAGCCATCATGATGCCCGACAAAGATGGCAACTACGCCAACATCATCCAAGGACACGACAACATTCAAGACGTTATCAACTCGCCGGAGCCTTATCTCTCAACGCTCATCGGCCGATATGGAAACCGCATAGCCAACGGAGCTTTCCAGCTGCATGGCAAGGAGTACCGTCTGGCCATCAACAACGGCCCAAACAGCCTGCACGGAGGCAAGGAAGGATTCAACGCCAAAGTGTGGGATGCCACGCAAGTGAGCGACCGTGCTGTTGTGCTGAAATACACAAGTCCCTATGGCGAAGAGGGTTTCTCGGGCGAGCTGGTAGTTTGGGTTGCCTATACGCTGACCGATGACAACGAGTTTATCGTGAAGTATCGCGCCACAACCAACAAGAAGACCATCATCAACCTCACCCATCACGGCTTCTTCTCGCTTTCGGGCATCGGCAATCCCACCCCATCCATCGAGGAAATGGAGTGCGAGCTGAACGCTGATTATTACCTTCCCATCGACAAGACTTCCATCCCCACCGGTGAGATTCTGAAAGTTGAGGGCACACCGTTCGACTTCCGCACACCAAAGCCCATTGGCAGGGACATCGACAATGATGACGAGCAGCTGCGCAACGGCGCGGGATACGACCACTGCTTTGTGCTGAACAAGCGCGAGGAAGGCGAGCTGACATTCGCCGCACGCGTAAAAGACCCCAAGAGCGGACGCACGATGGCCGTCTATACCACTGAGCCGGGAGTGCAACTCTACACCGACAACTGGGCAAACGGCTACCCAGGACAGCACGGCGCAACGTTCCCACGCCGCAGTGCCATCTGCTTGGAATGCCAGCACTTCCCCGACAGCCCCAATCACCCATACTTCCCATCGGTGGTGCTCAACCCCGGCGAGGAGTACACGCAAAAAACGATTTATCAGTTTGGCGTTGAAGCGTAAGGGGATTTCCCCCTTGGCTATCCGAAAGCACACCAACAAGATGACACAAAGAGCCATATAGAAAGACGTTACCTCACCGTACGGAATGGCAGGGGCGAAGCTGATGCCCCTAACGGGGAAGGCTTTCCCCTGGCATTCCGTACGGTGCGAAACGTCTTTTAAGCATCGCACGGAGTTCGGATGTGCCCACAATACGCGTCAAGCCACAAGAGACAGGTATCGAAAAAGTCAACTAACAATAAGAAAGAAACAAAACATCAACTTATCAACATGGAAAAATCCACTCAAAAGCAAGGAAACATGATTGCCATCCTGGCCATGATATTCCTCTTCGCCATGATTGCCTTCGTGACCAATCTGTGCTCACCGATGGCCGTCATCTTGAAAAACAACTTCAACGTGTCCGACTTCCTTTCGCAGGTGGGCAACTATGGCAACTTCGGCGCATACCTCATGATGGGCGTTCCTGCCGGTTTGCTCATCCAGAAGTATGGATACAAGAAGACCGCCCTTGCCGCATTGATTGTCGGCATTATCGGTTTGCTCTTCCAATGGCTTAGCGGCACTGCCGGATTTGTCGTCTATCTCATCGGCGCATTCATCTCCGGTCTCTGCATGTGTATGCTCAACACCGTTGTTAACCCCATGCTCAACCTCCTTGGCGGCGGCGGAAACCGTGGCAACCAGCTGGTTCAGATTGGCGGTGTGTTCAATTCGGCAGCCGCCGTCTGCGTCTACATCCTCATGGGCGCGCTCATCGGCGATGCCAGCAAGGCCACCGTGTCGGCCGCAACGCCCGCTTTGATGATTGCCCTCGCCATCTTTGCCTTCGCACTCATCGTCATTTTCTTTACGAAGATACAAGAGCCGCAGCAGCCAAAGACCGATGCGAACGCAAAAGACCAATACAGCTGCTACTCCTTCCGTCACTTCAAGCTCGGCATGCTCGCCATTGCTGTCTACGGCGCAGTGGAGGTTTGCCCCCCGACCTATATTCTGGCCTACCTCACTTCCGCCAAGGATGCCACCAATCCCGGCCTCGGAATGGATGCCGGCTACGTGGGAACGCTCAGCGCGGTCTACTTCATCTTCATGCTCATTGGCCGTTTCGTTGGCGGAATGGTGGGCGGCAAGGTATCGCCCAAGGCCATGATTTCCACCGTAAGTTTCGTGGCCATGCTGCTTGTGTCCATCGGCATGCTGCTTCCCGTGGAGCTAACCATCCAATTCCCTGGTATCGACTACGTCTCCATGAGCCTTATCTGGGGTGAAATTCCCATGGGCATCTTCGCATTCATGCTCATCGGCTTCTGCGCCTCCGTGATGTGGGGCGGCATTTTCAACCTCGCCACCGAGGGATTGGGCAAATACACCGCCAAGGCATCAGGTGCTTTCATGATGATGGTGGCCGGTTTCGCCGTAATGATTGGTCTCCAAGGCTGGGTTATCGACTTCACCCACAACTACATCGGCAGTTTCGTAGTGGTATTGCTGGCCGCTGCCTACATCTTCTACTACGCCCAGTGGGGTTCAAAGAACGTCAACAAGGACATTCCCGTTGAATAATCTAAACCAAACGAAATTGTTATGATGGACATAGAGTTTGTAAGAAGCCGCTTCATCAAGCATTTTGATGGCAAGACAGGCAACATCTATTTCTCACCGGGTCGCATCAACCTCATTGGCGAGCACACCGACTACAACGGAGGCTTCGTCTTTCCGGGCGCAGTGGACAAAGGCATCATGGCAGAGGTGCGCCCCAACGGGCTGAATACGGTCATGTGCTACAGCATTGACTTGAAAGATCGCGTGGAGTTTAAGGTCGACGACCCGCAAGGACCACGCGCCACATGGGCCAGGTTCATCTATGGCATGGTGCAGGAGTTCCGCGCGCTGGGTGTAGACGTGAAGGGATTCAACATCGCTTTCGCCGGTGACGTGCCCCTCGGAGCAGGCATGAGCAGCTCTGCCGCCATGGAAAGCTGCTTCGGATGCGCACTCAACGACCTCTTTGCCAACAACACGGTGTCGAAATGGGACATCGCTTTGGCCGGGCAAGCTACGGAACACAAATACATCGGCGTGAACTGCGGCATCATGGATCAGTTTGCCAGCGTCTTCGGACAAGAGGGAAAGCTGATGCGCCTTGACTGCCGGAGCCGCGAATTCGAATATTTCCCGTTCAATCCGCAAGGATACAAGCTCGTGCTTCTCAATTCCAAGGTGAAGCACGAACTGGCCGGAAGCCCGTACAACGACCGCCGCAACAGCTGCGAGAACGTGGTAAAGGAACTTGGCAAGCACTTCCCCGACCGCCATTTCGAGACACTTCGCGATGCCGAATGGAGCGACTTGGAGGCCGTGCGCAACGCAGTGAGCGAGGAAGACTACAAGCGCGCCCACTTCGTGCTGGGCGAGAAAGACCGCGTCATTGCCGTCAGCGAAGCCCTCAACCGAGGCGACTATGAGACCGTGGGGCAGAAAATGTACGAGACCCACGAGGGACTGAGCAAGGAATACGAAGTGAGCTGCGAGGAACTTGACTTCCTCAACAACGTGGCTCGCGAGAACGGCGTGACTGGCTCGCGCATCATGGGCGGCGGCTTCGGCGGTTGCACCATCAACCTCGTGAAGGACGACTTGTACGAAAAGTTCATTGACGATGCTTGCCGCCGCTTCACGGAGAAGTACGGCCACGCGCCCGAGGTCTATCCCGTGGTCATCGGCGAAGGCTCGCACAAGATTTGCTAAAATAGTTTCACCATTTATAAAGGGTTGGCAAGCCATCAACACGCATGACTGCCAACCCTTTTTCGTATCTGCCACCATCGTTTACTCCTGCCAGCATCCATCTTTTACAACCATTTGACAACCAACCACATACAAACCACCAAGCAACACATCCACAAAAGGATACATATTACCAGACAAAACCATACGTTTCGCCAAGCAAAACCATACATAATAGAAGACGAAAGGTGACGTTTGACAAATCAAGCACACAACCATCCCTGTCCGCCCACTCACCCCCGCCCTCCATACGCTTACATTTTCGACACCAAACAACCACCCATCCTTCCACCCCAAGCACCTCCCCACCCCACCTGCGAAGCAAGACCGCAAAGCAAAGAGCACTTCGCATAAATCCAAATCATAACCACAAAATTACAGCCAACAGCATTCCGTTTTATAATAAAAAAGGACTATTTCCGCTACATCTTCCATACATACCACAAGATTGAAGAAAATAAATGCCCTTTTATTTTGCCCATTCTTTTTTTTTCACTATTTTTGCATCAATCAATTCTAACACCTATCAATGAACGACAAGAAAATAATGAATCGCGCAGCCGACAACATCCGCATTTTGGCTGCCTCGATGGTTGAAAAGGCCAAGTCCGGCCACCCAGGAGGTGCGATGGGCGGCGCAGACTTTATCAATGTTCTGTTCTCTGAATTCATGGTCTACGACCCCGACCAGCCCGACTGGACAGGCCGCGACCGTTTCTACCTTGACCCCGGACACATGTCGCCAATGCTCTACTCCGCACTGGCACTGCAGGGGAAGTTTGCCATAGACGACATCAAGCAATTCCGCCAGTGGGGAAGCATCACCCCGGGACACCCCGAGCGCGACATCGCCCACGGAATTGAGAACTCCTCCGGCCCATTGGGACAGGGACACGCCTACGCGGCCGGCGCCGCCGTGGCCGAAAAGTTCCTCGAAGCCCGCTTGGGACACACCGCCATGCAGCACAAAATCTATGCCTACATCAGCGATGGAGGCATTCAGGAGGAGATAAGCCAGGGCGTAGGCCGCATTGCAGGCACGCTGGGGCTGAACAACCTCATCATGTTCTTCGACTGCAATGAGATTCAGCTCTCCACGGAATGCAGCGTGGTGGACACCGAGAACTACGCCATGAAGTACGAGGCGTGGGGCTGGCGCATCATCGACATCGACGGAAACGACGTTGACCAAATACGTAAGGCACTCACCGATGCCAACAACGAGCAAGAGCGTCCGACACTCATCATCGGCCACACCATCATGGCCAAGGGCGCACGCCAAGCCGATGGCTCCAGCTACGAGCGCAGTGTGAAGACACACGGCGCGCCGCTGGGTGGCGATGCTTACACCAACACCATCAAGAACCTTGGCGGAGATCCCGAGAATCCATTCGTTATCTTCCCCGAAGTGCAGAAACTCTATGAGGAGCGCCGCGAGGAGTTGCGCCAAATCGTTGCCAAGCGCCACGAGGAGGAGCAAAAGTGGGCTGCCGAGAATCCCGAGAAAGCCGCCCTGCTGAAGGAGTGGTTCTCTGGAAACGCACCCAAGATAGACTGGAGCGGACTCACGCAGAAGCGCGATGCCGCCACACGCGCAGCTTCATCGGCTTGCCTGTCGCTGCTGGCAGAGCAAGTGCCCAACATGATTTGCGCTTCCGCCGACCTTTGCAACTCCGACAAGACCGACGGATTCTTGAAAAAGACCCACAATATCGCACGCAACGACTTCAGCGGAGCTTTCTTCCAGGCTGGAGTGAGCGAGCTGACGATGGCCTGCATGTGCATCGGTATGATGCTCCACGGAGGTGTCATCACCGCTATGGGCACATTCTTCGTCTTCTCCGACTACATGAAGCCCGCCATCCGTATGGCCGCGCTGATGAAAACGCCTGTGAAGTTCATCTATAGCCACGACGCATTCCGCGTGGGCGAGGACGGACCGACCCACCAGCCCGTAGAGCACGAGGCACAGCTGCGCCTCCTCGAGAAGCTGAAGAACCACGATGGCGAGGACGCACTGCGCGTATTCCGCCCTGCCGATGCCGACGAGACGTCCGTTTGCTGGCAGATGGCCATGGAGAACATGAAGACTCCCACCGCGCTCATCCTTTCCCGTCAGGGTGTCAAGAGCCTGCCCGAGGGCAACGACTACCAGGCCGCACGCAAGGGCGCATATATCGTCAAGGATTCCGATGAGCAATACGATGTGATTCTGCTCGCCAGTGGCTCCGAGGTGTCTACGCTGGTTGATGGTGCAGAGCTGCTTCGCAAGGACGGAGTGCGCTGCCGTATCGTCAGTGTGCCCTCCGAAGGCCTCTTCCGCCGTCAGCCTGTGGGCTATCAGCTGCGGTTGCTGCCATCGGAAGCCAAAGTTTTCGGTCTCACGGCCGGACTTCCCTGCACGCTGGCGGGTCTCGTAGGCTGCCACGGCCGCATCCACGGCATGACCTCATTTGGCTTCTCCGCCCCCTACAAGGTGCTCGATGAGAAGCTGGGCTTCACCGCCGACAACGTATATAAGCAAGTCAAGGACTTTTTAGCATAATATTCACCTAACGGGCTTCCCCCGTGGGCAAGCGTTGGCTGCGGGGGAGCTTCTAAAAACAAAGGCTTATGGAAATTAAGACAGTAGGAGTGGCCTGCGACCACGCAGGTTTCCCATTGAAGCAGTATGTTATCCAATACTTGGAGGAGAACAAGTACCCGTATAAAGACTTTGGATGCAACAGCGACCTAAGCTGTGACTATCCCGATTATGCCCACCCATTGGCCGAAGCCGTTGAGAGTGGCGAGGTGCAAGTAGGCATTGCCATCTGCGGAAGCGGCGAAGGCATGGCCATCACGCTCAACAAGCACCAAGGCGTACGTGCCGGACTGGTGTGGAATAAAGACATTGCCGAGCTGACACGTCAACACAACGATGCCAACGTGCTTGTTCTTCCGGGACGATTCATCGACAACAAGACGGCCGGAAAGATCATGGACGCTTTCTTCAAAGCCAACTTCGAGGGTGGACGCCATGAGCGCAGGGTCAACAAAATTCCCGTTTGCAAGAAAGAGGAATAACCCCTCTCCACCCCATCAGTAATAAAATGGCACTGGCGCAACAGCTATCGGTTGGGCGCTTGTGCCGTTTTTGGTTCAACTGATTCTGAGAAAAGCCAGCAACATTTCCGAAAGCTGTCAATAACATTTCCAAAGACAGCCAACAGGACGGAAGAGAACAAAGACCGATTCATCGGCCAGGGGTTAACAGCGTTTCAAAGAACAGTTATCAATATTTCAAAAAGCAACTAACAGCATTTCAAAAAAAGACAGCAACTTTTCAGAAAGCAGCTATTAAGAAATCAGTAAACAGCTATCAATATTCCAAAGAAAAGCTATCAACATTTCAGTAAACAGCTATCACAATGAGAAAAACACTCTTATTTCTCTTCGCTCTCATCTCATCATACATGTCGGCGCAAGAGGCCAAGCATTTCCTTCAGGATAACGCTTACAGACAAAAAGTGACGGCGGCATTCAACGACCGCATGAAAGTCATGGGCAAAGACCTCCTCAACACCAAAGGACTGAAAGCCACTCCCTTGGAAACCGAGGCACTGCAGTTCCTCTATGCCTATATGCCCATGGCCGATGTGACCGACTATTCCACTTCTTTCATCCTCTCCAACGTGCGCCACTCGCTGCAAGCACGCCAAGAGATGGCTTGGGGAAGCCGCGTGCCAGAGCGCGAGTTCCGCCATTTCGTGCTACCCATCCGCATCAACAACGAGAATTTGGACAGTTTCCGCATCGTATACTATCAAGAGCTGAAGGAGCGCGTCAAGGGGCTGAGCATGAAGGAAGCCATCCTTGAGGTGAACCACTGGTGCCATGAGCACGTCACCTATCAGCCGGCAGACGCCCGCACGTCAGCCCCGATGGCCACCATGCGCACCACCACAGGCCGATGTGGCGAGGAAAGCACCTTCGCCGTGGCCGCCTTGCGCGCCGTAGGCATCCCCGCCCGACAGGTTTATACCCCCCGCTGGGCACACACCGACGACAATCACGCATGGGTGGAGGCTTGGGCAGACGGCCAATGGTACTTCCTTGGCGCGTGCGAGCCTGAGGCTGTGCTCAATTTGGGCTGGTTCAATGCCCCTGCATCGCGTGCCATGCTCATGCACACAAGAGCTTTCGGCGACTACGATGGCCCGGAGGAAGTGGTGTTGCGCACCACCAACTACACGGAGATAAACCTCATCAGCAACTACGCCAAGACTGCGAGAGCCGATTTGAAGGTGGTTGACGCACAGGGAAACGCCATTCCCGATGCCCGCGTAGACTTCAAGATTTACAACTACGCCGAGTTCTACACCGCAGTGACCAAGTATACCGATGCAAAAGGCGCAACTTTCCTCACCACGGGACTGGGCGACATGCTCGTCTGGGCATCAAAAGACGGAAAATATGGCTACAAGAAGGTGACATTCGGCAAGGACAAGAACGTCACCATCACGATAGACCGCAACAACAGCGACACCGGCGAAGCCGACCTGACCATCGTTCCCCCGGCAGAATCGCCCAACGTGCCGGAAGTGACGGCCGAGCAAGCCGCCCACAACAAAGCACGCTTTGCCCAAGAGGACGAGATTCGCAATGCCACCGTGCGCAACACCTTCTACCCCAAGGACGGAACATCGAAGTATGCCCCCTATTTCCTCAAGGCCAAGGGCAACTGGCGCACCATAGAAGCATTCCTCAACAAGCACAGTGACAACGAGGCGCGCGCACTGCGCATCCTCAACACGCTCAGCGACAAAGACCTGCGCGACATCCTTCCCCAAATTTTGGAAGACTGTTTCAACAACAACAGCGAGCAGGTAAGCCCGCGCGTGGAAGACGAGATGCTCATCACGCCGTTCAAGTGCTACATTGAGCAGTACTTCAACAAGGCTACAACAGAGAAGTTCCGCAACAATCCGATGGAGATTGCCAACTGGATCAAGAAGAACATAAGGCTGAACCCCGACAAGAAAGCCCTGCAAATAGCCCAGACGCCCGTAGGCGCGATGAAGTACAAGATGACCGATGAGCGGTCGAGAAAAGTGCTCTTCGTAGACATTGCACGCAGTTTGAACATCGAGGCCAAACGCGACACCGTGACGGGAACGCTCATGTACCGCAAGGACGGACGCTGGACCACCGTAGACTTTGAGGCCAAAGGCACGGTAACACCGCATGAGGGAACGCTCAAGCTCACCTATACGCCGACAGCACACCTTGACAACCCGCTCTACTACAACCACTTCTCCATCAGCCGTCTGGAAGATGGCACGGCCATTCTGCTCAACTATGATGAGGGCGGAAGCAGCGAGCAGACCAGCTGGGCCAACACTTTCAAGGACGGATGCAAGCTGGAGGCGGGCACATACCTGCTCACAAGCGGCACCAGACTGGCCAATGGCAGCGTGCTGGCACACAATATCTTCTTCACCATCCGCGAGGGCGAGACGACAACCATTCCCCTTGTGATGCGCGAAAGCAAGGACGAGGTGCAGGTGATTGGCTCGTTCAACTCGGAAAGCATGTTTGAGAAAGACGGCAAACAAGTGAGTCTGCTCTCTCAAACCGGTCGTGGCTACTACATCGTAGGCCTCATCGGAGTGGGACAAGAGCCCACCAATCATGCGCTCGTAGACATTGCCAAGGAGACAGAGGCGTTCAATCGCTGGGGGCGCCCCATCGTGCTGCTCTTCGAGAATGCCGAGGAAGCCAAGAAATACGATGCCTCGCTCTATGGCAAACTGCCCGAGAATGTCATCTACGGCATCGATACCAATGGTGCGCTGCGTCAGCAAGCGGTGGAGAATCTGAAACTTTCCAGCAAGACACAGCTGCCCGTCTTCTTCATCGCCGACACCTTCAATCGTGTCGTATTCTCCTCGCAGGGCTACACCATCGGCCTTGGCGAGCAGATGAAAAACGTCATCAACAAGCTCTAACGTTTTTCCATCACTAATCCATACGTACGCTTTTGCCTTGCAATACCATACCTTTTGCAGGGCAAAAGCGTACGTTTTGTATGCCCATAGGTAACCTTTTGCAAGGCTGCATATTATATTTTTGCAACCATTTGATTATCAATTATTTGCAAAAACATCATTAATAACCTTCTGCAACCATCCCTTCCGGCACTGCCACACTCACCGCCAACAACCCGCCAGTCATGTCCCCGCTGCTTCAAGTTTTTCATTTTTAGGCACAAAACCTCAAAAAAGGAAGCCACAGAACAGATTTCTCGCATTTTTTTCACTAACTTTGCACGGTTAAGTATTCAACCTTGTAGTTGCTCAGAAAATCCATTCATGAAGAAAATACTGAAAGCATTGGTGGCCATCGTTTGCGCCCCCATCGCCCTGTTCCTGATTCTCACTCTGCTGCTCTATTGCCCTCCCATACAGCGATGGGCGGTAAGCAAAGCTACGGACGTGGCTTCGGAAAAGACTGGGATGAATATTTCGGTGGAAGAACTGCGGCTGAGTTTCCCGCTCGACCTGCGACTGGAAAACCTCAAAGCCACCAAGGCCAACGACTCCATCCCCCAGCAACAAAACACCATAGCCAATGTGGAAAGCCTGACGGCACACATTCAGCTGCTGCCGCTGCTCCAAGGAAAAGTGGAGGTGGACTGGCTCACGTTCAAACAACTGAAAATGAGCACCGAAAACCTCATCGGCGACCTGCGCATCAAGGCCGATTTGGAACGTCTGCACCTGCAAAGCCACGGCATAGACTTGCCCGCCGAGACGGCACTCGTGAACCTTGCGGAGGTGCGCGGAGGCTATATTGACATCGCACTGGGCGACACCGTGCCCAAAGATACGGCACGGTCGAAGACCCTATGGCAAATCAACATCGACAAACTGCAACTCTCCCAAACCGATTTCCGGCTTCACTTGCCCGGCGACACCATGTCCGTGCGCGCACAGTTTGGCCATGCCGTTGCCCAAAAAACACAGCTGCAACTCAAAGACAACACCTACAAGGTGGCCAAGCTCGACTGGCACGGCGGCTCGTTGCAATACGACCAAAACTACCAACCCTTAGCCCCCGCAGGCTTTGACGCAGCCCACATCCGCCTCGACAAGCTGAATCTGGGCATGGACGGATTCAGCTACGCGGGCACAACCCTCGCAGCCAACATACGCGCTGCCAACTTCACGGAACGAAGCGGACTGACCGTGAACGGCCTCCAAGGCCATTTCCGCATGGACAGCACGCGCATCGCGCTGCAAAACTTGCGGCTGACCATGCCCCAAACGCAGTTGCAGGGACACTTCACTATGGATCTCAACGCATTCAGCGATGTGCACCCGGGACAAATACAGGCTCAACTGGACGGCCACACTTCGCTGGCCGACTTGCGCCCGTTCCTCACCAGTCTGCCGAAGGATGTGCTCCGCGCCATTCCCACATCGCCTTTCACGCTGTCGGGCAAGCTGAACGGCAACCTGCGCCATGCCACCATCACCCGCCTGCGTGTGGCCATGCCCTCCCACTTCGACCTCACTGCCTCGGGATGGGTGAAGAATCTCACGCAGCCCGGCCGAATGAAAGCGAGCCTAAAACTGAAAGGGCGCACGGACAACTTGGACTTCCTTGCCACCATGATGCCGCAGAGCGTCAACGAGATGTTGCACATTCCCCACGGAATCGGGCTGAACGGCACCATCGGTATTGATGAGACGCGCTACGCCGCCAACCTCACAGTGACCGAGGGCAGCGGACGAATGCACGTGGACGGAACTTTCGACACGGCATCCGAAGACTATCGCGTTGCCCTGCAAGCCAGTCACTTCGAGCTGCGCCACTTCCTCCCCAAGATGGAACTGGGGGCACTCACCGCCAATATAAACGCCCAAGGACGCGGCACAGACTTCTTCAGCCCACGCGCCACGGCTTCCGTAAAGGCCGACATACATCAGTTTAGCTACGCCAACTACAACCTCAACGGCATAAACGCCGACCTCTTGCTGCATGGCGGAAAGCTATCCAGCAACGTGAGAAGCCAAAACCCAATGATGGGGGGCAACTTCGGATTCAGCGGAAGCATTGGCGGGCAAAACATCGACGGACATTTCCGTGGACAAATCCGGCACCTCAACTTGGCACGACTGGGCATCAAGGACTTCCCCTACATTGTATCGGGCTATGCCGATGTGGATATCAAGTCGGATTTGGCCAGCAATCACTACGTGAAAGGCCCGCTCACCAACCTCCGCCTGACAAGCACAAGCGGCAACGGCAGCACCAACTTGCTGGCCGGAACGTTCAACATCATGGCCAACCTGCACGGCAACGCCCTCGCAGCACAGTTGCAGGGACACTTGGAGCACGCCAATCTGCACGGACTGGGCCTCATCGACCGCAACTATCACCTGCGTGGCGATGCCGACATTACCCTACTGTCGGACATGAAAAGCCGTCACAGCGTGAAAGGAACGGT
This sequence comes from uncultured Prevotella sp., assembly GCA_964640675.1. Taxonomy (GTDB): domain Bacteria; phylum Bacteroidota; class Bacteroidia; order Bacteroidales; family Bacteroidaceae; genus Prevotella. The sequence goes on along the minus strand of CAZXFP010000001.1, from coordinate 9,478 downwards.
CAACAACCTGTCGCTCAACGAGCGGCGCGACTCCACAAGCATCCATCTCCTTGCCGGCAACTTCAACGTTGACGGCGGAATGAACGGTAAGCAAATCGATGGACACATCAATGCCACCGTTGGCCACGCCGACCTTTATCAGCTGGGAGTGACCGACCAGCCACTCACCACCACGCTCACTGCCAACCTTGACGTGTCGACCGACCAAGGCGACCTGCTCACTGCACGCGGCCTGGTGGGCAATCTGCAACTGCGCGACCAGAGCCGCACCTACTCGCCGGGCGACCTGACACTCGACCTGATCAGCCGCCGCGACACCACCCACGCCCATGTCAGCGGAGGCGACTTCAGTCTGCGCGCCGACATGGACGGGAGCTACAAGCAGCTGACAGACGTGGGAACACGCATCGCCACCACCCTAAAACAGCAAATGGCCGACAAGGTTATCGACCAAAAGGAACTTCTCGGTCAGCTGCCCAACGGTCATTTCTTCCTCAACAGCGGCACAGACAACTTCTTCTGTCAGCTGCTCAAGCAGAACGGCTACGCCATGAGGGTGGCACAAGCCGACATCACCTCTTCGCCATCCACGGGACTGAACGGCTATATCAACATCGACTCGCTGGTCTATCAAAACAATTTCACGGTAGACACGCTGCGAATGAATCTCAAAAGCGATGGCAACACACTGAATTACGACCTCGCCTTGTCCAACTCACCATCCAACAGCTACCCCTACCGAGGACGCATAGACGGCTCTTTCTTCGAGAAAGGCGTTATCACCCACGCACTCATCAAGGACAAGAACGGAAAGACGGGATTTGACTTGGGGCTGCGCGCGGCAATGGAGAACAACGGAGTGAAGATGGACATCACCACGCCCACCGCCATACTCGGCTACAAGACATTCCAAGTGAACGATGGCAACTACGTCTACTTGGGACAAAACGGCCGAATGTCGGCACTCATGCGCCTAAGAGCCGCCGATGGAGCCGGCGTGCAGCTCTACACCAACGATGCCGACACTACTGCCCTACAAGACGTTACCTTGTCCATGCACCGGTTTGAGCTGGAGAAAGTGTTTGCCGTTCTGCCATTCATGCCCAGCGTTTCGGGAATGCTCGATGGCGACTATCACATTGTGCAAACCGAGCAAGACCTCACCATCTCGGGCGATATGACCGTGAAGAACCTCATCTACGAGCACTCCCTGATGGGCAACGTGGGCACACAGCTGGTCTATATGCCGCAAAGTGACGGCTCACACTACGTGGACGCCATCTTCCTCAAAGACGACCAAGAGGTGGGAACACTCACGGGAACATACCAAGACGAGGGCGATGGCTACCTTGAAGCACAACTGGACATGAACCATTTCCCCTTGAACTACATCAATGGATTCGTCCCCGACCAGCTCATAGGCTTGCAAGGAACCGGTGAGGGCACGCTCTCGCTCAAAGGAAAGCTCGACCAGCTGGATGTCAACGGTGAACTTTTCCTCGACTCCACCTATCTTGTCAGCGTGCCTTACGGTGTTTCCATGCGCTTCGCCGATGACCCTGTGACCATCGAACACAGCAGGGTGAAGTTCGAAAACTTCGAGATGTTCGCCAACAACGACTCCCCGCTCAACGTGCAGGGCTACTTAGACTTCAGCAACATGAACGATATGTACCTTGATGTGAGGATGCGTGCCGACAATTTTGAGCTGATTGATGCCAAAGAAAACCCACGTTCGGAGGCTTACGGAAAAGCCTTCATCAACTTCCGCGGCATCCTGCAAGGCCCATTAAGCCAACTCCGGATGAGCGGAAAGATAGATGTGCTGGGGTCAACGGACATGGCCTATGTGATGCGCGACGCACAACTGACCTCCGATACCGAGCTGGACAACCTCGTGCAGTTCACCAACTTCAGCGACAGCGTGGGCGATGTAATCAGCCGACCCGACATCACCGGCCTCAACATGAGCCTCAGCGTGTCCGTGGATGAGCAAGCGCGCATCATGTGCTACCTCACCTCCGACCATTCAAACTACATCGACCTCATCGGAGGCGGCACCCTGCACCTCTCTTACGACCCCACCAACGACCTGCAGCTGCGCGGCCGCTACACGCTGAGCAACGGTGAGATGAAGTATTCGCTCCCCGTGATTCCCCTCAGGACGTTCCAAATACAGGACGGAAGCTACATTGAGTTCACAGGACAGCCCATGCAGCCCACCCTCAACATCACGGCCACCGAGCGGGTGAAGACCGCCGTGGCCTCATCGGGTTCTTCCCAAGGCCGCATTGTCGACTTCGATTGTGGCGTGAGACTCTCCAAAACCTTCCCCGACATGGGTATAGAGTTCATCATCAACGCACCCGAAGATGTGCAAATGAGCAACGAACTGAACATGAAGAGCGATGAGGAGCGTTCCAAACTGGCCGTCTCCATGCTGGCATCGGGAATGTATCTCGACAACAACGTGGGCAACTTCGCCATGAATTCGGCCTTGGCCAGCTTCCTGCAAACGGAAGTGAACAAGATCACGGGTAGCGCATTCCGCTCCATGGGACTTGACTTGACAGCCAACATGGAAAGCACTGCCGATGCAACAGGCTCGCTCCACACCGACTATACGTTCAAGTTCTCCAAGCGCGTGTTCAACAACCGCTTGCGAATCAGCATGGGCGGAAGGGTTTCGACCGGAGCTACAACGGCCGAAGACAACGGCGCATACTTCGATAACTTCTCCTTGGAATACCGCCTCAACCAAAAGGAGACACAATACCTCAAGCTCTACTACGAGCGGGAAGCCTACGACTGGCTGGAAGGAAACATCAGCGAGTTTGGCGCAGGCTTCTCCTGGAGGCGAAAGTTGCTCCACCTTAAGGACATTCTAAAGTTCAAGACGGCCGACGATGCCTCCAACCCCGTGATGCGCGTTGACTCAACCCAAAGAAAGAAGCAATGAAACGACACTTACCGAGCCTTATCGCCCTCGCGGCGACCTGCCTTGCCATATCGTCATGCAGCACAACGAGTGCCATTCCCGATGGTGAGCAGCTCTATACGGGCATGAAAGCCACGGAGTACGCTCAAACAGACAACTCCAAACACGCCGCTGCCGTGCGCGAGGAACTGGATGTGGTGCTTGCCACCAAGCCCAACGCGTCACTGCTGGGTAGCCCAAGCATACAGTCACCACTCAAGATGGGACTATGGATATGGAACGCCTTCTCGCGCGGAACATCCGCTTTCGACCGCTGGATGGTGAACGCGTTTGGCACAAAACCTGTGCTGATGAGCTACGCCAACCCCGATCTGCATGTCAGCGTGGGCGAAAGCCTGCTCGAAAAGCGCGGCTACTTCAACGGAAAGATAACCTATTCCCTGCTCCCGCAGAAGAATCCCAAGAAGATGAAGCTGCAATATGCCGTTGACATGGGACGCTTATGGACAATAGACACCCTGCGCTACATCGGCTTCACCTCCGGACAAGACAGCCTGATACGTGCCAATGCCAGCCAGACCGACATCAATCCGGGCGATGCCTTCAACGTGGCAACACTCGAATCGGAACGTCAGCGCATCACGCAGCTATTCCGCGACAACGGCTACTACTATTATGAGAAAGCCATGGCAAGCTATCTGGCCGACACCGTGTCCATGCCGGGCAAGGTGAAAGTAAACCTGCAGCTGGCCGACTCCATCGATCCGCGCGCACTGCGCACATGGTCTATACGGAACGTTGATGTCAATTTGCGCCGCAATCTCTTCGAACAGCCCGACTCCACACCGCACGGACGCACCTTGCGCCTGCACTACAGCGGAAGCAAGTCGCCCGTTCGCCGACGCGTATTGCGCAACCAGCTGCGTCTGTCGAAAGGCGATCTGTACAGCGCAAGCCTGCAAGAGCAAACCCAGCAACGCCTCAACGCCACGGGCATTTTCTCCCAGACGCGCCTCTCCTTCACTCCCGCCGACACCACAGACAGCTGCCAGCAGCTCGACCTTGTGGCCGACTGCGTGTTCGACAAGCCCTACGACTTCTACGTGGAAGCCTACGGAAAAGGCAAAACCAGCGGCAAGTTTGGCCCGGAGCTGATTGTGGGTCTCACCAAGCGCAACGCTTTCCGGGGCGGCGAGTTGCTCAACGTGCGAGCCAACGGCTCCTATGAGTGGACCACAGGCAGATCCGATGGGCAGGAATCCAGCGGTGTGAGCAGTTATGGCTACGGCATCGAGGTGAGCCTGCAGCTGCCACGACTGCTCAATCCCTTCAGCGGCACAGCGGCACAGCGGCGCGAAAGGGCGCACAGACGCAGACAGAAAGCCATCGCACGCGGCGAGACACCCAAGCGCAAGACGCAATATGAGACACCAATGACCACACTGAAAGCCGCATCAAGCGTCATCAACCGCAAAGAATACTTCAAACGGCACGTGGTGTCCGGGGAAATCACATACGCATGGAGACCCACCGAGACGCACGAATACAGCTTCTCACCGCTGCTCCTCACCTATGAGTATATGCCCAGTTCCACAGAACGCTTCCAGCAAATGACGGCCGATCTCCCCTATCTGGCCATGAGTTTTGCCGACCAGTTCATCCCCAAGATGCAGTTCAGCCACACCTATCAGAGCAAGGCCGGCACGCCCAACCCCATCAAGTGGTGGACCACCGTGAGCGAGGCTTCCAATCTTCTGGCACTGGGCTACATGGCCACGGGCAAGAAATGGAGCGAGACGGGCAAGCAACTCTTCAAGAACCCGTTCGCGCAGTTTGTGAAAGTGGAGAGCAACCTCACCAAGCAATGGCAAATGGGCGACAAGTCATCGCTCGTGGCTCACGTGGGCGCAGGGGCTATCTTCAGCTACGGCAACAGCAAGTACGCCCCCTACACGGAAGAGTTCTTCGTGGGCGGTGCCAACAGCATACGCGCCTTCAACGCACGCGAAATCGGGCCTGGCCGCTACCGCTCCTCCTCACCGCTCTACTCCTACGTGGAGCAAGTGGGCGACCTGAAGTTTGTGGCCAACCTCGAATACCGCCCCCACCTGCTCGGCTCGCTCTACGGGGCCATATTCCTCGATGCGGGCAACGTCTGGATGATGAACGATGACAACGACAATGCCAAGTTCAAGGCAAACAGCCTCTTCAAGGACATGGCACTGGGCACGGGAGTTGGCCTGCGCTACGATGTGGGCTTCTTCATCATACGCCTCGACTGGGGCATCGGGCTTCACGTGCCCTACGACACCGGCCGCAGCGGATTCTACAACGTAGCCCACTTCAAGGATGCCCAGACATTGCACTTCGCCGTGGGACTGCCTTTCTAAGATTTGGGGCAAGGGCGTGCGCCGTCTCGTTTTTTCTTTGTAATTTTGCACCGCGAAAAATGAATGATGCGCAACGCACCCCGGCATCTACAATGTAAAAAAGGATTTATGAACAAGAAAAAAGAAATCAAAGAGTTCTGCATCATTGCCTTGTCCATGCTCGTTGGCAGTTTGGGATGGTGCGCCTTTCTCCTGCCCCACTACATCACGCTGGGTGGCTTGGGTGGCATTGCGTCCGTGCTTTATTGGGGCACAGGTATCCCCATCCCCTACACCTATGTTGTCGTGAACGGCATCCTCATGGCCATCGCCCTGAAAATTCTGGGCTGGAAATTCTGCGTCCGCACCATCTTTGCCGTGCTTGTGTTCTCTTTCGGCGTCAGTCTTTTCCAGCAGGTGTTTGCCGGCCACGTTCCCTTTGCCGGCCAAACGTTCCTGGCCTGCGTGGTGGGCGGTGTCATCATGGGCGTCACCATGGGACTAGCCTTGCAGTATAACGCCTCCACAGGTGGCTCCGACGTTGTCGCCGCCATCGTCAACAAGTACCGCGACATCTCCCTTGGACGCGTCATCCTCATTTGCGACCTCTGCATCATCACTTCCAGCTACCTCGTGTTAGACTCTTGGGAGAAGGTCATCTATGGCTACATCACGCTCGTGGTCATGTCTTGGTCGGTCGACTATGTCATCAATGGTATGCGCTCCAGCGTGCAGTTCTTCATCGTATCCGACAATTGGGAAGCCCTGGGCAAAGCCATCAACGAGGATGCCGACTGCGGCTGCACGGTGATTGATGCCAAAGGATTCTATTCGGGCGAGAAGAAAGGCATGCTCTTCATCATCGCCCACCGCCGCAAAAGCCATGAGCTGATGCAGGTTATCAACCGTGTAGACCCGCACGCCTTTGTCTCGCAAAGCCCCGTAAGTGGTGTCTACGGCTTAGGTTTCCAGAAAATCAAGAAGTAACATTGGCTTTCCACGCCATACAGAAGTCCCGCAGTAGCCCCTACAGCGGGACTTCTTGTATGCCGCCTTTGCAACTGCGCCAAACGTGCTCTGTATCAGAGCTTTTCCAATACGTATGCTTTTGCTTGGCGAAAGCATACGTATCGAAGGCCAAAAGGTATGGTTTTGCCATGCAAAACCATACATCGGAGAAAGCGGAGCACGCATCAAGGCCATTGGGAGCACACCCGGACGAAAGGAAATACAGGAAGAGGCAAGGGACTTACGCCTCACCATTGGCAAACAACGGCAGCGAGGCTTCACGGCTGGCACGGACATACTGATTGACATGGCGGTACTTGTCGGCCTCGGCCAGCAAGCGGTCAAACGCAGCCTTGCGCCGCTCGGGCATCTTTCCTTGATTGAGCAGTTTGCGGTTGTGCTTCAGCCAGTTCACAAGAGGCCGCTCTGCGGGAGCATATTTTGACGGTCGCCGCTTGTTTAGCCTCATGAAGTCAATGCACGTCTGCCACATCTGCTGCCAACGTTCGTCGTGTGTCATCGGTTTATCAGTCTTAGCGTATTTCTCAATGGTCAGGTTCGGCCGCACTTCTCGCCCAGCATATAGCCAAGAAACAGGGTGTTGCCTATGATGTATCGCCGCCACATCCGCCGCGGCTCACACAGCAGGCGGTAAAGCCACTCCAGTCCTTTCCGCTGCCACCACAACGGCGCGCGCACCACCGTGCCCGCAAAGAAGTCGAACACCGCGCCCACCGTGCCCACATGGCAGTTTATGCGCAGGTCGTCCCAGTGGCGGTAAGTCCATTTCTCCTGCTTTGGCGCGGTCATCCCTATCCAGAGCAGGTCGGGATTGGCCTCGTTGATAGCCCGTATCATGGCCTTGCTGTCCTCTGCGGAGAACTCGGGCTTGTATGGCGGGGAATAGGTGGCCACATCGAGCGCGGGGTATTGGCTGGCGGCTTTCTTCCTGACCAAGGCCAGAGTGGCTTCCGACGAGCCTACAAACATCACGAGGGGCTTCTTCCGCCCACGGCTCTCCCTCCCCGGCGTCCGGGCTTCCGCCCCCTGCCGGCTCAGCCGGCTCATCTCACAAGCAAACAAGTCCCATCCAGCTATTCGCTCCTTGGGACGCGACAACGCCCCTATCCAGCGACACGCTTTCACAATGCTCATCCCATCGGGTATGAGCACATCGCCTTGGGTCAGTGCCTCGGCAAACTGGCTGTCCTTGCGCGCCACGTTGTAGGAGTGGGCATTGATGGTGTTGATGAGCAGCTTGCCCGCCGGCAGCTTCTCCAGTTCTTCCCTGCTGCCCAGTATCTTCAAGTCTTTCAGTCTGAACTTGCCCATATTCGGATGTGCTTGTAGCTTCCTTAAAAGTTGATCACGAGAGATGGTTTCCTCCTTTCCATGCTTCCCCGCTTGCCTGATTAGTCTCGCCCTTAGGCTTGCGCCGAGGATCTGTGGCGCAACCTCCAGCCGTAGTGCCACAGTCTGAACAGTGGCTCACTTACGGCTTCCACCGGGAAATAGGCCAGCAGACGCAGGTCGCGCCACAGCCGCTGCAGGTTGCGCCCCGTGCGGTCTTTCCCGAAATGGTCGCGCTGGTCGTATTTTCCGAAATTGCCTCCTTGCAAAATCTCGTTCAGCACAAAGCGCCCCCGGCGTTCGTCCGGTGGCACAATCGCCTTTTCCTCAGCCATACCGAAGCAATGCACCAATATCCACATCACGCCACCCGTTATGCCGCGCAATCCCACCCTGCCAAGAATCGCACTCCAGTCCTGTTGGCGAGCTGCCTCGTCAAGGTGCATAATCACATAATAATAGTCAAGCAGCTGGCGCAAGCCGATACCTTCATGGAAAAGGTGGTTGAAAATGTGGCTGATTTGGAACACCACGTTAAACTCTGGCGTTGGGATGGCTATCATCCCCTCCCCTATATCCACCCGATGGGCAAACTGCGCATCGGACTTTTCGGCAAAATAGCTTTGTAGCCGCTTGTTATTCCGCAGGGAGAACATGAATTGCGGCCGGTAATGAGCCTCAACGGGCGTGCCCTCAAAATCCGGACACTCCACATGATGATAGGCTATCTCCGCATTGGCATCCATTTTCCTCACAAAGGCTATGACCTTGCGGCAGTCTTCTTCTGCATTGCGCAGACGGGAAGCAGACTCACGTGGCCTCACCCACAGGTCTATGTCGCCCGGCGTGCGGACCGAAGGCTCGGGATAGAGCAGCGCATTGCCTTGCCCTTTGAGCAGACAACACTCAAAACCTTCGCGCTCAAAACGCCGCGCCACCTCCACTGCGTGCCGGCTCACGTTCCTGTTGACGTTCTCACATTGCATCGACGCGGCCACCCAGCGCATAATGACCCGCGCAAAGTCTGGTCGCACTTTATCGCTGTCGTTCTTCAGCACACAACTGGTGTTGGACAGCGCATGCCCCACAAAGGGCAAAAGCCCCTGCCGCTGACAAACGTCATACACTCCCTGCCACTCTGGCAACGTCAGCACGGGACAACCTGTGCTGCTATTGCCCAAGACAAAGCGCAGCAACGTGAAGAAATTCCGTGAGTGCTCGTCCATCAGCAATGCCCTCCTTTCATGCAATTCTCTGTGTTATGTATGCTTTTATACGCCATGTTTGGTGGTCAAGGGAATTACCCCCATGTCTTCATTACGATATAGATAATTGCCTATCGTTTCTACTTGCAAAAGTAGACATTCATTCCGACACTCACAAATTTTTCCCAACTTTCTTGCTGAATCATGCAAATGATTTGTCTCGTCACATAATTAGAGTAGCTCCCAAGTTGCTCCTCCGCCCCTATTCGGCTTCGGATAAAGGCTCAAAACCACACTAATTTGTGCGACAGCACCACGCACAGAGCATCCCAAGAAACACTAACGCGCGCCGCCGACACGTTAATTTATGCAAAACTTACCCCCGACAAAAATCATTTGCTTTATCAGTTTTTTATCTTATCTTTGCAACCGAGCAATAACATTAAAACCAAGAGCACAAGTCTCTTCCAAGGATTCGCTCACAACGGTAGATATTTAACTTTTATTTAACCAAACAACAAGATTAGACATCACAGAATATTAACCAAACAATAGCAACATGAAAAAATACACCATACTTTTACCCGCAGCTCTGGCATACGCCACCT